>JAJQHQ010000085.1 GCA_021199655.1 Lachnospiraceae bacterium | reverse complement strand
CAGAAAGGCCAGATCGAGGAGCAGAAAGGCCAGATCGAGGAACAGAAAGGACAGCTTGAGGAGCAGAAAGGACAGCTTGAGGAACAGAAAAGACAGATTGTGGAACTGAAAAGGCAGCTGGCTGAAAAGGCTGATTGAGATGGTGTGAGACGGAAACGAATTTTGGCACAGACTGCATTTGGGAGGATAGCTGCATGAGTGAGAAAACAAAGATTCATCAGAAACGCCTGACCGGGGAGCGGGCACTCTTTCAGGGACATGACCTGATGATAACGGATACAATTTTTGACGACGGGGAATCTCCGCTTAAGGAGAGCCGGAATATAGAACTGGACGGCTGCATGTTCAAATGGAAATATCCGCTCTGGTACGCGAAAAATATTTCAGTGAAAAACAGCACCTGGTTTGAGATGGGCCGGGCCGGAGTGTGGTATACAGAGCACATGACCGTGGAGGACTGCGCGATCGAGGCGCCGAAGAACTTTCGCCGCTGTACGGATCTTACCCTGCGGAATGTTTCGTTCCCGAACGCGGCCGAGACGCTCTGGAGCTGCTGCGATGTTTGTCTGGAACGGGTGACTGCAAAGGGCGATTATTTTGCTATGAACTGCGAGAATATGGCCGTGCAGGATTTTACTCTCTACGGCAATTATTCGTTTGACGGTGCGAAAAATGTGGAGATCCGGAATTCCCGGCTGTTGTCGAAGGATTCCTTTTGGAACAGCGAGAATGTGACGGTGTATGATTCGTTCATCTCCGGGGAATATCTGGGCTGGAACGCGAAGAACCTGACGCTGATCAACTGCACGGTCGAGAGCCTGCAGGGCATGTGCTACATCGACAATCTGGTGATGAAGAACTGCAGACTGCTGAACACGACGCTGGCGTTTGAGTATTCTACGGTGGACGCAGAGATCGACAGCCATATCGACAGCGTGATGAACCCGTCCGGCGGATGCATCCGCGCCGAGTCCATCGGGGAACTGATATTGGAGAAGGATAAGGTTGACCCGGCGAAGACGGTGATTATCTGCCGGAGATGAGAAATGGATCGCTGGAGAAAATGAACCGAAACGAGGCTTAACACTGGAATGGTAAGAACACGGAAAGGAATCGCGTTATGATTTACGATTTTGACACTCCGGTAGACCGGAGCAATACCAATTCCCTGAAATGGAATGTGAAAGAAAATGAACTGCCCATGTGGGTGGCGGACATGGATTTTAAGGCGGCGCCGGAGATACTGGAGGCCATTCAGGCGCGCGCTGCGCACGGTGTGTTCGGATATACGGAGATTCCGGATGCCTGGTATGAGGCTTACATTGGCTGGTGGGAGAGCCGTCATGGCTTCCGGATGGAGAAGGACTGGCTGATCTTCTGCACGGGTATTGTACCGGCTATCTCCAGCATGGTGCGCAAGCTGACGACTCCCGCGGAAAAGGTGTTGGTGCAGACGCCGGTCTATAATATTTTTTTTAACTCAATTCTAAATAACGGACGGCAGGTGCTGGGAAGCCCGCTGGTGTATGACGGGGAAACTTATCACATGGACTTTGCGGATCTGGAGGAAAAGCTTGCCGATCCGCAGACGTCGCTTATGATCCTTTGCAATCCGCAGAATCCGGCGGGGAACCTATGGGACCGAGATACGCTTGCGCGCATCGGCGACCTCTGCAAAAAATATCATGTGACGGTGATCTCAGATGAGATTCATTGTGATCTCACTTCGCCGGGCTGCGAGTACATTCCATTTGCTTCTGTGTCGGATACCTGCCGGGAGATCAGCGCGACTTGTCTGGCACCGACCAAGACTTTCAATCTGGCCGGGCTGCAGACGGCGGCCGTCTCTGTTCCTGATGAGAATCTGCGGCATAAGGTCTGGCGAGGCCTGAACACGGACGAGGTGGCGGAGCCGAACGCTTTCGCGGTGGATGCGGCGGTCGCGGCTTTTACCAAAGGCGCACCGTGGCTGGATGCGCTGCGGGCCTACATTGAAGAAAATAAAAAGACAGTGACTGAATACGCCGCGGAGCATATGCCGCAGCTGCATGTGGTGCCGTCGAAAGCAACCTATCTGATGTGGCTGGACTGCGGAGCGTGGGTGACTGCGGCGCGTAAAAACAGTCAGCACTCAGGCAGCGGGTCTGCTGATACAGACGGAAACGCAAACGCAAAGAAAGAGTCTGCCTGTCCTGAACAAACAGACCTCGCAAAAATCATCCGTGAGAAGACCGGCCTGTATGTCTCCTCCGGTAGCGCCTATGGCGGAAATGGCGCACAGTTCCTGCGCATGAATGTCGCCTGCCCGCACTCGCTGGTTCTGGATGGCATACAGCGGCTTAAGAAGGGGCTCGCGGGGGTTGGCGCTTTTTAATGAAATGCGCCAGGAATCGAAACAAATGAATTAATTTTGCTACCCAAAATGCCCGGAAACGCCGCAGGCTGTGCAGCGATTCCGGGCATTTTTTATCTACTGTGAGTAGAAAAAAACAGGATGAAATAGCGTATATTAAATGACATCAGGAACAGACAGTTTCTGATGGTCTGTGACAGGAAAAGGCCCGACGACAGGGAGGTACGAAATGAACAATCGATCGTTTTACCGTTTGTTCAAAGAGCGTGATACGGATTTTGAGGCGCTGGCTGATAAATACAGAAAAAAGCTGGAGAGAAGTCAAAACAGCGTAATACCGATATGCGTGGGCACATCCCTTGTGCTGTTCATTATCTACCTGATCATGATATTGAGTATCGAGGAGCCGGATTCATCGGACTACCGGACTTTGCTGCTCACTCCGGTAGTTGGTATAGCAATTGGAGAGTGGATATTCAGGCGGATCAGTAAATATTATCAAAAAAAGTTTGATAATGCGAGAAGACGCATAATCCATACCAGATATGAGCAATGTGAAGAAAATCAAAGAGTGGAAGCAGAGAAGAGAGATGTTCCGATTCCACCTTTTTTGGAAAAGCCAACGGATGATTTTTCAAAAAGCTTTTTTGGGAAAGATATGGTGACAGTAAAAGACGAAAAGTGTAGATATGCCATAGAAATTTACGGCGAAACAGCCGGGGAAAAACCAGGCATCATAAAGACCGGTTCGTTTGCGATCAATGAAAGTCATGTCTACAGCAAAAAAGGGAAAAGCTCGTGGTATGTGATTCAGACGATGAAAGACCCATCTGTAAGAACTTCGCGGCTTCTAAACAGCGTGTATGCGCCGTATAAACTGTCAAGGGATTTCCACCACCCCGAAATGTTTCTCACACTTCCAGACGGAAAAAGCTATGATGGTTACGCCAGTATAAGCTTGCATTATATGGGCTCCTATAATAAATACACGGTGGAAAAAGGGCTTGATGAATCCCTTGTTTTCTGTCATGTATTTCGCCTTGGCGATGAACTATATAAGGATTTTATTTTATGCGCCAGGAAAGAGGATTATAGTTGGAGGCTGGAAACAATCATTCCGGCAAAACATCAGGAAATTTTACCATCAGATTATGTTCCCCCAGACTATTTCTTCGGCAGTTTTCAGATATTATGACAAAAAGACCGTTCTGCTTTCACGGTGAAGCGGAGCGGAACAGATGTGCAAGAAAATATAAACAAAATGTTTTTGATCAGGATGTTGCCTTCGAAAGCCACTTGAAAAAGTTTTCACTTGACTCAAAAAGTCCCTTGAAAAAGTTTGCGCTTTCGTTTAAAAGTCCCTTGAAAAAATAACGCCTGTGAGTATTACGAAATTGCCTCTGGACGGCAATACAGAAGAAGATTGTTTCAAAGTCTATATGCGTGAGACAGTGTATATTAATGACATCAGGAACGGTACAGTTTTTGGCTGCCGACATAGCGTTTCAGCGTTATAATCTGAAAAAATGAATATGATCGAATTGTGAAAATTATAAAAAGATGAGACTAAGGAGGTTCTATCAATGAAAAAGACAGGTACAGCATTATTATTGACAATGGGTTTGATCTTTACAACATGTGCGGCTCCGCTGACGGAGGATTCCATCCTTGTGGCTTCCGCATCATCGGGGATATCCATATTCGCCGCGGCAAGAGAGGGTTCGTCTTCTGATGCGTCGGAAGATTCCGATACGCAGACACAGTCCGACGAAATAGTTATTATTATAGGAGAAGATGTTGAAGAGGATGCCTTATCAGATGTGGAAGAAGCGGATGGAGCGGTTCTTCCGGATGTTGGTGTGTTTCTGAACTGCGCACGCGGTGAAGATATGGAATACAGAAGCTATGGACACCTCATCAGCTATAGCTTTGACCTTGATAACGGATCCGCTGCTGTAGCGGAAGTCATTGATCTTTTACAGGAGCCGCAGTATGAGCTTTCGCTGGTAAACACAAAAGAAAATGATTATATCTCATCCTCCGGCCTGCTCGTCCAGTACTATGAATTTTCTTATACGGGTACAGAGGATGTACCTTCTGTAACGGATGATAATATATATGGTAGTTCGTACGATGTTCTTGTTCAGGCAAATTATTATTATTCGGGATCCGGCAGAACCGGTTTGGCGATTTATTACAGCAATGGTTTTACTTTGACTGAACCGGATACTGTTGCAGAGACTCAGCCAGATGACTATAGTGGTACGGGCAGCAATTCAGGAAGTACTGATTATGACACCGATACTGACGATAACGACACTGGCGTCACGATCAAGTGTACGAAATGTCATGGAGAAGGCACGATTGCATGTACGAATTGTGACGGACTGGGATATAAGATCGTATATATTCAGACTCCAAATTATTCCGGACACAGCGATACATCCTCTGAATCAAAGGAAACCTGCTACAAATGCCATGGCAGCGGAACGATCACCTGTACCCGCTGCGGCGGAAGTGGTGTTCAGTGAATCATGACAAAAATGACCGTTCTGCTTTCACGGTGAAGCAGAACGGTCATTTTTCTGACAATCCTTTCATATAGGCGAGCGCCAGTTCCTGTTTTTGCGGTGTGAGTGAAGTAAAAAGGGAAAGACATTTTGCCTGCTCATCGGTCAGTCCGCTTACGTCCCGGTTCGGATCGAAAAAATCCGTAAGGGAGATACCAAAACCGTCGCAGATCTTCTGCAGCGTCGTAAGCGAGGGCAGATTCTGCTTATGGATCATGGTGTTCAGGGTCGAATAGGTGATGCCGGAGGCTTTGGCCAGTCGGTAGTAGGACCAGCCACGCTCCTCACACAATTCCTGAATGCGGTTGAGTGCCTGTAATTCTTTTGAATCCTTCATATGATCAGTCTTTCCTATTATTTCAAAAAAATTCTTTGCTTTCTTCCCCGTTTTTGTGAAAACCGAAATTCATGAAAAGAACCGTCGGATTCACATCTGTTATTCATGATAGCCGAAATCCCGGAAATCACAAGATGTAAATAAACGATATAAATAAAACGTAAAAACGATATACAGGACGTTAGTAAAAAGCCAGAACAAAGATAGTAAAAGGGATAAAATGCGCGGCAATAGTACGAAAAAACGTTGCTATTATGACGATTATAATATATAATCGTGACATAAATTTGTCGCAGTCCGTGAAGAAAGAAGGTGCGTTGACAGTAAAACAACAAATAGATTTGAGACAGACGATACACTTGTACACTCCGAGTAGAAAATGCTGGAGAGAATTCTGTTAGACTGTAGGCATCAAAGAAATTCCTGCGAAACACAGAGGCTGCTGAAAGGGAGCAGAGAAATGATTTCCTGACAGTAAGAGAACAGGATATGACAGACAAAGGAGGAATGTGAAAATGGAAGGATCAAAAAGAAGCACCGTCGGAAAATGCTATCCGATTCTGCTGGGGCTGTTATTGTGCGTTTTTTTTGCAGTGATCGGCGCGAAGCCGGTGCATGCGGCGCCGGAGATTAATGAGGACGGCATTGGAATTGTATTTGGATGTGATTCTTCAGGCAACGTTGTGGCGATATCACCGGGAATCGTGGTGAGCAGCGGTACGGAATCTTATATTTTTGCCGGATATGACAGCAGCTTCAATGATATTTCTTACGTCACGTATATGAGTATGAATCAGAACATCACCGGGGATTTTTCTGATGTGTACGTTCTGGAAGAGCTGGGTCTGCTGATGATCTATACATATGGCAATTATGGCGGCTATACGGAAGAGGATGCCGCCTGGTTATCAGAGCTTTATAAACAGGAGACTGTATACTGCGTCGGCTTGGATTATGGAACGGCAAGCGATACGCTTGCCGGGTATATGACAACGATTCAGAGTGAGATTGCGGATGCCGGGGAAGTCGGCGGGTTTACGGTAGTCGTTCTGGAGGATACGCTGGGGGCGTCCAAACAGATCCTCTCAGGCGGCGGAATTTTCACGGAAAACGGGGAGCTCTGCGGTATTTTATGCGGTGTGACGGATGACAGCGGATATTCCGTGTTCCTGCCCTCAGATTCTCTGCTGAATTCCGGCGGGGAGAGCGAAGCAGGCGGGAGCGGCGAAAGTACTTATGAGACGGAAAGCATGAGCGAGGCTTCCGGGACTTCTGGTACGGACAGTACTTCCGGGACCGGGAGTACAGGAAGTACCTCCGGTACAGAGACAATCTATCTTCCATATTCCTCCCCGATCAACCAGCCCTTGTTCCTGTCGCTGTTTTTTGGAGCGCTGGCGGTGCTGATTATCAGTACGGTTATGTATTTTCGGGGAGAGATCAGGAGAAAGGAACGGCAGGAACCGGAATTCCCGGAATTTGAAAAGGAAGGCGCTGTTTCCGGGAACCAGGGGCTGCGGCTGATGGGAGTCGGTGGATATTTTGGAGGAAAAACGTTGGAGGTCGGAGAAAAAGCGCTGGTATTCGGACGGAACGCGTCCCGCTGCAATATGGTCTATCCGGACGGAACAAAGGGCGTCAGCGGGCTTCACTGCAAGGTGGAGAAAAAGGATGGACGCCTGTATGTGACGGATCTCGGCTCAACTTACGGCACTTTTATGCAGAATGGCTTCAGGCTGACTTCGAATATACCTCAGGAACTGAAAAGCGGCGACGCGTTTTATCTGGCGGATATGGCCAACACGTTTGAAGTACGGTAAAGGGGGGGATGAGAGGATGAATACCGAATTTTTCAGAAACGCTTCGGATATCACGAAGAATTTCAACTGGAAGGATATTTTTGCGGATACGTTTAAGCAGCATACAAAGGAACAGACCAGTCGCCAGATGTCGCGGGGGATGCGCGGAAATGTTCCCGCCCCGTCCGCCATGCTGCAGCAGTGGCAGAAACCGTGGCTGTTTGTACGGGCAGCGGCCATCGCGATCGTGCTCACAGTGCTCACCATGTTTGCTGTGCAGTTTCTGGGGAGCATATCTTCCATCGCGTTTTTGTATGTGATTCCGGCATTCGCGATCCCGCTGGCGGTCGTGGTTTTCTACTGGGAGATGAACATACCGGGTGATATCTCGATTCTGGAGGCTGTCTGTGTGATGCTGCTCGGCGGAATTCTTTCCCTCTGTGTCAATGCGCTCATCAGGCAGATCGGAGACTGGCCGAGTGCGGCTTATATAGCAGGTCCATGGCCGGAGGAAATCGCCAAGTTTCTGATCGTATACCTGATCCTGACGAGGGGGAAGTACCGCTATGGGATTCAGGGAATTCTGATCGGCGGGGCGGTCGGAGCCGGGTTTGCCGCGATTGAGACAAGTGGCTACGCGATGGAAAGCGCGATGAAATACGCGATTATCTCTTATGAGGAGGTGGCGAGTCAGTATTCTGTGGATCTGGAAAGCGCTCTGAACGCAGCCTATAACGGGATTATTCAGAGCAACATGATGCAGACACAGCTGCTGCGCGGACTGCTCGCTATTGGCGGCCATACGGTATGGGCGGCTTTCTATGGCGGCGCGATCGCGCTCGCAAAGAAAGGGCAGGAAAAGCTGAAAGTGACCGATGCATTGAATCCACTGACACTTATGTCCCTTGCGACGGCGATCCTGTTACATACATTCTGGAATATGGAGATGGAGGATTTACTCTATATCCTGCCGGATGGTCTGGTTGTCTTTCTTTATAATCTGAAGCAGTTGTTCGTGTATAATGTGGTGCTGATCATTCTTGCCTGGATTTTCCTGCTCTTTATCATGCGCAAATGCATCCGCCAGATTGTGGCGGCTTCACCGGTCGAACCGGGGGAAAAGAGAGAAAAGGGAGCAGCGGCTGCGCAGGTGGTTCACCATGAGCGGGCAAACGCAAAAAGAGGCGCTTCTGACGGTGACAGCGACCGGAATTCTGAATGCCGGGAAAAAATATGAGCTGACGCAGGGAGGACACCTGATCTTCGGAAGGGACGCCGCAAAAGTTAATGTCTCATTTCCGGCTGACACGAAGGGCGTGAGCTCAGTGCACTGTGAGATCCTGGAAAAGGATGGGTTTCCGGTGCTGATTGACCGGAACTCGACGTATGGAACATTTTTCTCCAACGGCACGAAGCTGGAGCCGAACACGCCGTACAAGCTGAAAGGAGACGTGCGTTTCTATCTGGCCTCGGAGAAAAATGAGTTTCTGATTCATATTCTATAAATGTAAATGCCGTCCCTGGCAGTTACATATAGAATGATACAGGGGACAAAAGGTTCAAGAACGTCTGCGTTCCGATGCATAGCCATTTGCCGCCCGGATCATTTCACAAAATAATAAAAAACAGGAGGAATTTACCATGGAACTGAAACAATGCCCGAAGGGTCACTTTTATGATGCATCAGTAAGCACGGAATGCCCGATCTGCCAGCAGATTAGAATGGGAGGCGGAAACACGATCCCGCTTGACAGTGAACCGCAGGATTCGGAGAGCGCGACGGTGAGCGGCGGATATTCGCCGACAGAGCCGATATCGGACGGCATCTCGGCTACCTGGCCGACAGTCGAAGCAGGTGCGGCCGCACTGGCGGAAAAGAGCGCGTCGGTATGGAAATCAGAAGACCCTTATGGAGCAGATGACGGGAAGACGATAGGGTATGTGGAGAACGGAGTGAACCCTGTGGTAGGCTGGCTGGTCAGCCTGACCGGCTCCCGGAAAGGTCAGGATTATCGTATCCATGCGGATAACAATTATATCGGACGAAGTGAACAGATGGACATCTGCATCCGTGGCGACGACAGCATTTCCCGTGTAAATCATGCGGTACTTGCCTATGATGCCAGAGGAAAGTCATTCTATTTCGGTAATGGGGAAGGGCGCAGCCTGGTGAGACTGAACAATGAGGTCGTGCTCTCCACCGTGAAGCTGAAAGCTTACGATGTGATTGAGATCGGACGGACCAGACTGATATTCATACCGCTTTGCGGAGAAGGGTTTGATTGGGACAATGTTGAGTAAAGAAGAACTGAGAATAAGCTTTCCGATGACAGGAAGCTCGGAGAATACCGCATCGGACAGCACGCAAAGCGGAGCGGACACTTCGGGTGACGATACGGGAACGCAAAGCGGAGCGGACACTTCGGGCAGCACTGCGGGAACAGCAGACGAAGCAGGAACATCGGGCGATGCCGCAGATACAGCAGATGGAACAGATACTTCGGAAGACGCGGCGTCTGCCGGGGAAGCTGCCTCCTCAGATGATGAGGAAGAGGACATTGACATCGTGGCTGAGACGGAAACAGAAACCACAACGGAAGCCGGTATGGGCGGATGGATTTCCAGCCATCCTGTCATGTTCGGAGTGAGCATTGTGGTGGTACTGGCGCTGATCGCGGCGGTCGTGTATGCCCTGTTAAGGAAAAAACGGACCGACAGCGGGGAGAAAGCCGCGAAGAATGGTACGTCCTCCACCGGCGGAAGCGGATCCCGCAATGAGGGAAATACAGCTCAGGGCGGTGAGAATATGTCGGATACAGGCATCAGCAGTTATGCCGGTTCGCAGACCGGACAGCCTGCAGAGCCGCTATCCGCGCCGGGAACGGAGCCTGCCGGAAATCAGCTGCTGGTCGGCAAGCTGCATAATATCGGTTCGCGAAGCAGCCAGCAGGATTCCTTTGGCCTTTCCAGAGACGGCGCTGTTGTGAGTACGGATGGCGTCGGACTGGTCGCGGTCGTAGCGGACGGCATGGGCGGCCTTAAGGACGGTGACCAGGTCAGCATGCGGGTCGGGATTGCCATGCTGCAGTCCTTTGAGATGCAGCCGGATCGGCTGCGCGGCGACCAGAAGCTTCTGGCCATGTTGAATTACGCGAACAATGATGTCAATAAAATGCAAAGCAGAAGCGGAGCGCAAAAGAGCGGCTCCACCGTGGTATCCGTGCTGTTCCAGGACAACAGTATGTACTGGCTCTCGGTCGGCGACAGCCACATCTATCTCTATCGGGACGGCGATCTCCTTCAGATCAACCGCGATCATGTCTACGCGGTAGAACTGGATGAGAAAGCGGCAAGAGGCGAGATCAGTGTGAAATCCGCGATGGAGGATCCGCAGCGCAAGGCGCTGACCAGCTATATCGGGATGGGTAAGATTGAGAAGATCGACCGCAATACCCGCCCGCTCCGTCTGCAGACGGGCGACCGGATCCTGCTGATGTCGGACGGCGTGTTCGGCACGCTGAGTGAGGAAGAAATCGCGGGGGCGATGAAGCTTTCCGTGGACGATGCCTGCAAGGCGATGGATCAGATGATTCAGACAAAGAATCGGACCGGGCAGGACAACTATACGGCTCTTGTGCTGGAATTCCGATAACGAAAGAGGCTATTGAGACACAGCGGGTTTGGAAACGATGGGACAGTGGAATGAGTATCTGGATAAACTGAAAAAACGGGTGATAAAGCCGCAGGAGAGCAGGACGACGGAAATGACGCTCCCGTTTGTTCCGGAGAATGAGCAGGGCGGGCTCTGTCTGAAGTGTATGCGTACAGGCGTTTTGCACGGAGTCTGCCCGCACTGCGGGGCAACGGAGGCGGACTGGAAAAACCGGCCGAAAATGCTGCCTGCGGGGACGATCCTTTCCGGCCGGTATGTGGTCGGAACCGTGCTCGGACGGGGCGGCTTTGGCGTCACCTATATCGGATATGACCTGAAAACGGGAGAGCGTGTCGCGATCAAGGAGTTTTTCCCCAATCTGCCGAAGGTGGAGCGCGCGTCTGACGGGATTCATGTGGATGCGGAGGGATCGGACTATTTCGGGTACGGCCTGAAGCGCTTTTGCGACGAAGGGCAGATGATCTACCGCTATCGGACGCACCCGAATATCATCCATGTCCTGAAATTGTTCCAGGAGAACAACACGGCTTACTACGCGATGGAATATCTGGAGGGCGAGGATCTGTCGCATTACCGGAAGCACATGGGAGGAAGGCTCCGCTATGATCAGCTGCTTCTTCTGCTCCTTCCGGTGATGGACGCGCTCGCATGCATCCATCGGGATTATGTGATTCACAGAGATGTGAGTCCGGATAATATTTACATCGGTTCCACAGTCAAGCTGATTGATTTCGGTGCGTCGCGCATTGCAGTGGCCGGGCAGAGCCACAGTCTTTCGGTCATTCTGAAACAGCCGTTTGCGCCGGAGGAGCAGTATCGCAAACGCGGCCGTCAGGGACCATGGACAGATATTTACGCACTGGCTGCGACCATGTACCTGTGCCTGACCGGGCAGCTGATCCCCGACGCGCAGTCACGCAGGGGAGAGGATCGGATCAAAGACATCCGTTCTTTTCCGATCGAGATTCCCGAAAATGCTTCCGCGGCGATCATGCGGGCGCTGGCGGTGAAAGCGGACGACCGTTACCACACGATCGGGGAATTCCGCGCGGCGCTTCTGGGCGAATCTTTCCATGGTCAGAAATCTGAAACTGTGCAGGACCCGAAATGTCCGTTGGAGAGATTCCGCCTCTACGGGATCCGGGGCGTGTATGCCGGACAGAATCTGGTCGAGAACGGTCGTCTGACGATTGGCCGCGACCCGGCAAAATGCCAGCTGCTTTATCCGGGACAGACTCAGGGAATCAGCCGGATTCACGCCTCTTTGTGGCTGGATCCGGGACAGAGGGGAATTTTTATTCGCGATGAGGGCTCCACCTACGGGACCTTTGTCAATGGGAGGCGCATCCCGGCAGGGGAGAAGCAGACACTGCACTGCCATGACCGGATTGTGCTGGGAGGCGCGGAGGAATTTGAAATTGAGTTTTAGTAACAGATTTATATGGAACAGATGCGGATCTGAGCGAAGGGGGATGCCTTATGGCAATCATGACTTACGGCTGCTCCCAACAGGGAGGAAGAGAATACAATGAGGATTGCTTCGGTATCGGGAAGCAGCTGGACCGCTGCTGCGTGGTAGTGGCGGATGGACTGGGGGCCACGGCGGCGGACATATCGCGTCGCGGACGGCCGTAGAGACAATATTGCGCGCGCATGAACGGACGGAGGTGGCCAGCGAGGCCTGGATGCTTACCGCGTATATGGAAGCCAACCGGGCTGTGCTTGCGAAACAGCAGGACGGCTGCCGGATGAAGACCACCTGTGTCAGTCTTTTTATAGAAGGAGAAAATGCCCGCTGGGCACATCTGGGCGATTCCAGACTGTATCATTTTAAGGACGGAAGGATCGCTTTCTGCACGTCGGATCACAGTGTTTCGCAGATGGCGGTGCTGGCCGGAGAGATTACAAGGGACCAGATCCGTTTCCACGAGGATCGTAACCGTGTGCTTCGGGCGCTGGGCGCGGACGAGAGCATCCGGCCGGATTTCGGCGACGCTGTACTTGACGATGGAGCGGAGCATGTCTTTTTGCTCTGTACGGACGGCTTCTGGGAATATGTGCTGGAGGAAGAGATGGTAAGGGATCTTGCGAGATCCGACACACCAGAGGAGTGGATCGCCCTGATGATGGGGCGGCTGCGTCAGAAGGCTAGCGGAGACAATGATAATTACACGGCTGCGGCTGTGTTTGTGTAATAATAATCGAGGAGGCTGCAGATGGACAAACAGATTTGCTTGAGCTGCATGAGGGAATATGACGGGGATGGGCCGTGTCCGCACTGCGGCTTTGAACTTGCGGACTATAAGGCTCCGGCGCATCATCTGAGGCCGGGGACGGTGCTGGCCGGGAAATATATGGTCGGAAGGGCGATCGGAGCCGGAGGTTTTGGCATTACCTATGCGGCCTGGGATCAGAATCTGGAGACAAAGGTCGCGGTCAAGGAATTTTTCCCGGATGGTTTTGTGGCGCGGGACGGCAGCATGACGAAAACGGTGACCGTGCTGCCGAGACGGGAATCCGATTTTTACCAGAAAGGGCAGGAACGCTTTGTCGATGAAGCCCGCCGTCTGGCAAAATTTGCGGATCTGCCGGGTATCGTATCCGTGAAGGATTATTTTCAGGAAAACAACACGGCGTACATTGTGATGGAATATGCCGAAGGGCAGACACTGAAGGCCGTGCTGCGGCAGCAGCCGCATGGCCGGATGGACACGGAGATCGTGCTGGCGATGATGGAGCCGGTCATGGATTCACTGGAACAGGTACATCAGGCAGGGCTGATCCATCGGGATATCAGCCCGGACAATCTGATGGTGGACGACAGAGGACGCGTGAAGCTGCTTGATTTTGGTTCAGCGAGAGCTTTTGTCGCGGACGGGCAGAAGAGCCTGTCTGTTATGCTGAAGCCGGGCTATACACCGGAGGAGCAGTACCGCAGCAGGGGCAGTCAGGGACCGTGGACGGATGTCTATGCACTCTGCGCGACGATCTACCGGGCGATCACCGGCAGGATGCCTCCGGAATCGCTGGAACGCAGAGGAGAGGGCAATGACAATCTGAAGCGTCCCTCTAAGATGGGGGTATCAATCCGCCCGGCACAGGAAGAGGCGCTGCTAAAAGGCCTTGCTGTTTACAAAGAAGATCGGATTCAGAGCATTGGTGAACTAAGAGCTATGCTGAATATAGAAGAGTTGCGTCCGACAGATGACGATGATCCTGTTATAACAGATTACAGAAGGACAGATTCAGGGAAGACAAAGTTCGGAAAGACAGAATTCGGAAAGACAGACGTTGAGAAAACGGGGCAGGAGAATTTTGAACAGACCAAGTACGATGGAACCATCGAGGCACCGTCTGAGCAGGATATTGCCGGAAAATCCGGCAGGAAGCGTGAACGTGGTATTCCCTGGGGGGAAGATCGCATTTGTTGCATTGATCGTGGGGATCCTCTGTCTGCTGGTGCTGACGAGGGGCTGAAAAACGGATTGAATCAGGAAACAGGGATATGTTATGATCAGAACAGCTCAGACCGAAGAGGAGCACAGAGCTGACAGTCTTCTGCTCTGAAAAAACATCTGTTACAGATGGAAGAGAAACAACTGTTCAGTATGGTTACGACGAGAGTATGGAAGGATTAAGAAAATGAAAAACAACGTGAGGAACGTTCTGAAGGGTTTTGTTACAGCTGTGATATGTGTAATGATATCAGGAATGCTGTGCCCGGAGGCCAGCTTTGCTGCATCGGAGAAGACGCTCCCTGATCCGAATGACTATTTTGATGGTGTATGTGTTGGGTGGACGGAAGACATGGAAGAAATCTCCGATATTGATATTGCTTATATTTCCGACACTGACCTGCAAGATGCGGTTGATGCCTACGAGGCTGTTCTGATTTCAGATTATAGTTTTGAATTTGAATATTATGATGACAGGGGGCGAGGCACCGGACCGGTTTTGGCATATAAGGGAAATGAGGAAGATGGCAAGATAACATTTTGGTATTTCGGATATGTGGAAGATGATGTCACTGGAATGGGATCCGGATATTTCGTTGTTTTAATTTATGAGAATGTTTCCGGCTTTAGCTGGATAAGCGGGAACAAATCGGGAGGTGTGCCTGAGGCGGACGGAGCGATTTTGCCGGATGTTGGCATATTTTTAAACTGTGAACGCGGGGAAGATATGGCTTACCAGACGGATGGACATCTGCTCAGTTACGATTTTGAACTGGATAACGGACCGGCTGCGGTGGAGGAAGTCGTAGCGCTTTTACAGGAACCGCAGTATGAGCTCACCCTGACGGACACGTTAGAAAAGGATTATAGATCTTCTTCTGCCATGCTGTGTGATTTCTATGCATTTTCCTATACTGGGACTGATAGCGATGTGAGTTCACTGACATACAGAGAAGAAATTACGTTTGACGTGCTCGTTCAGGCAAACTATTATTATACAGGGAACGGAAGGACGGGAATGGCCATCTATTATAGTAATGGCTTTACGTTGGTAGAGCCAGATACTCTTGCGGTCAATCAGCCTGTGGATTACAATAGTTCAGGCAGCAGCGCTGACAGCGGTGATGCGAACACCGACAACGGCAACACAGGCGGGCACTGGGAATGGCAGGAGGTGAAGGTTGACTGTCCGTCTTGTGATAACGGAACATGCAGTATATGTAATGGTACGGGAACGTATCGGTTATATGGAGAGGCTGTTGACTGCCCAAGAGATTGCACGGCCTGTGATGGAAAGGGGTACTTCACACAGCGAACGTATGTGTATGTTGCAGAATAAGCGAAAGTGTGAAAGACGAGGGGAATCTGCCCTTTTTGCGGGTATGATCACAGGAAAGAATTTAATAAAATCCGGCGTTGTCAGAGGGCAGCCTGCTGGACGGACGGTATCAGATTGGGAGCGTGATTGGCTCAGAAAGCCTTGGGATCACATATGTTGCTTATGACGAGACGTTGCATTCAAAAGGAGTGTTGTTATGGAATTTTTGGATAGATTCAAAAATAAGAAAGTTCAAAACCCAACCTATGATACAAAAGATCGCTATATGTTGGAACACAATATTCTTCCACAGTTTATTACGGGAGAAAACGGAGCGGCAACTATTGCTTTAATCAACCAAAAGGAAGGGAATTTTTTCGTCGAGATGTATCAAACTATGAACAAGAACGAAGAACAGTATATTTGCCCTTATTCTTCGCATGATTTTAAGATTCAGAGAATTCGACTGGCCGGTGGTACCCCGGGGAGACTGGCTCTTCAGCTTCAAATGCCTGTACCGGAGCGTGTTCCATTATGCGGTTACGTTTTTATTCTTCACGATGAGCACTTGGAAAACAGACGCTATATAACAGCAGAATTGTCTGCTTCCGGCCACCTGATGCTTTGCGAGTGGAGAAATGGGCAACATTTGAATTATGGCGTTTATTCTAAGAATACAATTAACAACGCACTGATTGGATTGGATTAGAGATTAATGTGTCAGACATCAAAGAATTCAAAGGAGAGACACAGGATGAAAATCAAACGATGCTATGGCTGTATGGAACCGTGGAGCGGGACAGGGCCGTGTCCGCACTGCGGTTATGAACCGGGGAAACAGAAAAGCAGCCTGAACGTTCTCCCGGAAGGGACAGTGTTGGCCGGGAAATACATGATCGGAAAAACGCTCGGCGCGGGCGGATTCGGCATCACCTATATTGCCTGGGATCTGAATCTGGATATGAAGCTGGCAATCAAGGAATATTATCCGAACAATTTTGTGTCGAGACAGGCTGAGTACAGTCATTGTGTGTCTGTGTTCAACCGCAGCTATGTCTCGCAGTACAACACCGGTCTGGAGGGCTTTTTAAGCGAGGCGAAGACACTGGCACGGTTCGTCCGCCAGCCGGGGATCGTCTTTGTACGGGATTATTTTCAGGAAAACGATACGGCCTATATCGTGATGGAATTTGCGGAAGGACAGACGCTCAAGGAGCTGCTTGCGCAGACACCCGGAGAATGCCTGCCGGCGGATCAGGTCTTTGCCATGATGCTTCCGGTCATGGAAGCGCTGGTAAAGGTACATAAGGCGGGCGTGATCCACCGCGACATCAGCCCGGACAATCTGATGGTCGATCCGGATAACAGGGTGACGCTTCTGGATTTCGGCTCCACGCGGGATTATACGGATGAAAAGAGCCTTTCCGTGATCTTAAAGCCCGGCTACGCGCCGGAGGAGCAGTACCGCAAGCGCGGCAAACAGGGGCCATGGACGGACATCTACTCGCTCTGCGCGACGATGTACCGCGCCATCACCGGCCAGGTGCCGATGGAGGCGCTGGACCGGCTGGAAAAGGATGAGCTGAAATCTCCGTCCGAGCTGGGAGTGAAAATCCGCCCGGAGCAGGAAAAGGTTCTGATGAAAGGGCTTTCCATCCGCGCGCAGGATCGCTACCAGAGTATGGAGGAGCTGATCGGGGAACTGGAAGTGAGACCGATACCGATTCCCGATCCAAAACGGAAATTCGTGATCGGCGGCATCGCCGCGGCAGCTGTGCTCGTGATCGGGATCATCTGTGCTGCTTTCTTTTCGGGAAAACAGGACCCGCTTGTGCCGGAGACAGAGACGGAAACGGAAGCACCACGGACAGAAACTGAGTCGGAGACGGAACCTGAGACGGAGATTGCCGCAGTGATGGGCATCGATCTGTCGACGCTTTCTGTGGATGAGATTTTCGCGGACGCGGTCACCTACAATGGCGATTCGCAGGAGGAACTCTATGAGCTGCTGGCCTCGGATGAGGTGTCGGCGGTGATCCTCGATTCGTATTTGGGCCTGACGACCGGGACGCTGGAGATCACAAAGCCCCTTCTGATTACCGAGAACAGCGGTTTTGACGGCTATGTGCCGGTTGTCGTCAGCGGAGGCGGCTATGTCCGGATCGAGTCAGGCGGTCAGTTCAACCCCTACGAAGGTTTGCTCCAGGTGACAGACGGCGGCTGCATTTCGGTGGCGGACGGAGGAAGCCTGGCCTGCAACGCATTTGTCTGGCTGGAGCAGGAGGAGAATCTGCTGTTGGAAGAAGGGGCTGAGCTTTCCATGAACGGCAATTCCTTTGCTTCACTCAATGAGGCTCTGGAGACGGTTCCAGATATGCTCTCCATTCTCGATATCGACGAGGTATTTGCGGATGCGGTGCATGTGGCGACTATGGAGGAGTACAGGACGGCAAAGGATGAGGGCGTGGCGGCAATTATTATCGAAGCGGACCTGACACTGGATGAGGAATATAATTATGTGGATGTTGCGCTGATGGTCAGCGAAGGAGTCACTGTGAATATCGATGCGGCGGATGAGGAAGAATTCGGTGAGATGTATTTGCAGGGCGGAGCAGTGCTGGTGAATTATGGAACCATAACCGGTGCACTGAATACGGTCGACTGGAATGACGATGATGTGACGGATTATGCGACTGTAATTAATTATGGCATTCTGGATTATGATACGATCTGTTTGCAGGCGGAAGGACGGCTGCTGAACTACGGCACGATGCGGGTCGGTTATTATGAAATCCAGAATATGCAGATCTATAATATGGGTTCGATCAGCATGACCGGTTCAGAAAAGACCGGAGAGTATGAGATTTTCATTCGTCATGCCTTTTATAACTACGGTGACCTGCGGATCGAGTCGGAGGCGCCGGAGTCCGGAAGAGTAGAGATTTCTCTGGAGGGAACAACGGCATCCCTTACCAATACCGGCACTCTGGTTCTGGGCGAAAACAGTAATTTATACAGTTCGACGAAGATTCATAACTGCGGCACGATTTCTCTGGAAACGGAGAATGCAGAGCTTGTAAACTATGGTATGCTTTACAGTAACGAATCCACCAGCGTGCTCAGGGCCGTGGAGGGCAGCAACTGGATTTCGCATATAGGCGCTGTTCTCTATAGTGAAGATTCGACCGTGGACATCCCGGATTCGAGCAGTATAGATCTTCTGTGCTTCGGTTGGAGCACATCGGCTCTCGAATCTGTCCGCCAGGTTTCTTCGGAAAATGATCTGAACATCGCTCTCGTCGATGAGAACTGCAAATGTATTATTCTGGATGATGACTCTGTGATCGAAGTATCCGGCGATCTTATTCTCACGGACAAGCTTCTGGTTATGGACGGGGACAGTACCCTGATCATCAGAGACGGCGATCTTGCCATCTCAGGAGAAAACGGCGGCCTGTATGGCCGGGGCGGCACGATTAATCTGTACGGGGGCAGCCTGATCCTGGAGGATGGTGCGATCGCGCTGCTGGAAACCTCCGACCTGCTGGAAAACTGTGTCGGAATGACCGTCCATGAAAGCGCAAAATTTATGACAACATCAGGGGAAGCCGCCCTGACAGGAATGACGATAGATTTTTCTGAAGGGGGAGGCGTTTTTAACAGCCTCTATGGTCTGGAACTGTACAGCTGTAATCTGATCCTTTCGGATTGCTGGTTTTTCAGCTACAATGGTCTGGGATTTTATAATAGCAATGTACAGGTCCTTTCGGGTGGAACGCTGTTTATAGATTCTCCTGTTGAATATGAGAATTTATTTCTGGATGAGAAATCGACGTTGACGATCGAGGAAGGCGGTAATGTGGAACGGGGAGGTTCTCAGACAATCATCGAAGGCAGCGTGGAGAATGCCGGGGAACTGATTATCCGCAATACTTCCTATGTGGCGATTAGCGGCAGTCTGGTGAACACAGACACTGGCGTGCTGAAATTTGGGAACGAAATTATCCTGACCGGTACCCTGGATAATCAGGGCGTTATCTATGCGGTGGAGGACGGAAATGCTGTCATAACGATGGAGGGCGATGGCAGCTTCACCGGGAACGAACCGGAGACGGTAGAAACTGATACGTTTTACTGGTGATGATTCAGGACGGCATTGATATGTGGCAATAAAATATGGAATACAGCTGTGGACGCAGCTGACAGATGAGAAAGAGGCCGGACGCAGTGACCGGCCTCCTTTTTTCATGAAAAAGATTGTAATTTGCGCGGGAATTCCATATAATGTGACTTATCGGAAGGAGAGGACGCTTGCGTACTCGGAACCTATCAGAAGAAAAGTGCACTTGCGGAAGGAGGACTTGCGATGGAATTTAACCGCTGCCCGGGATGCATGGAAGAATGGACCGGTGAGGGCGTGTGCCCGCACTGCGGATATGATGCGCAGGACCGGGCGGGTATGGCGTATCTCCCGGCGGAGACTATTCTGGCGGGACGGTATGTTTCCGGAAAAGCCTTTGAGAGCGATGATATCGGGAACACCCATATCGGCTGGGATCTGAACATGGAACGCAAGGTGGCGATCCGCGAATTCAATCCGCGAAATGCTGCCCGCCGGAAAACGGAAAACGGGAGAAGCCTGCTTGTTCCGAGACCGGGCTGCCAGAAGGAGTATCAGGCAGGACTTGACAAGTTCATTCATGATGCGAGGGCATATACACGTTTCCTGCGCCACCCGCAGGTGGGCGCGACGCGGGATATTTTTCAGGAAAATGGCACAGCCTATGTCGTAATGGAATATCTGGAGCAGTCGGCCATCAATGCCGCTGTGGAGCGGGTCGGAGCGACGATGCGCATGATCGAGACGGATGTGCCGCTGGACGAGATGATGGAAGAAAAACCGGTCATGAAGACCGTTGGGGATCTGCTGCTTCCGAAGCTTGGAAAAAAGGATATGTCTGTGGAGACCATGTCGCAGCTCGCGGGATTGAGCCGCGCGGGCGGCTACAAGCTGATCCGCAATCAGGGCAACACCACGCAGGATACTCTGCTGCGGGTCGCCTTTGTGCTGGAATTTACTGCGGAAGAGACACAGACCCTGTTAAAAAGCGGTCACTGTGCGCCGCTGACTGCTGCCAGACTGCGCGACCGCGCCATCATTTACGGGCTGAAAAACCGTCTGTCCTTAGGAGAGATGGACAGCGTTCTGGCGGAATACCGTCTGCCTCTGCTCGTGCCGCTGACGAAATAAAAGAGTGTTTTGTATACTTCCGGTAGAAAATCAGACGGCTGTTTTTGCTAAACTGTCATCATCAGAAAGGATGGTGGCAGAATATGAAAAAGAGTGTCAGAAACGATTGGATCCGGGCGGTCGGCCGTGACGATCCGGAAGCGTTTTACAGACTGGGGAAGTATTATTTGCGCCGGGGCGGCGTGGACGGCGGCGACAGGACGCTTGGCCGCGTCTGCCTGAAAAAATCAATGGAGCTTGGATGCGAGGAAGCTTTTTTTCTCTATCACCGTCTGTATTCACGCGGGAAAAAGGTGATCGACGACGCATCTTACGAGGAGATGGCGAAGGCGTATGCATCCGGGCGTCCGCATCCTTCGGACGGGGAATCTGGCGAATCCAGTGAGGATACATTTTCGCTGACGCAGGGAATGTCCCGGCGGACTCTGCGGCGCTATCTCAAGCTGGGGACGAGAGAACAGCTTGACGGGATTTCGGGCAGCTTTGTGAAGAAAAATCATAGCTGCCAGGATTGCGGTTGATTTATGGCAGGAAATATGACTTATCGGAAGAAGCGTACGCTTAACCGATTTATTGGAGAAGGGGGCGAGGCAGATGGTTCCGACTATTTCCATTGGAACGCAGGATTTTGAGTATATCAGGAAAAATCATTATTTTTATGTGGATAAGACGGATTTTATACGAGAATGGTGGGAGAACGGAGACACAGTGACCCTGATTACGCGCCCGCGCCGCTTCGGTAAGACTCTGAATATGAGTATGCTGGAACTTTTTTTCTCAAAGCAGTATGCCGATCGCTCAGAGTTGTTTGAAGGACTTTCTATTTGGGAAAATCCCAAATATCGTACATTGCAGGGAAGCTATCCGGTGATTTTTATCAGTTTTGCCGGTATCAAAGGAAACACGTATGAAGATATTCGGGAAAGTATAATCCAGACGATTGTGGATTTGTATGCGAAATATCGCTATGTGCTGGATGGTGATGCATTGAATCAGCAGGAAAAGGAATATTTTGACTATGTAAGACCAGAGATGTCTGATACAATGGCGGCGATGGCGCTGCATCGTCTGTCGATCTGTATGTATCGTTATTATGGGAAAAAGGCAATCATTCTTCTGGATGAATATGATACGCCGCTGCATGAGGCATATGTTTATGATTTTTGGGATGAACTGCTCCCTTTTATCAGCAGGCTTTTTAACTGTACATTTAAGACGAATCCCTATATGGAACGGGGGCTGTTAACCGGAATTACAAGGGTCAGCAAAGAATCCATTTTTTCCGATATGAATAATCTGGAAGTCGTGATGACGACTTCCACAAAATATGAAGCGGCCTTTGGCTTTACCGAGGCAGAGGTTTATGAAGCGCTGCGGCTGTTTGGATTATCGGAGCAAATTGAAAAAGTGCGGTATTGGTACGATGGATTTTGTTTTGGAAAAAGAAAAGATATTTATAATCCATGGTCGATCACAAAGTATCTGGATTCAGGAAGATTTGGAACTTACTGGGCAAACACCAGTTCGAACAGGCTGGTCGGAAAGCTGCTTCAGGAAGGTTCCTCTGAATTGAAAATGGATGCAGAGGATCTGCTCGCGGGCAAGTCCATTCACAAAAGGCTGGAGGAAGAGATCGCATTTGAAGAACTGGATGAGAGCGATTCAGCGGTTTGGAGTCTGCTTCTTGCGGCAGGGTATCTGCGGACGGATAAGCCTGTAACAGACAAAGACTGCAGAATGGCCGGGAATGAAAATGAAATCGAAATGGAAAGAGACAACGAGTATTCGCTGTCCCTTACAAATCTGGAAGTGAAAAAAGAATTCCGCAAAATCATTCAAAGATGGTTTGCAAATCCATCCACGAGGTATAATGACTTTATAAAAGCACTGCTGTTGGGCGATGTGGATTATATGAATCAGTATATGAACCAGTTTGCCCTGCAGACGTTCAGCTTTTTTGACACCGGGAAGAAATTATCTGACGAAGTGGAGCCGGAACGATTTTATCACGGCTTTGTGCTGGGGCTGATCGTAGATCTGGCGGAACGTTATTGGATCACTTCGAACCGTGAAAGCGGGCTCGGGCGCTATGATGTAGTGTTGGAGCCGTTGCAAAACGACCTCAGAGCTTATGTTCTGGAGTTTAAGGTGTTCAATCCTGTGAAAGAGAAAGACTTAAGCGAAACGGTGAAAGACGCGCATGCTCAGATTGAGAAAATGAAGTATGATACGGATTTGCTTGCAAGAGGGATTCCGCAGGAGCGGATCTGTCATTATGGTTTTGCATTTGAAGGAAAACGAGTGCTGATCGGATGAATGAAGGAACAGGAGGAAATAGATGCGAATCGGAATGGGATATGATGTGCACCGCCTTGTGGAGGATCGCAGACTGATCCTCGGAGGCGTGGAAATACCGTACGAAAAGGGACTTTTGGGACATTCGGACGCGGATGTGCTGCTGCACGCGGTCATGGATGCGCTGCTCGGCGCGGCAGCGCTGGGCGACATCGGAAAGCATTTTCCGGATACGGATGAGCGTTACAGAGGTATCTCCAGCGTGGAACTTTTGAAGCGTGTCGGGGAGATGCTGGATGAGAAATGCATGGTGATTGAAAACATTGACGCGACGATCATCGCGCAGCGGCCGAAGCTGTTGCCCTATATGGAGCAGATGAAGCAGAACATCGCCGGAGCGCTGCATCTGGAGCCGGGACGCGTGAATGTGAAGGCGACCACGGAGGAAGGACTTGGCTTTACCGGAAGCGGCGAGGGCATTTCCGCTCACGCTGTCTGCCTGCTGCAGCCGCTGATGGACGGCATTGCGGACGGCAGGATGTATGGAGACGGTATTGCGGGAAGCGGATGCGCGAGCTGTCTGGGGTGTGTGAAAAATCAGAGGGCAGATGTTCAGAACAGCTGAATTCGAGCGTATACAGGAGAGGATTATGGCAAATCTTTCATTTGAGAAAATAACAGAGCAGGTAGAACGGATCTGTCGAAAGTATCAGGTAGAGCATCTGTATCTGTTTGGATCATATGCGACCGGTACTGCGACGGAGACCAGTGATATTGATTTTATTGTGAAAGGCGGCCGTAACCTGGATGATCTGAAAGAGGAAATCGATCGGATTCCTACTCTGAAAAAAATAGATGTATTTGATTATGACAAATGTACGAATCAATATTTGAAAGAGGACATGGACCGCTATGGAAGGAAAGTTTATTAATCGATATAGAAGCTTTTGTGATTGTCTGAGTGGTTTGGAACAGGCAAAACAGCGGGACCCGGAAGATGAATTTGTGCTGAGCGGAGCTGCACAGAAATACAATCTGACGTTTGACCTTTCCTGGAAGGTTATGAAGGATATCATCGTTAAGTATCATAAAATTCTGGATTTTGCTGCTGGTTCACCCCGTGAAACACTTCGAACGGCATATTCGGTAGGGTTAATCTCGGACGACAGATGGATGGAGATGCTGTCTTTGAGGAATAATCTGGCTCATGATTATAATGGCGCTTTGGTAAGGGAAGCCTTTGATCAGATTTTAAATGAATATATTCCTCTCTTTTGCCAGTTTCGGGAGAAGGCAACTGCTTATATCATTACGATAAAAGAAGAGAAATGAAAAGGGAAAAGGAATTGACAAAAGCGGGGTTTTTGCATAGACTGTTCACAGACATCTGAAATATGCAGCGTGGATGTGCTGTATGTAAGGATAAGGAGCCGCTCTGTGAATGAACGGCGAATTTATGTTCATGGGAAAGTTGAGGAATCAGGATGAGAGTTTACAATACACTGTCGAAAAGAAAAGAAGAATTTGTGCCGCTGGAACCGGGCAAGGTAAAGATGTATGTCTGCGGACCGACGGTCTACAATCTGATCCATATCGGAAATGCGCGCCCGATGATCGTGTTTGATACGGTGCGGCGTTATCTGGAGCACAAGGGCTATGAAGTGAATTATGTATCCAATTTTACGGACGTGGACGATAAGATCATCGCCAAAGCGAATGAGGAGGGCGTCTCCGCGCAGGAGATTTCCGAGCGGTACATCGCGGAGTGCAAAAAGGACATGGAAGCGATGAATGTGCGTCCGGCGACGACCCATCCGCGTGCGACGCAGGAGATCGACGGGATGATCGAAATGATTCAGACGCTGATGGACAAGGGCTATGCCTACAATGTGGACGGCACGGTCTATTTCCGCACCAGAAAATTTGCGGAATACGGTAAGCTTTCCCACAAGAATCTGGACGATCTGCGCTCGGGCGGCCGTTCGCTTCTGGTGACTGGCGAAGATCAGAAGGAGGATCCGCTGGATTTTGTGCTCTGGAAGCCGAAAAAAGAGGGCGAGCCGTTCTGGCCGTCGCCGTGGAGCGAGGGGCGTCCCGGCTGGCATATTGAGTGCTCGGTGATGTCGAAAAAATATCTGGGCGAGGAAATTGACATTCACGCGGGCGGCGAGGATCTGATCTTCCCGCATCATGAGAATGAGATCGCGCAGAGCGAGTGCTGCAACGGCAGGCCGTTTGCGAAGTACTGGCTGCACAATGCGTTTTTGAATATTGATAACCGCAAGATGTCCAAGTCGCTCGGCAATTTCTTTACCGTGCGCGAAATCTCTGAGAAATACGACCTGCAGGTGCTGCGTTTCTTTATGCTGAGCGCGCATTACCGCAGCCCGCTGAATTTCAGTGCGGACCTGATGGAGGCAGCCGGAAACGGACTGGAGCGAATCCGCAATGCGGTGTCAAACCTGAAGTATATTATGGAGAACAGTTCTGCAGGTACTGAGCAAAACGCCGCTTCGGAAGAAGTCGTTCTGACATCTGCTGAGCAGGATATCCTGGCCGGAGCAAAAGCTTATGAGACAAAGTTTGACGAGGCCATGGACGATGACTTCAACACGGCGGACGCGATCGCGGCGATTTTTGAACTGGTAAAATACGCGAACAGCAACCTCACCTCCGCAAACTCAAAGGAACTGGTACAGGCAGTGTACGGGGAACTGGTCGATCTGTGCGGCATCCTCGGTCTGATCGTGGAAGAAAAGGAAGAACTGCTGGACGCGGATATCGAGGCATTGATCGAAGCGCGGCAGGCTGCGCGCAAGGCAAAGAATTTTGCGCGGGCGGATGAGATCCGCAACCAGCTGGCCGAACAGGGTATCACGCTTCTGGATACGCGTGAGGGTGTAAAGTGGAAACGGGCATGACGGAAGCAACGGATATGACTGCCTGCATCGACGCCGCATTTGCTCTTCCGTCCAAAGACTGGAAGCAGTATGCCCCGCTGACTCTTGCTTATATCGGCGATGCGGCCTATGAGCTGATCATCCGGACCATTTATGTGAAACGGCACGACATCCAGCCGCAGAAGCTGCACAGGCTGGTGACGCGCTGTGTCAGCGCAAAAGCGCAGGCAAAAATGATCGCGGCGCTTCTGCCGGAGCTTGACGAGGAGGAGACGGCCATTTACCGCCGGGGACGCAATTCCAAGCCTTATACAAAGGCGAAAAACGCCACCATGACGGAATATCTGGAGGCGACCGGCTTCGAGGCGCTCATGGGCTATCTGTATCTGGAAGAAAAGTATGAGCGGATGACGGAGCTGACAGCGAAGGGGCTGGAGAGTATCGGGCTGCTTGCGGATGCCTGAACATGGCGAAGCAAGAGAAGCTATGCTCGAAAAATCTGCAAAAATCCGCCTGCCGTCTGCTTGCGGATGCCAGGGCAAGGCGCGGGTGCAGGTGTGACACAATCATTTTAGGAGACAATATGAGAAAACAGGAAATAAATGTGCAGCCGGACGCAGCGGATTCCGGCCTCATTGAGGGCCGCAATGCCGTTCTGGAGGCCTACCGTTCGGGCAAGACGATTGACCGTCTGCTGATTCAGGACGGTTGCCAGGACGGGCCAATTCAGTCCATCAAAAGAGAGGCGCGCAAGGCCGGTACGATCATTGATTTCGTGCCGAAGGAGCGTCTGGACGGCTTGTCACAGACCGGACGGCATCAGGGCGTGATTGCCTGTGCTGCGGCTTATGATTATGCGGAGGTTGCGGACATTCTGGCGGCGGCGCGCGAAAAGGGCGAGGCTCCGTTTTTGATCCTGCTGGACGGGATCGAGGATCCGCATAACCTTGGTGCAATCGTCCGTACCGCCAATCTGGCAGGTGCGCACGGCGTGATCATCCCCAAACGGCATGCGGTGGGACTGACCGCGACGGTGGCGCGCGCTTCGGCGGGTGCGCTGAACTATACGCCGGTCGCGCGTGTGACGAATCTGGGAAATACGATAGAGGAGCTGAAAAAAGAAGGCATCTGGTTTGCCTGTGCAGCCATGGATGCGCAGCCCATGTATGAGGCAAGTCTTACCGGACCAATTGGACTGGTGATCGGTGCGGAGGGCAGCGGCGTGAGCCGTCTCGTCCGCGAAAAATGTGATTTTGCGGTTTCCATCCCGATGCACGGAGATATCGATTCGCTGAACGCGTCGGTCGCGGCCGGGGTGCTGAGCTTTGAAATCGTGCGGCAGAGACAGTTTGAAAAGGAAGGAAGCAGAAATGGGTAAATATTTTGGAACAGACGGATTCCGCGGCGAGGCGAATGTGAAGCTTAACGTTGAGCATGCGTTCAAGGTCGGGCGCTATCTGGGATGGTATTACGGCCAGATTGCTGACGAACAGGCGGAAATGGCAGCGGCCGGGGCTGACGCGGCAGATCAGGCGGGCGCCGGAGACGGAGATGCCTCCGTGTTCCCGCGGCGGAAGGCCAGAATTGTGATCGGCAAGGACACGCGCCGTTCGAGTTATATGTTCGAGTACGCGCTGGCGGCAGGGCTGACGGCATCGGGAGCGGATGCGTATCTGCTTCATGTGACAACGACGCCGAGCGTTTCTTATGTGGTGCGCACGGAGGATTTCGATTGCGGTATTATGATTTCCGCGAGCCACAACCCCTATTACGACAACGGCCTGAAGATCATCAGCGGCAGCGGCAAAAAGATCGAGGCTGAGGTGGAAGAGAAAATCGAGGCTTATATTGACGGAAACTCTGGCGAGCTTCCGTTTGCGACCGGAGAAAAGATCGGCCGCACGGTGGATCATCAGGCAGGGCGGAACCGTTACATCGGGCATCTGATCTCCCTGGCGACGCGTTCTTATAAGAACACGAAGGTTGGTCTGGACTGCTCAAACGGCAGTTCTTCCTCAATCGCAAAGAGTGTGTTCGACGCGCTCGGCGCGAAAACCTATGTCATTCACAACGAGCCGGACGGCACGAACATCAACCGCGGCTGCGGCTCGACCCATATCGAGGAGCTTCAGAACTTTGTCCTGGAAAAAGGGCTGGATGTCGGCTTTGCCTATGATGGGGACGCGGACCGATGTATCGCGGTCGATTCCAACGGACGTATCATTGACGGCGACCTGATCCTGTACATCTGCGGAAAATACCTGAAAGAGAACAGACAGCTGGAGAACAACACCGTCGTCACGACCATCATGTCCAACATCGGCCTTTACAAAGCCTTTGACCGTGAAGGAATCTGCTATGAAAAAACAGCGGTCGGCGACAAGTATGTCTATGCAAATATGTGTGAGAACGGCCACTGCCTGGGCGGCGAGCAGTCCGGTCACATTATTTTTTCCAAATATGCGACGACCGGCGACGGCATTTTGACGTCCATCATGGTGATGGAGGTTATGATGGACAAAAAGAGGAGCCTCGCGTCTCTGGCATCCGAGGTGGAGATTTATCCGCAGCTTCTGAAAAACGTGCGTGTCGAAGACAAAGCGGCCGTAAAAGCAAGCGCGGCGGTACAGGCAGCTATTGAGGCGGCTGCAAAAGCACTGGGCGATGAGGGACGTATCCTTGTGCGTGAGAGCGGTACCGAGCCGGTGATCCGCGTGATGGCGGAGGCAAAGACCGATGAGCTCTGCGCGCAGCATGTGGATGCGATCATCGAGGTGATGAGAGAGCAGGGGCTTGTTCAGGAATAAAAAAAGAACACGAAAGTGGGAAGCAGACAGTTCATTCGCGTACCGCTGTGTTTGTAAAGAATTCATGTAATGCTCCGGGCAGGCATTTGCACTTGCTGCGAAGGAACGGAACAGTTACGAAGACAGAGGAGAGAGAAAATCATGGAACACAAATGGAAGCGGCTGCTTTCTTATTATAAGCCATATCTGGGGCTGTTTGCCTCAGATATGTTTTTTGCGATTCTGGGAGGAGCGGTGACACTGGCAATCCCGCTGGTGGTCCGCTATATCACATATAACGTCATTCAGCTGCCGTCGAACGAGGCGCTTCCGATCATCACGAAGCTTGGCATTGCCATGATCGTGATGGTGGCAGTGGAATGCTTCTGCAATTTTTATATCGGGTATTACGGACACAATATGGGCGCGAGAATCGAGCATGATATGCGCGCCGAAATCTTCGGACATTACCAGAAGCTGTCCTTTGCGTATTATGACAATCATCAGACCGGGCAGATGCTCTCCCGCATTACCGCGGACCTGTTCGACATCAGCGAACTTCTGCACCATGGTCCCGAGGACATCGTGATCTCGCTGATCAAGCTGATCGGTTCCTGCGTGATCCTGGCGCAGATCAACTGGCAGCTGACGCTGGTGACCTACCTGTTCATCCCGATCATTGCCTGCTACGCGCTGTACCTGAACAAAAAGATGAAAGTCGCGTTCAAGGAAAACCGCAGGCGGATGGCGGACATCAACGGCCAGATTGAGGACAGCCTTTCCGGTATCCGTGTGGTGAAATCCTTTGGCAATGAGCACATCGAGGAGGAAAAGTTTCACGGCGGCAACGAGCGCTTTGTTGAGGCGAAAAAGCTGAGCTACAAATTCATGGCGATGTACAATTCGGGGCTTGGCGCGATGACGACCCTTGTCACCATCGTTGTATTGCTGGTCGGCACCGGCCTTATCACGGCGGGGCTGATGGCGGTCGCGGATCTGGTGACCTTCCTTTTGTATATCAACAACTTTACTGACCCGATCAAAAAGCTGATCACCCTGACCGAGCAGTTCCAGAACGGATTTTCCGGATACGAGCGCTTCCTTGAAGTGATGGACATCGAGCCGGACATTCAGGATGCGCCGGACGCTGTCAGTATGGACACAGCAAAGGGCGATATCCGCTTTAAAAATGTCTCTTTTAAATATGAAGAAGGACAGGATACTGTCTTAAGCCACATCGACCTGAATGTGAAAGCCGGAGACTATCTGGCGATCGTCGGGGCGTCGGGCGGCGGCAAAACGACCCTGTGCAGCCTGATCCCGCGCTTCTACGACGTGGACAGCGGTGAGATTTTGCTGGACGGCACGGATATCCGCAAAATTAAGCTTGCGGATCTGCGCAGGCAGATCGGTATCGTGCAGCAGGACGTTTATCTGTTTACAGAAAACATCATGGAGAACATCCGCTACGGCCGGCCGGACGCGACTGATGAGGAAGTCATCGAGGCGGCAAAGCTGGCAAATGCTCATGAATTCATTTCCCAGCTGCCGAACGGCTATTACACGGACATCGGTCAGCGCGGCGTGAAGCTTTCCGGTGGACAGAAGCAGCGCCTCTCCATCGCGCGCGTCTTCCTGAAAAACCCGCCGATCCTGATCTTTGACGAGGCGACATCCGCCCTCGACAATGAGAGCGAGCGCATCGTACAGCAGTCTCTGGAAAAGCTGGCAAAGGGCCGCACGACATTCGTGATCGCGCATCGCCTTTCTACCATTCGCAATGCGCAGAAGATTCTCGTCCTCACCCCGAAGGGCATTGAGGAGCAGGGAACGCACGAGGAACTGCTGGCGAAGAACGGCGTCTATACCAGACTGTATGAGAACCGGTGATGCGCCGGGACAGGCATCGAAGAACTGAACGGAATCATTTAGAGAAACGAAGACCCCAAGGTCAGGAAAGGAACGATACATATTATGAAGAACTGGGAAGCCAACATCCGCAAGGTGACCCCCTATGTGCCGGGGGAACAGCCAAAGCGCACAGATGTCATCAAGCTGAACACCAATGAAAATCCATATCCGCCGTCACCGAAAGTGACTGAGGCGCTGCGGGAGATGCCCACGGAACCGATGCGTAAATATCCGGATCCGGAAGCACGGCAGCTGGTGGAGGCGATCGCGCGGGAAGAACATGTCCATCCGGAGCAGGTCTTCGTCGGTGTTGGCTCTGACGACGTGCTGGCGATGATTTTCCTGACCTTTTTCAATTCGGACAAGCCGATTCTGTTCCCGGATATCACATACTCGTTCTATGATGTGTGGGCGGATATGCTCCGCATTCCCTACGAGCAGCAGCCGCTGAACGATGCCTTTGAAATTGTGGGCAGCGACTATTACAAAGAAAACGGCGGCGTGGTTTTCCCGAATCCGAATGCCCCGACCGGCGCGCTTCTGGGTATGCCCACTGTTGAAGACATTCTGGCGCATAATCCGGATGTTATCGTCGTTGTAGACGAGGCTTATATTGATTTTGGCGGGACGACCTGCACCGGGCTGCTTGAAAAATACGAGAACCTGATCGTCGTAAAGACCTTTTCCAAATCGCGCTCGCTGGCCGGCATGCGCATCGGATACGCGATCGCCAGTAAAGAACTGATCCGTTATCTGAACGACGTAAAGTATTCGTTCAATTCTTATACGATGAATCAGACTGCAATCCGGCTTGGAACAGCGGCCGCGGAAGACCACGCATACTTCGAAGAGACACGCCGGAAGATCATCGCGACGCGCGAACAGGCGAAAAAAGAGCTCGCCGCGCTTGGATTTTCCTTTGCGGACTCTCAGGCGAATTTCCTGTTCGCCACACATAAAAGCGTACCCGCCGAAGAACTGTTCACGGCGCTCAAAGAGCAGGGCATCTACGTGCGTTACTTCAAGAAGCCCCGGATCGACAACTATCTGCGAATCACGATCGGAACGGATGCGCAGATGGAGCGGCTGTACACGTTCTTGAAAGAATATTTAAGAAAATTGAACATCTGATTTCCGCCGCAGACACGTTGATTTTTGCGTCTCACTTGCGCCGTCTGTTATTCACTGCTTCGCTGGAACTCGCTTCGCTCAAACAATGGCGAAGCAGTGAAAACTATGCTCGTGAGACTTGCAAAAATCTGCCTACCGTCTGCTTGCGGAAATAGATGCTCAATTTTCAAATAAACATGGTAACAATAATTTGATGAATAATAACGAACGTGAAAGAGGGATTGATGCGTATGGCATCCTACGAAAGCTTCGCCCGCGTCTACGATTTATTCATGTCAGACACACCTTATGACGACTGGTGCGATTACCTGCATGGCCTGCTTTTGAAATACGGTGTGGCGGACGGCCTTGTGCTGGAGCTTGGCTGCGGGACCGGAGCCATGACACAGCGGCTGGCGCGGCTTGGATATGATATGATCGGCGTGGATAATTCCATTGATATGCTGGAAATTGCCCGTGAAAAGCAGCCGGATATCCGTAATGATCTTTCCGATGCGGATATGCCGGATTCTGCGATGCCGGGCGGATCGAAGGCGCTGGATTTTGCGATATCGGGCGAATGGAATGTGTCGATGACATCAAATGTAAAGGAAAAGGAATCTGATATCCTGTACTTACTTCAGGATATGCGCGAATTCGAGCTTTACGGTACGGTGCGCGCCGTGGTGAGTGTCTGCGATTCGATGAATTATATCACGGAGGAAGACGACCTGCTGCAGGTGTTCCGGCTGGTCAATAATTATCTGGATCCGGGCGGTATCTTTATCTTCGACCTGAATACGGAATACAAATACAGAGAACTGCTCTCGGACAATGTCTTTGCAGAGAACCGCGAGGAAGGAAGCTTTATCTGGGAAAACTGGTATGAGGAAGAGACAGGACTCAATGAGTATGACCTGACCCTCTATATAAGGAAAGATTCTTCAGATGAATGCTACGAGCGGTACGAGGAAACGCATATCCAGCGGGCATGGCCGATTGACTGCGTGTGCAGTCTTCTGGCAGAGGCCGGCCTGCGTCTGGAGGCAGTCTATGATGCTTTTACGGAAGATGATCCGCGGCAGGAGAGTGAGCGCGTGTATTTTGTTGCGCGGGAGACCGGGAAGACATGGACATAAAACCTTTTAAGCAGTCTGGCAATCGGGCAGGAGAAGGTTGGCCGCATCAAGAGAAACAGGAGACAATTTACGTCTCCTGTTTTGGCACTTCATAAGTTTCGTTGTAATTGAACTCGCCGGAATCAATGTCCGTGATCACGCTGTCTTCCCAGAGAAACCGCAGGTATCGGTAGATTACCTCATGCGCACGGAGATAGTCCGTGGAACTCAGCAGATCATAGAGTTCTGTATATTCAATATCGTTTTCCTCACAGAGTTCATCCTCGGTTACGGGCTCTTCGTCGATAAAAAAGTTCGCGATCAGCGTGGAAATGTTCTTGTCATAAGGAATTTCATTAATGGACATGACCATATAGCTGGAATCTGTGCCTGTATAGGCGGCCTGAATGGTGTAATCGCTGTAGGCATCAATGAATTCTGCTTTTCCGTCGCCGACCTGTACACCATCGAAAGTCACGCCGTTTGTAATCTCAAACAGCTCGGCAGACGCGGCCTGCTGCTCCTCCTCTTTTTCACAGCCGGTCAGAAGCAGAGCGGCTAAAAGCAGAAGTGAGAATCTTTTTTTTACATTCATATAGGAAAGGTCCTTTTTTTTCTTATCTTATAAAGTAGCACAATATCAGGTAAGAATCCAGAATTATTTCATTTTTTTCAGGAAAGAATCTTTGCAATTGTGAAGACACGGAACAGCTTCAGGGCTTATGAAAAGAAAGTGAACAAAACCTTAAATTTCATTAATCCCGGTTGACATTTTTCATGATTTGCATTATCTTTCACTGTGGTCTAAAATTTCACAATATTTTACCATGATTTGTAACTGTTCAGTACCTTCACAGTTACTGGAAAAAGTCCATTTAAAATCGCTGCGCGATGGGACTTTTTCCTGCAGAATGTATGTTTTCATACGTACCTCGCAGCGAGTGCGAGGTACTATCATGAATAGTTACCTTGTTTTTTAAAATATTACCTGGGAGGTTGTTGCAGGTTGTCTGGTAAGAAAAAAGAGACAGAGAAGAGTCTGTCAGAAATAAAGAAAACGGAAAAACGTGTGAGGACGCGCAGCCCGAGAGTCGAGCGTGTGATCGCGGTGCTGAACCGATACTCGCTTCTGTTCCATATGTTTCTGGCCTGTGGAGTCTGTTTTGTGATCGAGTGGATCTCAAGACATTCGTTTGTGGAAGCGTGCGAATTCGCGGTGGACCGGAATCTGGTCTTTTTGTACAACTCGTTTCTGGTGTGGGTGACGCTGACACTCGTTTACATAGTGAAGCGCCGCATGGCGGCGCGGATGCTGATCTGTGCGTTCTGGCTGTTTTTAGGGACGATCAACGGCTGTATTCTGGCAAAACGGGTGTCGCCGTTTGGCTGGACGGATCTGAAGATGGTGGGCGATCTGTTTACCATGCAGAGCAGCTATTTTACGGATCAGGAAGCTGCGATGGTGATCGCCGCGGTCGCAGTGGTGTGTGTGCTGCTGGTGATCCTGTGGGTGAAAGGACCGAAGTTTCAGGGAAAGACGCACCGCATCGCGGGCGTATGTCTGGTTCTTCTGGTGGTCATGATGGTGCCGCGGGTGACGGATGCTGCGAAGAGCAGCAATGTTCTGGCTTCTTACTTTGAGAATCTGGCACAGGGATATAAGGATTATGGCTTTGTCTACAGCTTCACGTCCAGCGCTCTGAATCAGGGCATGAGTACGCCGGACGGATATTCCGAGGAAGCGGTGCAGGCAGTGCTTGATATTATGGAAGCGGGTTCGGATGAGGCAGCGGACGGTGCGGAGAATGTGAAGGCAAATGAGACGGCGGACAGCGAGGAGAATGTGAGCGCAAAAGAGACGGCGGACAGTACAGGCGCTGCTGTGGCTGGAAGCGAAAGCGCATCGCTGGTGTGTGCTGCTGCGACAAAAACGATGTCCTCAGAGGAGGATGTGCTTTCAGAAAATACAGAGACAGCTTCGGTGAATTTGGACAACCCGAACATCATTGTCATCCTTCTGGAATCTTTTATTAATCCGGATATGGTGAATTTCCTCACGACCAGCGAGGAAGCGGTGCCGAATTTTGAATATCTGTTTGAAAACTATACCTCCGGCTATGTGGAGGTGCCGGTGGTCGGCGCGGGTACAGCCAATACGGAGTTTGAGATCCTGACCGGGATGGGGATGCAGTTTTTCGGCCTCGGCGAATATCCGTACAAGACGATCTTAAAGGAAACGAACTGCGAGAGCATTGCCTCCGACCTGGCCACGCTCGGCTATGGCACGCATGTGGTACACAACAACGGCGGCAATTTTTACAGCCGCGCGAACGCGTTTTCCCAGATGGGATTCGATACGTTTACCAGTAAGGAACTGATGGATATCCGCGAGTATACACCGCTCGGGACCTGGCCGACCGATCACATTCTGGTCGGAGAGGTGGAGAAGTCTCTGGACTATACGCCGGATCAGGAGGATTTCGTCTATGTGATCACAGTGGGCAGCCATGGGGATTATCCGCAGTATGAAGTGCTGGAGGATCCTGAGATCACGATCTCCGGCGTGGAAGATGAGGGGATGGCGTACGCCTGGGAATATTATGTGAATATGCTTCATGAGGTCGACGAGTTTATTGGTGAGCTGATCGAGATGCTTGAAGAGCGCGGGGAGCCGACCTATGTCGTGATGTTCGGCGATCACCTGCCGACGATGGATCTGACGGAAGAGGATATGTCGACCGGGAGCCTGTTCCTGACTCCGTATGCGACCTGGAATAATATTGGACTGGAGAAAAATGACAGTGACATGACGTCCTACCAGCTGCTGGCGGATACGCTGGAGGAGCTGGGGCTCGGCGGCGTCGGCACGATGTTCACGTTCCATCAGAACCGGGATGCGTATGACTCAGAGGAAGAATATATTGACGCCATGGAGCTTTTGCAGTACGATATCCTCTATGGAGAGCATTATGTCTATGGCGGGGAAAATCCTTATCCGGCCTCGGATCTGGTGATGGGGACGGAAGAAGTGGTCATTGATCAGATCCTGGACGTCGGGGATTATTACTATCTGATCGGAGAAAATTTCACCAAATGGAGCAGGGTGTATGTGAATGATGAAAAGATCAGTACGACCTATTATACCTCCCGGATGCTGCGGATCAAAAAGAGCAAGGTACCGGAAGGGACGAATACGATCGTGGTCAATCAGGTCGGATCGTCGAGTACGATCTTCCGCAGCTCGAACACGGTGGAGCTCGTGGTGAGCGAGGAGGAGACGAACGCCTCGACAGAGTAAAGTTGCCAGGGAATTCTGTGATGAGCAGAGCAGGGACGAAAGATTTGGCGGGACAGAAATAAGAAGTTTTTTGCCTGGCAGGGAGAATGTTGGCAAAGGAAAGATACAAAGATACGGATGCATATGGCCGGCGCGGTGTCGCCGGCCTGTTCTGAATTATGGTTCTGTGAATGTACAGAGCCGGTTTTCAGATAAAGCAATGGTGCAGGCAACTATATTCAGGACAGTTGCGGATGGGGAGCGGAGAGTATGCTGAAAGTATTTCTGGTAGAAGATGAGACGATTATCCGCGAGGGACTGCGCGACATCATTCCCTGGCAGCAGTATGGTTATACGCTGGTAGGCGACGCGGGCGACGGGGAAGAAGCTCTTCCCATGATCCGCCAGACACGCCCGGACGTGCTGATCACGGATATCAAAATGCCGTTTATGGACGGGCTGGCCTTAAGCAATCTGGTCAGCAGAGAATTTCCAAATACAAAGATCATCATTATCAGCGGTTATGATGATTTTGAATATGCGAGGCAGGCCATCCGCATCGGTGTGGAGCAGTACCTGCTGAAGCCGATCACCAAGGCAATGCTGATAAAGACTCTGAGCGAAGTGTCCGAGAAGATCAGCAGTGAGCGGGAGCAGGAAAATTATCTGGAACAGTTCCGCAGCGAGGTGCAGGAATATGAGCAGTTTTCCAGACGGCGTTTTTTTGAAGAACTTGTGACCGGACAGCTTTCCGTGGGAGAAATCTATGAAAAAGCGGAGCAGCTGGGCATCGCCATCCAGGCACAGAGCTATAACATCCTGATGTACAGCATTCTGGTCCGGAATACGCAGACCAACGATGATGAGGCCAATGAGGCGCAGCAGGAGGCACATGAGGGGCTGACCCACTTCTTCCAGATGTATCCGGAATATCTGGTGTTCCGCTGGAATGTCCAGACCTATGCGGTGCTGATCAAGGCCGGACTGGCTCAGATGGAGGAACTGACAGCCAGATGCCTGGATACGATCCGGATGCATGTCCTGCCGATTGAGAATCAGGTCGAATGGCATGTGGCCATCGGGGAGGAGACTTCAAGGCTTTCTGCGCTTCCGGCCTGTTTCGATGAGGTGAGCCGGATCTATTCTTACCGGCATCTGCTGGGCGACTGTCATGTGCTGACGAAAGAGAATACCTGTGCCCTGATGGAAACAGAGGAGGAAGGCAGCCTCAAAAATGTCGACATGACCCGCCTGGATCAGTCAATCCTGCGCGGCTTTCTGGAAAATGGTTCACCGGAAGAAATCGACAATTTTGCTGACGAATATATCGGCGGTCTGCACGGAGCGGCTACATCGCGGCTGTTCTGTCAGTATCTGATGCTGAATGTCCGTTTCACCGCGATCGCATATCTGGAGTCGCTGGGGTATGATCAGAAAGACTTCATCGATGACTTTCCCGCTGCACAGCTTACTGGCAGGAGCCTGGACGCGGAAGAGCTGCGGGACTATGTCCGGACCATTCTGGCCTGTGTGTTCGAGCTGAAAGAAAAGGAGTCCAAAAGTCAGAGCAAGACCGTGATTCGGCAGGCACTGGAGTATATTGACCATAATTTTACGAATGAAACGATTTCTCTGAAAGAGGTCGCCGGTCAGGTCAATGTCAGTGCGAACTATTTCAGCGCGGTATTCAGCCAGGAAATGCGGCAGACCTTTGTGGAGTATCTGACACAGAAACGCATGGAATACGCGAAAGAGCTTCTGCGGGATTCCGGACTGCGTTCGGCAGAGGTGGCTGCGAAGGTGGGATATAAAGATCCGCATTATTTCAGCTTTGTATTCCGCAAAACGCAGGGGTGTACGCCGCGGGATTACCGGGCAAGACACGCGAAGCCACATTGAAAATACAGATATGGGGAGAAAAACAGGATGAAAAGAGTACGTTCTGCCGCGAAGCCGGTATCATTGAATCAGCGGATGCGCACGCTCCTTATGGCCTTTTTTATCCCCATACTGGTGATGATGTGCGTGATGTTTGCCGTGATGGTCAGCTATGTCAATCAGTACACCTCCATTCTGCACAATGTCACGACTGCTTCAGAATTCAATCAGGATTTCAAAGAGAACATTGATCTGAAAATGTATTATTATGTTGTTGGCAGCCATTATTCGGACGGCCTGCCGATCGAGGAGGTGGAAGCCGCGCAGGAGCTGGCGCGGGGACTGCTGGAGACGACGACGCAGGAGGAGAGCTACAAAGCGATCAACGGTGTGCTGCAGCTGTGTGAGAATCTGGAAGAAAAGATTTACCTGATCGAGGCGACGGACAATTACGACGACCGGCAGACGCAGCTGGAGAATAATATTTATGTGCTGACGGAGCTGATCCAGGAGTACATGTATACGTATCTTTATCACGAGGCTTCCCTTCTGGATACACTGCAGACCGGGATGGTGAGGAATCTGTGGATGGAGATCGGACTGGTCGTCGCTGCGGCGATACTTCTTCTGATCGTGGTGCTGCGGCGTTCCCTGCGCTTCGCCCATTCCATTACACAGCCGATCAGCGACCTCTGTGCGCGTGTGCGCTCTATCGGAGACGGTGATCTGACCGTGCGGACGCCGATCCAGGCGCAGGAATACGAGATCCAGACCTTAAGCGACGGCTTTGAGGACATGGTCGGCCGTCTGGACCGGCAGATTGAACAGAACCGGCAGGAGCAGGTGCGGCTGCGGAGCGCCGAGCTGGCTCTTTTGCAGGCACAGATCAATCCGCATTTCTTATACAATACCCTTGACGCGATCGTCTGGCTGATCGAGATGGAAAAAAATGAGCAGGCCGTGGAGATGGTGACCAGCTTATCTTCCTTCTTCCGTTCTTCCTTAAGCAATGGGCAGGATGTGATCACACTGCGTGAGGAAGAGCAGCATGTGCGCAGCTATCTGGAAATTCAGCAGGTACGTTACAAGGACATTCTGGAATACGAGATCGACATCGCGCCGGAGCTGGCGTCGTACCGGATTCCCAAGCTGACGCTGCAGCCGCTGGTAGAAAACGCGCTTTATCATGGGATCAAGCTGAAGCGCGGACAGGGGCGGATCTACGTGACGGGACGGATGGAAGCTCTGGATTCCAGAGGCAATCCGGCAGTTACCCCGGAACAGATGGAGGAAGCACTGCAGAATAATCCGTCCGCGGCAGTGATCATACTGACAGTGGAAGATAACGGAGCGGGCATGGACGAAGCCCGGCTGGGACAGCTGCGTGCCATGCTGAATCACGATACAAGCGTCGGCTTTGGCATGTCGACCGTGCAGGAGCGGCTGCAGCTGATGTTTGGGACGGAATATGGGCTGGCGATAGAAAGCAGAGCGGGAGAAGGAACATGTGTGACCGTGCGCATTCCTCCGCAGGAAATATGAAATTGATGCCGGGAAAAAGATTGACTGCGAATGTTATTGACTTTATGAAATATAGGATATATACTATATCCATGCAAGCCAGGGCACTCAAAGAAGGAGGTCAACATTTTGCCGGTGATTTCAAGATTTCATGGAATTGTTATCAAAATGTACTTAAGAAAAAAAGAACATAATCCGCCGCATATTCATGCTATTTGTGGAGATTGTGTTGGTATGTTTTCGCTTCCGGATGGAACGATGTTTGAGGGAGATCTCGAAAACAAAGAACAGAAAGCAGTGAAAAGATTTATTGATACATATGGTACGGAATTGCTTTCCATGTGGGAGACACAGCAATTTGAGTATCTTAATCCAATCGAATAACGAGAGGTGATGTATTATGACGCACAGGATAAAAAATGTCAGAACAAAAAATCCATTTATCATAGAAGCTTTGTTTTTTGACGGAACAGTGAAAGAATATAATGTAGCGACATTGTTTCCCATATATCCCCAGATGAAAAAGCTGGAGGATCAGAGCTTATTTCGTTCCGTGCAGATAGATGTGGGCGGATATGGTATTTCGTGGAACGACTCTTTGGATTTGGAAGCAGAGACCATATGGGAAGATGGTGTAGAAACCGGAAAATCTTTGACAGATCCTATATCGGAGTTGGCTTTTGAACTGACAGTGGAGAGGGAAAAGGCGGGATTGACGCAGAAACAGCTGGCAGAGCGCGCTGGGATGTATCAGGCGGAAATCAGTAAGCTGGAACGTGGATTGAGCAATCCATCTGTGGAGACTCTTCAACGGCTGGCCGAATGCATGGGGCTGACTTTACAGATCCGTTTTCAAAAAGTTGCACGGGTTGAAACAGGTTGACCGCAATCCCCATTGGCTTTAGACAATGGAGTAGTTCATTGAGTTTACTCCATGAAAATTGTGGAAAACATGATGGATAAAAGAAAGAGAGCTTTTCAATGATTCCAACCGAAAGCACGAATAAAAACAGAATCAAAAACAGAGTCAAAAACAGAATCCGAACCGCAGCAGGATTTGCCACATTGTTGATGCCGACGCTTCTTTCGGGATGCGGAAGCAGCACCATGGTGCAGACAGAGACGGAGGCTTCGGATGGCCTGATTTCAGTCGCCTTCTCAGAGGTTGGCGCAGAATCCGACTGGCGTGTGGCGAACTCAGAATCCATGCGCACGACCTTTACCACGGAAAACGGCTATGAATTTTATTTTGAGGATGCCAAGGGAAAGCAGGAGAACCAGATCACAACTCTGCGCAACTACATCCTGCAGGGCGTGGATTATATTGTACTGGATCCGGTGATCGAGACCGGATGGGACGAGGTTCTGGAGGAAGCAAAGGATGCGGGTATTCCGGTCATTGTTGTAGACCGGATGGTTGATGTGGAGGATGAGACTCTTTACACAGCCTGGGTGGGCTCTGATTTTCAGAAAGAGGGCGAGATGGCGGTAGAATGGCTGGAGACTTATCTGGAAGAACAGGGGCGTTCGGAGGAAGAAATTAAGATCCTTCACGTGACCGGCACAGCCGGTTCGTCCGCACAGCTTGGCAGAACCGCCGGCCTGGAGAACGGTGTGGAGGCGCATGAGAACTGGGAGATCATCGCGCAGGTAGCGGGAGAGTTTACGCAGGCAAAAGCATATGAAGAGGTGTCAGAAATCCTGCAGCAGACAAGCGATATAGACGTGATCTACTGTGAAAATGATGATTCGGCGTTTGGCGCGATTCAGGCGCTGGAGGAAGCAGGGATCACATATGGAACGGATGGGGATGTGATCCTGATTTCTTTTGACGCGACCGAGGCCGGACTGACCGCCTGCATGGAAGGAAAGCTGAATCTGAATGTGGAATGCAATCCCATGCACGGTCCCCGCGTTGAGGAAATCATTCAGCAGATAGAGGCTGGTGAGACGCCGGAGAAAACACAATATGTGGAAGAGACCTGGTTCACTCCGGAGATGCTTACCGGGGAACTGATCGAGTCACGGGGGTACTGACAGCGGACGTTCTCCTGCGTAATCCGTGCTTTCCTGTGATATAGGATACTTCGTTCCCTATGTTACAAAACCCTCCGGGGGATGCACATGCCGATGCGAAGGAATATTCCGTTACCCGGTATCATCGTACCGGGAGCGGAATCTCGCTTACGGCTTCTGTGGTATCTCCGGTCTGCAGTGCCCACGGAAAGGACACGGAGGAGACAGGTTTTCCCGCAATTTTTGCCAGCAGAAGATCGGCTGCGAGGAGCCAGGGCTTTCTGTTTGGATGGACGGCACAGGTGATGCGCGCCTGCCGGGAAGCTTCTGTGCCGGAAGCAAAAGCAGCGACAGAGATACGCTGCGGAACCGGTATGCCAAGGCGCTGCAATTCCTGGATCAGCGCCGCCGCGATGCTCTCATCCTGACAGATGACCGCTGTGCAGCCGGTAAGCTGTGTCCGGATAAAGGAGAGCAGCACTTTGGACTCGGGCATCCGCACATGAAGCGGGTCGTACCACAGAAAATTACGGTCGTCAAAGCCAAGACCGTTTTCGCAGAGTGCGTGCAGTACGCCGGCATAGCGGTCGGCTCCGCTTTGATTGTCGAGACGAAAGATCCCGGCAATTTTTTTATGCCCAAGAGAAAGCAGATGATCCGCAAGCAGGGCGCCGCCGCCGAAGTCATCGGAAGTGACCCAAAGGGCTGGGCTGTCGGACAGATCCGGCCGGGACTCTCCCACAGATACGATTGCCGTACCCCTTGCGGCCAGCTCCTGATAAAGAGAAAGGTTCGGGTTCGGAAAGCCGGTACGGACACTGCGCACCAGCAGCCCGCGGACGGGTTTATCCAGAAAACGCAGCAGGAGTTCACGCTCTAAAGCAGCGCGGTTTTCCGTACTGTATATAGAAGCGGAATATCCGGCCTCATTCAGAAGAGTCTGCACGTCCCCAATCTCATAGGGGGAACGATACCCGGCGGTATCCGGCAGGAGTATCGCGATATCATGGGACGAAAAAGCGCTCGGAAACAGGCCGGGAGCGATATAAGTGCCGCTGCCCTGCCGCTTTACGATCATGCCTTCGTTTTGCAGGACGGAAAGAGCCTGCCGCACGGTCTGGCGGCTGACGCCGTAGGCGCGCATAAGATCTGCTTCGGTCGGGAGCTTCTGTTCTCCGAGCGGTCCCCGGCGGATGATTTCCCGGCGCAGGGATTCTGTCAGCTGTATATATTTAAGAGCCAAGGCCGTATCCTCCGTTTCTTCAGATGATTCCCGTTTGCTTCGCCCATCCGGGTTCTGCTGTGTCTGAAATTTGAAATGTTTTGGGTAACAAATCGTTTCGTTCATTATATTTAGGCAGAAGATTGCCAAAATGTCAATGGCCGGAGGAAAAATTTACCCATTTCTCAGATGGAAACGCTTTTACTGGTCCTGTCTTAGAAATAATTACAATAAAAAAAATGTCTTTTTAATCCAGCTGGGGTACCGGGATATCGAAAGAAAACAAACTTAATCAGAGGAAAATCTCAAAATAATCTTCTTTTTTGGAACGGATACGGGAAAAAGGATAAAATTTGTATTGATTTCATAATATAATCGAATAAATTTGTATTGTGAGAAAAGCTGAAACTGTTGAAAAAGAATAAAAAACGGTTGACTTTCCTTTGATATTTGTTTAAATTATATGCAGTAGCAAATGTCCATCATATTAAGAAAGCGAGGAATTTTATCATGAGAAAGAAACTTGCGGTTTTAACTGCTATGACACTGGCTGTCAGCATGATGTCTGCAATCGGCGTAAGCGCTGATGAGGATCTGATCACCATCGGTTTTGCACAGGTTGGACATGAGTCTGACTGGCGTACCGCTTCTACACAGTCCTGCCAGGACGTATTCACGGAAGAGAACGGCTACGATCTTCAGTTTGTAGACTGCGACAACGATTCCGCTACACAGCTTGAGGCGGTTCGTAACTTTATCGAGCAGGATGTTGATTATATCATCATCGACCCGATCGTATCCACCGGATGGGACGAGGTCCTGACCGAGTGCGAAGAAGCTGGCATCCCGGTTATCGTAATTGACCGTACGATTGACGATTCTGACAAGTATGCAGCATGGGTAGGCTCCAACTTCAATACAGAAGGTCTTGCCTGCGGCGAGTGGCTGAAAGCCTACGCAGAAGCAAAAGATTATTGTTCATACTGTACCCCTTTCACTAAATTAAAGTAGTCCATATCCG
>JAJQHQ010000074.1 GCA_021199655.1 Lachnospiraceae bacterium | reverse complement strand
AAAATGAAAACTGCGCTACAGCCTTGGCAGGCCATCGCGCAGCGATTTTGTTCAACCGTACTTAAAGAATTCCATTTCCATGATATCGCTTGATTCCGCCTCCAGATCCAGCAAAGAACGAATCCTCTTATAGATTTCTTTATCAAGACTTCCTTCAAAATCACACATGATCTCACATACCGCCTTTACTGCCTCATGATATCGGGGCGTATCCGGCACTACCTGCTCCGCCGGATAAATCAATCCATCATATAATGCTTCCATAACTTTCATCTGCTCTGCTCCTGTTCATCAATTTTACACGGTCTGCTACCACCGCATTAAAATAAAATTTGTTATCAACAACCTGTTTCATCTTCGCTGTAAGGCCAGCAGCAAAAGCCAGCTTCCCGGATATCCAGCTTTCTCTGCTGCCCACTAATTTGCCACATCCACCATCCTTTCCTGTAGCATAATCTGTATGTATTCTGTTTTATTCCTGGCCAGTCAAAACAGCTTTCGGGGACGTTTTCCCCTGTAAATATTAAAGCATAAAGCCTCTCAAAAGTCAACTCTTTAAGTTATAAAGGTTCCTTTCTATTTGTGAGTTTTTAAATTTGGGGTTAAGAAATCCTGACCAGCAACAGCCTCGTACTAGCCAGAGGAAACAGATTTTTCTATTCCATCAGGATATTTTGCATGGAACTCTGCATCAGAAGAATTGCTATTCGTAATTTTAAAAATCCTATTGAATTATTTACCGCCAGATGTTATATTATGAGCAAAGGAAAGCACCCACTCCAAAGTGGATGCTCCCGGCATTAGCAAGATGCCCTTACGGACACCGCCTCTCCTGTGGACCAGACAGGAGAGGCATTTTTATTTGCGCTTCTTTCTCTTATCGAGAAAGGTAAGCAACGCAATTAACAACCCGCCGAAGGCTACAAGCAAACCAAGTATACCTAAGATGACCATCGTAGTCTCGTAAGCTGTCATACACGCCACCTCCCTTCCTATGTAATTCCGGCAAGCCGGTTAAACCACAGTTACATTGGCTCGGGAGGCTACCACCCTGTCATGGGTGCTTCCTGCGCAGCTTTCGCCACGCAGGGAAATCATACCATTTTTTACAGTCTCTTTCAATTATTATTTTCCGTTTTCTTATAAAACTTCAGGTTTCAATAGCTACCAAAAGGATTGCTCAAAGAAGCATCAGGAACAATTTTCATCCTCTTTTTTAACAGCCTTCAAATACTCGGTCTGTCCCTGATATCCGCGAACGACATAGCCCCATCTGCTGGGATGCGCAAGTTTACGCAGGCATTTACTAAGCATCTGCTCGATTCGTGATCTGGTAACACCGTATTTCTGCCCGATCTCGCGATAGGTCATCCTGTCTTTATAACGGTAAAGAAGCGCAATCCGTTCCCGCTCTTTTAATTGATGCAGCACCATATCAAGCCCCTGCATCTGATCGTCTGACAAGTCTTGTCCCGTCTGAAGTTTTAATTCATGATGCACATACTTCCCAACTGCTTCCAGTAATCCCGCTGGATACTCCTTAATTTCTGTATACCTCATAACGATCTCCTTCTTATTATAAATGGTGTACCAAATTCAGCCAGAAGCCGGCACAATTCCTGTTTGTTACCGTTCTTCTCTTATCTTCTGCGTCACTCTGCTCACGGGAAATCCAACAAGATATCCAACCGCACGGACAAACTTCCATGCCGCAATCGGAATACCGATCAGCCCGCCAACAAGCACACAGGCAACCACCATGCCTGCCGTTCCGCCAATGTCCAGATTTCTCGGGACAACCAGGAACATATGCGGGATGCCTGCCAGAATGCCGAAAAGCATGGCAAACCGAAACCAGGTGATCTGCCCGTCTACCATATAAAAATAGCTTCCAAGCCACCCGACTAACAGAAACGCCATTATCGGCAGTACACCCTTACTGATAAAATTCTTCGTTGTCATATCTCTCCCGTCCTTCCTTATTAAAAAATCATACCGTTGCTAACCTTCAGATTTTTTCTTCTTCTCCTGCTTCCTGCTCCAGATATTCAGTCACCCTCCGGATCAGGTCGTCAAAGAGGAACACGATCTCAACCCTCTTTGCGTTGTAGATATACACGGTGTCAATAAATGCTTCCGCGATCTCCCTTGTCATCTTCCCATAACACATCAATTCCTCTGCCTGCCCCTGTACCACTTCAATCTCTGCGATCATGGAATCCTCTTTCTGTTCCAGACTTGCAAGCCTGTCATATTGCGTCTGAACAGTTTTCAGCTGCTCTGCAACGGATGTCTTCTCCGTCTGATACTCCTCCAGAGAAATCATCCTATCCGCAAACCTTTCATACAGACGGATTCTGTCAGCCTGCAGGATTTCAATCTTCTTTTTCAACTGTTTCGTCTCCGCAGTCAGTCCAGCGCCATGCTTTGCTTTTTTATCTTCCAGCTGCCCCGCAAGGGTTCCAAGAAGCAGCAGCTGATGGTTCAGGGAATGCAGGACAAGATACTCTATCCTCTGGCTTCTATGTCTTGTCTTATCGCATTTTGACGCTTTCCCGCTCTCTATCGCGTGCCCGCAGTAGATAATCGGAGTCACGCCATCATGGTATTCCATGACAAGGTTGCAGTTACCGCAACGAATTTTCCCTTTAAGGGAGAAGCCACTGTCAAAACGCGCCGGTGGCATATCTGTGTGCCGGATTGCTGCCTGCGCCTCCTCAAATTCTTCCGGGGTAACGATCCCCTCATGTATATCCGCGACAACAAACCAGTCTTCTTTCCTGACATTCCTGCGGCTCTTATTTCCAACGCTCACCTTTTTTGTCTTCCCATGTACCAGTGCGCCTGTATAAGAATAATTCCGGAGTGTTCTCAAGACCATCGGTACATCCCACAGCCATTCCTCATCTGTCACTTTACGGTTCCAACATCCTGTCCCACTATGTAACTGACGGTATTGTCCGGGAGTCGGGATTTTCTGCTCATTCATATAGGCAGCGATCATGGAAGTACTCCATCCGGCCAGTGCCTTATCAAATACCATACGGACATATCCGGCCGCTTCCGGGTCGACCACCCACTTCTCTTTCTGTTCGGGATCTTTTTTATAGCCAAATGGGAGCCTGCCCGCCGTACATATCCCGCGCCTCCATTTCGTCTGCAGGGAGCTTGTATACTTCTTTGAAATGTCCCGGCTGTAAAGCGTATTCACCAGGTTCGTAATGCTCATATCAAGCCCCATCGTCTTCCCGATATAATTGTTGCTGTCATAGTTGGAATTCACTGCGATAAAACGGATTCCCAAAAGTGGAAAAACCTGCTCCAGGTAATCGCCCACACCGATGTAATCCCTGCCAAGCCTTGAGAGGTCCTTGACCAGAATGATGTCGATCTTCCCCTGTTTTGCGTCCTCAAGCATCTTGGCAAAACCAGGACGGTTAAAATCCGTGCCGCTGTATCCATCATCGACATATTCTATGGCTTCATTCGGCAAATCCTCCCGTGATCCGGCGAACGTCCGCAGCAAAAGTCTCTGGTTCTCGATGCTGTTGCTCTCGTCCTTATTATCCACACCAAGGTCGCCGTCCGCCTGTGAGAGTCTCAGGTAAAATGCCTGTTTCAAAGGTTTCATAATGCCCATTCACCTCTTTTTCTTCCGGGCAGAGATAACCGCTGCCCCATACTATTACTGTACATCCTCCGTCAGCTCCGCCAGATCGGCAAACACATCCCCACAGGTAAAACGGATTTCAATCTTCCCGCTGGAGCTTACATAGATACGATCGATAAATTCCCTTGCCATCTCCTGATCGAGTTCCTGCCTGTCCATGAATTCTTCCAGATGCTCCGCAAGCTCCAGACAGCGTCCCAGTTTCCGCATAACAGCCCTCTTTTTTTCCTCCACATCCGCAATCTCTTTTTTCAGGCTCTGCTCTTCCAGGATATAATGTTCTTTCAGCATTCGGTACTCCTCCTGGTCGATGATCCCCTCCTGCAGGTTTTCATACAGGCTTTCCCTCGCTCCTACTGTATGGGATAATTTTTCTGCAAGGTCGGATACGCTCCTGCGGAGGGCAGTAACCGCAGCAGGACTGCTCTGCCCGGACTGTATCTGTTTCAGGAGCTTCCGTTTATCGCATACAGTCTTCACGAGGTTCCGTATCTGATCCATCACAATGACTTTCAGATAATCTTCGTGGATTTTCTGCCTGCATTCCTTTGAGACGCCGTTGCCCTTGCACCAGTAAACCGCACCATTTAATTCCTCACAATATTTGCCCCTTGAATACCGACTGTACAACATTGTGCCGCCGCACTCCATACAGCACACTTTCTTTGGGAAAAAATCCGTAAATTTCTCCCTCTGCTCTGTCAGCGCCGTTTTTTCCGCTTTCATTTTTCTCGATGTCGAGTCCATCATCTCCTGCACTTTTTCAAAATCTTCCCGGTTCACAAGTGCCTCATGGGTATCCTTATGGATGATCCAGTCTTCCTGTCTCGCATGGTATGCGTCCACATTTTTATACAGGATTTTCCGTCTTTTCCCATAAACCGTGTCGCCCGCATAAGTCTGGTTCCGGAGGATTGTACTGACACGGTCATATGTCCAACGGTCCGTTTCCGGCACTGCTAATCTTTCTTCTATCGCCTTATAATAAAACGGTGTCCGCGCACCCAACATATTCAGCCGCCGCGCGATCATCCCTGTCGTGTAGCCCATCAGGAACCAATGGAAAATGATCCGGACATAAGGGGCAGTCAGGGGATTCACAACAAGAACGTTGTTTGTCCGATCTACATCATAACCAAACGTTCCCCTCTCGATCGTCCTGTTCCCGTTTTTGCTGCACATTTCAAAATATACGGTCTGCTTCTTTGATGCTTCTTTTGCGTAAAGCTCATTGATAATATTCTTGATCGGTACTGCGATGCTGTTCCGGTCACTCTCCCTGCTGCTGTCAAAATCGTCATTGATGGAAATGAACCGGACATTCAGATGCGGCAGCACTGTTTCCAGATAATAACCTGTCTCCAGAAAATCCCTCCCGAAGCGTGACAGGTCTTTCACTACGATACAATGTATCCTCCCGGCTTTCACATCTTCCATCAGGCGGTTAAACTCCGGCCTGTCAAAACTTGTCCCGCTGTATCCGTTGTCTACGTAAGTATCAGCCAGTGTTAACTCCGGATGCCCCTCAATGTATTGATGGATCAGTTCAATCTGTGTCTCGATTTTTTCATCGTCACCCTTATCTACAGAAAGACGCGCGTAAGCTGCTGCCCTGATCTGTACCACATCCCGGCCGACTTCCGGAATGAAAACGGCCTCTGTTTTCACTTCTTCGATTTTTTTGCGTCTGCTCTTCCTTGCCATCACGAATCCTCCTCAGAACCATTCTCCCGGCAGTTTATGGAACCATTCCTGTTCTTTAAAAAACACTTCCACAAATTCAAACCGGACGCATTCAATCCGCTCAATCGCTTTGTTTACGATTTTTCTTGTCAGTCCCCCACTCAGGTCAATGTCTGAAAAAATCTGTATCCATGGATTCTCCCGGCTGAACGTTTTTTCAATCGCGGCAATCTGTTCTTCCGCCGCTTTAAGTTTCTGGTCAAGCATCCAAAAATCGTTGTCGATATTATCCGTGGATTCTGATGCTGCTGAAACAATATCAGCTGCAGCTCCTCCAGAAGAAATGGATTTCCCAGCCACACGTCCCTGCTCTTCCAGAAGGAGCATTTTTTCAAAAACGCCCTGTGCTTCTTCCCGGATGGATTGAATATGTTCTTCTTTTGCTGCCATCCCAATATCTGACGAGATCATCTTGACGGCTTTCGCAGCTTTTTTCGATTCCGCCATAAGCTGCGAGATCACCTGTTCTTCCACCTCCGAAAACAATATCCATGATTTCTCATACGAGACTTCCGACGGTTTCGGATAGGTCATCCTGTAAATCTTCACCTGAAGCTGGTTATGCGCATGGAGGCAGAGGGGGATTCCTGTTCCCTGGTCGAAAATCTTCTTTGTAAAAATCGTTTGACTGCCGTATTGGTTTTTTTCAAAACGCCTGTTCTCCGCACGTTTTGCGTCCACGATCTGAAAAACTTCCCTGTCTATAATGGGAGGACAAGGCACAATGGTCTTTTCACCGCCCACTGTCCGTTCCCACTCTCCGACATAAAGCCGATTCGTGAGGATTTTTTTAATTTCCGAAATATTCCATTTTCCCTCACGCTCGCTTTTCATGATGCCAGGCCAGCTCAGCCGACGAAAATACTCATGCGGTGACTCTGTCTCCCTGCCGTTCAGGATTTCCATTATTTTTTTTGCTCCGTTGCCCTCAACTGCCAGCTTATAAATTTCCCTCACGACCGATGCCGTTTCTTCCTCCACAAGCAGTTCCATCTTGTCTCCGTTATAACGGTATCCATATTTCGGATACTGCCGCATCTCCGCCCTGCGCGTTGCCCCGGCCGTACTCACAGCTATCCTGTACTCCGCTCTTCTGTTTTGCAGATATTGCATAGCATCCTTTGCATCCATTTCAGAAGAGACAATATTGTCTTCCACGACCGCGAAGTGGATTCCTGCAGGCAGGAACACCAGTGAAAATAAATCCGAAGCCAGTGATATCTTTTTCCCGCACAGGTATAAAGAATCAATCACCACACAGTCATATTTTCTGGCCATCCCATCCGCTTTCATTTCCAGAAACGCCGTTTCTTCATTCCCATCTTTTTTCCGGTCAGAGTATTTTTTCTCAATCTTCCATCCATGGGCTTTTACAAAATCCTGTATCCGTTGGTTCTGCGCCATGATGCTTTCTGTCTGCGTACCGGACATCGACGGTCTGTTGGAAACCGCCCTTGTATAACTGACACACCTCATTGCCGTAGTCACCTTCCATTCATCGCGCTGCCGGAATCCCGTCTGATTCCGGAATCTCATCCGTTGCACATTCAAGCAATTCCATCATCTCATCTTCATATCGGAACTCGATTTTTATGGAGTCCTTTCCATACACTGTGATCCCCCGCACCAGAGAAATCAAAACACTACGGTCAAGCGATTCGATATTCTGGAACGCTTTGAATTCCTCAATCCACGGACGCGTCCGCCGGGCATCCGAGAGGATACGTTTCCGTTTTGCTTCGACTTCTGCTATGGACTGGCGCGCGTCTTCAATCTTCTTTTTAAACCTCTGGCTGATCTGTGCATATTCCTCCGCGCTGACTACGTGTTCCTGCATATCCTGATATAGTTTTGCTTTCAGCCCGAGATAACGCCCCTCTTCCTTATGTAATTGAGCAAGCTGGCCATCCAACGTTTTTACGCCAATCCTTTTTTCCGGAAGATTCCCAATCGCGGAAAGGATGGTTTCTGCTTCGACAAGCAATTCCACCTGGTCACGGATTGCCCCAAGCACAGCAGTTTTCAATTTCTCTTCGCTGATGATGTGGGAAGTGCAGCCGTCGCCTCTTTTATAGGTAGAGCAATGATAGTAAAAATACTTTTTCCCATTTTTCTTCGTTGCGCGCCTCACCATATTTTGCCCGCAGTCCCCACAACGAAGCATCCCGGAAAACAGGTTCGCAGCTTCTTCCTCCGGCGCTGTCCGCGTGTCGCGCTCCAGTAATTCCTGTACGCAATCAAAAGTCTCCTGCGGGATGACCGCCTCGTGCATATCCGGAACCCTGATCCACTCGTCTTCACCAATCTCCTGAAGTTTGTGAACCTTGTAATTGATCTTCCGGAATTTTCCCTGCACCACCATGCCGGTATAAACCTCATTCCGTAAAATTCGCGTAACAGTGGCTGCGCTCCACACAGGATTTTCGCCAATGCGGAAACCGTTATTATAATTCATACCGCAGCTCCGCTTATATTCTGTCGGGGGCAGCACTCCCATCCCGTTCAGGTGGTCAGCGATATGCTGCTGGCTTACGCCCTCTTTTTTCATCTGGAAGATGGTACGGACAATGCCTGCCGCATATTCATCCACCACCAGATGGTTTCTGTTTTTTTTCATCCTTGCGGTATCCATATGTTGTGAAACTTCCAATGAACTGTCCGTTCTTTCGTTTGGTATCAAGCTGGCTGCGTATCTTGATGGAAATGTCGCGGCAGTAAGCGTCATTGATCAGGTTCTTAAATGGAACAATGATCTGGTCGGCATCATCCGATTCTGCCATGCTGTCATAATGGTCAGTGATTGCAATTAGCCGGATTCCGAGCAAGGGAAAAATCTGATTCATGTATTTTCCGGTCTCAATATAATTTCGGCCAAGACGCGAAAGGTCTTTCACGATGATGCAGTTGATTTTTTTCTTTTTGGCATCCTCGATCATACGCTGAAACGATGGCCGGTCAAAATTTGTCCCGCTGAATCCATCGTCAACATACTCGCCGCAGGATTTCAATTCCTTATGCTGGCGGATATAGTCGTCGATCAGATTCCTCTGTCCTCCGATGCTGTCGCTTTCTGCCTTGTCCCCATCGTCCCGTGAGATACGAAGGTACTTTGCTGTAAGATTTGGTTCCTGAATAATAGACATAAAGCCATAGACCTCCTTATTTACTCGCCTTGCGGCTGTAACCAGGAAACCTATGGCTTCTGAAAACTTTTTTATGATTTGACCCAGAAGTATTATCGCACAGTTTTTTCCGCAAGTCAACACTTTAATTTGTTGATTTTCTTATTATTTGTGAAATTTTTACGGAGCACATCACTCATCGAGCGGAAGACAGGAACACAGACAATCTTCCAGAGTGCGTTTTCCGGCAAATGAAATTTTCACAGCGATGCCATGGCTCCGATAACAGTATGGGTTCCCGATCTGCCTGATGTAGTCGGCCATGCGGTCGCGTTTTGGCATGTTCCTGTCTATACGCACTTCCTCCAAATCATTCAGCTGGGAAATATCAATTTTCCTTATATCCACACCGGCGAGCTTTTCAAGTTCCTCCCGTGACGGCATTCTCCTCTTTTCAGATGAACCACCATGAGTTTCATTACAGGTTTTTGCAGACATTTGCGTTTCCCCCTTTCGCAAATCCGTGGCTGCACCATATTTCCGCTGCCACAAAATATCCCTTTTCATTACGAGGACAGCTTCGGAATATTTCGCAATAAGATTTTTTCTTCGATGCTCTTTTTCATTTTCCGAAGCTCAGGCCATTTTTCATGTTGCTAAAAGCCCCAGCCATGTCCTCGTAATAGGAAGGGCTAAACCGTTTTTTTCATCAAATACGAAAGGCTGACAAATCAAGAGCAAGATTCGCCTATAGTAACTCAAAACTCACTTCGTGGTTTTTCGCACTATGGCATATCTTGATGGGGATTCCGCTCCCCATTCCCTCGTATCCGCGCCAGGTGCCATCCTTCGGACAGCCCAGCGCGCGTGGTTCCGCACTTTCATATCTGTGCGGTTTTGGCTCCTGATAAACAGTCGCAGCGCGAGAGCATACTCTCCCGGAAATGCTTGCGCATTTAAAACAATATGCCTGTTCCGTACCTTCACAGTTACAGATTAAAAATGACCACAGGCGCAGCGCCGTCTGTGCAGAAACGAAAGGAGAATCTATGGCAAGGCCGAAAAAAGAAGAAACCTTACAACACGGACATCAGGTCATGGTCCGGTTCACTGACGTTGAATACGAACTGATCAAAGGATATGCTAAACAGACCGGCTATCCGGTAGCCGTCTATGTGCGAAAATGCTCGCTTATGGAAACTCCGCAGATCACCTACAACATTGTTGCTGACCTTCCGGAAATTCAGAAGCTGGCAGAGGAATTCGGAAAGATTGGAAACAACCTGAACCAGATCGCGAAGTTCTTTCATATGGGCGGTGCCCGTTCCCTGGCGATGCAGAATCAGATCAGCCAGTGCATTACGGAGCTTCATGACCTGCGGGAAGAAGTGATAAGAATGGCGGGTGAATTCCATGGCAATACTGAAACACATCGCTCTTAAAAATTCCGACTATCGGACAGCCATCGATTATCTGAAATATGAGCATGATGAAAAAACAATGAAACCCCTCCGCGATAAAAACGGAGCGATGCATCTGCGCAAAGGATTTATCATGGAGGGTATCAACTGTAGTCCAGAAACATTTGATGTGGAATGCGAAATGCTAAATGCGCAGTATCACAAAAACCAGACATACAATGAGATCAAGGCCCACCACTACATCATCAGCTTTGATCCATCAGACCAGATAGAAAACGGTCTGACGGGCGAACGGGCGCAGGCAATCGGAATGGAATATGCCCAAAAGATGTTTCCCGGCCACCAGGCTCTCGTCTGCACCCACATGGACGGCAGCAACGGAAGCGGGAACATCCACGTCCATATCGTCATCAACAGCCTGCGTAAACTGGATGTGCCTCCACAGGAATTTGCCGAGCGTCCATGTGACAGCCGCGCCGGATATAAGCACCATCTGACGAAAGAGTATCTGATCTATCAAAAACAATTTTTGATGAACCTGTGTGAACGGGAACATCTCAGCCAGGTCGACCTGCTCTCTCCTGCAGAAAAGAGAATCTCCGACCGGGAATACTGGGCAGAAAAGCGCGGCCAGAAAAAACTGGACAATCTCAATGAAAAGATCATCGAGGATGGGCTGACTCCCGCGCAGACAAAATTCCAGACACAGAAACAATATCTCCGGGATGCAATTGATGATGCGGCTTCCACTGCTACGTCCTATGAAATGTTTCAGTCTCTCCTGTACAAAAAATATAAAATCCGCACAAGACGTAAACGGGGCAGATACAGTTATCTGCATCCGGAACGTGACAAAAACATTTCAGACAGAGCATTGGGGACACGCTACACGCAGGATTTTCTCGAAGCGCAGTTTCTGGAAAACGCCAAAACCGCAGGATTCCAAAAACAAGCGGATATGTCCGCAGAGAATTCCAAGGGGCCCGGCAAATCAGAAAAAGCCGCAGACGAGAACAGTTTCACAGATTCCGGAAAATTCGAAAAGCGAAAAACTGTACACGATGCTTCCTCGGATACCACCGATAAAGGACAATTCGCAGATTTTGATCCAGAATTCGATTATAGTTCTGACCCGATCCGGATTCTATACATCCGGTCAAATCTCCATCTTGTGATTGACCTGCAGACTTGTGTGAAAGCGCAACAAAACCGGAACTATGCCCGCAAAGTAAAGATATCGAACCTGAAGGAAATAGCAAAAACGATTGCCTATGTACAGGAACAGGGTTACGATTCCCGCGATGATCTCCGCGCTGCTTATGATAAGCTCAATGCGAAAGCAACGGAAAGCAGGAAATCACTCCACACTACAGAAGCACAGATCAAAGTGGTCAACGAGAATATTCACTACACCGGGCAGTACCTTGCAAACAAAGCGGTCTATGGACAGATGCTCAAGTCCAGGAACAAAAAGCAGTTCCGGCAGGAACATTCCGCAGAAATCGCCGCATACGAAGAAGCAGTAAAATATCTGAAAGCGAATTACCCGGACGGACAGTTTCCATCCATGAAATTGCTTAAAGAGCGGAAAGAAAAACTGCTGAAGCTGCAGAAGTCCCAGCAGGAAACCTATGAATACTATAAGGACAGTAAGCAAGACTTCCGCACCGTATGCTCGAATGTCGATTCCATACTTGGCCAGGGGCGGACACTCGAGCAGGAGCAAAGGCAATCACAGAGTCTTTCATAAGGGAGAAAATCCAATCAGACCAAACAATCAACCATTCCTGATTGGTTTTTTTCCTCTTTAAACGCTTTCTTTTTTTTAATTTCGTATATATAACCCCAATCAATTCCCAAATTGTCTCTTCTTATACAAATATTTTTCCGTTTTCTCTTATTATGAAAATTGATTTTTCCTTCATTCGTAACTAAATAGCATTCTGTATTCTCTTTTGCAATCAATTTCACTCTTCGTATATCGCCATTTTGATATGTTAATGCTTTAAGAATATTTCCAGAACGGTCTACACGATAGGGTCCAGCAATCACTTTCGCCTCACCCAGAGAAAAATCACAACCATACAAATTACATCTGAATTCATTCTTACAATAAAGATATACATCTGTATGGAATATCCTGCTCTTTCCGATTTTTAATAATTGATTTCTATCAGAAAATGGTATTGTAGCAGTTTGGATGATGTTTAGCCTCTTTGTAAATCCATATTCAATTAGTTCATTAATCACATCTACTCTACCCTCTTGTGCCGAATCATCAGGGCGTCGGAATAACACATCATAATACTCTTCTATCCGTCTTACTTTCTTCAAAAAATCATAACCCTCTTGCTTTATTTCACAATCAGTTTTAGACAAATCACCAGACATAAAATCCTGTCCAAATTCGTCGAAAAATTTGAATGTAAGTTGAGATTCCCTCAATGCATTTTCGATAAAACCAAATATACCTTCTCTCGCTAAAAACGCGCCCACATTGTTTGCTTTTCTACTTGCTGTTTTAATGCTCAATTTTGCATTTCCTGGTTTATTTGTTGGGCCAATACACTCAATATCTAAATATCTACAAACATCTTCGGAATTGTTTATCACTTTTTCGTTAACGCCGAAATCAGACACAGAAATGTCCTTAATAGGGACTGTAAATTCTTGATCTTTATTAAAAAGAACAAGTTTAAGATCCGCTCTAATATTCAATTTTGGGATTTTTGTATTTATTGCTTCTGTATTTGTAAGTTCTTTTGCTTTATTAATATGCCATCCTTGATCCTCGGAATAAATATACGAATCAAAAACGATAGTTTTCTGTACTACGCCATTGCACGAATCTGGAACAATTATGATAGAATATGCATTTGCATGATCATCAGTATAATATGCTGCACCACCTGTTAACATTTCGCTCCCGCCAATTTGCTGATTTATTACCGGCATCCCACCTGTTTCTGTATGTCCACAAAGAATCAGATTCACATATTTTCTTAACAAGGGTAAAGTTGCTTTCCTTTGATTATACTCACAAATTTCATGCGTATGCAGAAAACGTTCAGCATGATGGAATAATGCAATCGTAAAATATATGGAGGAATCACCTAAAATCCCATATTTTATTAAATCGAAAACTTGTTTTTGCCCAATCATCATTTGATCATCTGGATACCCTGGTACATATGAGAGTAAGGCCGTATTAAAAGAAACCAAACGAATGATCTCTCCATTAGCTAAAACAATGTCTTTATGGCCTATAGAATAACTTGCTTCCCACTGTCCTTCTTTTAAATAATGAAATGGCGCGACTTCTAATTGTTCACAAAACTTTTCATAATTATATAGAGGTGCTTCAAATTCATGTATCTTATCATACTGATACATTTCATCAATCATTTCAATATTTTCAGGAGTCATGTTTCTATTAGCATTTCCATATGACCAATTTACATCATGATTTCCTGGGCAAAAAGTTATATCCTTACCAGATAGATTTGTGATTTTCAAAAGCTTTTTGAACCATACCAATGCTTCATCGAAATCTTGCTTACGTCCCCACCACGCAACATCTCCAGTTACAACAATATGTTCCGGCTTACACCTTGTTTCTCCTATAGATTCCAATAATTCTTCAAGGATTTTTTCCTTATGTTGAAATTCTCCAGCAACCTTATATTTTGGATTGTTTCTGCCAAAATGAATATCTGACAAGTGAAGTATATTCAAAGCTCTTACCTCCATTTATATTGCTGTATAAAATATTAAGAAAACTGGAGCAACACAGTATGCATTGCTCCAGTAAAAATCAATTACAGACATGTTAAAAAAATCTCAATAATTGTATGTACCTTGTCTCATCAGTATCGGAATAGCGCTCTCCAAATACCCTAAAACAATTATTATCGTTTTGATAAAAAGACAGTAATTGAGGTTTGTCCTCACATTCCAGATAAACAACGCCGCCACCCACATCTCGCTGTACGGCGGTTAAAATATCCATCGCATTATCCAACAAGCTATTACCGCTGACCGGCTCACTTTCACGTTCTGCATAATTCTTTCCCAACTGTGCAATCAAAAAAGCGGATACTAAGTAACTGTTGGATACCTCATCCAGTTGAGCATAGCGTCTAATCTTTCGTCTTTGTGCTGAAGACAATATATCATCTTGTATCTTCACAGCCTTGTGTGTCAACGTAAAAATCGCAGCAAGTTCTCCTTTTTCGTCCATCACAAGGTGCGTAATGGACATCTTCTTTTTTGCAAATTCAATCGCGTTTTTCTTTATAAAGTTTTCTATTTCACCGTTCTTTGGACACGAAAAATCGGAGAGAACAGATCTGATTCCATCCTCTCCGACAACCTCAATCATGTCAAGAATGTTTACAGCCTTATAAGAACTCATTTCACTGGAAACCTCTGTGCCATTAACTTGCGGATCTCATCCTTATCCCGCACAATAGGAATTACAGGTGCCGTCCGCTTCTTCCTTGCCTGAGCCTTCTCGGATTCCTCCAATGCAGTAACAAATCGCTCTGCGGCTTGAGCATCAGTAATCTCAACTTGAGTAAAAATACTAGAAGTAGCCATATACACACCTCCTAACTGTCTGGCGCTTTCTGTATAAATAGCAATACCTACTACTCTCGTATCACTTATATATATTATATCCATAATCAGGCCAAAAATCAATAGTTCCTGACATAGCAAGCATAATTTTTATGAACAAATGTCAAAAAATTCTTCTATACATTCCCTTCCCCAAAAACATCTTTTTCTGCTTCATAGGGCAAATTCTTTGGATTGTGTATCCATATTCATGTCAAGTTCCATCGACTCAGCCCGTTTCCGCTCTGCTTCAACCTTCAGCTCTGCAATCCTTTGAGCATCCAGATAATGAGTCGCATAAGCTCTTTCAATCTTAGACTCGCCGCTTTTACTGAACCGGAGCGGATGCACATTTTTCCTGCTGCGGTCTTTTTTCTTTTTCATGCCCCATCTGCCGTAAAAACAGTAAGATGGGCGGTACCCTGCTTCCTGTGCATAGCTGCGAATCAGCTTCATAGTAAGCGAAAGCTGATGGAGGTTGCACGTGCAGACAGATTCCAGATACGGAATCTTCCCGATTCTCCAATCCTCGTATTTTCGTTTATCCAAAACGCCGACGTCCATCAAAACATCTACAGGTGCTGCATACCCGCGTGTCTGACACTGATGGTCAATGGACGACTGCACTTTTTCCATTAATTCACTGTCCTGCATTGGCTCCCCTTTATAAACTAATCCATTCCAAAGCAGTCGGTTTTGCTTTGTCTCTCCCCTACGACCATTATACATAAATTTGGCTGTAATTCAACACTGCAGAAAGCAAAAAAGGAGACATCCGGTCAGCACTATGCCAATCTGGATGTCTCCCTTCTCTACTGTTTTTTCTTGCGCTTCACTTTCTGTTCAGCCCCTATGCGCGGAGGCTTTTTCCCTTCCCTGATCGCACGTTTGGCCTGGATGATATGCAGCCTGTCGAGGACGGAGACACGCCCGTTGATTGTTCTCGGCTCAGGCAGGCTGTTGATCCGCCTTTCAATTTCGTCCATCTGCTGTTCTTCTACGGTTTTCTTATTATGAGCCTCTTCAGCGTTTTCAGAGATTGGCCAGCAGTTTTCTTCTTCCGATATTTTTACAGATGTTTCTTCAGGTTTTGCATCAGGCTTCTTCGTCTCCGGCGGCGGATGCAGGAATATCCGTATCTGATTGACTGTCTTTTCATCAAATTCTCTGCAGCCGTCTACCACAACCGATCCATCTTCTGCCAGAACCACACCTTCTGCATCGCTGCCATAGCGTTCACTCTGCATCAGGAAGAACTTTTTCCCTTCCACGATCAGATTTTCACAGGATACCCAGGTACCGCCCTTGCCTTCGATTACATACCCGACAGTGTCCATGGAAATCAGCGCATCGGATGTGTGCCGTTGAAAAAAGCCGGTGAAATTGATGAGCCGCTCTTTATCAACATAATAAGACGTAATAATTCCGTCCTGGTTCATGACATAAACATCACTCGTGCTGATGGAATGCCCCTGAAAGGTTTTGGGACGCTTTTTACGCAGCCTTTCATGAACCTGTTCCATCGTCTCGCCCGGGAGCATTCTGGAGATATATACCTGATTGTATGAGTCGGAATTGATACGCACCTTTTTCTGCAACAGTTCCTCATAGGAGCTGAACTGAATATGTCGGTACGCTGGCTCCTCTTTCACCTGATACACGGCAAACTGGTTAATTCTCATCTTCAACCGACTCCTGCCTGTACATTTCCAGATCAAGTCTGGCAAATTCACTATCAGAAATCTGCATCATCTTTTCCACAGTCCCTTTCACGACAGTCTGAAGCTCTGCATCATCTTCTATGAAAGGAATTATCTCTCCAATGCTCGTGAGCGTCCCCTCACGACTTCCAGTTGCAAACATTGCTATTACAGTAAGCTCATCTTCTTCAAATTTAATTGTCGTCATAACTCTTGTTCTCCTTTCCTGCGATTCTGTGTTTTCTGGGCCGTTTTTTCTGTTTCTCTTCCTTTAATCTTTGCCTGCCGTTCGCGAAGAGCCTGCAGCACGGATTCTTTACGTTTTCCTGCTGATCTGGCAGCTGGGTCCTCGCGTCTTCCAGAAACGGTAACTGCTTTGTCCGCATGACCCATATGGCTTTCAAATATGGTAGCCACACCTCCACCAACTTCACTATTGATTTGTTCAGTATTTCCATATCCAACTTCCTGCGTTCTTTGCGAACCTGCAGGTGCTTCAACCGTCCCTGCTTCTCCTGATTCCAACGTCTGCTCTGCATGATGCGGAGAACGATACACCGCCTCAAGTTCAGCAAGTGCGTTCTGCAACAATGGATTTTCTTTAAAATATGGAATTTCTTCCACCAGGTCACGATCCACGATTCCCGCTGACATCAGTTCATAAGACATCCCATCGTACGTACTGCCGTCATTCAGGGTAAAACCTATTCCTTTAATACCATTCATCCGCTCCGCCGGTATCTGCTCGTAAAGTGTCATCGCTTCCTGCAGGCTACCGATGTCTTCATGGTATTCTCCAAGGACTGGGAACTCCATGCATTCTGCTACGTAGAAAGTAATTTCAGCAGTCTGTTCTGTTTCTGCAGGTGTTTTTGCAGATGCTTCTTCAGGAGTCTGATCTGCTGTTGTTATTTTGCTTTCTTCAAAAGGATTCCGGTCGTCTCTTTGGCTATCTGGAACACGTTCCTCCTTCTGATTGTCTGAAAAGCTTTTCCCTTTTTCTTCCATCATCTCATAAAGGCGATCCCTCTGTGCATCAGAGAGATTCAGATTCTCCGTATCCATCATTCCATATTCGACATCCCCCAGGGCATCGGCAGAATCAGCCTGCTCGATCTCCTTTTTCCATGCGGCAAACGTTACCTCCCGATCCATCACACGGTCAAGCTTTCATCAGTCGCTGTCCCGCCTTTAAACAGTCCTCTCAGGAGCTGAACATATTCCTTTTGAAGCGCTTCATCATTTTTTGATTCTCTGAAAAGCGCATCCCATTCATCTATGATAATGATGAACTGATTCCCTACACTATGGCTGACAGACAAAAGGGCATCGGGAAGGAACGTTTCGTTTTCATCAACGCAATTCAAAAATGCTTTCTTAAGCTCATCTATCACTGCGTTCTGAATATCAAGGACCACATTTTCTCCTTTATTCTTTGAGCGGGAGATAAACCATGTGATATCCAGATAAATCACATCATACTTATTAAGGTACTTCTCAAAGGAGTCTTTTTTCGATATTTCCAATCCCTCGAAAAGGGAACGTGAATCACAGCTTTTATCATAATAGGCGCACAGCATCTTCGCGGCAAATGACTTCCCGAAGCGGCGGGGTCGGCTGAAACATGTCAGTTTCTGAGGGGTATTGATCGTTCGGTTTATGAAATCGATCAGTCCCGTTTTGTCGACATATGTTCCGTTTAATATTGTCTGAAACCCCCTGTTTCCGGGATTTAAATAGATTCCCATGAGCTACAGCCTCCTTCCTGTGATGTTCTGCGATCGGCAAGAACGCTGGCGCTCTTCCGATAAGTCACATATATGCCATATTCCTTGATCCTGTTGATTTGAAATTCCTGTCATTTACACCCTTTCAATCACACAACTGTGTCTCTTCGCATTCTCACCTTTCGCATCTTTGTCGTAATTGATTCCTACCAGAAGCAGATTTCCAAAATACGTTTTTAAATCCCCGCTATATCGTTTCTCGTGTATCTGGCGGATTGCGGTGTCCGCATCCTTATCATACTTAAGCTCGATGATCATGGCAGGCTTATCCGTATCCCTTCCCGGAATGAACGCATAATCTGCAAAGCCTTTTCCGGTTGGAAATTCTCTGATTATTTTATAATAATTCCGGGCCGTGTAATAAGCAATATAAATAGCGCAGGCAAGAGAATTTTCATCATTATAAGTCAGCACGGATGAGCACTGCTCATGCACCGATTCAAGCGCATGAGCCACAGTTTCGCTTTCTCCGCGAAGTGTAGCTTCAAGAAGCCGCTCGGCATTTCTGATCGCCAGTTCTACAGGCTCCCATTTCCCGCCTTTGACAGCAGACTGGAAAGCCTCTGATACTTCCTGATTCGGTATAAATACCTCTTTTTTCTTCTGATCGTACGCCAGATAACCCAGATGAATTAACAGGGTCAGAACATCATCCTTATTGCTAAAGGAAGTAATATCATTCTGAAATGTGCCTGTATCGATCTGTACTCGCTGTCTGCCCAGCATCAGAATGATGTCATCCTTCAGGCCATCCATATTGATTTCAATATATTTTTTTAGACTTTCAAAGGTTTCTGTCTGTGTCCAGTAATTTCTGATTCGCTTGTAGCTCACAGCTTTCATGACGGAATTAGGATTATAGACTGCTTTCATATCTTCAAATTCATATCCGTCATACCACCGCTTCATATCTTCAAACTCAACATGATAATCATTACATAAGGTAATGACATCCTGCTCAGTAAAGCCAATATATTCCACGAGTGCAAGAGGATCCGTCATGGTAAATTCTGCAAAATCCGTAAGGGCGGACTCTGTACCGTATTTTTTTATCGGAAGAATACCTGTCATATATGCAGCTGCGATTGTTTCGTCAGTCGCTGTCCCGCCTTTAAACAGTCCTCTCAGGAGCTGAACATATTCCTTTTGAAGCGCTTCATCATTTTTTGATTCTCTGAAAAGCGCATCCCATTCATCTATGATAATGATGAACTGATTCCCTACACTATGGCTGACAGACAAAAGGGCATCGGGAAGGAACGTTTCGTTTTCATCAACGCAATTCAAAAATGCTTTCTTAAGCTCATCTATCACTGCGTTCTGAATATCAAGGACCACATTTTCTCCTTTATTCTTTGAGCGGGAGATAAACCATGTGATATCCAGATAAATCACATCATACTTATTAAGGTACTTCTCAAAGGAGTCTTTTTTCGATATTTCCAATCCCTCGAAAAGGGAACGTGAATCACAGCTTTTATCATAATAGGCGCACAGCATCTTCGCGGCAAATGACTTCCCGAAGCGGCGGGGTCGGCTGAAACATGTCAGTTTCTGAGGGGTATTGATCGTTCGGTTTATGAAATCGATCAGTCCCGTTTTGTCGACATATGTTCCATTTAATATTGTCTGAAACCCCCTGTTTCCGGGATTTAAATAGATTCCCATGAACTGCAGCCTCCTTCCTGTGATGTTCTTCGATCGGCAAGGACGCAAGCGCTCTTCCGATAAGTCACATATATGCCATATTCCTCGATCCTGTTGATTTGGGATCCGAGGACCGTTTTTTATGGGTTTACCTATGTAGTTTACCATAGGAAGGCTTGTGTCACAAGTAGCAAAATCCTCTGTGTTTCGCATTTCACTCCGCCCATACACGTACAGTCAAAGTGTGGGGCTCCATTTTGCCGTCTCGGATCCGCCTGTGCACGCAGGGCCTTACCAGTAATCAGGTCTCTGGCTTTAAATCAAAGGAGCCTTCTGCAGGCTGAGGCTTCTCTCCCGCCGGATGGAATGTCGGCACGATTCTTTCTACCATCTCTACGATATCGGGGCTGTTTTCATAGCTGGCATCCGCCAGCTCTTCCAGCTGCTGCAGGAATTCTTCGACGTCGAACGGGATGGGCTTTCCGATATAGATCAGCTCGTTGTCAGTCTTTTTGATGCCTTCCTCGGCCATCAGCTTTTCTTCATACAATTTTTCGCCCGGGCGCAAGCCTGTGTACACGATTTTGATGTCTTCATCCGGTTTGTAGTTGGACAGGCGTATCAGATTCCGCGCCAGAGTGTCGATCCTGACAGGCTCTCCCATGTCCAGAACGAAGATTTCGCCGCCCCAGGCGTAGGTTCCGGCCTGAAGGACGAGGCTTACGGCTTCGGGGATTGTCATAAAGAATCTTGTGATTTCGGGATGAGTGACAGTGACCGGGCCACCGTTCTCGATCTGCTTCTGAAACAACGGAATGACGGAGCCGTTGCTGCCTAAGACATTGCCGAAGCGGACTGCCACGAACTGGGTACCGGTCCTCTCTTTGTTCTTCACACTCTCGACGGTTAATTTACCGTGGTCCGGCTTTTTATTGGTCAGTGCGTTTGCGTTTATGCGGGAGTGATGCTCATTCTCCGCTTCCGCCCATTCATCTGCCCTGTGATCCTGCCGTGCTGCCGACCGAAGCGGAGCGGAGGGCATTTCCACCGGATCAGAGGCAGCCTGGCCATGAATCTCCTTGTCCTTGTCTTTGTGCTCGTGCACGAGAGGCAGCAGATCCCATCTGCCGCTCTTGCTGATGGCGTCCATGCTCTGGATGACCATCTCGCAGAGCCGTTTGGAAGCGCCCATAATGTTGGTCGGGTTCACGGCCTTGTCCGTGCTGATCAGCACAAAGCGCTCTGTGCCGTGCGTAAGTGCGGCATAAGCGGTCTTATAGGTACCGATGACATTGTTCTTGATGGCCTCGTTCGGGCTGTGTTCCATCAGCGGCACGTGTTTGTGCGCGGCCGCGTGGTAGACGATCTGAGGCCTGTACTCTTCAAAGACCTGATTGATCCGGCGGCTGTCCCGCACAGAACCGATCATGACCACGAGATTCAGATGCGGATAGTTCCGCCGCAGCTCCTGCTCGATCTCGTAAGCATTGTTTTCATAAATGTCAAAAATGATCAGCTGCCTGGGCTCATGTCCGGCAATCTGTCTGCAGAGCTCGCTGCCGATGCTGCCACCGCCTCCGGTCACGAGGATGGTCTTGCCTTTTATGTACTGGAAAATTTCCTGCATGTCGACCCTGATCGGCTCTCGGCCCAGCAGGTCTTCTACCGCCACAGATTTCAGGCGGCCGACCAGCACCTCGTCATTGGTGAGCTGATAGATGCCGGGCAGGCTTTTTAATTTGCATCCGGTCTCCTTGCAGATGTTGAGGATATCTTTTTTCTCCTCAGCAGTCGCTGTAGGGATGCAGAAATAGATCTCTTCGATGCCGAGCCGTTCTGCAAAAGCGGGAATCGTATCCCTGCCGCCGACCACCGGCACACCCTCGACATAGCGGTTCCACTTATTGGGGTTGTCGTCGATGAGGCAGGCAGCCGTCACGTTTGTTTTATCCGACTGCTGCAGTTCGCGGACGACCGTCCTGCCGGCCGCACCGGCGCCGATGATCATGACCTTCTTTGCCGGATCTTCTTCTTCGACCGGTGTCTTCCGGATGCCGGCCAGAATGACCTGCGTGTAAAAACGATAGGAAAAGCGCATCCCGACCACAAGGATCAGCTGCATCACCGCTCCGACGATGTAATAGGAAAACGGCATCCGGCGGCAAAAAATTGTGATCAGAACGGCGTGCGCCAGGGACGCTGCCACCGAGGAAGCCGCATAGCGGATCAGTTCGTTAAACCCGGCGAACCGCCAGATGCCCCGATACATGCGCATCCATGAGAAAAACAGGATCGATGCGATGATGTAGAACGGGATGAAACGCGCGTATGCGTACAGATATTCGCTGTCGATCGTGGTGTACTGAAAGTCAAACCGCAGCCACAATCCGAAAAAATAAGAAAAAGCGATGGCGATGGCATCGTAGACCATCAGACCGGCCGCGATCACTTTCCAATGCTGAATCTTCCTTTTTCTGTTACTGTTCATGTTGTCTCCTGTATCCTGATTTTCATAACTCCCAATTCCCTGCTCCCTTACTCCCTGCTCCGTCTTACCGCCCGGACAAATTCCGAATCCTTCCGGATGCTTACTCGAGCTTTCCTTTGTCCAGGCTTTGTCACCGCTCGGATTATCCCCTTTCTGGCTATGCCCGGATTGAAGGGGATTCTCATATAGACGATATCCCTATTCAGGCATGGCTCCGCCATACCGCCACATGACATAGATTTATACTGTAAATCTATGTCGAAGAGCACCGCATCGCCACAGACGGTTTTATTTATATGCGATAACGATGACTCTCCAGATACGGCGGCCGCGAAGCCAATATGTCAGCCGGTACGGGCGGCGGCGGCGGAGCGACTCGCTGCCGGTATCCGGTGTTTGTTCGTTTTCATGCAGAAATCTGTATGTTTTTTTTAACCTGCATGGTTCTTCATATAGATTCTTTTCAGATATATGTTTCAGATATATATTTTTTATCTCAATGAATTTTATCTCACAAGCCCCTGCATGTCAAGATAAGGAATCGAGCTCACCAGAATTTTACATTTGATGCTATTTTGACCTGCTCTTGTTTTTTGTTTCCAAATAAGTATAATATGATACAAGGGAAAAAAGGTCAGGAATGGAACGCTTGCGTTCCTATTCATGACCTTGGGGACCGCAAAAACACGAAGAAGTAGCCATTTTGGCCATGCTTTTTTTGGTCAAAATGAGCGGATTCTGAGTGTTTTTAGGGCGCTGGACATCCTGTGGATGTCCGTTTGGCGCCGACCGAAGCGGTAGCGGAGATGCGAGAGTGCGAAGCACGTAGCAATCCGTAGTATCATACCCCTTTTGTCGCTCAAATCATAATATTGGTATCTTTGGAAAAAACAGAACAGTTACGCATAATCATATGCAATGATGTGTAATGTGGACAGGAATCTCGATAATTTACGGCGCAGATATGCGATAGAGAGAATCCTTACAATAGACGGAGGATATGGATAATGGCAGAAAAAGAAGCACGATCACGCAATGAGCAGATGCTGAATGACCCGGTGGAGCGGATCATCCCTAAGCTTGCAGGACCGACGATCCTGTCGATGCTGATTACTTCTATATATAATATGGCGGACACCTTTTTTGTAAGTCAGCTCGGCACCTCGGCTTCCGGAGCCGTGGGAATCGTGTATTCGGCGATGGCGCTGATTCAGGCATTTTCCTTTATGATCGGCATGGGTGCCGGTAATAATATCTCCCGGCTGCTCGGAACCGGCGATGAAGACGAGGCAAAAAGATACGCGTCTGTCGCCTGGTTCACGGGCTTTGCCCTCGGATGTGTGGTGGCGGTGCTCGGGGTAACAATGTTGAAGCCCATCGTCATGCTGCTCGGCTCCACGGATACCATCGCTCCCTACGCCATGGCTTACGCCCGCTATATCTTTCTGGCGGCGCCTTTTATGGTCTGCTCATTTATCATGAACAACCTGCTCCGCTTTCAGGGGCTGGCCATCTATTCCATGGTGGGGATCACGACCGGCGGTATTTTAAATATGGTGCTGGATCCGATCCTGATCTTCGGTATGGGGATGGGAACCATGGGTGCCGGGGTCGCGACCGGATTTTCGCAGTTCGTCAGCTTCTGCATCCTGCTGTATATGTGCAATACACACAAGGACGCGATTCGCATTACCCCGCGCAATTACAGGCCGTCCCTGCAGATTTACGGGCGGATTCTCTATACAGGCGCGCCTTCCCTCGCCAGACAGGGCATTGCCAGCATCTCTTCTGTGATGCTGAATTCGATCGCCGGCTCTTACGGCGACGCGGCGGTTGCGGCGATGTCAATCGTCTCACGTTTTACGATGTTTATCAATTCCGTCGTCATTGGGTTCGGGCAGGGCTTCCAGCCGGTCTGCGCGTTTAATTTCGGTGCGAAAAAATACGACCGTGTCAAACGGTCGTTCTGGTTCTGTGTAAAAGTCGCGACGATCACCCTGCTGGTACTGTGCGCTGTTTCCCTGCTGTTCTCCGGACATATCATCGCACTCTTCCGCCGGGACGACGCGGAAGTCATCGCGATCGGCACATTTGCGCTGCGCGCCCAGCTGATCACCATGCCACTCTGGGGCTACTACATCATGTGCAATATGTTCTCCCAGTCCATCGGCTACGGCTTCCGCGCCTCGATCATTTCCTGCGCCAGACAGGGGCTTTTCCTGATCCCCGTGCTGGCTGTTCTGCCGCGCTTTTTCGGACTGCGCGGGCTGCAGCTCTCCCAGCCGGTCTCGGACGTGCTCGCGTTTATACTGGCATTTGTGCTGGCAAGCGGGATCCTGAAGGAGCTTGACAGGAAGCAGCCTGATTAGATTTCGGATTCTTCGGAAACGCAAAACCCCGGGAAGCCGCAAACAGGCTTAAACACTGGGTTTTCCAAAAAATCGTTTGATTAGATCAGATACTTCTCTAATCACCACAAACCACATCTAATCAACAATTATTCACGCGATGCCAGACAGTCAGGAATGATCTGAGCAAGTTGTGGCATTGCGTAAAACGAAACCAAAACAGAAAGGAGGAAGCGCAGGATGGTGTCATGCGCTTCCTCTTTTTTACTTCAAAGCACCTCTACCTTGCAGTGATGGTCTTTTTTCTTTTTGTCATAACCGATACCCACCATAAGCACCCGTCCAGCATGCCGTTTCTTCTCCGCCATCTTCCCCTGAAATTTAAGGACATACTTTTTGTCCTTTATTTGCTGGATCGCTGTCTCTGGCGTGTCATCAACTTTCAGTTCCAGAATGATTCCATCATCCCCCGGTCGTTCCGGATAAAAAATGAAATCGACATAGCCTTCGCCAGCCTTATTTTCACGCTCCACGTAATATGTGTCACGAGCGGCCAGATACACGAGATTTACAATCGCCGTTAGCTCCGTCTCGTTATTGTAATCCAACAATGGAATCTCAGTATCATGCGCAAACTGCAGGATCTCCTCCATCGTTTTCGTATCGCCTTTCAGCGTTGCAAGAAGCATACGACTGGATGCATTTGCCAGATCGTAAATATATCCCAGCTTTTTCTCCCGACGGATGGTCTTTGCGAATTCATCCATCAATTCCTTATTTGGTATATGGACTTTTCCATCCTCGTAATTCAGAAAACCATAAACTACCATTGCGGAGAATATTTCATCTTTTGTGCTCAAGTGCATCGCCGTAGCCGCAAACTCTTCCACATCCGCCGGGACAGCTTCCCCCGCGACCATCAACGCCACATCTTTCCTGACCCCGTCAATATCGTTTACGATGTAATCAGCAATTTCCGAGTATGGTCCGGTAGTAGTCCAATAACTCCTGATACGGTTACGATCCAGAGCAAGAACAACCGAACGTGGATTATACATTCTTTCTGACTGAGGCGTGTGATATCCGTCATACCAGAATTTCAAATCTTCTCTGGAAACATTGCGTTCGTTTACTTTCGCTTCATATCTCCTATATAATTCATCGACCTCTGATTCAGTAAAACCAAAATACTCACTGAATTTATCGTCCGTTGCCATAGTATACTCAATGAAGTTATTAATAGTAGAACCACTGGAGTATTTTGCAACCGGAAGGACGCCTGTCATATAACTTAAGGAGACATATCCAGTCCCCTTCGTTAATGACGCAAGGAAGTTGATAAAACACTCCTTGTCATGGTTAGTCGTATACTGCTTATGGAAAATACAGTCCCATTCATCAAAGACAAAAATAAAAGATTTTTTTGTCTTTTCATGTATTTTTCTTAGATCCTGGACCACGGCAGCCTTTTCCCAAAATTTCACGTCTGGAAATGCTTCATGCAAATCCTCTCTCAAAATTCCAGTTATGGAATCAATAAAGTCCTGGTAATTATTACTTATATTTGCCGCTTCGCTAAAATCAATATAAATCACATCATGCTGATTCAAATGTTCCCGGTATCTCTTATCACCCGCTATTTTTAAAGAATCAAAAATACTGCTGCTGTCAAAACCTTTGCTAAAAAAAGCACCTACCATTGACGCTATCACAGATTTTCCGAACCGACGCGGTCGTGTAATGCAGATGTGGTTATTTCCCTGCTCGGCAAGGGTAATCAGTTCAAACAGCATCTCTGTCTTGTCTATAAAATATGGCTTCCTTGCTTCGCTTTCATAAAGCGAATAGACCTTGTTACTGTTAAGATAATATCCCATTCTTCCACACCTCCATTCGTCTCATCACTGTTGTTGTCACCAGTTATCATAGCACAACAAGCGTGGATATTCTACAAATATTTTTTCTCCTGGTTTATCCGATCTTCTTCTTGCAAACATATACGGATTCGTCTATGCCACAATAGCCAATTTGTCCGTATCCGCATAATATCGATACACGGAATCTCCCAGAAGATCATCGATCTCGACGGTCTTTTGATTGACTTCTCTGACCATCTCCTGTAAATACTCTGCCTGCATATATCCACTGTCCTTTGCAGGAAGAATGATACACTCATGGAGACTACTCGGAAGGACATAATAATCGCCGCCAATCTGTCTAAGCAATCTTTCTTCGTATTAGCAATCGCCATCGCGTGAAGCTGTTCCTGACTGATCCCCCAGATTGCCAGCTGCTCGTTTCTCACCAATATACTCCTATTTCCACAGGCATCCTTATGGCCCACCTGATAGAAGTATACAAGCCTCGTCCGATCAATTGCATATCGGACGGGGCTTTTTCATTCCTCTGTATTATCTTCTTTTAAGGATTCGAGAAATTCTTCCGGGTTATAAACTGTCAGCTTTGACTTTTCATAATCTTTACCATTGCGGGTAACAATACAATCCATACCGGAGCGGATGGCCGTTTCAATCATTACTGCGTCCTCAAAATCAGACGTATCCGAGCTAATCGCATGAAAGACATCCTCCGCAGAGGTATCCAGTATCCCAATTATCGCAAGGAGCTGGTTCAGCTTCGACCTGCTTTCCTTATCACTATGCGTAGCTCTGTGGCTGAGATAGTAGATATCTGTCGCCGATTTTGCTGTAATGAAGCCGGAAATCTGATTTGTCGCTGCCAGCCTCATAATGCGCACAGCTTCCTGATCAAATGGTTCCCGGCGTTGCAGAAAGTCGATGATAACGCAGGTATCAAGTAACACTTTCATATTTTGTCCAGCCTTTCTTCACGAGCTTCCTCCAGGGTAATATCCGACGGAATGCTGCCATAAAGGGAGTCTACAATATCAAGCTTATTCTGATACGGTGATGTCAGCTTTGCGATTGTTTTCCCGTTACGAGTAATAAACACATCTTCTGTCGCAGCCAAAAGCAAATACCTGCTAAGGTTTGATTTCAGTTCTGTAGCAGTGATAGACATATGAAAGCCTCCTTCCTGTTTATTTCTAATATCAGCATAGCAGAATCGGACGATTTAGTCAATAATATCGTACGATTTTTTCTATGTTTCCGCAGATATTCTTCAAAAATGCTTCTCCGTATCAATACCTTTTTACCAACCTTATGTAGATTCCGCATTTATCCAGAAGCAGATGGGGCATAAGCAGATCGCGACGACTCAGGCATATTATCACTACGATCTGGCGTCAGACAAGTCTAAGCTGGATGAGATCGACCGTGTGATCGATTTCTAAGCTGCAGCGCTGTGGAGAGTCTTTTTCGACGACAAACTCGATCTTTGATTAGATGCATGATTAGATTTCGTTTTCAGCCGCAAAATAAAATACCAGAAAAGCCGCTAAAATCAAGGCTTTCCTGGCATTTCCAAGCGTAGCGGAAGGGAGACTTGAACTCTCGACACCACGGGTATGAACCGTGTGCTCTAGCCAGCTGAGCTATTCCGCCATATACATAGCAAACGATGCAACACTGTGATCCATGATCTGTGATCTGTGATCTGTGATGAACCGCCCACTATTCTTTTTCTCTATGGGGCCTATAGGGCTCGAACCTATGACCCTCTGCTTGTAAGGCAGATGCTCTCCCAGCTGAGCTAAGACCCCATACTCACAAGCCGTCCTTCGAACGACCGCTTTGCCATTATAATACGGTTCGGCAGGTAAAGTCAAGCACTTTTTTTAGAAACTCTGCGCAAACCTGCGCGGCCTTTTCTGCGGAGCAATTCCGGCTTCCATTCCACCTTATACACCAGACCATGGACAGCAAAGCTCATCAGCGCACCGCACACGACGTCGATGACGGAATGCTGATCCAGCAGGACGGTGGACGCGCAGATCAGTATCATAATGATAAAATGCACGGTTATCGTGAGGCGTCTGTGTTTGAGGTTATCAAGACCGCAGACTGCCTGAAAGACCATCACGGTATTCATCACATGAACGGACGGACACACGTTGGTCGGCGTGTCGATCGCGCGGAGCATCACCACGAGATTGTACAGCGCACCGGTCTCATGCGGCTGCGAAGCCAGCCGGAGATTCAGTCCGGTCGGAAAGACGTAATAGATGACCAGACAGATCGTCAGGCCGGAAAAGATCATCTGACAGAGCTTTTTGTAATCATCCCAGCCCCGATGGTTGAACCAGAGAAACGTCCCGATAATGTACGGGAACCAGAATATGTAGGGGATGATAAAGACCTCACAGAACGGGATCAGATCGTCCAGCCTGCATTGGATAATATACTTCGGTACGATGTTCTCTTCAAGCCATTGGAACGCCGCCAGGTAAAAAATCAGATAGCATACCGAGATCATCAGCGGATATCTGCGAAACCACGCTTTGATCTTATACACAGAACTGTGTAAGGAATTATGCATATTCATGTCCCATCGTAACTGTTCAGTACCTTCGCAGTCACGTCCCTCCTCTATTAACCGGCCGCATACGCGGCCTTTTTCTTTTTCAATGGTAACTGTTCAACATCCTCACCATTACGAGGGCATCATATCACTTTTTTCTTCCCTTGTCAGCGTCCTTTCGTTTTTTTTAAGTTTTTTTAATTGTTTTTATCATTATTATATAGAAACAACAGCCTCGGACTAACGTATTCTCCTCCGAGGACACCCGCATAGGCAGGATAGCTGCTCCACCAGTAATCCTCCAGGCTGCTCACATAGCCTTCGCGCAGGGGGATTCGGTGTATCTCTCTGCAGCAGTCGGCGACCTGAACAAAAGTCCCCAGCTTCTTTATATGGCCTGACAGCTTCACACTGGTATTTCCGCGGTTCTGTACGTAAACGCTCTGCTCCAGCTGCTTTAGGATTGCGCTGCGAAGCCCGCGTACAGCCTGATCGATCTGAGCTGAACCGATCACAAAGTATGCCGTGTCATCCATCACACAGAATGCGTACAGGCTCCAGCCGTCTCTTTGCCGGACTTCCTCGACAAGATCAAGCAAATGCTTTTTGTCTCTCTCATCCGCAAACAGACAGCTGCTTCCTTCCATTGTATAGCAATAAACCTGATTTTCTTTTGATACCCGTTTCATACTTCTTCTCCTCCTTTTGAGCCGTTCCTGCCGCTCTTTTGGAAGATGGTATCATACAGGTTATAGACATTCAACACAAATCATATGTGTGCAACAATTCGTGTCGCATTACAGACCCGTTGAGGCGGTATTTCACCCAGCCTCGTCGGGACGATATATCACAGCCCTGTCGAGGCAGTATAGGTGATATCTCCGAAGTCCGCACTGTATTCGTTGATCCGTTCCATGATTTCATCCGCCGCCGTGCCAGTCGCCGGTGTCGGCCGATAATCGTTGTAATCGGATGCCGAGGACAGTGTGCAGGGGATGATCTCAATGTCATCATCCAGCGTCACGCCTTCTGCGGTGATCGTAAAGGTCTGCCGGAAGATCATCGTATCCTTGTCGGAAGGGTTTGAATTGCCGCCGAAGCAGAAATTGCCGAGGCTGTATACGATATATTTGCCGTTGTATTTTTCGATTCCCTGCAGGACATGCGGATGATGGCCGATGACCAGATCCGCGCCGCAGTCGATTGCCGTATGTGCCAGTGACTGCTGGGTCTCATCCGGATAATTTTCCTTTTCCGTGCCCCAGTGAAAGGCGACGATGATCAGCTGCGCGCCTTCGGACTGCGCCTCGGCGATCGTCTCCCGCACCTGAGTCTCACAATCCAGACCCGCTGCCAGCTCATAGATGCCGATGCACGCAACCTTCACTCCGGACACTTCCTGGTATGCAATGGTATCGCCCGTGCAATATTCAATTCCGGCCGCGGTCAGGTTTTCTTTGGTATCGGAAAGTCCCTGCGAGCCGTAATCGCCGCTGTGATTGTTTGCGAGCGTGACCACCTCAACAGAACCGTCCTGCAGGATTTCCGTATACGAGGGATCGCCTTTGAATGCGTAGGTTTTGTCCGCGGCATCGGTCGAATCCGTCAGCGGACCTTCCAGATTTGCGAAGGTGATATCGTCGTTCGCGAGGATATCACGGACGTTCTGGAAAAACCAGGTGGCGCCATACATGGAATAATAGGTGTCAAAATTAGTTGATGTGACCGAGCCCTTGTATGTACCGAGAGTACAGTCTCCGATGGCGCTGATGGTCACGGTCGCTTCGGTCGCCACAGTGATGGAACATGTCGCCATGTCTACTCCGTCCGCAGTGACTTTTATAAGGGCGCTGCCTTCCGCCACAGCCGTGACCAGCCCTGCGCTGCTCACGGTGACGACATCGGTATTGGAGCTCTCATAATGAAGATCTGTCAAAAGCGCACCCGAGGGGTTCACTTCCGCGTCAATCTGAGCGGTCCCCCCCGGATACAGCGTCAGTTCGCTTTCGCTTAAGGTGATGGATTCGGCGGTCACCATATTGGAAATGACCGGCGCACTGCAGTTCCCGGCCTGGTCGGCCGCGTAAAAATAATACATGCAGTCTTCTTCGTAGGGGATAGGATCCGTATAATCCTGATACTGCGGAAGCTGCAGCCAGTCGTCATCCTCGACCACCGCGTAACGGATCTGCGCCACGCCGGAGCGGCTGTCCGTTGCCGTCAGAGTGATCTGCCCGCCGTAGAGATCCGCCGTGACCACAGGAGCGTCTGTATCCAGCATCGGAATCTCCACGCCTGCGGTCAGCAGGGTCCCGTCTTCCGTCGTTACCGTCACTTCAAGCGGTGTGCTCTGCGCACTCACTGTCACATAGCCCTTATCGTCCGCTTCCACAGCTGTGCCGTCGACCTCGATGGAGGAGATTGTCCCGCCTTTTACGGAAACCTTCATTTCCAGTTCGCACACACTGCACCATTCGGCCGGCTGGTTCTCTACCGTAACCGTCAGTCCCTCATCCGCGGTGACATACTTCTGCTTTTCCTGAAGCTGTGAGGAACGGTGCAGCATGGTTCCGGCCACAACGATGATCAGGAGCACCGCGGCCACAGCCGTGATGATCCCCGCTGTACGCATTTTCGAGCCGCGAAGCGTACGAAGCGTCTCTTTTACCGACTGCTGTATTGACTGCAGTGTTGTCCGATCTGGTGAAGAATACTCTTCCTGAGCAGAAGCGCCTTCCGCACTGCCATTCGTGTCGCTTTCCGTATCGCTATTTGCCGATGAAACTACTCCCGAGGCGGCTTCCCGGTTTGCAGAGGTGCCGGACTGAGCCGCCGAACCTTCTGCAGATGCGCCGGTCTGGGGTGTCGAACCTTCTGCGGATGCTCCGGTCTGGAGTGCCGGGCCTTCTGTCGAGTCTCCGGGCTGGGGTACCAAACCTTCCGTTGAAATGCCGGTCTGAGCCGCTTTGCCTGACGTGTTCTCTCCCGAAGCAGCTGTTTTGGCCACTGTGCTCTCTCCCGGAATAACAGCTTTATCCGCTGTGCCCTCTCCCGGAGTGACTGCTTTATCCGCAATATTCTCTCCCGAAACCGCTGCCTTATCCGCTGTACTTTTTTCCGGAGCTGTCGCTTCATTCGTCAAATTTTTCGTATTCTGCGGCGGTTTCCCTGTGCTTTGCGTCGGTACATCCAGCAGCCGGTCCAGAATCTGGACCGTATCCAGATCGATGGAATCTGCACTGATCTCATCTGAAACCGGTGCTGGTTTTTCTTTTTCCCTCGGTTCCTGATCTGAATTACCCGGTTCCATATGAAGGCTGTGAAGAATTCGCTGCCCGATCGTCTCGGACTCTTCCGAAATGGATTTTGCTCCATAGCGCCTTTTCGTTTTGCCGACAGGTTCTTTTCCAATATCTGCCAGACGGACACGGCCAAGCTCATGTGTACGGTCTCCGTCTGCCGTAATCCCTGTTGCTCTCGTTTCCGGCACAGAATTTTCGGCTGTCTGGGGCTTTTTTTCGAAATCCGGTCTTTCAGCTGCCGATGGTTTTGATTCAGCCACAGATGATTTTGTTTCGGTCACCGGCGGCTCTGCTTCCGCCGCTCGTTCCCTGCTTTCCTGATTTTGCGTTTTGCGTTGTTCCTGCATCTGCGACAGCTTCTGCGTGGCACTTTCTTTCCATCCGGTCAGCGCTTCCTTTGCTGTCTGACCTTTTTCTAGAATCGCCCCACCGCGCAGCGGTTTCTTCATGGGCGATTCGTCTTGCCGCCGAGCCCCGGCGAGGGGGCGCTTCCATCTCAGAAAACTTCCCGCTGCGTTCAGATATTCATTCAGCCTAAGCAGTGCCTCTTTCAGGCCGTCAAATTCTTCTTCCGAATCGTCATCCAGCAGCTGCTCAAAATCCTCTTCAAGAGCATTTTCCTCATAAGCGGCTTTTTCCTCTTCCGCAAGGGCAGATTCCCGCTCCCGCTTCGCTGCTTCTCTGGCTGCCCGCTCTGCTGCCCGTGCTTCTTCACGCTCCCGCTTTGCAGCTTCTTCGGCTGCCCGTTCGGCCGCACGCGCTTCTTCACGCTTCCGCTTCGCTGCTTCTTCGGCTGCCCGTTCGGCCGCACGTGCTTCTTCACGCTTCCGCTTCGCGTACTCTTCCGGATCTTCTCCGTTCTGCACAGCTTTTACGATTTCAAATAATTCATCTACGCTGTCTGCTTTTATCCTTTTTCTCATTCGTTTTTTCCACCGTTAGAGTCGTCCAAACGCGAAGCGTTTCTTTCATGGACGGCTCGTTCTGCCGCCGAGCTTTGCGAGGGGGCGCTTCCACAGAGTCGTCCAAACGCGAAGCGTTTTTTCAGGCAAAGTATTTTACGCCCGACTCAAAGATCTTCAGATCCTGTTCTCCGTAAATATTGACTGCCACAGATTCTCCGCGGCGTTCCGCATGCGCCATCTTGCCAAACACGCGGCCGTCCGGGCTGGTGATGCCCTCGATCGCGAAATAGGAACCGTTAACGTTCCACATCTCATCGCTTACGTCTACATTGCCGTTGATGTCGCAGTACTGCGTCGCCACCTGTCCGTTGCCAAACAGGCGAAGCAGCCATTCCTTGCTCGCTACAAAACGTCCCTCGCCGTGAGAGGCAGGATTCGTGTAAACGCCGCCCAGTTCGGCACCGGCCAGCCAGGGAGACTTGTTGCTGACTACCTTTGTATAGACCATCTTCGAGATATGGCGGCCGATCGTATTAAACGTCAGCGTCGGAGAATTCTCCGTCTGCCCGGTGATCTCGCCGTTCGGCACGAGACCGAGCTTGATCAGCGCCTGGAAGCCATTGCAGATACCCAGTGCCAGACCATCGCGTTCATTCAAAAGCTTCATTACTGCTTCCTTAATCTTCGCGTTCTGGAACGCGGTCGCGAAAAACTTCGCGGAGCCGTCCGGCTCATCGCCCGCCGAGAACCCGCCCGGGAACATGATGATCTGCGCCTGACTGATTGCTTTCTCAAATACATCCACGGATTCGCGGATGTCCTGTGCGGAAAGGTTGCGGAACACCTGCACGTCCACCTCGGCTCCCGCGCGCTCAAACGCCTTTTTGCTGTCATATTCGCAGTTTGTACCGGCAAAGACCGGGATAAACACGCGCGGCTTCGCCACCTTATGTTTGCAGACGTACAGATTGCCCTCACCGAGCTGCCATACGCCTTTTTCAGTCATTCTTCCGCCGGAATCCTTTCTTCCCGCAAAGAAGTAGCTTCTCGGGCCGTTTGCCGGATTGCCGTCGATGTCCAGGCCGCCGCCGACGGTCGGGATGCCGGAATCCGTCTTAAACACCTTTTCCAGCGTACCCGTCCATGCCTTGTAAGCCTCATCCATCGGAATCTTCACATCGCGGTATTCCAGAACGCCGGTGTCCGTCACTTCGCCGATCACGGTGTAGGTAATCGCCAGCTTACCAACCGCGCCATCCGGAACCTCTGCGACGATATCGCCGAATCCTGCTGTAAACAGATCTCTCTCATCCACACTGTGATCGATCTTAAAGCCAAGTCCGTTGCCGAACGCCATCTTTGTAAGCGCCGCCGCAAGGCCGTTGCCGTCCAGCGCATAGGCGGAAATGATATTGCCCGCCTCGATGTCCTGATGGAATTTCCGGTACTGGTCAAGCACCTGCTGATACTCCGGCAAATCGTATTCATTCTTTGCAATCTGAAGCAGCACCAGCCTGCTTCCCGCTTTTTTCAGTTCAGGCGTGATCACAGTGCGGTCGTCCGCCACGTCCACCGCAAATGAGACGAGTGTCGGCGGAACGTCGATCTCGCGCATCTGTGCGGACGCTGCAGAGCCGTCCACTGCGGCACCGTCTGCCGCTTCCTGCATAGCACTGTCCTTGCCGCCATTTGCTGCTGCGTTCTGTGCAGCGTCATCCGCAAGCGTAAACGAACCGGACATACTGTCCTTGCCGCCGATTGCCGGAAGTCCGTAGCCGATCTGTGCGTCATACGCGCCGAGCAACGCCGCGAACGGCTGGCTCCAGCGCTTCGGATCCTCGGTCATGCGGCGGAAATATTCCTGGAATGTAAAACGAATCTTGTCCGCCTCGCCGCCGTTTGCCACGATACGAGCGATGGATTCTGTCACCGCGTAAATCGCCCCGTGGTATGGGCTCCAGCTTGAAAGCTGCGGATCGAAGCCATAGCTCATCATCGTCACCGCATGCGTTTTTCCATCCATCACCGGAAGCTTCGCCACCATCGCCTGCGTCTCAGTCATCTGATATTTTCCGCCGTACGGCATCAGCACCGAGCCTGCACCGATGGAGCTGTCGAACATCTCCACAAGTCCTTTCTGCGAGCAGCAGTTCAGATCCGCGAGTGTGGAAAGCCATTTTTCGCGGACATCCCCCACGTCCTCCCGGACAAAATATTTTTCACTCTCCGACGGCATCTCTACGGCTACATCTGTCTCCTGATGCGCACCGTTCGTATCGAGAAATGCCCTCGATATATTGACGATCTCTTTTCCTCTCCAGAACAGCCGCAGCCTCGGCTCTTCCGTCACGACCGCCACCTTTGTCGCCTCAAGATTTTCTTCGGCGGCATATTTCATAAATTCATCCGCATCCTTCGGATCCACGACCACCGCCATGCGCTCCTGCGACTCGGAAATCGCGATCTCCGTACCATCCAGACCCGCGTACTTCTTCGGCACCTTGTCCAGATCGATGCGAAGCCCGTCCGCCAGCTCACCGATCGCTACCGACACGCCGCCTGCTCCAAAGTCGTTGCATTTTTTGATTAGATGGCTTGCCTCTGGTCTGCGGAACAGTCTCTGCAGCTTGCGCTCTGTCGGCGCGTTACCTTTCTGTACCTCCGCGCCGCACACATCGATGGATGCCTGCGTATGCACCTTGGAGGAACCCGTCGCACCGCCGATGCCGTCACGCCCGGTGCGTCCGCCGAGCAGGATGATAATGTCGCCCGGATCAGAATTCTCACGGATGACCGCACTTCTCGGAGCGGCTGCCATCACCGCACCGATCTCCATACGCTTCGCCACATAATTCGGATGATAGACCTCTTTCACATAGCCGGTCGCCAGACCGATCTGATTGCCATAAGAGCTGTAGCCGTGCGCTGCCTCGCGCACCAGCTTCTTCTGCGGCAGCTTGCCCTTTAATGTCTCCGAAGCCGGAGCCGTCGGGTCCGCCGCGCCGGTCACGCGCATCGCCTGATAGACATAGGTGCGCCCGGAAAGCGGGTCACGGATGGCGCCGCCAAGGCAGGTCGCCGCGCCGCCGAACGGCTCGATCTCTGTCGGGTGATTGTGCGTCTCATTTTTAAAATTCACCAGCCACTCTTCGGTAGTAGTCTCAGTTTTCTGCGCATTCACAGCTTCTGAAGCAGCGGTGTTTTCACCCGCCGTATCCTGTGCTTCACCTGCAGCACTGCAGGCATCTGCTGCATTGGCGCCGCAGACACTCCGCTCGATCTCCACCGGCACCACTATGCTGCAGGCGTTAATCTCATCCGATTCTTCCTGATCGTCCAGCTTGCCCTCTTTTTTCAGCTTGCGCGCGGCCAGCGTTGCCAGGTCCATCAGGCAGGGGAATTTATCTTCCCTATTCTTAAAAATCTCTTTGCGGTCCGCCAGGTACTGCTCGTAGGTTTTTTCGATCGGCGCACGGTAAAAGCCGTCGTCAAACGCCACATCCTGAATCTCCGTGGAAAACGTCGTATGGCGGCAGTGATCTGACCAGTAGGTATCCAGCACACGGATCTCCGTCACAGTCGGGTCGCGGTGCTCCTCACCGGCAAAATAGTTCTGAATGTGCAGAAAATCGCGGAATGTCATCGCCAGATTCAGCGAATCATACAGTTCCTTCAGCGCGCTCTCTTCCATGGAGGTAAAGCCCTCAAACGTCGCAATATCCGCCGGCTCGTCAAACTGCGCTACCAGCGTCTCCGGCTTCTCAAATCCGGCCTCTCTGGAATCCACCGGGTTGATACAGTGATGTTTGATCGCCTCGAATTCCGCATCGGAAAGCTCTCCGGACACTACATACACCGTCGCGGAACGGATGACTGGCTCTTCTTCCTCATTTAAAAACTTCACACACTGCTCCGCGGAATCCGCCCGCTGGTCAAACTGCCCCGGCAAATATTCCACCGCAAACGCCCGCTCTCCTTCGATAAGCGGAAACTCTTCCTTATACAGATCATCGACCGGCGGCTCGGAAAATACCGTCCGGCATGCCTCTTCAAACACAGCGTCGGAACAGTTCTCCACATCATAGCGGATCAGCTCCCGGACCTTTTTCAGCCCCTGCACACCAAGATAACTTTTGATCTCGTGCTCCAGTCCCTTAGCCGCAACCGCAAAACTGTCCTTTTTCTCCACGTACACTCTTCTTACTTTGCTCATTTCAGGCCCTCCTGTGAGTCTTTTCTCTCTTTGCGAATTCTAACATACTTACAGGAATCTGACAAGAGAGTCGCTCCAAACGCGCAGCGTTTTTCTTTATGGGCGACTCGACCTGCCCTCGCCGGGTTATGCCCCCCAATCTTCGATTGTGGGGCGCGGGCATCCTCGCCCTTCGGCAGGATATCCGCCGAAGGGCAGCGAATGGCGTTTCCATGTTCAATAAATATATTGACAATATAAATAAAATGGAATAATATTATTGCAGATAATAAAGAAAGGATCTGTTATAATGTCTAATGTAAATATTAATATCAGAATGGACAGCGATTTAAAAAAACAATTCGAAGCATTTTGTGCGGATATGGGTATGACAATGACTACAGCATTCAACGTATTTGCAAAAAAAGTGGTAAGAGAATACCGAATTCCCTTTGAAATCGGTGCTGAAAACCCAAATGCCGAAACAATAGAAGCAATAAAAGAAGTTCAGCAAATGAAAGCTGATCCAACTCTTGGTAAAACTTATTCTGATGTGGATCAGATGATGGAGGAACTGCTTGCAGATGTATAATATAAGGCCAACCTCAAAATTCCAAAAAGATTTAAAACGTGCCAAAAAGCGAGGCTATGATATTTCGCTTTTAACAGAAATTATCAAAATGTTGGCAGCAGGCAGTCCATTACCTGATAAAAACAAGGATCATCAGCTTACAGGTGATTACATTGGTTGTCGTGAATGCCACATTACGCCAGACTGGCTATTGATTTATGAAATCAGCAACGACGATTTAATTTTATACCTTACTCGTACTGGCACACACAGCGATTTATTTTAAAACCTCTGATAGTTCACTGGAAATACTCCTGTGTATTTCCCGCAAGATGATTCTGAATCGCAACCCCATCCAGCTGCTCCCCGATCACAATAAGAACCTCCTGCCCCACACTGATTGGTTCAAGTGTGATCTCGCTGCGCGTCGCGTTGAGCTGCAGCCATTGTTTTTCCTCTGCCGCCGTGCGCAGGAACCCTTTCATCCGGAAAACATCTCCGCAGGCAGGATCGGCAAAAATATCCGCAACCGCCTCCTGCAGCTGTTCTTCCGATATGTGAATATTCATGAAGTAAACCGATTGAAATTTCTCTTCATCTTCGCCCATTTTCTGATAACTTTCACTCACATATCCGCAGGTGATGAGTTTTTCAAAGTCCCCGGGCTGAAATGTTTCCCAGTCTTTAATCAAAACATCCTTCGTACCGCCCAATTGTGAGCTGTTTTTTCCATAGGAATCACAATCTGTTTCCGGATTCCGGCCAGGAGACGTTTCCACTGCAAATCTCCGTCCACACCGCACGGATTCCAGTGCGCGGTTCAGATGCGCTACCGTTTCCCGCATCTCTTCCTCTGACGCGCTCTGACTTTTGCTCATGACCACGCAGCCCGCGTTTGCCACCTCGGAAGCCAGCAGGTAATCCGCCTCCGCAGATAAATCCGGCTCCAGATTCGCATCAACGATTGCGATCACATTTCCAATTTCATACCACTGATCCAGCGGTTCCTCCTGAATGACGTCGAAAAACTCGTCCACATCATAGATGCCGGACGGCTCGACAAGCACCCGGTCGTATCCGCACATTCCCATCGCGATCAGCTTAGATTTGAACCGGCGGCGATGGCAGTCTCTGTGGCAGCCCCCGGCGACCATCTCCAGCTCGCACTGGTCTCCCATCAGATCCTGCAGCAGCATCATGTCCACATTCACCGCGCCGTAATCATTTTCCAGAATTCCGATATTCTGGCCCTTTTCCATCAGATATTGCGCGTACTTTTTTATAAACGTCGTCTTTCCCGCGCCCAGAAAGCCGGTAATTAAGTCGATTTTTATCATGATGTCCGATTTCCTTTTCCAGTTTTTATTATTTTCCGGGTCAAAAATCTGCTTCATTACAAGCCTCTGAGGCATTGCAGGATCCGCTTTCATCCGTTCTGAGGAATCTACTTCTTCACATTAACTGACTTTTTCGACGACCACGCGGAATAATAAATCGTCCCGGAGCCTGTTTTATAATATGTGCGGATCCGCACATAATATTTCTTCCCCTTTGTCAGCTTCGACAGGACCTTGCTGACTTTCGAAGCTCCGCTCACTGTCGTCGTCTTACTGGTCGTAAAGCTTGCGCTCGTCGAATACTGGATCTGGTATCCGGTCACCTTCGTGACCTTTTTCCACTTCACTGTCAGCTTTTTCGACGACGTATTTTTCACACTGGAAAGTGTCGGGGTCTTTAAGCGAACGATCGTTTGCGCCGTAAAAGCGCTCTTTACGGTGCTGCTGCCGCTGTAATAAGCAACGACCTTGTACGTATAACTGACACGATTGCTGTTTTTCACAACCGAAGCCGTGTCCGTATAGCTCACGGTCGAATTGTTCTTAATCGTTTTGATCAGCTTGTAGCTCCCGGAGCCGGTCTTTCGATAAATGTAATAACCGGTAGCACCGGTCACCCTGTTCCACTTGACTGTAACGCCCTTAGTCACATTTGTCAGGTCGGAAACTGTGCAGGATGCGAGCGAAACCGTCACACTCACCGTCTTACTCGCCGCACTGTAATTGGCGGTCTCCGCGGCAGTCACGATGATCGTTGCCGTCCCCGGCTTTTGCCCCGTCACCACACCGGCGGAGCTGACCGTGGCGACGGAAGTATCGCTCGATGCGAAAGTGACCGTTCCCACCGCGCCGCTCACTGCGACTGTCGTCGTCGCACCGGTCTTAACAGAAGAAGAAACCGCACTGACTGAAATCGTCTGACTCGCCTTCGCGATCGTAAATGTGGCTGTCGCCGTTCCGGTGTAGCTGTTTTTGCCGGTCACCGTGACCGTCGGTACGGAGGTTGATGAATTTGCATTTACGTTGTTGCTGTAAGTCACCTGATAATCCGCCCCCGCGGTCAGAGTCGTACTGCCGTCCTTGACTGTGACCGTCGGCTTTTTCGCGTTGCCGTCATAGGTATAGACGGTGGCTGAGAGGGAGACTGTGCAGCCGGAAATGCTGTAATAGACGGTGGCGTCCGTCAGGTAATCATTCCCGTCCGAGCTGATACTGGCCGCGGCCCAGTTTGCCGCGGAGCTCTGATAATATACCGTGGAGAGCGCGCTGCAGCCGCTGAACGCATACTCACCGACTGCGGTCAGCGCAGCGTCAATCGTGATCGTTGTCAGCGACGTGCATCTGTAAAACGCATAATCGCAGATCGTGGCAACTCCGCTTCCGAGCGTCAGCTCTGTCAGTGCCGTACACCGGTAAAACGCCTTGTAACCGATCCAGGCAACCGTATCCGGAATCGAAATCGTTGTCAATGCCGTACAGTACTCAAACGTATATTCCGGAATGTATTTAATCCCGCTCCCCAGAGTCACACTCTTCAGCCCTGAGCAGCCATAAAATACCATTGTTTCCATAGAAGTCACACTGGACGGCACCGTCACGGAAGTCAGTCCCGAACAGCCCTCAAACGCAGATTCTTCTATGGCAGTCACACTGGTCGGAATCGTGACGGAAGTCAGGTTTTCACAGTAATAAAACGCGTACGCGCCAATCGTTTTCACAGTAGACGGTATGGTATATGAGGTCCCGGTTTTCCCGCACGGATAAAAAACAAGCTTCGTCTTTGCCTTATTAAAAAGCACTCCGTTCACGGAAGCATAATACGCATTGCTTTCTGAAACAGTGATCGATGAAAGCGCGCAGCAGTCACCGAAAGCAAAGTCCTCAATGGATGTCACCCCCGCCGGTATCGTGACCGCAGTCAGACTCGTGCAATAGTCAAACGCATCCGTCTCAATCGTTGTCACACTGTCCGGTATCGTGATGGAAGTAAGGCTGGTACAGCCGCCGAATGTCATCGATTCGAGCACCGTCAGCGAAGAAGACAGCTTCACATTTGTCAGACCGGTGCAATATAAAAACGCGTAAGTACCAAGCGTCGTTACGCTGTCCGGTATCGTGATGGTACCCAGAGAGGAACACTCGTAAAATGCAGATTCCCCGATCGAAGTAACCGTATCCGCAATGCTCACAGATTCCAGAACCGTGCAGTGAAGAAACGCATAATCGCCGATGGATGTCACTCCACTCTCGATCACAACCGCAGTGATCGTCGTGCGGTAGCCAAACCACGGGCATATGTTGATTCTGACGCATCGTAATCCGCCATCGCGCCGCTGCCGCTGATCGTCAGTACCCCGTCGCTTAAGTTCCAGGTCAGCGCGGCTGTATTATCAGAAGAACCACAGATACCGGACGATATGGCAGATTCCCCACTCGCCGCATCAGCCGCTGCGTCCGCGTCCGCATCTGATCCGTCAGATGCACTCGCCGTCACATCCTCGATATCTTCGACTGAAATCCCCGTGTCTGTGTCTGCGTCTTCCTCCAGCGTCGAGATTTCTGCGTCCTCAACGGTCTCAGACGCAGCCTCCGCTGCACTGCAAAGCTCAGCATTCATTGGAATGAGCACACACATCAACAGTGCCATCACCGCTACAACTATTTGTTTTACCACGGGCATTCGTCTTGCCGTGGACATTCGTTTTGCCGCAGAATTATTCTTCATCATTTATCGCCCCTGTCATCGGCCAGCCATCATACGTTTTCAAACGCTTCCTGCCACATCTTACCACAGAGCCAAAGGCCGGGCAACACAAAAGCGTCAAAAAAATTATGTATTTATTACGTCTTAGCCGGGAAGCTGTAATATTTTTTCTTATTTTGTAACAAATCTTTTGGTATGCCGTTCTGATTTTTCTTGACAATCTCCGGTTTTCTGATAGACTGAACAGCATATCCGTCTGTTCGAAACCATCCAGACGTAAAATAAAACTAAGGAGAAACTGAAAAATGAAGAATCAAACACCCCAGTCACGGAGCGTTCTGTTCCTGACGCACGCGGCGCTGATTGCCGCGCTCTATGTTGTGCTCACGTACATCGCGAATGCACTCGGTCTCGCAAACGGCAACATTCAGGTCCGTTTTTCCGAAGCACTCACCATCCTGCCCTTTTTTACCCCTGCGGCTATACCCGGCCTTTATATCGGCTGCCTGCTTGCCAACATTCTGACAGGCTGCGCACTGCCCGATATCATTTTCGGACCGATCGCCACACTGATCGGCGCCCTGGGTACATATTTTCTCTGCAAAAAATCTCTCGCACATGAAACACAGCGGAGTAACGAGCAGACGCAGTCGTCCGGCTCCGCCAAAAAACAGTTCCGGCCTGGCAAGTGGCTCGCACCGATCCCGCCCATCGTGGCAAACGCGATCATCGTACCGCTTGTCCTTCTGTACGGTTATGGTATCCGGCCGCTGTGGTTTTCCTTTGTGACCGTCACCGCCGGCGAAGTGATCTCCTGCGGAATCTTCGGCATGATCCTGCTCGCCGCACTGTCCAAATACCGGACGCAGCTGTTTCCGAAATATCCGACATCAACATCTGCGGGGAGCCGGTGAAAACGGCTCTGAAATGCAGGTGTGGACGCGCGCAGAACTCTGATTCACGAAATCAAATGTTCTGCCATTCCCCTCTTTTCAGAGAAAGCGGCAGCTTAACTGTTCCAAAAGACAGCCGTTTCAGATAAACGACCTCCCTGCCTACCGCGTGAAACATTCGCTTTACCTGATGATAGCGGCCTTCGTGGATTGTCAGAAGGACTACCTGTCCCGGACAAAGCTTTGTGCGATATTCCTCCGGTAAATACGCAAGTTCCGGTGCATCCGCATCACAGATCACAAGCCTGGCAGGGAGCGTCGGCGTCTCATCACCGATATCCACGCCCTCCGCAAACAGGGACACGTTCGCATCCTCAGCCGGGCGGTCAAGCACCGCGAGGTAAGTCTTATCCACATGGCTGCGCGGGGAGAGCATACGATGCGCCATCATGCCGTCATTCGTGATCAAAAGCAGCCCCTCCGTGTCCTTATCCAGGCGGCCGACCGGGAACAGATCCTTTCCCTGCGGCACAAGCTCCATCACGGTAGGAAAAAGGTTATCTTTGACAGCGCAGACATACCCCGCCGGTTTATGCAGCAGATACGTCACTTTTCCGCGCAGGATCACGGCACGCCCATCTATGGCGACCTCGTCCGTATCCGGATTCACCTTTGTCTCCGGCTTTACGTCGCTTACCCCATTGACGGTGACCACTTTCCTTTTTATGATCGTTTTCACTTCGCTCCGTGTGCCAATTCCCACATCCGCCAGGAATTTGTCCAGTCGTATCTGCATGAGTCCTCCTGTATTGGCTATCTCATCTATGTTATTCATTTTTAATTCTTTGATGATGTCAGCTATTCCTATTTCAGTATCTTCCAATAACCGGTTTTTTTAGAACCAGCGCGCTCTATATACCCCAGTTTTTTCAATGTTGAAATTGCC
>JAJQHQ010000090.1:84487-158696 GCA_021199655.1 Lachnospiraceae bacterium | reverse complement strand
CAATGCCTGCACCGAATTCCCCGCCGGTTGCTGTAATCGTGCCGCCGTTGATTGTAATATTTGCAGCACATTCCGAACTGCCGCCAATGCCTGCTGCCCATCTTCCGCCATTAGCTGTAATCGTGCCGCCATTGATTGTAATCGTGCCGCTGGAATTACCATAGCCGTCACTTCCGATCCCGGCATAATCATCTGTTTCCGATGTTGCATTTAATTCGCCGGTCCCTCCGGATTGCCCGTAAATCGTCAGGGAGGCGTCGCTGTTTACGGTGATCCCGCTGTCCGCATCCAGGGTATATCCATCCGCAAGGATCAGATGTACATCACCGGAAACCACGATCCGGTCTGATATCGTCACATTACTGCCGACAAGATACCAGCCACTGCTCAGTTCCGTCATGTCGGAAGTGATGAGTGTATATTCCTCACAGGACCTGATATCCCCATTTTCATCAATATAGTCAACAGGCTCCTGTTCCCAGCAGGCATACAGGGTATGAGCCTCTTCCGTTTCCACAACCGTGTTTTCAGTTACCTGTGTACCCCCGTCTGCTGCAGAATACCAGCCTGTAAAGGTATGCCAGTCGTATGTCGGGTCAGGCAGTTCACCATATGTCCCACCATAGGTGACGGTCAGGCTGGCCGTCTCACATTTGCCCCCGTTGCTGTCCAAAGTAACCGTGACAGGCGCCACCATCCTTGCGTAATATGTCTTATTGCCGCTTGTTGTGGAGCTGATCGAAGTATACGGGCCGTCCGTGCAGTCTTCGTCCGCGTACCATCCGGTGAATGCATAGTTCGTATCACAGGTGATGTCGTCTGTTGTGGGGAGCGTGGCCTCAGTGCCTACCACGTAGCTTTCTATGTTATTGCCGGTCACTTCCGCATTTTCGATCACCAGTGTCACGGTGTATTCTGTACCGTCTGCAAGGACGACATAAGGGTAGATCTCTTTTGTAGCTTCGGTGTTGTCGTATACCCCATAGCCGCTTGCAACAGACCTGCTGTAAACAGTGTTGGCTGAAACACTTCCCGTACCGAAGTACCCGCCGGTGATCGTACCGCTGGCGAGGTTCCCGGTGTACTGGCCATATGCAATGATGTAACCTCCTGTGATCTCAAGGGTTGCCCATCCGATTCCATAACCGGCGGAGCTCGGCGATGACGCATTAATCACGCCTCCGGTGATTGTAATCGTACCGCCGCTTGCTCCATGCCCGCTTCCGATCCCGCATGCGCCATATTTGTTGCTGTTAGTCTCGCCTGACGTCGCTGTTATGTTTCCTCCATTGATCGTGATCGTTCCAGCAGTGCCATAAAGCCCGCCTCCAATACCGGTTGAGTTTGTATAACCGGTGGCTGCAATTGTCCCGCCGTTGATCGTGATGACGCCGCCGTTTCCTCTTTCTCCACCACCAATGCCGGCCCCGTCATAGGCGCCCTGTGCATTGATTGTACCGCCATTGATAATAATTGTCCCTGCGTCAGTGGATTTAGCACTGCCAATACCGGCAGAACCATTCGTGCCTGTTGCGTTTAATGTGCCTGTTCCGCCTGACTGCCCATAAATATTCAAGGTGTTCCCAGTATTGACAATAACCCCGTAGTCCGCATCCAGAGTGTACCCATCCACCAGAATCAGGTATACTTCACCGGAAATGGTAATGCTGCCAGTAAACTCTATGTCGCTGCCCACAACATACCATCCGTCGGACAATGTTGTCATGTCGGAAGTGAGCAGGGTGTATTCTTCACAGGTCTGCTCATCCCCGTTCTCATCGATATAACCAATCGGCTCCTGCGTATAAATGGCATACAGGATATGATCTTCATAGGTAGAAACAATGCTTTCAGATGTAATTGTATCGCCGCTGCCGTCCGATTCCGTATTCCAGCTGCCAAATACATACCAGTCTTTCTCCGCTGCCGGAAGGCTGCCGTATGCAGTCTGGTATGTCACATCCATAGTTTCCGGGCTTACTGTGCCGTCATCCGGATCAAAGGTAACGGTGACTGTGGTATCTACACAGTATGCATATAGTATCTGGTTTTCTGTAATAGATACAACTGTGTCACTTTCCACCAGGTCACCGGCACCATCTTTTTCGGTATACCAGCCTACAAAGACATACCCTTCTATTTCAAGTGTTGGAAGTTCGCCGTATGTGCTGCCATACGTTACAGTCATTTCGTCATAACTGCCGTCATGCCCGTCTTCAAAGGATACCGTATAGGATTTTTCACCGACCATGTACGGATAAGTGTCAATCCCACTCTCTGTTACGCCGTATCCGGTCGCTACATTGACATCGTAAACCGTATCGGCACTCGTGTCGCCTTTGCCAAAATATCCGCCGGTAATTGTAATGTTGGATGCGCTGCCGCCAGCACCGCCGCCGATTGGACTGCCGGTATTGGCGGACGCGAGGATATATCCGCCGCTTATCGTGATGTCGGTACCGGCTTTTTGGTACCCGCCGCCGATTCCTGCTCCATTATCGCTGCTCGCGGTAACTATGCCACCAGTAATCGTAATGTGGCTGCCTGTACCATTGCTGCTGCCGTCACCGCCGCCGATTCCTGCTCCGCCGTTTGGTCCTGTTGCAGTCACCGTACCACCGTTTATTGTAATATAACTGCCTGCTGCAGTATCGCCGCCGCCGATTCCTGTGGCATATGCCCCGCCGGTCGCAGTGACTGTGCCGCCGTTGATTACTATATAGCTGCCTGTCCCGGCCCTGCCGCCGCCGATTCCCGCACCCCTTGAGCCGCCGGTCGCAGTAACTGTACCGCCATTAATTGTGATATTTTGTCCAGTACCTTTGTATCCGCCGCCGATTCCCGCTCCGTTTTCGCCCCCGGCTGCAGTGATCGTGCCGCCGTTGATCGTGATAGTGCCGCAGCCGTTCCCATTGGTGCCGCCGATTCCTGCATTATTGCTGGCGCCTGTCGCCGACAAAGCCCCGGTACCGCCAGACTGCCCATAGATATTCAGTGTGTTGCCGCTGCTAACCGTTATCCCGCTGCTTGCGGTGAGTGTATACCCGTCCACCAGGATCAGGTGTACTTCACCTGATACCGTAATCCGGTCAGAGATGGTCACGTCACTGATCACGGCATACCATCCATCTGTCAGCTCGGTCATATCCGAGGTGATGATCGTATACTCGTCACAGGACTGGGGTTCCCCGTTTTCATCAATATAATCTACAGGATCCAGTTCGTAAAATATATATATATTTATCGTATTGCTGTCTGAGGCATTACTGAACGTATACGTATAAGTTGAAGTATCAATCTTGCAGTCATCCGTGCAACCGGAGTCTGTATAAAACTCATACTCATAATCTCCTGATTCAGGATATGAGTCATAGGTTGAGCCGTTATTGACGTATGCTTTTTCTACAATATTAGACGTTACCGTATCTGTGAAAGGTACATACAGTACGCGCAGCGACTCTGTGGAGGTAAGCACAGGGTAGCTATCAACTGTAAGGCTCTGCCCCCAGACGAGGACAGAATTATCCGATTGTCCGTTCTGGAGCAGCCATGCAACCTCGCCGGACGCGAACCGGGCTGAACTGACGCTTGTCTCACAGCCGCTGACCGTGCCGGAATAGCTGGTGTTGCTGACCACCAGATTACTGCCATCCGTATAGCAGTTTGTAATTGTCCCCACATAGTTGCCGTTGTCCGCGTTGTCGCCTACAATGCTGCCCGTACGTGAAGCAGTGACCGAAGTGCCAACCACATAACAGTTCTTCACGGTGCCGCTGTAGTTTGCGCCTGCAAGCCCGCCTGCCACTTTGCCTGTACAGCTGATCACGGAGCTTTGCACGTAACAGTTCTCCACATTACCGCCAGAGCAAATCTGCCCGGCAATCGCACCGCCGCGGGCATCAGCCGTAACCGCTTCATTACTGAAATTGCGGACACCAAGGTTTTTCACCGTCCCGCTTAAGGAACCGAAGATACCGATATCATTGGTTGTGACGGCGGAAACAGTAAGGTTGCTGATCACATGGCCCTGCCCGTCAAAAGTTCCTTTATAGCTGGCTGCTGTTACTGAAGATACACTATTATTATAAATCGCGTTTCCGCGTCCGATCGGCACATACTGGCTGCCATAACTGCCCATATCAACATCCGCAGTCAGTACGGCATTGGCACTCGTGCCGCGGGCAGTATCATCATCCGTAAATTCCACAAGGCCACTGGACGTGTCGCTGTTTACCAGTGCAGCAAACCACAAGAGCTGTCCGGGGTTGCTGATCTCATAATAGCCGCTGTTGTTATAGTCAGCCGGCTGGTAATATCCGCATTCTTCGCAAAAACCATACGCTGAATATTCGCTGTGTCCGCAGCCCCAGTGGGCATAAAGCGTATGGTCGTCTTCCGCAGATACAACAGTAGTTGAAGCTACTTCTGTGCCATCATCTGGATCCGTATACCATCCATTAAAGATATAGCCTTCCATTGACAAGGTTGGCAGTTCGCCATAGGCCTCCCCATAATTTACGGTTATCGCTGAGGGATTGGCTACGGCACCACTGCAGTTACTGTCGAATGTAACCGTCTGGGAGCTTTTTACAATTTTGGCATAATAGGTTTTGTCTCCATAATCTGTTGAACTGATTTCCGTAACTGCTGTTCCGGAATAATCACTGCTTTCGTACCATCCGCCAAACGCATATCCGGATGTACAGATAATATCATCCGCTGTTGGCAGTATTACTGCATCGCCATATGCATAGCTGGTGACGTTGTTTCCTGTGATTGTGCCGTCATTACCTATAACATAGGAAATCGTAAAGTTCTGGTTTACAACATACGGATAAGTTGCCTGGGATGAGGATTCCGTGTTCTCGTTTACGCCATATGTTTCTGCGACCGTAATCCCATAGACAGTCTCTGCAACAGTATCTCCAGTACCGAAATATCCACCGGTAATGGTGACGGTAGCTGCGCTGCCTCCGCTTCCTGCCCCGATGGCACTTGCACTGCTCCCGGGTGCTGCACTCACATAGCCGCCACTAATCGTTATAGTGCTGCTGCTGCCCCCATAACCACTGCCGATTCCCGCTCCGCCTTTACTGTCGCTGCCTCCGGTTGCGGTTACTGTGCCGCCGCTGATCGTAATATTGGTACCGGTGTCATTACCGGCACCGCCGCCGATTCCCGCTCCGCCGCCGTATGAACTGTTGCTTCCGCCTCCGGTTGCGGTCACGTTTCCACCGGTAATCGTGATGGTTCCGCCTGCATTTGTCCTGCCGCCGCCAATTCCCGCTCCGAATAATGAGCTTGAAGCTATTATGGTTCCGCTTTCGATCAGAATATTGCTGTTCGCATCTCTCCTGCCAATCCCCGGACAATAGCTGCCGCCCTTAACAGTCAGTGTGCCGCTGCCGGTAATGGTCAGCAGATATCCGTTGGGTGCCCAGAGACCGATAGGGTCGCTCCCACCGAGGCTGCTTGCATCCAGCGTATTTTCTGAATCCTCCGCCAACGTGATGGTGCTTTCACCCGCATCAGCCAGATACAACGGGCATGCCGTAATTTCTGAAGACGATCCGGTTGTTTTAATATTCACCCCGTTCAGGATAATGTTCGCTCCCACGCCGGAAGATACTACGATATGATTCGAAGTGGCTGTCGCACTGTCACTATTCGCAATCGTCAGTTCCGTACTGGTCAGGATGGTCAGGGTCCCATCTGAATACTTATAATCCGTCCCATATGTACCGCCGGTGACGACAAAGTCGCCGGTGTCATCATCCGCCGTAGAAATGCTGCCGTTAAAATAATCCAGCACATCCCACAACGCATCAATATTGGACACCTGCTCCTGCTCGTCATCGCTCAGCTCGTAATAGCTGTCGCAGATCGCCGATGCCTGATCATAGATATCATTTAATTCTTCCGTGTCCATGGCCGAAAGCTCCGCCACAGAGGGAAGGGCATCGATCAGTGCCTCCGCTTCACAGATGGCACACTCGTCCGCCTGGTTGCCGTGACTGCAGACTGCAGCCGCTACTGTCTGCTCAGTTTCCGCCGCAGCTTCCGTCCCGGTCGTCATCGTCTCTGTCGAAGATTCCGTTGACGTTGTTTCGTTTGAATCCGATGTCCCAATCGAAGCCGTCTCCGTCTCGGCAGATGTCTCGGTCTGCGTTGTTTCGGCTGCGGCCTGTGTTTCTGCTTCCGCTGCAGCCGATGTCTCTGTCTGCGCCGCTTCCGTTGCAGCCTGTGTTTCTGCCTCCGTTGAGAACGACGAAACCGCATCCGTTTCTGACGCACCTGTTTCTTCCGCTTCGCTTTCGCCTTCACTAGCTGCAGCTTCCGTGACCGCCTCCGTGGCCGCCTCCACAGAGACTGTGCCCGTTTCCTCCTGCGCAAAAGCAGCGTCCGGAATCATCCCGAGCAACAGGCAAAGCGTCAGCAGCAGACTCAGCGCCTTTCTGAAGTTCTTTCTTACCCCCATTTTTTTCCCGTTCATACAAGCTCCCTTCTGGCCTCCGGCCGTTATAAATTTAATTACGTTATGATGTACTTATCTGTATAGCAAAACAGGGCATGTCCCGCCCGCGGATCATCCGTGAACGGAGCACACCCTGTCCTGTAATTTTACAATCAGTGCAAAATACAACACCAACAGACAGAATCGCCTTCTGTCTGTCTGTCTGTCTGTCTGTCTGTCTGTCGAAAGTCTGGCACCACTGATATCATCTGTCAAGTCCTTTCCTGAAAATTTTCGCGCAAAAACCCATGCTCAATTCAGATTATACCAGAATTTTCCTTTTTCGCCGGAACCATTCGTGAAATAAAACCGACCATTCGTGAAATGCTCTGCCCTGTCTATATATTCTCCTCAATCTCAACCTTGCAATGGTGATCTTTCTTCTTGCGATCGTAACTGATCCCGACCAGCAGTACCCGTCCGGCATGGCGCTTCCGCTCCGCCATCTTCCCCTGAAATTTCAGCATATATTTCCGGTCTTTGATCTGGGCGATCGCCGCCTCCGGCGTATCGTCCACTTTCAGTTCGAGGATAATTCCATCATCGCCGGTTCTTTCCGGATAGAAGATGAAGTCGGTATATCCTTCTCCTGCCTTGTTCTCTCTTTCTACATAATAGCTGTCACGCGCCGCCAGATAGACAAGATTCACGATCGCGGTCAGCTCCGTCTCATCGTTGTAGTCTAAAAGAGGAGTTTCCGTATACGGGAGAGCCGCACCATGCAGAATCGCGCTTTGCGCGATGGTGCGGCCTGCGTCCTCAGTCCCTTGCGGGACTAAGGACAATTCGTGAGCAAACTGCAGAATCTCCTCCATCGTCTTCGTGTCACCCTTTAGCGTGGCACGCAGCATCCGGTCGGACTCCATTGCCAGACGGTTGATATAGCCCAGATTCTCCCGTTCCCGGATGGTTTTTGCGAATTCATCCATCAATTCGCGATTCGGGATATGGACTTTGCCGTCCTCAAAATTCAGAAAGCCGTAGACCACCATCGCGGAAAGGATCTCATTGCGCGTGGTCAGGTTCATTGACGTAGCCGCGAACTCCTCGACTCTTGCAGGTACCGCTTCCCCGGCGACCATAAGCGCCACATCCTTTTTTACATCGGCGCGGTCATTCATGATATAAGTGGAAATCTCGCCATAAGTGCCTGTTGCCGTCCAGTAGCTTCGAATGCGGTTGCGCGTCAGCGCTTCTACCACGGACCGTGGATTATACATTCGCTCCGAGGATGGGGTATGATAACCGTCATACCATGCTTTCAAATCCTCTCTCGATATCTCACAGTTCGCTGTCCTTTTCTGATATCTGGAGTAAAGCTCATCGACCTCCGACTCCGTAAAACCAAAGTATTCACTGAACAGGTCATCTGTGGCCATGGTATATTCCTGAAAATTATTGATCGTAGAGCCGCTTGAGTATTTTGCAATCGGAAGCACACCCGTCATATAGCTTAGCACTACATAGCCGGTATCCTTTGTCATGGCTGCAAGCCAGTTAATAAAAGCTTTTCTGTCCTCATTTGTCGTATATGTCTTATGGAAGATGCAGTCCCATTCGTCAAATACAAGAATAAACTTCGACTGGGTATGCTCGTAAATCATCCGCAGATCCTGAATTGCAGTCCCCTTTTTTCGAAAGCGCACTTCCGGAAATGCTTCTCTCAGATCTTCCTGAAGCATTTCCTTTATCGAAGAAATAAACTCCTGATAGCTGGTGCTTTCGTTTGCAGCCTCAATGAAATTAATATAAATCAAATTATATTGGTTCATATAATCATGATAATCAAACTGTTCATCAACGGTTGATTCCACAGTTGAACCATCCTCAGAAACCTGCGCTATTTTCAGAGAATCAAAAATACTGCTGCTGTCGATACCCTTACTGAAGAAAGCCCCAACCATTGCCGCCATCACTGACTTTCCGAAGCGTCTCGGCCGGGTGATGCAAAGATGTTTATTGCCAGCTTCCACAAGCGGGAAAAGCTCCTTTAACAGCAAGGATTTATCGACAAAATATGGGCTGACCACTTCACTTTTGTATAAAGAATAAACCTGTGTACTGTTCAGATAATATCCCATTCCTGCTTCACCTCCAATACCTCAACGACCTGTCAGCGTTTTACCAGTGCAAACGTCCTGTCGGATTTCTTTTTTCATTCTATCATGCAAAATCACAAATTACAAGGCATTCCACGTCAGAAAAAGCAGCCTTACGGCTGCCTTTTGCAACGCACCTTCATCTGGGAAAGTCTGCCCGGCAGGTCGGTCAGAATCACCACAGTCAGCGTCACTCATCATCATTCCCCGACATCGCCCTTGCTTTTCTTTCCCTCTCGAGTTCAGCCTGTACTTCCGGAGCCCTGAAGCCGGTCTCGGGAATGCGGTGAACCCTTTTCAGATGCTGATTCGCCGGGGGCGTGGTCTGCGCACTTTCCAACACCCGGTCCCGGCGAAGAGATGTTTCCGCAATCGGGTCGGTCTCTCTGGCCGCGGTTTCTCTGTTCGCCAGTTTCTCCTGCGCATCCTGAAGCTGGCTTTTCAATTCCTCTATTTCCTTTTCCTGATCCGCAAGCAGTTCCAGCAGTCTGGCGCGTCGCAGTTTTCTTATTTCCTTTCTCATCTGATTCACCTCGGATATACCCGTTATGACAGGCAGTTTTTTCTCCCGAATATGACCCATCCGTGCATCAAAAACTGCCATTCGTACAATTGATCAACAATCCAAAGCAACATCACAAATCGCTCTGCGGCCTGCAGTTCATCCGCACACGGGTCATAAAGGTTTTGGCCTGTTCATCATACCGAAAGCTCGCGTTCCCATCGTATTTCCGTGCCGTGCGTTCCAGGCTGTGCAGTCCGTACCCGCCGCCGATCCGGCCGCTCACATAAGCCTCCGCCGGAAGGAAGCTTCCGTCCAGACGATATTTGCCGGAGGGATGTACCTCCTCGCAGGGGTTGGAAACCTGTATCAGCAGGGAGCCGCTGATCACACCGATCTCTACGCTGATCCAGCGGTTACCTTTACCTTCTATCTGCTCACAGGCATGGATGGCATTCTCCATCACATTTCCCAGCAGGACAGTCAGATCGACCGGCGTAATGCCGACGTCACCGCAGTTTGCCCGTATCTTGCAAAGAATATCCAGATCCGCCGCCATCCCCGAATAATACTGAAGCAATCCGTTGATCGTGGTGTTTTTGCAGTAGGAAAACGTATCCCTGTGTCTGTTCTGCACAGCCAGTTCAGAAAGATAGGCTTTGGCAGATTCGTCATCACCACTGGCGAGCAGCTCCGACAAATGGTTCAGGGAATGGTGCATATCGTGGCGCAGGATCCTGGTCTGTTCCATATCCCGGGTAATGTTTTCATACTGTATCTTCTGAATCTCCAGGGCCTTGCGCTCCTCGCTTTCGCGTTTTCTGACTACCGACTCCCGGAAAAACCTCCAGTAAAAGACTCCAAGCACCACCGCAACCATCGCCATGGGCGGAGCCACCCACCACCAGAATGTCTTTAAAAGCCCTGTAGGCGCGGAAGCGTAAATCACCAGCATGAAAAAAAACAGGAATGTGATCAGGATCACCAGCCAGAATTCTCTGCGGATACTATCGACCTCCATCTCTGCCAGATACTCGCACACAGCCTTCCGCATGAGCAGAGCAAAAAACGGGAGAAATATCACTGCAGTAGCCGCGTACAGTAAAACATCCAGCGTCGTATATACCACTGACGCCAGGTTGACCGAAAGTACGGTCTCGATCAAACCTACCAGCAGGTACTGCATGGCGCAATAAAGCAGTGTCAGTATGAGCACGGTCAGTTTTTTGACCGTCTCCACCAACAGTGCATGAACGTAAACAGTGGTAAACAATATGATAGCAGCCGACATATACAGGTTCGCAAAAAACGTCCAGTAATTTGTCTGACCGATACATTCGATCCCCATATAGACTGGAAACAGGGCAGAAGACAGCAGCGCCAGCACCACACAGCTGAGCTGGACACGTCTGCAGGGATAACGATACGCTCCCTCCGCAAAGGGCAACAGACATAATAGAATTCCGCCTCCGAACTGGATGAGGAAGCCGGCAAAATGACACAGATAAAAACTTAGTGTAATGTTTCCCATCATAGTTCAATCCCCACTTAAACATGAAAACAGATATCTGTCATAGGCTTCCCGGATAGCCGTACGCTCCCTGCGTGCAAAATCCAGCCGGGTGCCATCCCGAAGCAGACACGCGTCCATCTCCATCTGCTCGATCTGCTCCATGTTCACAATAAAACTCCGGTTCAGTTTCAGAAAATTTTCTCCCAGCTTCGGCTCCAGCTCCTCCATGAGCATCCAGACCCGGATCATCCTTCCGCCTGTCAAATGGATCTCTTTGGCATGTCCCACGCTCTGAATATAGGTGATCTCATCACGGAACACCGAGTAGCTGCTGGTACCGGAATTCAATGTAATACGCGCACGATTTACCTTCCGCTTCTCGCTCAGGCGTCGGAACGCTTCCGTGACGCCATCGCCCGTCACCGGCTTCACCAGATAATGAAGGGCATGGACGGAAAACGCATCCACCGCATGGTCCGTACTGGTAGTGACAAATACGATCCCCGTTGACGGAGAAACCGCGCACAGACTTTCAGCGATCTCCACACCGTTTTCACCCGGCATATAAATATCCAGAAACGCAATATCAAAGGGCGGCTCTTTCGCGGCTGCTTCCAGCAGGTCTTTCCCGCTCACAAAGCATTCCGGCTTCCGTGTGGGATCATAACCGCGAATAGCCGCAAGCAGCTGCTCCTGCTCTCTGATACTGTCGTCACAAACCGCAATCCGCAAACTGATACCTCCTTGCCCGGCCCTGCGCATAAAAAAGAATGCGCCTCTGCGCATTCTTTTTATTTTAAGATGATAAAACAAAACGTTAAATCCGCACAGGTACTTATATTATAACAAAGTTTTGCCTGTTTAAATAACCATTCGTGAAATAAAAACTACCATTCGTGCAATGAAGCAGCGTGACACATCCGTACAAGCTGTCCCGTTATTACAGGCACGCCTTGATCTTCCCGATCATTTCGGCATACTCTGCATCGGACAGATATACTTTTTTACCTCTGCACTCTCGCGCCTGCACCGGACATGATGCCCTCGACCTCTTTCAGGCTGGCCATGGTGGTGTCGCCCGGGGTCGTCATCGCCAGCGCACCGTGCGCCGCACCGTAATTCACAGCTGCCTCCGCGCCCTTGCCCATCATCAGGCCGTACACCAGACCGGATGCGAACGAATCGCCCCCGCCGACACGGTCCATGATCTCCAGGCCGTTGTAATCTGCTGCTTTGTAGATTTCGCCGTCCGCCCAGCACAGAGCGCTCCAGTCATTGACAGTCGCGGTCTTTACCTTGCGCAGTGTAGTCGCTACCACCTTGAAGTTCGGATAGGTCTTCGCCGCCTCGTTGATCATCTTGCGGTAGCCGTCAATGTTCAGCTCCTTTAAGTTAGCGTCGTTGCCCTCGATCTCAAACCCTAAACAGGCAGTGAAATCTTCCTCGTTGCCGATCATGACGTCTACGTATTTCGCGATCTCTTTGTTCACTTCCTGCGCTTTCGCCTGGCCGCCGATCGCACTCCACATGGACGGACGGTAGTTCAGGTCGTAGGAAATGACCGTGCCGTATTTTTTCGCGGTCTTGATCGCCGCAATGACTGTCTCGCAGGACTGTTCAGAAAGCGCCGCATAGATGCCGCCGGTGTGAAGCCAGCGCGCGCCAAGCTCGCCAAAGATGTAATCAAAATCAAAATCCTCCGGCGTCGCCTTGGAGATCGCCGTATTCGCGCGGTCGGAGCAGCCCACCGCGCCGCGGATACCAAAGCCGCGCTCAGTGAAATTGATACCGTTGCGGCAGATGCGTCCGATACCATCCGTCTTCATCCATTTGATCAGGGAGGTGTCCACGCCGCCCTGCAGAATGAAGTCTTCCATCAGCTTGCCGACTTCATTGTCCGCGAATGCCGTGATCACACCGGTACGCAGGCCGAAACAGCGGCGCAGACCGCGGACGACATTGTACTCGCCGCCGCCCTCCCACGCGCGGAAGGAGCGTGCCGTGCGAATCCTGCCTTCGCCCGGATCCAGGCGAAGCATTACTTCGCCCAGAGATAACGCGTCATATTTACATTCACTTGCAGGTCTTAAATTTAACTCCATAGTCTTTGCCTTTCTATTATAATACGTATTTTTCGAGTGTCGCCTTCACCGCTCCCGGTCCCGCGATCAGCTCCTTAAAGTAGCCGATAACGGTGTCCGCCAGACCGATCTCATACAGATCCACACCAAAGATATCCGTCCTCTTCAGGATCGGCTCTGCTTTTGCTTTTGCTTTTGCTTCTGCGCCGTCAATCTCACCGAGCTTAATGTCCTGCACATACGGGCAGACGGTGGTCAGCTGCGGATCGGGACTCAGCTCAAATGCCTTGCCGGAGTCGTCGATAGCCATCAGATAGCGGAGCCAGCCGGCCAGTACCAGCGGGATCAGCTTCAGGGATTTTACATCCTTGTCGTCAGCTGCCGCGTAAGCTGAGATCGTGCCGCCGAAGCGGATCGCCAGCTTCTGCGAAGTATCGGTCGCGATACGCTGCGGCGTATCCGGCATGAACGGATTAGGCAGACGCACGTTGATGACTTCGCCGATAAACTGCTCCGGATCGAGCAGATCCTGCTTAACAACAACGGGAAGTCCTTCTTTGTAGCCGATCGTCTCGACCATCTTTTTCAGCACCGGATCGCGCATTTCCTCATAGATACGCTCATAGCCCAGCAGGCAGCCGAATACCGCCAACGAGGTGTGCAGCGGGTTCAGGCAGGTGCAGACCTTCATCTTCTCAACGCGGTCCACGTTCTCACGGGTCGTATAGATGACACCGCCCGGCGTGAGGTTGATCTTTCCGTTCGGGAACGCGTCCTCGATCACGAGATACTGGCATTCCTCTGCGTTGACGAACGGAGCAACATAGGTCTTCTTCGAGGTGATGACCGGCTCCAGCTCTTCCAGTCCGTCGTCCGCGAGGATTTTCTCCACATTCGCGTCCGGACGCGGGGTGATCTTGTCGATCATGCTCCACGGGAAACCAACCTTTGTTTTGTCATTGATATAATCCACAAATCCGGCCTCAGCCACACCATTCTTCGCCCACTCATTCGCGAACGTGCTGATCGCGGCATACAGCTTATCGCCGTTGTGCGAGCAGTTGTCCATGCTCACCATGGCGACCGGCTTCGCTCCCGCCTGATAACGGGTGTAAAGTAGCGCCGCCACCTTGCCTATGTAGCTTGTCGCCTGCTCCGGACCTTTTTTGAAATCCTCCTCGACCGCCGGAAGCGTCTCGCCCTTGCCGTTTACGAGGCTGTAACCCTTCTCGGTGATCGTAAAGCTCGCCATTTTCAGCGAATCCGCGGTAAAGACTTCTTTCAGTCTGGAAAAATCAGCTGTATTTTCCGGATCGAGCGTCAGCGACTCCACGATACTGCCGACCACGGTCTTCTCCACCGTGCCGTCGACCTTCAGCGTCGCCAGCACGCTGTAGCTGTCATGCGGAAGATACATCTTCTCGATGATCTCATAGTCGAAGCCTTCCGCCACGATCAGGCCGGTCTCACATTCGCCTTTGTTCAGCAGACCCTGCAGCAGGTTTGCCTGAAAGGCGCGGAAAATATTGCCCGCTCCGAAATGAATCCATTCCGGCGTCTCTTTTGTCTTTGCTTTCACCGCTTCCCGGTCAAATTCCGGAAGCTGATACCCCTTGTCCAGCCATTCCTGGCGGTTTTTCAAGCCGTTCTCACTTAACTGCATAGTAAAGTCCTCCTTAATATGTCATGGATTCGCCCCGCGAATCTGTGACGCAGACTGCCGCATCATCCGCAGGGCGATTCTGCATGCGGCAGTTCTCCTTAAATTATGCTCTGTGCGCATCCGGATCCAGATCAAATCCGAAATACCGCACTGCATTCCCATAGGAAATCCCGCGGATCAGCTGCTCCAGCGCCACCTCATCGTTCGGGTACTCACCGTTCTCGACCCAGCCGCCGATCAGGTTGCAGAGGATGCGGCGGAAATACTCGTGTCTCGTGTAGGACAAAAAGCTGCGGGAATCCGTCAGCATACCGAGGAAGTTCCCCAGAAGCCCTAAACTCGCCAGTGAAGTCATCTGATCGATCATGCCCTGCTTATGATCATTGAACCACCAGGCGCTGCCCTGCTGGATCTTGCCAATGGCGTCTGAATTCTGGAAGCAGCCGAGGATCGTGCCGATCGCCGCGTTGTCAGTCGGATTCAGGCTATAGAGGATCGTCTTCGGAAGAGCATCCTCGACCGCCAGCGCGTTCAGGAAGTCGGCCAGCTCCGACGACGGCGCGTAGTTGTTGATGCAGTCCACGCCGGCATCCGGACCGATGGACTTATACAGTAGCTGGTTGTTGTCGCGCTTCACACCGTAGTGAAGCTGCATCGCCCAGTTGAACTCATGATACAGCGCTCCCATCTTCAGCATAAACGCAGTCTTGAACTGCAGCTCCTCGGTGCGGGTGATCGTCTCACCATTCAGTCTCTTTGCGAAAATTGCGTTGACCGTCTCCTCAGGAGCCGGCACGTACATCACGTACTCCAGCCCATGATCGGATACGCAGCAGCCTCTCGCCGCAAAATATTCCATGCGCTTTTTCAGCGCCGCGATCAGATCCTCAAACGACGCGATCTTTGTCCCGCTCACCTCTGCCAGCGCCGCGATATATTCCGCGTAATCCGGTTTTTCCAGATTCATCGCCTTGTCCGGACGCCATGCCGGAAGCACCTGCACTTCAAAGGTCTCATCCTTCGCAATGACCTCATGCCATTCCAGAGAGTCAACCGGGTCATCCGTCGTGCAGATCAGCGTCACACCAGAACGGCGGATGATGTTGCGCGCGCTCATGTCGTCCTGATGCAGTGCCTCGTTGCAGAGGTTCCACACCTCTTCCGCGGTCCTTCCGTTCAGCGCTCCATGGTAACCGAAATACCGCTGCAGTTCCAGATGGCTCCAGTGATAAAGCGGATTCCCGATCGCTTTCTCCAGCGTTTCCGCCCATTTCTGGAACTTTTCGCGGTCCGTAGCGTCGCCTGTGATGTACTTTTCCTCAATGCCGTTCGAACGCATCTGTCTCCACTTGTAGTGATCGCCGCCCAGCCAGACCTGCGTGATGTTGTCGAACTTGCGGTCTTCCGCAATCTCACGCGGGTTGATGTGACAGTGGTAGTCGAGAATCGGCGTCGTCTCGGCATACTCATGAAACAGCTTTTTCGCCGTCTCAGTTGACAGGAGAAAATCCTCGTCCATAAATGCTTTCATGTTGCTGCCCTCCATTTTACGTTAATAGTTGTTGATCGTCACTTTATACAGTTACCCTGATTATAACGCATCAGTCTTTTTCTGTAAATCTGATAAAAACAATTCCATTCAAAATTATCTTTCGGTTCAAAGTCTTTTGGAAAAAAAGAACGCAGCTGTTCTTTTACACCGTCCTGCTGCAATTCCTCCCTGAGTTCCTCCTTCAGCCCGTTCACTTCCAGAAATTCTCTGACCTTTTCCAGTCCCGTTACCGCTTTCGTTTTCTCCACGCAGTAATCAATGTCATACCGCGTATCCGTTTCCCAGCGCGTCAGCATATCCGCTTTGTCTTCAATCCATTCGGTCACCACAGCGCAGGAGCCGTTATTCTTCGACATACGAACCAGCTTGTCAATGTCATGGGTGTTAGGCACCGTCACACCGACACATTCCAGAAACGCTTTTAATGTCTTCTCAACAGCCTGCTGGAGATGATACGCCACATTATTTATATAAGCTTCGTCATTCATCGGAACAGCCAGAAGGTTCTCTGCCGCTTTAAAGTCCAGCCAGGCTCGTCTGAACAGCCGAATGTCACACATATTGCCCCTCCCTGTCATACACAACAATCCCTTTTTCCGCTATTTCTTTTTTTAACCGGTCTCCGATCCGGTCCCAGTATACCAGATCGATCTCTTCTTCCGTATTGTTGTGAAACGGGACCTCGTCATAGCGTTCCACGCACAGGTCCAGATCACTGTAGCTATTGCATCGAAATTCCACCGCACTTCCGAACACGATCACTGCCTTCACATTCCGATCCTTTTTAAAATCCTCCTGCAGCGTCTGAACCAGATCCTGCTTGAGCGGATGGATATATTCCGCGTTGATAAAGCGAATACTGCGGTTTTTTCGATCAAATGTAAAATGAAGATTATAGTTGTTAAATGTTTTCATAGTTTCATTCCAATCATTCAGTACACCTGACGTTAGTATATCTCACATTATACCGAAAGCACAACCTGTTTTCCACCAGAATTTTTCTTATTTCTATATATAAATATCTATAACTGTCTGTTCAGCCTTTTACAATATAAATAATCGAATGCTCCACTCAGGAAATACACTTATATTCTATCGTATTTTTCAGCGCCGAAAAATTTATCACGGTACCTTGACATTTTTGTGCTACTCTGTTAGGATGGCTGTTGTGCAATTCCTGTACAAATGCAATTGTTCCAGCGCAGCGTTATTTTTTCTCTTGATGCTGCCCGGAGTCACAGCAAAAAACAAAACAGACAGAGGCGAGCCATGAACTTAATTATCCGCTATATGAAGCCCTACGCTGCAAGGATCGCGGGCAGTATGTCCTTTAAATTCTTCGGTACGATCTCCGAACTTCTGATTCCCTATATTCTGGAATATATGATCGACCAGGTGGTGCCGCTCGGCGACGTCGCGCGCGTGCTGCTCTGGGGCGCGCTGATGATCGCGGTCGCGGCCATTACCCGGTACCTGAATGTGGAAGCGAACCGCAAGGCGGTCGCGATCGCCTCTGAGTCCATCGGCGCACTCCGGCACGATATGTTTCAGAAAACGCTGAACCTTTCCGGTTCGCAGTTCGACGCGTTCGGTCTTCCCACGCTGACGTCCCGTATGACCTCTGATTCCTACAACGTGCAGGATTTCATGGTGTCCGTGCAGGCGATGGGCGTCCGCTCCCCGATCACGCTTATCGGCGGTATCGTGGTCACGATGATCATGGATCCGGTGCTCTCCGGCATCCTCTGCGTGCTGGTGCCGATCCTCGGCGTGGTGATCTTTCTGGTCACCCGGCACGGGATCCCGCTCTATGACCGGGTGCAGACCAGTCTGGACAGGGTCATTCGGGTAATGCGCGAAAACATCACCGGCATTCGTGTTGTAAAAGCGCTCTCCAAGGAGCAGTACGAGATCCACCGTTTTCAGGAAGCAAACAAAAAGCTGACCGATGACGATATCCGCGCCAGCATCACGATGGCGACGCCCGGGCCGCTTATGCAGCTGACGCTGAACATCGGTCTGACGCTGGTCGTCCTGGTCGGCGCGATGCGCGTGAACAACGGTGCGATCCAGCCGGGCGTCATTCTGGCATTCCTTACTTATTTTAATATGATCCTGCAAAGCGTCATGGGGCTGAACCGTATCTTCATGATGGCATCTAAAGCGGTCGCGTCGGCAGACCGTATCGACCTCATTTTGCAGACAGAAGACGACCAGCCGGTGCTTCCGGTCGAAGGACATGAATGTCCCAAAGATGACCAGGATGCGCACATTGTCTTTGACCATGTCAGCTTCAGCTATCACAAGACCGGCGAGCAGTGCCTGGCCGATATTGATTTTTCACTGAAAGCGGGCGAATCGCTCGGCATCATCGGCGCGACCGGCAGCGGCAAGACATCGATCGTCAACCTGCTGATGCGTTTTTATGACTGCGACCAGGGCGGGATCTACATCCATGGGCGCGATGTGCGGACCTATGAGAAGGACGAGCTTCGCGCCATGTTCGGCGTTGTCTTCCAGAACGATACCATTTTCAACGACACTCTTTTTGAAAACATCTCGTTCGGCCGCCATCTGAGCGAGTTTCAGGTGCGCCGCGCGGCACAGGCCGCGAATATCTCCGACTTTATTGACGGGCTGGACGAAGCCTATCAATACAAGGCCGATATCAAGGGTGCGAATTTAAGCGGCGGCCAGAAGCAGCGGACACTGATAGCCCGCGCGCTTGCCGACCATCCGCAGATCCTGATCCTCGACGACTCCTCCAGCGCGCTGGACTACAAGACCGACGCCGCGCTGCGCAAAGCGATCTGCGCCGACTACAGCAGTTCCACCACGATCATGGTCGCGCAGCGAGTCAGCTCGATCCGGAATCTGGACCACATTCTGGTGCTGGAAAACGGCAGGATGATCGGCTACGGCACACACGAAGAGCTTTTGAAAAACTGCCCAGTCTATCTGGATATCTACAGGTCGCAGATGGGCGAGATTGCGTAAGGAGTAATTGTCATGAAAAAAAGCAGCAAAGAGCAACCGCAAAGCACCAAAACAAAGGACCGCAGGGGCACTCTGCTCCGCCTGATCCGTTATACGGCAAACTACAAATACATCATGATCGTCGCTCTGCTCCTCTGTCTCGTGAGCAACCTGATGGCGCTGGCAGGGCCGTTTCTGGCAGGAAGGGCCATCTCAGCCGCGGCTGCCGGAAAGGGAAAAGTAGATTTTTCACTCGTATTCTATTACGCGAAGCTGATGCTGATCTTTTATGTGGCATCCTCTCTGCTGACGCTGGTGATCAATTTCATCATGATGAACGTCGGGCGGAGGATCGGGCAGCAGATGCGCGAAGACGTTTTCCAGAAGCTGATGAAGCTCCCGGTCCGCTATTTCGATCAGAACGCGGCCGGTGATATCATCAGCCACGTCTCCTACGATATCGACGTCACCTGCACGTGCATCTCCACCGACCTCACGCAGATCATGACCAGTGTGGTCACCGTTGTGGGTTCGTTTGTGATGATGCTCTACATCAGCCCGCCGCTGACCCTGACCATGCTCGTCACCATCCCGCTGGCGACTGTCTACACAAAGCATATGAGCGGCATCACCCGCCCGCTCTTCTCCCGGCGCTCCGCCGCCTACGGCGAGATGAACGGCTATGTGGAGGAGATCTTTTCCGGTCAGAAAACGGTGCTTGCCTACGCGCAGGAGGAGACCTTTCTGAATCATTTCGAAGAACATAACAAAGAAGCTACGGACGCCTTTTACAAAGCAAATTACTACGGCATGACCATGGGGCCGACCGTCGGATCCATCAACAACCTCGGACTGGCCCTGATCGGAATCCTTGGCTCCGTGCTCTATATGTACGGTATTGTGACGCTGGAGCATATCTCCTCTTTCGTCCTGTATTCACGAAAGTTTTCCGGACCGATCAATGAGATTGCGAACGTGGTCACACAGATTTTTTCCGCACTGTCCGCGGCGGAACGCGTATTCCATATTCTGGATGAGGCAGAAGAGCTTCCGGACCGGACGGATGCCGCAGTCCTTGAAGATGTGCGCGGCGATGTGAAAATCGAGAATGTTTCTTTCGGCTATGTTCCCGGAAAAACGATCATCCGCAATTTCAATCTCGACGCGGATGCCGGTAAACTCATTGCCATTGTCGGACCGACCGGCGCCGGCAAGACCACCATCATCAACCTGCTGATGCGCTTTTATGATGTGGACGAAGGACAAATATTTGTGGACGGCAGCGAGATTCGCGATATGACCCGCGCAAGCCTCCGCCGCGCCTACGCGATGGTACTGCAGGACACCTGGCTCTTCAACGGCACCATCTACGAGAATATCGCCTATGGAAAAGAGGGCGCGACCAGAGAGGAAGTCATCGCCGTCGCAAAAGCCGCGAAGATCCATCATTACATCATGCTGCTCCCTGACGGCTACGATACCGTCATCGGCGAGGACGGCGGCAACATTTCCAAAGGCCAGAAACAGCTTCTGACCATCGCCCGCGCCATGCTCTACGACGCGCGGATGCTGATTCTCGATGAAGCCACCTCCAACGTTGACACCGGTACCGAGCGGCAGATTCAGGCCGCCATGCGCGAACTGATGGCCGACAAGACCTGCTTTGTCATTGCGCACCGTCTCTCCACCATCCAGAACGCCGACCGGATTCTGGTCGTCGATCAGGGCAATATCGTGGAACAGGGCACCCATCAGGAGCTGATCGCGCAGAAAGGATTCTATTACAGGCTGTATGCCGCTCAGTATGAATAAACAGTTTCGCCGCCGGCAAATGCCGGCGGCGTTTATCTTTAATATTCCTGCGTCTCCATATAGTTCATATACTTAACCACCATCAACGCGATCTTGAACGTAATCGCGTCCTCAAATATACGCAGGTCAAGTCCCGTCTGCTTCTGCAGCTTGTCAAGACGGTAAACAAGTGTATTCCTGTGGATATAAAGCTGGCGCGATGTCTCCGAGACGTTCAGGCTGTTCTCGAAAAACTTATTGATCGTCGTCAGCGTCTCATCGTCAAAGTCATCCGGCGACTTTCCATCGAAGATCTCCTTGATAAACATCTTGCAGAGCGGGATCGGAAGCTGATAGATCAGGCGGCCGATACCGAGCGAGCTGTAAGCGATCACCTTGCGCTCCTCGAAAAAGATCTTCCCGACATTCAGCGCCATGCGTGCTTCCTTGTAGGAACGGGAGACTTCCTTGATCTCGCCGACGATCGTGCCGTATGCGATCAGCGCATCCCTCTTCTTCTCCTCACCGAGCGCATCCAGGATCATCTCTGCCGTGCGATCCATATCCTCGTAGCCATCCTGCTCGCCGAGCTCCTTTACCACTATGATGCTCTTCTCATCCACTGCAGTGATAAAATCGCCGGAACGTGCGCCAAACAGAGCACGAACGCTCTCCAGCGCTCCGGTCTCCTTCTCATGATCCGTCTCCACGATAAACACCACGCGGCGCGCCTCTGTATCAATATGAAGCTTCTTCGCGCGGTTGTAAATATCAACCAGAAGGAGATTATCCAGCAGAAGATTCTTAATAAAATTATCCTTGTCAAAGCGTTCCTTATAGGCGACCAGAAGACTCTGAATCTGGAAAGCCGCCATCCGGCCTACCATATGCACGTCATCACTGTTGCCGTTTGACAGAAGAATGTATTCCAGCTGATGGTCGTCAAACACCTTAAAAAACTGGCAGCCGGAGACCGTCTGGCTGTCCGCAGGGGAGCCTGCAAAGCTGATCACCGAATCGTGAAAATTCTCCGCCTCCGGAAATGTGGTCGCCAGTATGACGCCTTCTGTATCGAGTACGCAGAGGTCCACTCTGCTGATCGCTTTTAATCCATCCAGTGTATTCTGTAAAACCTGATTCGATATCACGTAAAAACCCTCCTTGTACCGCTTTCGCCCTGATGGGCGGCCCCATTCTTTCGTATCGGGTCCTCGCAATTGAGCAGTCAGACTTCGACCCGTTATTACCTGATTACTATAATATAATCGGGGAAAAAAATCAATGAAAATTGTGAAAAATGCACGAAAAATTTTTAGTTATGGCAAGAGTAATCTGTTCACTTTATTTCATAATTACAAAAAAGTCCGGGAGTCTGAATGACATCCCGGACTTTATTTCTGTTTTGATGCTGTTCTGAACTGTTTTTACATATTAGACTTCGAAGAGGAGGTCGCCGTAGGACGGCATCGGCCACATCTCTTTGTCCACGATCATCTCCAGCTTGTCGACCGGAGCACGCAGGGCGCTCATGGCTTCCATCACGGTATCATGATAATATCTCGCCTGAGCCTCGCCTTCTCCCATCGCACCTGCAGTAGCCGTGACTTCCGCCAGCTTCGCAAGAGCAGCCTTTGTCTCCACCAGAAGGGCACTGGTCTCTGAGAGCAGCTCTGTCTGTACAGAAGTATCCGCGCCCGCAGCTTTTACAGTGTTGATCGTATCTGCCAGACTCTTTGTATACTTGATGACTGCCGGAATGATCTGCTTGCTTGCGATGTCAATCATGGACTTCGCCTCAATGTTGATCGCCTTCGCGTAGTTCTCATACTTGATCTCCACGCGGGACTCCAGTTCGGCCTTTGTAAACACACCAAACTTTTCAAACATTGATACGGACTTGTCGGTCACGAGGGTCGGGATCGCGTCCACCATGGACTTGATGTTCGGCAGACCTCTTCTCTCGGCTTCTTCCACCCATTCCGGCGCGTAGCCGTTGCCGTTGAAGACGATTCTCTGATGCTCGGTCAGCTGACGCTTGATCAGGCTATGAACTGCGGCGTCAAAGTCTTCCGCTTTCTCCAGGATGTCGCACGCGTCGCAGAATGCTTCCGCCACGATCGTGTTCAGCACGATGTTCGGGGAGGCAATGGAGTCACGGGAGCCTACCATACGGAACTCAAACTTGTTGCCCGTAAATGCGAACGGTGAAGTACGGTTGCGGTCGGTCGCGTCCTTCTCCAGATCCGGGAGGGTCTTCACGCCGGTCTTGAGGATGCCGCCCTTATTGGAATGCGTCGCCTCGCCTGTGCTGACAAGCTGAGAAACCACGTCCTGCAGCTGCTCGCCAAGGAATACAGAGATGATGGCAGGCGGAGCCTCGTTCGCTCCCAGTCTGTGATCGTTGCCCGGGTCTGCCGCAGACTCGCGAAGCAGATCTGCATGATCATCCACTGCTCTTAAGATGCAGGAAAGTACCAGCAGGAACTGAATGTTCTCGTGCGGGGTCTTGCCCGGATCCAGAAGGTTGATGCCGTCGTCTGTCGTGATCGACCAGTTATTGTGCTTACCGGAACCATTCACACCCGCGAACGGCTTCTCATGCAGCAGGCACTTCAGGCCGTGCTGGCAGGCCACACGCTTCAGGGTCTGCATCACGATCTGGTTCTGATCAACAGCCACGTTGGCCTCGGAATAGATCGGCGCCAGCTCGTGCTGTGCCGGAGCCACCTCGTTATGCTGAGTCTTTGCCGGCACACCGAGCTTCCAGAGCTCTTTATTGACATCCTTCATAAAGGAAGCAATGCGCTGACGGATCGTACCAAAATAGTGATCATCCAGCTCCTGGCCCTTCGGCGGCATCGCACCGAACAGCGTACGGCCGGTGAAAATCAGGTCCTTCCTCTGCATGAACTTCTTCTCATCCACAAGGAAGTATTCCTGCTCCGGACCTACGGACGGAGTCACCTTTTTTGAAGTCGTATTGCCAAACAGTCTTAAGAGTCTCAAGGACTGTGTATTGATTGCTTCCATCGAACGAAGAAGCGGAGTCTTCTGATCCAGCGCTTCACCTGTGTAGGAGCAGAATGCGGTCGGGATACAGAGGATCGCGCCCGCTGCATCATGGCGCACAAACGCCGGAGACGTGCAGTCCCAGGCTGTATAACCTCTCGCCTCAAATGTCGCTCTCAATCCGCCTGACGGGAAAGAGGACGCATCCGGCTCGCCCTTGATCAGCTCTTTTCCGGAGAACTCCATCAAAACCGTACCGTCCGGATTCGGAGCCGTGATAAAGGAATCATGCTTCTCTGCCGTCACGTCGGTCAGCGGCTGGAACCAGTGGGTGTAATGCGTCGCACCTTTTTCGATTGCCCAGTCCTTCATCGCCGCAGCAATGACATCAGCTGTTGCCAGATCCAGCTCTTTGCCTTCCTCAATCGTCTTCTGCAGCGCTTTGTAGACCTTTTTCGGGAGACGCTCCTGCATCACCTTTTCGTTGAAGACGTCCTCACCGAAAATGTCAGCCACGTTAAAATATTCGCTCATAATATCCTCCTCTTTGCCTGAAATGGTTACTGTGCCAATTCCCTTCGTATAAAAGACATGCCCCACAGACACCGAAGCATTCTGATTATACGAAAAGGGCATTCCATCATCTTCATTCTGGAACGCCCTCGTCACCTTGTTTTAAAATACTCTATTCTTCTGTAAAATGCAAGCAGAAATTTCGGTTAAAACAGAAATTTCCATATTTTTTACGAAACCGGACTACAGTCCTTACCGATCATTGTATAAAATAGTTATAGAAAATCAGTTCTTTCCCGATCAGAAAACACAGTTTCTATTCAGGCGCTGTAATCTGTAACGGTACCGTAAACGATCAGGCCTTGCCCTCACTGCCGAGAACGGTCTTGATCTTGTGAGCTACAACCGCTTTCACATTCGCGCGGCCAACGGTCAGATACTGTCTCGGATCGAAGTACTCCGGATGCTCGAAGAATACCTGACGGCAGCCTGCAGTCAGACCAAGACGAAGGTCAGAGTCGATGTTGATCTTGCAGACAGCGGATCTTGCAGCCTGACGCAGCTGATCTTCCGGAACACCGATCGCATCCTTCAGAGCTCCGCCGTTCGCGTTGATGATCTTCACATACTCCTGCGGTACGGAAGAAGCGCCGTGCAGAACGATCGGGAAGCCAGGCAGTCTCTTGGATACTTCCTCAAGGATGTCAAAACGAAGAGGCGGCGGAAGAAGAATGCCTTCCTCATTGCGTGTGCACTGTTCCGGAGTGAACTTGAATGCGCCGTGGCTGGTGCCGATCGCGATTGCCAGAGAGTCTACGCCTGTCCGGTCTACGAACTCCTCAACCTCATCCGGCTGTGTATAGGAGGAATCCTCAGCAGAAACATTGACATCATCCTCGATGCCGGCCAGCTTGCCAAGCTCTGCCTCTACCACTACGCCGTGATCATGCGCATACTCTACAACTTTCTTCGTGATCTCAATGTTCTCATCAAAAGAATACTTGGAAGCGTCGATCATGACCGATGTGAAGCCACCGTCCACGCAGGACTTACAGGTCTCGAAGTCCGGGCCGTGATCCAGATGCATAACGATCGGGATATCCGGGCATTCGATCACAGCAGCCTCAACCAGCTTCTTCAGATAAGTCGGGTTCGCGTACTTTCTCGCGCCCGCAGAAGCCTGCAGGATCACCGGGGAGTGCAGCTCAGCAGCTGCTTCTGTGATTGCCTGTACGATCTCCATGTTGTTCACGTTGAAAGCGCCGATCGCATAGCCGCCTTCATAAGCCTTCTGGAACATTTCTTTACTTGTAACTAATGCCATGTCATTCTACCTCTCTTTGTAAAATGTTTGATCCGCTCCGGAGTGACCGGAAACGGGTTCCCTTTCAGTCAGAAACCAGTATACTACAGAATTCCGGTTCTATCAATCCAAATTTTACCTATTTTTTCACTCCGCTTTGAACAATTTCCGCCGGATGATCGATCAGAAGTCTTTTCGTCCTCTCGAATCCAAACCTTTTCTCCAGTAAATCCGCGCATTTTCCAAGATTTGGTTTTCGATCCTTCAGATTGTGTGCGTCTGAAGCAACGCACCAGATCTGTCCGTCCTCCAGCAGATCCTCGCAGTAACGGCGTACCGAACGGCCCATATCTCCCAGAAGGCTTCCCGCATTGACCTGAATCCGGGCTCCGAGTTCTATGAGTTCTCCGGCGCGGTCCGGATCCTTCCGCATACATGCATACCGCTCCGCATGAGCGATCAGCGGGCGGTATCCGCCGGACCGCAGCGCAGTCACACGTTCTTTGATAAAAGGATACGGTGTACTTTCCCGAAATTCCGTCAGAACATATTTGCTCCCGGCCATGGTAGGACGGCTGCCGGATTTCAGTGTCTCCACCATCTCCATATTTGCATGAAACTCACAGCCCATATACAGCTTCAGATCAGGCGCAAGCGCGGTCGCTGCATCGCAGGTCATCCAGAATGCCCTGTAAATACGCGCCAGATCCGGTTCAAACATTTCCACCCGATAATGCGGTGTGACAATAATCGTCCTTACACCATCTTCATACTCCCGCCGCAGCAGTTCCCGCGTCTCCTCGATGGAATGAGAGCCGTCGTCCACTCCCGGCAGAATATGGCAATGTATATCGTAAATACCCTGCATAGAATCCTCTCTCGTCGCAGCCGTTCCCTATCGTCCCGGTTATTTTACTGCAAAAGAAATCAGCCCGGCATGACAGCCCCGTATCTCTTACAGGTCGCTGAAAAATACCGGCAGTTCCTTCTGGAACACAGCCAGAAGCTGCCCCGCGATCTCCCGGATCTGCGGATGCGCGCCTCCTGCCAGACGGAGCTTTATAAAATGTCTCCACTCCCGCAGATTCATTGTCATCACAAGTTCTGTCTTGAGGGAGTTCGGCAGGATCGATCTTGCCTCCTGCGGTGAGGCACCGGCATTCAGCATTTCAAAATAATACTTCTCCGCGCTCTCCATTGCCGCCGTCCAGATCCCGTATTTCTTACGATCCTCCGGATCATCCAGATCATATCCGAACCCGGTCGCCAGATCAATAACTGAAATCTGATTTTGGAACTTATCTTTTGAATAATTACAATATCGGGTGCTCTCCTGCGAATAGCTCGCGATCCGATGCCGCACGATCTCATGAGAAACTCCGCGGTCACAGGTCACTTTCACCGTCACACTCTCATGCTCTATAACCGACTCATGGCCGCTTCTGATAATTCCCGCGATAAATTTTTCAGCGGTGCCTTCGCCAATCCGGTCTTCACTCTTATAGCAGACTCTCCCAATCCGCTCAATTTTATTCAGGATCGTCTGGTAATCTTCCATGTCAATGATTTCTATCTCAGGTTTTACTACAATCATAATACTCTCCGTTTTCTTTCTTAATCGTTGCTGCCATTCTCCTGCATATGCGAGACTGCGCAGCCTCTATCGCCCTCACTTTGCTTTGTCTTTCCGCCGCCGACGATTCCGAATTTTTGAAAGATAGCCCAGATGTAAGGCGCTCCAAACGCGTTCAGTTTTTTCGGTCCGGTGATCTCCTCCGGCGACTCCAGGATCCGGTCATACGCCTTCTGAACCGTTGCTTTCGTAATGGATTTACTGCGCCTGTCGACAAACAGCTCGCCGCCGCGTACCGTGTACTGAAACGGAAGTCCTTTTACCGTGTAAAAAGGTTCCCCCTGATGACTGACAAGGAGCTCCCACAATTCTTCGTGACTCATCTTTTGTCCTTTCACAGCCTGATCAAGCAGGAAACGGCCTGTCGGCTCCTGCCCGCCCGTGCACATATCAGCAGAAACGCCGCAGGGAAAACTTCCCTGCGGCGTTTTGACATCTTTCTGATAAAACTCTGCCGGTAACTGTTCAGTAACTCGCAGCGAGTGCGAGGTACTGTCCTGAATAATTACCTCTGCCGCTACTTTGCGTAGTCAACCGCCCTGCTTTCCCGTATGACGCTGACCTTGATCTGTCCCGGATATTCCAGCTCCGCCTCGATCTGCTTTGCTATATCTCTCGCCAGCATCGGCATAGCCGTGTCACTGACCTGATCCGGTACGACCATAACCCGTATTTCCCTACCTGCCTGAATAGCAAATGATTTTTCCACACCCTTGAAGGTGTTTGTAATATCTTCTAACTGTTTTAATCTGTTTGTATATGTTTCCAGAGTCTCGCGCCGTGCTCCCGGACGGGCTGCCGAAATCGTATCCGCAGCCTGAACAATGCAGGCGATCAGGGATTCTGGCTCTACATCTCCATGATGAGACTCCACAGCATTGATGACGATCGGAGATTCCTTGTACTTTCTGCACAGCTCCGCACCAATCTGAACATGAGAGCCTTCCATCTCATGGTCAATGGATTTGCCGATATCATGCAACAATCCCGCACGCTTTGCCATCCTCACATCAACTCCGATCTCACCGGCAAGCAGCCCGGAAAGCTGTGCCACCTCGATCGAATGCTTCAGTGCGTTCTGGCCATAGCTGGTTCTGTATTTCATTCTGCCCAGAAGACGAATCAGCTCCGGATGGATCCCGTGCACACCAACCTCCAGTGCGGCGGCTTCACCTTCCTCGCGGATGATCGTCTCAACCTCACGCTGCGCTTTCTCCACCATTTCTTCAATTCTGACCGGGTGGATACGGCCATCCACGATCAGCTTCTCAAGGGCGATCCTTGCCACTTCTCTTCTGATCGGATCAAATGCCGACAGGATGACTGCTTCCGGCGTATCGTCGATGATAAGATCCACACCCGTCAATGTTTCCAGTGTACGGATGTTCCGTCCCTCACGTCCGATAATCCTGCCTTTCATCTCGTCGCCAGGCAGCTGAACCACAGAGATAGTCGTCTCTGCGACATGGTCGGCAGCACATTTCTGAATTGCCGTGACCACATATTCCTTTGCCTTCTTGCCTGCTTCTTCCTTAGCCTGACTTTCCAGTTCCCTGTAAAGCTTGGCAGTGTCAATTTTTACTTCATCTTCAACAGTTTTTAAAAGATATTCTTTTGCTTGTTCAGAGGTAAGTCCTGAGATTCTTTCGAGTTCGGCAAGACGCTGTTCTTCAAGCTTTCCGGCTTCAGCGAGCTTTTTCTTTAACTCTTCTTCCCTGGCTGTAATGCCTGATTCCCTTCGCTCCAGAGACTCCGCCTTCCTGTCAACACTCTCTTCCTTTGACAGAACACGTTTCTCGTAACGCTGCAATTCTGATCTGCGCTCTCTCGACTCTTTTTCCAACTCATTCTTCGTCTTCAAAGATTCTTCCTTCGCTTCCAGAAGTGCTTCACGTTTCTTTGTCTCTGCAACCTTCAGCGCGTCATCGATAATCTGCCTTGCCTTCTCCTCGGCACTGCCGAGCTTCGCTTCCGTCGTCTTCTGATAATGATTGACGGAGACAAGGGAGGATATCGCGGCTGCTGCCAGAACCAGTACGATTACAACAGCAATTGTAATCACTGTAGGCACAGGAGCACCTCCTTATTCATTTTTCATTGTTCGAGTTATCTCATCAATCTCATAAAATCAGTCAATTCGGCAGACTGCAACCGTTCAGCACCTTCACGATTACTACAATTTGACTAATTCAAAGACCGATCTGTCCAAACAACGTTCTAATTTTATACTGTTTTTATAAATGTGTCAAGAAGTATATTTCCTGTAATTATTCAGGGCAGTACCTTGCACCTGCTGCGAGGTACGTATGAAAACGTATATTTTACAGGAAAAAGTTCTATCGCGCAGCGATTTTAAATGGACTTTTTCCGTAACTGTGAAGGTACTGAACAGTTACTATTTCTTTTAATACCCGGTCACATTCGTCGCATAAAGCGACCCGCTCGCTGTGGAATGTGAATAATCGATCGTAGCCGTCACATAAAGTCCTTCTGTCAGCCCGCTCGTGCTGAGCGAAGCATTTGCGTAATTGACCGAATAGGTCACTCCATCCTCCCCGTAGATCAGCAGAGTATCCGATGTGACTGCCGTGATCGTCCCGCTTACAACTCCGGAAGTGGAAGCCGTGCTGTCCGTTGAACCGGAAGCTGTACTGCTGTTCGTTGAAGAAGAGCTGTCATCCGTTGACGAGGAGGTCTGTACGGATGAAACATAAGCCTTGGAAATATATCCGGTCGTTCCATTGATTGAAACGATGTACCAGTTGTCTGTCTCTCCGATCACAGTCACCGCCGATCCGGAAGAGGCCGAACCTGCCACAGTGCTGTCCGTGCTGGGCTGCGAGCGGACATTGACCGACGCGGTCGTGTAATATGTATAGGAGGTCCCGTAACTGGTAGCGGTGGCGAGCTCCGCGGATGCCGTTTCCGATGAATCATCCGAGCTGTCCGAATCCGTCTCCGGCTGTGTGCTCACCAGATATGCCTTGCTGACATAACCGACCGTACTGCCCACGCTGACACGGAACCAACCGGATGTCTCTCCGGTCACAGTGACGGCATCGCCCAGAATCAGGGAGCCGATCCGTTCCGCATCGGTACTCGGCAGCTCACGGATATTGACATTTGAGGACGCATACAGGGTAACGCTCGACGTGTACGCGGTCAGAGTGGCAAGCTCCTCGCTGCCGACCGAATCATCTTCGTCCTCCGTATCCGCCTCGGTCTCATTGTTCTCCACTGCGCCGGGAAGCACACTGAACACGCTGTCATCATCCAGTACGGTGAAGCTTTCCACCGACAGGCGAACCGCTTCCAGCAGATCTTCATCGTCCTCCGTCACCGTGCCGCTGATCACATAGGCGGCATCCCCTTTCACCGACCGGATCCCGTATGTGACCGAATATGCCCACATGCTCGTTGAATCCGTATACTTTACCACATATTCGTAGGTCTCAACCGTAGAAGAGCTTCGTTCCTCGAACGATACGATCTCAAACGCGTTGTCTCCGGAATATTGTCCGGTAAGCGACTCTTCCAGTTCATCCTCTGTCTCCATGATGGAAATGTTGCTCATGGAATCCTCATCTGAAGCATGGACGATATTGATCATCGCGTCCGCACCGGAAGAAAACACACGCATCTCATCGATGTCCTGTGTCACTTTCCATGTGCTGTCGGGCAGTACAATGCGGATGGTCTCATCCTCAGAGATGTAAACGACATCTGTCAGGAGTTCTGTCTCAGTCTCCGTCTCGGATTCCGTCTCACTCATTGTCTCCGACTCCGATTCCGATTCTGTCTCGTTATTTTTGTCAAGAAGCTGGCAGCCGGACACAGAAAACACGACCACCAGGGCCAGTGCTGTACACTTCAATGCTGCTTTCTTTCTTCTGTTCAACATGATTCCTCCAAATGAAAAATGGTATTGAACCAATACCATAGATATTCGTATCATACCACGAACCGCCAACTTCTGCAAGTCACCCACACACGATTTGGGTAATGTTATCACATTATTAATATTTTCGAAATATTTTCGTGGGATTCAAATCCCGTTTCTCCGGCAGACCGCCTTCTGTCATTTTCTTGTAAAACGAAGCTTCAATTCTTCCGCTGCCCGCTCAATCTTTCTGTCAAACTCTTCCCTCGTCATCTGATCCGCGCAGAGCGCGTACAATTCCCGGTATTCGTCCTGTATCCCCTGCGCGTGAGGCACCCGGAAAGCGCCGGCGTCGCTTCCCGGGGCGATTGATGCTCCGAGTGCGAAACCTTTCCGTATCCGTTCGCCCTGCTCCCTTTTCAATCGCGTCAGGGACTCGTCATCATAACGGCCGCTGCCGATCAGGTTGGTGATCGTCACAAAAGTCGGCACCCAGATGCACCTGCTCCCGCACAATGCCTGCAGGCACTCTTCATCCATAAAGTTGCCGTGCTCGATGGAGTCAATCCCGGCATCGATCACTGCCCGCACGGCATCCGCTCCGTTTGTGTGCACCATCACCGCAAAGCCTTCCTCATGGGCGATGTGAACCATCTCCCGGATCTCTTCCCGGTCAAGCGATTCCTCCGTCAGGGCGCCGCCTCTGGTAAAATCCAGAATGCCCGATACCATGATCTTGATAAAATCCGCTCCGGCCGCCGCCGCCTCCTTTATCAAATCGTGATACTCTTTCATCGTATCAAAACCGCGGCCGACGATCCCTCCGTAATGACCGTTTTTGTGAATCGCAAAAATCGGTGTACGGTACTCGATCCCGTATTCCGGAGCAATCGGAACGGTTCGCGCCGAAACTCCCAGATTGTCGCCCCCATCGCGGAGGTATGTCACCCCTGCGCGGGCATAAGCGTCAAGATGCCGCCGAATATCTTCTTCATTCACACCGTTTCTGTGCAGTGCGACCGCCTCTCTGTAATTTCTGCCATTCATGAACATGTGCATGTGGCACTCATAATACACAAGAATTCCTTCTTTCCTGCAGGCAAAAGCCCAACCTGTATTTCTCAGCTCAGACAGATGCGGCGGGCAGACCTTCCATCCGCATACAACGCTGCAGATATACATGCCGTCAGCCAGCCGCATAAATTCATCGTAACTGTTCAGTACCTTCACAGTTACAATACATCACCATATTTTACGGCAATCAGGCCAGCAGCTCCCGCAGCATCGCATTTACCGCTGCCGGATTTGCCTTGCCCTTCATCGCCTTCATCGTCTGACCCACGAGGAAGCCGAGTGCTTTCTCCTTGCCGCCCTTATAATCGGATACGGACTGCGGATTTGCCGCAATGACACCTTCCACGACTGTGCGCAGCTCGCCCTCGTCATTGACGGTCTTCAGGCCATGCTCTTCGACATACGCTTCCGGATCAACATCATGATAAAAAATCTGTTCAAAGACTTCCTTCGCCACCGTCTGGTTGATGGTACCTGCTTCCGCCAGATCGATCAGCTTCGCCAGATTCTTCGGAGAGAAATCAAGCGTTTCCGGCTCGCGGTTTTCTTCTTTTAAAAGACGCAGCGTCTCGCCCATCAGCCAGTTGGACACTTTTTTCGGCTTGCCGCAGAGCGCGGTCGCTTCCTCGAAAATATCTGCCATGCGCTTGGATTCCGTAATAATTCCCGCATCGTATTCGGGAATGTCAAATTCTTTTTTGTAGCGCGCAAGCTTCTCCGTGCGAAGCTCCGGCTGACGGTCCTTTACTTCCTGCAGCCACTCATCGCTGATGAGCACCGGCACCAGATCCGGGTCCGGGAAGTAGCGGTAATCATGCGCATCCTCTTTGGAACGCATCGGATAGGAGTATTCCTTATTATCGTCCCAGCGGCGTGTCTCCTGGATGACCGGCTTTCCTTCCTCAAGAAGCTCGATCTGTCGCTGACGTTCGCCGTCAATCGCGCGCCCGATCGCCTTGAACGAGTTGAGGTTCTTCATTTCGGTACGGGTGCCGAGTTTTTCTGTGCCGACTTCCCGCACGGAAAGATTGACGTCCGCACGCATGGAGCCTTCCTGCAGCTTGCAGTCCGACGCACCCAGATACTGGATGATCAGGCGCAGCTTTTCCAGATAGGCGATGACCTCCTCGGCACTGCGCATATCCGGCTCCGATACAATCTCGATCAGCGGTACGCCGCTGCGGTTGTAGTCCACTAAAGAGCAGTCCTCCCACTCGTCGTGAACCAGTTTCCCGGCATCCTCCTCCATATGAATCTCATGGATACCGATCTTCCGCGTACCCGCGGACGTCTCTACCTCCACAAAGCCGTCATGGCAGATGGGCAGATACAGCTGTGAGATCTGGTAATTCTGCGGGTTATCCGGATAAAAATAGTTTTTACGGTCAAATTTACAGAACTGATGAATTTGACAGTTGGTCGCCAATCCTACCGCCATCGCGTACTCTACGACCTGCTTATTTAAAACAGGAAGCGATCCCGGCATACCGGTGCAGACCGGGCAGGTGTGTGCGTTCGGAGCCGCGCCGAATGCGGTCGAGCATCCACAGAAGATCTTGGTCTTCGTCGCCAGCTCTACATGAACTTCCAGTCCGATGACTGTCTCATACTGCTTCGCCATATCATTCACCCTCCTGTTCTGCTGCCGCTGTATTTTGTACACTGCCTGCTGCTGTGTCTGGTGCGCTGCCTGCCGCGGATACTGCTGTGTTTTGTGTACTGCCTGCCGCAGATACAGCTGTGTTTTGTGCACTGTCTGCCGCGGATACAGCTGTGTTTTGTGCACTGCCTGCCGCGGATGCGTTCGGGCACGCATCCGTATCAGTTCCGGCGATTACTGGCATCGGAAAGTTTCCCCTCGCCTGCTCATAGGCGTAGGCCGCGCGGAGAATGGATTTTTCTTTAAAGCAATCCCCGATCATCTGCACGCCGATCGGCAGTCCTTTGCTGTCAAGGCAGCACGGTACGGAGATGCCCGGAAGTCCGGCCAGATTCACAGAAATCGTGTAAATATCACCCAGATACATTTTCAACGGGTCGCTTAAACTCTTTCCCAGCTCCGGTGCGGTCGTCGGCGACGCCGGTGCAAGGATCACATCGTATTTTTCAAACGCACGGTCAAAGGACTGTTTGATCAATGCCTTCGTACGCAGTGCTTTCAGATAGTAAGCGTCATAATAGCCGGAACTAAGGACGAAGGAACCAAGCATGATGCGGCGCTTCACTTCCTCGCCGAAGCCCTCAGAGCGGCTCTTTTTGTACATACTATGCAGGCCCTCGTACTGCTCCGAGCGGTAACCGTATTTCACACCGTCGAAACGTGCAAGGTTCGAACTGGCCTCCGCTGAGGCAATTACGTAATAAGCTGGAATCGCGTACTCCACAAGGCTTAAGTCAAATTCTTCCACGACCGCGCCTTTCTGCCGCAGCACATCCGCTGCATCAAGCACAGCCTGGCGCACCTCATCGTCAAGGCCCTCGCCAAGGTAATCTGACGGGATGCCGACACGCAGCCCTTTCACATCATCCACCAGAGCCGATGTAAAATCATAATCCGAGCGTGCCACCGATGTGCTGTCCTTTTTATCGTGGGAGGCGATCATTTCCAGAATCGCCGCGCAGTCCGAGACATCCTTGGCGATCGGTCCGATCTGGTCAAGAGAAGACCCGTAGGCGATCAGGCCATAACGGGAAACGGTACCGTAGGTCGGTTTCATCCCGACCACGCCGCAGAATGAGCTCGGCTGACGGATGGAACCGCCCGTATCTGATCCCAGCGCATAGGGCGCCTCGCCCGCCGCCACGGCCACACAGGAGCCGCCGGAAGAACCGCCCGGCACATGATTCGTGTTCCACGGGTTTTTCGTCGGTCCGAATGCGGAAGTCTCCGTCGTGCTGCCCATCGCGAATTCATCCATATTTGTTTTTCCCAGAATCACGGCCCCGGCTTTTTCCATATTCCGGATCACTTCAGCCTGATAGGTCGGCACGAAATTATACAAAATCTTCGAGCTGCAGGTCGTCCGCAGTCCTTCCGTACAGATATTGTCCTTGATCGCCGTCGGCACACCGGCAAGCGGTCCGGCAATGCTGCCGTCCGCGATGCCTGCCTGCACTTTTTCCGCCCGCGCGTAAGCTGCCTCCTGATCCAGCGTCACAAAGCTGTTCAGCTCGCCGTCCGCCGTCTCAATTTTCTGGTAGGAAGCATCCAGCGCTTCCCGCACAGAAATCTCTTTTTTCTTTATTTTTCTGCCCAGCTCCAGGGCAGTCAGTTCCGTTATCTGCATATTGCAAGTTCCTTTCCTGATACTTTCCCTTCCTGCACTTATCCCGCCTCAATTCCAAACTTTCCGTTTGGAATTGTTTCACGGGATTTTCACCACTTTCCATTATTTAAATGTCATCGGTGTCCGGATTCGATGATTTTACTCCACCGTCTTCGGCACCATAAACGACTGTTCCTTGGCTGCCGGGGCATTTTTCAGGATTGCCTCATGGTCGTCGCCGTTCGTCACAACATCCTCACGAAACACATTGTTCACCGGAAATACGTGGGACATCGGCTCCACGCCGGACGTGTCCAGCTCGTTCAGCTTGTCTACGTAGTCGAGCATCCGGCCGATATCCTTTTTCGCCTGCTCCTTCTCCTCATCGGACAATTCCAGCTTTGCCAGAATGCCGACGTATTCGATTGTCTCATCGCTGATTATATTCGCCATCGTTTTCCTCCTTCATCCAGTCCTTTCACCGTTATGATCCCCATCTGGCCTTATATCGTCTGGCCTTATATCATCTGTTCCTGTTTCAGGCATCGTCAGCTTCATATGATTTTCACAATATATGCGAAATCCCACTCTGAATCGTTACCAGACATCTGCTTTCGTCACCAGCTCGGCACCAGCATGATCTCTGCATCCGTGCCGTACGTCGTTGCCGTAACCGTATCTCCCTCTTCAAGGGTATACCTCAGATATTCCTCCATGTTTTCATAAGTGGAAAGAGAAATCCCGTCAGTCATGCCGTCCTCTTTTTCCACATCTACCCACGCATAGGTGTCTCCGTCCACAACAACACAGATGTCGTATACTCCTGCTTCAAAATCCTCGCCGGCTGTCATTGACATGTCATCACTCAGGTAAATACACTCGGTCAATGACTGCGGTTCATGGTCTTTAAGAGAATCGATTCCCTCTCCTACACCAGTCAGCAGCAGCCCGGATCTCGCATTGTCAAGATTCAGAACCATGCCCTCGCTAAGCTCAAACACCGGAGAAACCTCATACCAGGGGCACTCTTCTTCTTCCCCCCCCAATAAGTGTTGTAATCCTCCTGTTTTTCTTCGGAATACAAGATTACAAAGCCATAGGCTCCGCCTTCCTCATCCAGCGATTCCCAGGTCGCATAGGCAGACCCTTCCAGGCATTCCAGCTGATATTCTCCGGCGGGAATGTCGTATCCGACATAATAATTTCCCTGCGTAAGTTCCGTAGTCAGATAGCCGTCCGCCGTCTCATCCCACTGCTGCAGCTCGGGCTTTCCCGAATCGGAATCCTCCCAATCGTCGTAGTCGTCATAGTCATCTCCGCCATTCATGCCATCCCATACCATTTCTCCAATCGTGTCCGACACATCCACCAGAAGCATTGGGAAAAATTCGTCCAGAAACTCACCCAGTACAAACACAAAGATAAAGATCACGACCAGAGCACGGATCACACGCCGCAGTAATTTACCGCCCCCGCCGGATTTTGTTGCTGTATTCGCTTCAGCCTCTGTCTCGGAATCATCGATAAGCGGAGGCAGTGTTTTCGTTTTTGAAGAAGACTTCTTTGCCGCATCAGCCGAAGAAAACTGCTTTGTCGTCTTCTCCGATCTGGCTGCCTGCTTTCTGATCGCGCGGTTTTTGGTCGCCTGCGCTTTGCGCTTCTCGCGATTCAGATTCACATTCGCCCAGTTGCTGCTTTTTTTAACGTTTTTTGTCTGACTGCCGTTCTGTGCCCGGCTGCCGCTTTGTGCCTGAGCGGCATTTTGAGTCTGGCTTACGCCTGCCCCCGCTGAAACAGATTGTTTCTGACTGTCAGAACTATGAACTCCGGCAGTTCGTTTCTTCTGTGTATCCTGCGTTTTCTCACGATTGAGATTGAGCCGCACGGGGCTGCCGTCATTGTCGCGGTTCAGATTGTCCTCACAGTCATCTGCATGCAGATGCACCGTATTCTCATTGTGCGCATTCAGACGATATTTCGGTTCCTTCTTTGAATTATCCCAACCGCACCCGGCACACTTGCCCGAAGGAAGAATCCGACCGCCGCAAAGCACACATCTGTTTTCTTTTGCCATAACCCACCCCTATTTTTTTACGGCTCCAGTCTCGACAGATCGCGCGGGAACAGCGTCGTCTCACGGACATTTTCCTCGCCGACCAGCTTCATCGTCAGGCGCTCCAAGCCAATGCCGAGGCCGCCGTGTTTCGGCATACCGTATTTAAAGGTGTCGAGATACGCATCCATGCCTTCTTCCGTCATGCCTCGCGCCGCGATCTTCTCCCGCAGCATCTGATAATCATGGATGCGCTGTCCGCCCGTCGTGATCTCCAGACCGCCGAACAGCAGGTCAAAGCTCAAAGTAAACCTCGGATCCTGCGGATCGTCCATCGCGTAAAACGGGCGCTTTTTCGACGGATAATGCGTCACAAAGACGAAATCCGCGCCACACTCTTCTTTGAAATAGCGGCCGATCAGGCTCTCCTCCTCCGGCTCCAGATCATACGGGTTGCGGATCCGGCGGTTGTATTTTTCCGAAACAAGCTCTTTGGCCTTATCAAAACGCACCATCGGGATCTTCTCCACATCCGGCAGCGTCACATTCAGGATGCGCAGCTCCTCCGCGTAATCCCTTTCCAGAAGCTTCATCGTGTACTGCAAAAAGCCAGTCTCCATTTCCATAATATCCACGTAGCTGTCGATGTAGCCCATCTCAAAATCCAGACTCGTATATTCATTCAGGTGACGCTTCGTGTTATGCTTTTCCGCACGGAACACGGGGCCGGTCTCAAACACGCGATCAAACACACCCACCATCATCTGCTTGTAAAACTGCGGGCTCTGCGCCAGCACCGCCGGGCGATGGAAATAATCCAGCTTGAAAATATTCGCACCGCCCTCCGCGCCTCTCGCGCCGAGCTTCGGCGTATGAATCTCTGTAAACTGCTGCGAGGTCAGATATTCGCGGAAGCCCCTCACCAACCCCTCCTGAATACGGAACTTTGCCCGCTCGCGCACATTGCGGAGCGAAATGCTGCGGTTGTCCAGCTTCGCCTCCAGAGAAGTATTCAGCTTCCATTTGCCGATGGCCAGCGGCAGCGGCGCGTAGGTCTCCGTCAAAATCACACCGTCTGTCACCCGCAGCTCGATGCCGTGCGGCGCACGCTCATCCTCTTTCAGCGTACCGGTCAGCTCCACCGTCTGCGATTCCTTCAGCTTTTTCGCGGACAACTGCGATACATTCTCCTCAAACACACACTGCAGCAGTCCCTCTCTCTTACGCAGTACAACGAAACACACCTCGCCCATATCGCGGATGGAATGCACAAATCCGTTCACCTTCACTTCCGTACCAATGCGCTCCGGCACAAGAAGCTCAGAAATCTCCAGCGTCTCCTTTTTTGTCTGTCCAGATAAAAACTCCATAATTGTTCTCCTCCTGATAAGATACTCCGTTCCTTAAGCAACAGGCATCCGGCCTGCTAAACGTAAAAATCCCGGAATATCTGAATTGATATTCCGGGACGGATCATCTTTAACCCGCGGTACCACCCGCATTGCAGAATCTATCTAACTTCGAAAAAACTCTGCCTCTCTTGTACACTTAACGCGTGCGACGTACTGCCCTACTTTGTCCATTTCTGGCCAGCATATGCAAAATGGATACTTTTTCGAACAGTCGGCTCCAGAGTGTTCCCTGTTGTATCCTTCCCCCAATCAGCGCTCTCAGTCGGTGACGCCAAATTCCTGTCAGGTTTCAAATACAGAGTCTCCTTCACAGCCTTTTGCTGGAGTCATCCTATCACATTTTGGGAAAGGTGGCAAGGGGCTAGTGAGCAAAAAATTATTTGCTTGTTAAACTTCCGTTTTCTTTAGATATCCGCTTTTGATCAGCAGTTCTACAGAAATTGGTGTCTTGTACTGGTTCACTTCTTCCTCAGGCATATTCTTTTCCTGCAAATTCCATGGTTGGGTAGCTATTTTACTGACTTCAACAGGAAAAGGCTTTATAGCTTCATAGAAACCATGTTCTTTCTTATCGCTGGAAACCGGCATCTCCAGCTGTTCATACCTGACATTCAAATCAGATAAGAAACTTCCTTTTTCACTTCCCCAGCGAGACAGTATGTGACCAGGCTGTATCATAAGATACCCGGCAGTCTCTTTCTCGGCATATTCCCCCCAATGTACCGCTCCAGTGTGCAATCCGGTTTTTGAATATGTGTTTTCCTCACGATTCAGAGTATTCTCGTAATCAAGGACATGTTCATTTACATAACCTGGATCATTTTCGTACATCTCTGCCAGTTCCTCTGCCGACAAATCATCTACAGTAGTCTCTCGTATGGAACTCAAAGTCGGAGCAGTGTTCAAATCCAATTGATGTATCTCCTCTAAGAGCAATTTTTCAGGATCATCCTTAACCCGATCTGCCTCCCGCTGTCTTTTTGCAAAGTTTTGAAAAAACGATTTTGCTTTTGCGTTGATCTCGGAATCTGACTTTAATCCGGGCTGTTCTACACGGTCAAAGGATTCATTGGTTTCAAGCTTTTCTTTTCCCTCAGTAAATAAACTCGATTTCATACTGGTTACCGCCAAACAAATGAAAAGGCAAAACGAACAATATAAATTACTGCCTTTACAGACCATCGCATGTAGAATGTAAATATTTTTCCAATCAATATATATTTTTTTCTTTCTTCTCCCTTTCTCCGGTAATGATAAATTTATAAATCTGCCAATAAGGACGATAGCTAACTTCCCTAAGTCGCCATGCACAGAACAGAAGAAGGATTCCAATAAGCAACACAGGGCTGCTCATAAGCGCTCCTATAAACAAAGCCAGAATCCCAGCTTGTCCAATCGTAGAAAAACCGCTTCCTGCCAGCACCAATCCAACTATGGCATAGACAAGTCCTCCTATAAGCAACCACAGGATTCCTTCCAGGTTCTCATCATTAAATACAGTTTGTCCAAACGATGTAGCAGTATCTAATGCTGTACGTACATTTTCATCATTATAAATTCCAGCCGCCTTGTTGCAAATATCCAGGCACTTATTATAATTTTCTTCGCTAGCAATCACATAACCTTCAGAGGAAGGATCCTTCGTATAATAACTATAGGAATGACCGATCAGATCATGAGCGCAATCCTTTCTGAATTGCACATCAGACGGATGTTTTTCCATATAATCATCTATCATTTGATAGGCCAGGTCTTCTCTGCCAGTATTTAAATACAAATAACTTTGTTCTGAGATTGCAAGCGGACTTTGCGGATCAATCTCCATCATGCGGTTTACATACCTTTGTGCTCTGTTAAAATCCTTTTTCCCCTCATTTGCGAAACGAGATCCCGCCTTTAACAAGGGAAGATTGTCCGGATGAACTCTCAGTCCGTCCTCGACTGATTCCAACGAGTGGTCTGTATCATGTAAAGCAAAATAACTTTGCGCAAGAAGCAGATAGATACGGAAATCACAAATATTATTATTCAATGCTTCCATACACTTGCGGATTGCTCCCCTGTAGTTTCCTTTTAGGAACATCGCTTCAATTTCTTCATAAATATCCTGAGCTGCTTTCTGCGCTTCAACATCAATCTTGCCAGTTGCATAAGCTGCATCCAGCTGCTTATCATATTCCTTTCTTCTATCCTCATTTTTGAAAATTTTAACAGCAGCAGCTATCATATTATAGGCATCCTGCAATTTTTCCATTACCTCATCGCCGTTCAATGAGCCGTTGGACATATGAGATCTTAGCTCACCCTGTTTCTGTAACAGTAATTTTCGGATTTCTTTTGTCTTTGCCTTTCTGTCGATAGCATATACTGCATAATAATCAACGATTCCTTCCGGAACTTTTACATTCTGTTTTTTACTCATAACATCATTCTCCCTTGTTAATAAATACTATTCTTTTAAAAGTGGATTATTCTGTTTTTTAGTCACCAATATTAAGCTTATTGATACGTGTAGCAGCTTTCCTTACCTCCTCCTCCGTCATATTATGTTTTTCACGATTGATTGTTACCTCGCCTAAATCCGTATTTTCATCCAGATCAATTGCCCGGACATGAATAATCGCATCGCGGTCGCAGCTTACCATTATACGTATTGGAACAATATGATCTCTCGGTCTGATATGTAAATTAGCTTCACCGATTATGGTAACATAATCTAAATTTACATCCTCTCCCTGCGTAACCTGAAGTTGTATTCCTTCCTGGTAATTTGAAGTAGTACTGTACCCGTCCCGAATTACCTCAGCAGGGATTTCTGTATTTTTCTGCAAGACGACAGAATTCACCATTTTATCCGTCGAACTGTCATAAACTACCACTCCAATTCCATGGCTCGTAATATCATGAAACGAATAATTTTTATCCAAATCAGGAACCGCATCTGTATCAATTTCTGATGGAATAAACGCTTTACCTGTATCTCTTGTTTCCGTTTTAAATGTTCCATCTGAAATCTGTTTCACAACATCCACAGCATGATAAGCAGCCCCAATTGCCACCGCTTCGTCCGGATGTACTTCTGAAGACGGATGAATACCTGTTTCTTCCTCAATCATCGACTGCACGGCAGGTATTCTTGTACTACCCCCTACCAGCAAGATTTTGTTGATATCGTTATATTCGAGCTTTGACTCATCCAAAGTTCTCTGCATGACACTCACAGTAGTATCCAAAACCGTTTCAATCAAATCTTCAAATGTTTCTCTATCCAGATCAATCGAGAAATCTTCTCCTTTTATATAAAACGAAATGGTTGTCATTTCATCTGATGAGAGTTCTTTCTTTGCTGCTTCCGCCTGAATCATCAAATTCTGTACTGCTTTGATGTCCGAATTAACATCAAAGCCATTTTCCTTCGCCTGCTCTTTTACATAATTGACGATTGCCATATCTATATCATATCCGCCCAGTTTATGATCTCCGTTTGTGGCAATGACACGAATATTATCCGCATCAATTTCAAGTATGCTGACATCAAAGGTTCCCCCGCCGAAATCATAAATCATTACTCGTTGAGAAGTATCGACATCTTTACTGATACCAAAAGCAATGGCTGCTGCCGTAGGTTCGTTAATGATATCTAAAACTTTCAGCCCTGCCAGAGAGGCGGCGTCTTTCGTTGCCTGACGCTGCGGATCACCAAAATAGGCCGGAACCGTGATAACTGCACCTTCTATCGTATCACCCAGAAACTCCTCCGCGTCTGTTTTCAATTTAGTTAATATCAGTGCAGAGATTTCCTCCGGACGAAACGTCTCTCCGTCTTTTGTAGTAAAGCTATATGTCTTTTCTCCCATATGCCTTTTGACAAACGCTTCATAATTTTTCGGATCTGTAATACTTTTTCGTTTAGCAACCGTTCCGATAATCGGTTTTTTACCTCCGAACAGTACCGTTGAAGGTGTTATGTTTTCCCCCTGCTTATTGGGAATGATCTGTGGATTTCCTTTTTCATCAATATAAGCAACGGCTGAAAAGGTTGTTCCAAGATCAATTCCTACATACTTTCCCATATCTCAATCCTCCACTCTTTTGATTAATGACGCAATAGCATTGACAATAAATTCTTCTTTTTCTTTTTATCCGCCCCCTCTTTCTCATCTTTCCTCTTTTTGAATTCTTTTTCCGCCATCACAGTAACCTGAATTTCAGTTCTGACGGTCTCTTCCCTGTTTTGGATAATGATTCGGGTCGTACCCATACCAACAGCCTTGACTACGCCACTGACTACGTTCGCAATTTGCATATTCATACTGGAATAAACGATTTCTCCATCAATGCAATTTTCAGGAAATAACTGCAATCTTAATGGTTGTTCCTGACCGTACATCATTACTAAATCAGATATATCTGTTTTTATCTGTTTCAGGTGAGACTTCACAACACAGGAACAACGGTTGCTTACCTGTTCCGCAAAAATACGAACGATACAGGTTCCTGTTTTACGAGCAAACAGATTTCCATGGGAATCAACGCTCACAATGTCTGGTTTGTCTGACTCCCACCGCACAGATGAAACGTTATCTGCATCTGAAGGTAAATATGTATAAGATAATCTGGCACTATCACCCTCCCCTATACAGATAGAGGAAGCATCCAAATCGATTTTTGTAATGCGATTTCGTAAGATAACAGTATAATCTACGCTTGCACATGGAATCTGTTCTCCCTCTTTAAAAATATAAAGAGTTGTTTTCCCTGCTTTCAGCCCTTCCACCAGAATTCCGTTACAACGTATAATGCCTTTTTCACTATAAGAGTAATGAAGGGTATCTTCCCTCACACAGTATCCAGGCAAATCCGAATCAAAATGAATACCGGCACTTCTTCCAACCTCAATCGTTGTTTTTTCCGGCTTTGGAAGTACCCCAACTGAAACACTGAGAACATCGTCAATTTGCTTTTGATACCGATCTTTGACAGAAACAGGGATTGAATGAATACAAGTATAAAATGCATCTGTTAAAACTGATAAAAGAAGACATTCAAAAATTGTTTGAAATATACCTTCCCTGTCAGTCTCATAAAGCAGCAGATTCCCGTGTAATCCCTGAAATTTACACGTTTTCCCCACAAATATACCAAATTCTGCATCTAATCCTGTTTTCAGAATATTATCACCTGTAAATTGGTTATCATACAAAAAAAGGTTATATCAGCCTGCCTTCTCTGTTTCTGATATTCATGAAGGGACATAACGTCCGGTTCTACATGACAATAACTGTTTTTTACTTCCAGGCCTTCTAATTCCGGTCTAAGCACTTCCAGTCCATCTGAAAGCACGAACAATGCATGGATAAAGGATGTTTTATATCCGCTAATCCTATTATCACGAAGCAATTTGCTCAGGCTTTTCATCCTTTCTTGCAATGGTGTAGAGCGGACTAACGGATTGGAGGAAAATTGAACACAATTCGGATATTCACTCGCAATTCGCTCCATAACAGTAATTTCCTCCTGCCTGGAACAAAAATGAAGCCTGAATTTACTCCGGTTACATTCCTCATAAATTTCATCAAGAATCCTGCCGCACCAGTATAAAAAAGGTTCATCCATATACTTCTCCAGATTACTGTATACAGACACAGCAGTTCCATCAATTAATATCTTCAATCTCCGCTTATATGGGTTATTGATCAGTTCTACTTTCGGTTCCATCGTTATCGCTCGTCTTTCTATCTTTCATAATCATCCATATTCTTTTCATATTCACCAGTATATTTTTCATCTTTCAGGTCTGAATATCGAGTTCTTTCCCCATCTTCTCCATGATTTTTTCCATCAGAGCCAGAATCGCCAGATTCTTCAGAATCATTTACTTCAGAATTACCATTTATTTTCTCTCCATGCTCGTCCAAACCATGTTTTTCACGATATTCCTTAGCAACTTCACTATCCTTGTTTCTAACCTCTTTCAGTTGATCTGGAGAAAGCTCCCAGCTTTTTCTGGAGCTATCATCCTTTTCCTTATTCTTGTCAATCTCACTGTTATCTTTGTTCTTTCCTTCTATATTATCTTTCTGTGTACTGCTTTCGTCTGGATTATCTTTGTTTTCCGTATTTTCCTTTGATTCTCCAGCCTCCTTTTTCTTCCCATATTCAGCGAAGAAATTTTTTGCTTTATTTAAAATACCTTCCTTCTCACTCTTCTCTGGTTTATCGGGTTTTTCTACCTGCTCCACGTTTTCTGTATTTTCGGTTCCCTCTAAATGTCTATGAGCCATAATCCAGGTTTCCTTTCTTTGATTTTTCACAAATAAATCTCAACCGATCTCTTTCCAAGATAATAAATTGTACAATTGGCCAAATACGCTGGTAATATCTTTTCCCGATGAACCTTTTACGCTAAGCATATACTTTACAGCTACTCTTTTAACGTCAGGATCAACAGTTATATACTGCTCCATCGCCGATTCAAATCTTATCAGCCAGGTTTGAGCGTTCGAAACGATTTGATTATAAAGCTCTTTTTCCTCATTAACATGCGTTTGTTCCAGTTTCTCGCAAAGCGCCTGATCAGAGTAGAGTCCTTTTTGAGGTATAATATCAAACAATCCTTCACAACCAATCATTTCCAAAAACAGATTCCCAAGCATAGCTTCCGTCGGTTTCAGGCTTTGATTTTTATATTTACGATAAGTCTCTGTGATTTCAGACAATTCAAGTTTTCTGTCCTGTGTCAAACTTGAGTGCCGAATAATATTACCAAATGTCTTCACTGAATATTTATCTTCCAGGATTTGATGTACTAGTTCTGCCACTAAACAGCTCCTGACATAATTTACACTTCCAGTAGCTTCATACTGCAGCGATGCCTCATATTTCTCAGGATTCCAGATTCCTACTTTCATCAAAACAGGGGTCATCCATCCTTTTTGCATAACAGCTGCAATTCCAACATTCAGTCGTGACAATTCTTTCGTCTGTTTATCATCGAGAGAAAGGGCGCTCCCCAGTTCCTCACAAGCCTCTTTGGATGGAGTATTCATAATAATCTTTGTTGATGTATTCTCAATTACAGAATTATCAACAGCAAGTGGTGACTGGTCAATTATCAAAAAACCTTCTCCGTAAGTACGCATTTCCTTGATTGAATTACTAATCATTTCTACGGATTTACCAACCATATTGGCACCTTCTTGATTCTGCTCCTTACTTGTGCGTTTTAAAATATTATGTGCTTCCTCTAAGACTGTTATATGGTTTAACCTGCTGTCATGTCCAGATGTTGTTCCTTTCTTACGTTGTGACTTTCTGTATTCACCCAGCCGCATAATCAGCACACCCATAACCAGTGAAATTGTTTCATCAGATCCGATCTCACTCAGGTCAATAATCGTATTCTGGTCAAAAAGGACACTATCATCGATGCCCTCACTGTTTTTAAAAATCTGACCATTCATACCTGTGGTCATTCCCTGTACTCGCGTCAACAAAGCGCCCTTATAATCACCCTTAGAATCAGCCGAATAATCCGAGGTATTAATGATTTCCGGAAGCGACTTTAATACATCTCCAAAAACCGGATATTTATGATCATTCATTCCGGGAATCCAAATGGAATTCTGAACATCCCAGCCACATCGAATATAAGCATTTACCACTGCTTCTTTCAGAATCGCCGGCATGGCCGCATATAATGGCCATGAAGCATTAAAAATCTGTAATAACTGTTCAATATGGGCCAAAATATGAATCTTATCCGGAAATTGAAACGGATTTATTCTAAGAAGGCGATATGTAGTGGTTTCTGTCGTAAAAATATTTACTTTACTCAGATTTCCAAACACCATTTTATATTCGCCTTTTGCCGGTTCTATAACAAGCATCTTTATATCATTTGTAAGAACGCGGTCCAGCAAATTATAGGTCGCATAGGATTTTCCGGATCCTGAAGAACCTGTAATAAAGCAGTGTGAGGAAAAAAGATCCAGATCCAGATCAACCGGTGTATCTTTTTCTTCGATTCCCATATGATAAACATTTCCTATCGATATCCGCTTTTGAGGTATTTTATTCTCATATACCACCGATCTTCCGAACTCGGCCATTTCCTGCACAGCCACGCCAACAACAGATTTCCTTGGAAAATCCAACAGTATAGACAATTCACTTCCGCTTACCATGCTTGTTGGAGTGACTATTTGCTTCTGGTAACCTTCTGAAACATAAAGTTCTGCACTTGGATGCACCAGATATTTTACCTGATTCATAATCGATTGAATCTTTCCTTCCTGCAGTCCTGATCCATTCCAGATATTTACATGTGCATTTTCAATTCCAGATTTTTCTCCTGTCATTAGTGCCTTATATGTTGTAGCCGCTAAAACCGATACGGATATTTCATCAGAGAAAAAATATGCACAGTTTTCCCAGAGGCCGTATGATTCCCACATATCAATCCGTTCAAGCTGTTGCTCTATTTTTTTCATTAAGTCAGAGACACCCTTGTTCTCAAAATTCAATGTCTTTGTTTTTGACGTGCCCTGCGTGTCTGTAGTGCCATCCGTAGTTGTCTCTGCTTCCGCTGTTCCAACGCTATTGGAAATCGAATTGCTAAAAGATGTGCCTGAAGTATAAGAACTCGATGAACTTCTTGTCCTGCTGCTACTGCTGCTCCAGTTTGATCCCCCACCTTCTCCCTGTGAAGAGACTCCAAAACTGCTGCCGTCTGTAGTAGAGTCAGACACACCATATGTGTTGCTGGTCGAAGAACTGTTTGAATTTGATATGCTTTCATTCATGGACCTGGTAAAGGAATTCGATACTCCTTTATTTACAGCATGACTGATATTTTCACCATATGCATAAGAAAGCTTCGCATGAGGAGAAAGTGTCGAATACAATTCCTCATAGCCATGCTTTCGAATTGCAATATCTTCCAGACTAAGGGGAACCGCAAGAAAAACAGCTGTATAGTTTTTTCCCCTTAATGTATTTATAAGTTTTTCCATTCCCTGAACAAACTGCTCTTTTTTTTCTTTATCACGAATAGATGGAATCAAGGAAACTGTAGAAAGCCCTTTTAAAAGGGATCTTCCATCCGGATTTTTTTCAATTTTTTTTAGAAATAATTCTGTTTCCTGATTATCCAACGAAGAAAGCTCGATTCCCGGAAAATTGCTTCTGAGAGTTGATTCCAAAACTTTTCCAGCTAACGGCGCTATTTTTTCTGATCTGGTAGTAAAATAAAACCCCACGCTACTGGGAGTTCCAGTTAAAATGACCGCAACAGTAACAGATAAATTATATAGTGCATTATAGACACTTGTCAGTTTGTCCAGTACATCCTCCTCCTTATCAAGAACAACCTTTGTCATCCGAAAAATACGTATTTTTTGAGGAGACTGTACAATCCGGCAGCTTTGATTCAAAACCTGAGCATTTGAAAAATCGTCCAGATATTGGCGGTTTGTAAAAACGTCTGCAACCTGAAATCCTTTTTCCAGAGTCTGTAGATATTCATTTCGCTCTTTTTCCTGCTTTATCAATTGCATTTGCTTATCATGTGGAATCACTGCCATGATCTTTTCCTTTCCTATTACATCATGTCATGTTCTTTACGCTTAATCATCTTCAACCGAATCATCAATATCTTCTCACTGAAAGAAATCTGCTATCTGTTTACATGCGGTTTTGCCATAATAGTTACAAAGAACGTTTTTCTTGTATCAATTATGTTGGTATCGTCCGCAATATACTTATAGTTTTTGTTTGCATTTTAATTCATTGCATGTCCTTCTGTTTGTATGGGCAATATTGCCTATAACACTTTTTCCTAATTATAGTAAATAATAGAGAAAAGTCAAGATTATTTTGGTGGAGGATATCATTCTTGATTTCTTATGACAGATTATGGGAAACCATGGAAAAAAAAGGTGCTACAACGTACACTTTACAAATAAAAGGCGGTATAAGCAGTTCTACTGTCCGCCGTTTAAAAGCCGGAGAATCTGTCTCAACCAATACTCTTGATGCATTATGCAAAGTTTTAGATTGTACCATTTATGAAATAATCGAATATTGTCCAGATGAAAAAAAATAGAATTTCGAGAAAGATAAGAACACAAATATAGCCGCTTTCTCACACAAAGAAGCGGCTTTCCTGTTACTCACTATCCCCCTCGCTTTCCCGGTTCATGATTTCCTCGAAAATCGGTGTAAAGTCTATGTCTTTAATCGCACCATATTCGCTGACAAAATAATGCTGCATATAGTCATCATGCTTTCTGACACCTTTATCGCCAGTCGTACCAAAATCTGAAAGGGCATAAAGGACACTGAGATGCGTGTCATCATCACGCTCCACAAACTTAATCTCATCCCTCCTGAGAAGGTTGGAATTAAGGAATATCGGATTATGGGTGTTAAATATCAACTGCGCATGGTGGACATTGATGTCGTCATTATGAAAGATAGTAATGATATTCATAAGCGCCATCGGATGAATGGAGGCATCAAATTCATCCACGATTAAAGTCCCCCCTGTCAGGATTGCTTTTATCACCAATGGAAAAATGGTAATAAACCGAATCGTTCCATAGGATTCAAACAATTCTGCCGCCATTGTTGTTATTTTCCGATTCTTCTCATCCCTAAAGATGGAACACAGCTTTGCTCCTGAATCATCGTCGCCTGCAACATATCCCACTGCGTTGGAATTAATACCAAACAACTCGGCCGCCTGATTGGTCGTTTTCTCAATATATATCGTCGGCTTCTGCGGATCAGAAAAACGCTTAATCAGCTGCAGAGAATCCGCTCTGCAGATTACCATGAACTTATTGGTGAACCACCCCGCTATTACCTTTACCAGTTCCTGCGAATACAACAATTTAAAACCATTCATAAGGAACAATTCTTCCGGGTGCAGACTGTCCCTTGCTATCTGGCCGATCCCGCCCATGTTGGAATCAACAGACGGGGACAAGTATTCTCTGATCACGTTCAGGTTCCCCATCTCAAGGTCCTCGTCCCTGTTAAAAATCACTGACTCATTAACACTTAAGGTTTCACGAATGATTTTCCTGTTATACCTATAATCCAAAAATGAGCCAATATCTAAGATGATTTCATACCTTATCAGGAGATCATTCTCCATAAAGGTAATGTCAAATTCTACCGGCTTTGCCACCGCAAGTGTATTATTGGGTATAAGCTCTAAGGATTCAGCTGCAGGATTTGGTGAGTTTTGTTCTTCTGTATTTCGTATATGGCCTCTCAGGACAATGGAACGCAGCGTATCCATTGCACCGATCACATTCGATTTACCTGATGCGTTAGGCCCATAAATTACCGAGGAACTCAGGCTCTTGATGGTTTTCTTTTTGAATTTTATATTTCCCAGGCTATAATCAAGTCCCTTCTGCTTCGGAGCGGCTTCCATGGAAAACACCGCCTCATCCGCAAAAGACTTATAATTTTTCATTCTGAATCGCAACAACATATTCCATTCCTCCATTCTGCAATAATTATGCAAAATCACAATCAAATTATACGATTTTAAAAGTAAAAATCAACTGTAATTTTCCTTGTTTTGCACATATTTTGCAGAATTTTTATGATATTGTGTGTTTTTAAAATAATAGAATTATAAGAAAGATAAGGGCATAAATATTGCCGCTCCTTTACACAAAGAAGCGGCTTTCCTTTTTTCAAACTCACTATCCAACTAACACACCATCCCTCTCTACATTCTGATAAAACGGAGATACGGACTTATAATTTTCAAAGGAGTCATATGACTGGAAAATCGACGAAATCACGCAGTCATACTTCAAGTCCAGATCATCCGCAATGCGACGCATCTTCTTCCTCGCCTCTGCCATCTGTTCATCCGGAAGATCAAGCAAAACCATAATGTCAATATCACTCTCACTGTCAAAATCACCTCTGGCATAAGAACCATAGAGTATCACTGCTTACGTATAGCAAACGTGATTTTCTTTTGCAATCACGGAGTCCGGCAAAACAGGAAAAAATCAGTTGCTGCTGTTATCAAAAAACCGTCTGATTTCCTTTTCCTCACTGTGGACAGACCCCTGTGCGAAAAACGGCTTGCCGCCACCGCGGCCTTCAAGTGCCTGGTTCATCTCTTTCACCAGCGCGCGCAGATCGCCGTCCTTTTCACCGAGCGCGTATTTATAAGTGCCGTCTCCGTTATCTGAAAATACCGCACAGCGGCCGCCGCAGGTCTCCATGACAGCCACGGCAAGCTTGCGCACGCTGTCTGCTTCCATGTCTTTTTCAAATAACAGCACGTCGCCAGCTCCGGCAAGGCGCTCCGCCTCCTGCGCGAACATCTTTTCTTCCAGCGCAAGGACACGGCCTTTCAGCCGGAAGTTTTCGTCCAGGCTTCTCTTTACGGCGTCTGCGGTTCGATCCGGCTTCGCGGAAAGCAGCACGGAAATCTGATGATTCTGCGCATTTACCATATTCAAATAAGAAAGCACCCGTTTACCGCTGATCATCTCGATGCGGACGCCGTCGCGAAATTTCACTACAGACAGCAGCTTGATCATTCCAATCTCACCGGCACGCGCCACATGCAGCCCGCAGCAGGCGCATAGATCTGCATATGGAAGACTCGCAGCGGCATTCTCTGGCTGGCTCTCCTTTCCAAAGCTCTTGTTCTCAGCTGGTTTACTTTCTTCAGATAATTTTTCTCCGAAAATTCCATTTTCACGCAATGGATAGTCATTCTTTTTCGGAAACTCTACAATCCGCACTTCACCGGTCAGTTCTTTTTTGCTCCGATACGGAAGTGTCTTAAGTTCCTCTGCTGACGGATAGAAAATTTTCGTCTCCTGATTCTGACAAAGAACCTCGTTTGCTTTCGCCTCTATCTCCTGCAGGGCTGCCTCATCCAGGCTGCCGTTAAAATCAATCGTGATCACGTCACTGCCCATGTGAAAGCCAACATTGTCATAACCGTAGGCCGCGTGTACCAGCCCGCTTACGATATGCTCGCCGGAATGCTGCTGCATCAGGTCGAAACGGCGCTCCCAGTCGATCTTTCCAAAGACCTGTGCACCGACAGGCAGAGCGGCATCTGTATAATGGATCAGTTCGCCGTTTTTCTCGTGGACTTCGAGAACATGAACTGTGTCTGTCGATTCCGGCTTCATGCATAGCGATATATCCCGCAGGATTCCCGTATCATATGGCTGTCCGCCGCCTTCCGGATAAAAGGCTGTAGCCGATAAAATCACCTCGAAGCCCTTTTTCCCTTCGCAGCAATCCAGAACCGTTGCCGTGAATTCCTGTACATACGCGTCCTTATAAAACAAACGTTCCGTTTTCATGTGTTCATCCTTCTTTCCTGTTTTTACGCAGCAGCCCTGAAATCAGGCTGTGCGATATGTTCCTGTACGTGCCCCTGCGCATAAGAAAACTCCGTCGGTACAAACCCGACGGAATTTAAGTTTATCTTGTGCCATCCCTCAGTCCAGCCGCTCGCCTTCATTCTCATAGCACTCACTGAACCGGGCTGAAAATGCGGGCGGTTCGTCTTTCACGTAAAGATGGGATACATCCCCGAACGTACTTGCGCGGAAGCTCACGATGCCTTTCCTGCGCTCCTCGGTCACCACCGAAGTCACCGAGGTCGGAGCCGCGCAAAGCCCGTGCCAGAGCACCATCGGCGACGCACCGATCAGATGTCCCAGCAGGACGCAGGTGACGCCGAAATGGCAGAAAAACACGAGCGTGTCGTTGTTTCCCTGCTCTGTGCGGTAAAGATGTCCGTCGCGAACATAGCCATACTGTGCCAGAAGCGTATCCAGGCCTTCTGCGACCCATTCATATTCTTCTTTCATCCCGGCTGCCTTCATAATGGGCGGCTCATACCACTGATCCGGGTGATAAAAACGTTCGTCCGCCGTCCAGTCCTGCGGCAGCCAGTCCCAGCAGACCGGCGAGTCCTTGCGGTCTGGCCGGTCAATCCGCGGAGCGAATTCGCGCAGCCACTCAAGCTGAGTTGCTGTCCGGTTCATTTTTTTCAATGTCAGTGAAGCCGTGTCCCTCGCGCGTCCGCGCGGAGATACGTAAAAATCGCGGACATCCAGCTTTGCGATGCGCTCCGCAAGATATTCCGCTTCTTTCCAGCCTTTTTCGGTCAGAGAATCAATGGAATAATCCGGATCTCCGTGACGTATAAATAACAGTTTCATAATCTCTCCTTCTCATAATCCGTCTTCCCTGTAACTGTTTTCCCTGTAGCTGTTATCCAAATGGCATTCTATCATTTTTCCCTGTATTGTCAACGCTACTTTACTCGTAACAGAGAAGGGGACTGTTACGTTTCTTTTAATCCTCTTTTGCCCATCCAAACGAATACCGCACGGCCTTATGCCACCCCTTAAGGCGCTTTTCACGCTCTTCTTTGGCCATCTGCGGGGAAAATACGCGCTCCGTCTTCCAGTTCGCGTGAATCTCTTCAGCACCATTCCAGTAGCCGACCGCGAGACCGGCCAGATAAGCAGCCCCCATGGCTGTCGTCTCAATGCAGCCCGGGCGGTAAACCTTCTGGTCAAGGATATCCGACTGCACCTGCATCAGGAAATTGTTGGCGCTTGCGCCGCCGTCAACCTTTAAGCCGGCCAGACGGATGCCGGAGTCCTTTTCCATCGCCTGCAGGACGTCGCTCGTCTGGTAGGCAAGCGATTCGAGCGTTGCCCGCACAATATGATATTTATTCACGCCACGCGTCAGGCCGACGATGCAGCCGCGCGCATACGGATCCCAGTAAGGCGCGCCAAGCCCGGTGAAAGCCGGTACGACATAGCAGCCGTTGGAATCCGGCACACGCCCGGCGATCCACTCGGTATCCGGCGCGGAATCGATCATGCGCATCTCATCGCGCAGCCACTGGATGGCCGCTCCGGAGACAAAGATAGAGCCCTCCAGTGCATAAGTCACCCTGCCGCCGATGCTCCAGGCGATCGTCGTCACCAGTCCGCTCTGGGATGTGACCGGCGTACTGCCTGTATTCATCAGAAGAAAGCCGCCCGTCCCGTACGTATTTTTCACTTCTCCGCGGGCAAAACAGGCCTGTCCGAACAATGCTGCCTGCTGGTCGCCCGCGGCGCCCGCGATCGGGATTTCCCCGCCGAAATAAGAGCTGTCCGTCATCCCATAGACGCCGCTGGAATCCACTACCTTTGGCAGCATACTCGCAGGAATTCCCAGCATCTTAAGAATATCCTCGTCCCACTGCAAAGTATGAATGTTGAAAAGCATGGTGCGTGAAGCATTGGAAGCGTCTGTCACGTGCACTCTGCCTCTGGTCAGTTTCCAGATCAGCCACGTCTCGACCGTGCCAAAGAGAAGCTCGCCAGCCTCGGCTTTTTCCCGGGCGCCTTCCACATTTTCCAGAATCCAGCGGATCTTGGTCGCGGAAAAGTAAGCGTCCAGCACCAGTCCTGTCTTCTCACGGATCATGTTTACCATCCCCTGCTCCGCGAGACTGTCGCAGTATTCCGCCGTTCTCCGGCACTGCCATACGATCGCCCGGTATACCGGTGCACCGGTATTTTTATCCCACACAATAGCGGTCTCCCGCTGGTTCGTAATGCCAATGGCAGCAATATTTTCCGCGCGCGCCCCGATCTTCTGCATGGCCTCCACTGCCACGCCAAGCAGGGTAGACCAGATCTCGTCCGCGTCCTGCTCCACCCATCCCGGCTTCGGAAAATACTGAGTAAATTCTTTCTGCGCGATGCTGCGGACCGTTCCCTCATGGTCAAATAGAATGCAGCGGTTGCTCGTCGTTCCGGCGTCCAGCGCCATAATGTACTTTTCCATACACGTTTCTCCTTATATTTTGACGGGCAGGAAATCAGTTCAGGAAATCATATACCAGCGTTGAAATCTCCCTGACCAGAGTCCCGGCGTTCCCTGCTCCCATCTCATCCACACCGGTCGACATGACACAGAGTATATAATCCGTCTTTTCCCCATATACGATAGCTACATCGTGTGACTCCTCGTCGGTATCTCCGGTCTTGTTCGCAACGGAAATCCCGTCCGGCACACCCGCCGGAATCTTTGTCGTGACATCCTGCTGCAAAAGCAGTTCCAGCATGGCCTCAGAAGCCTCTTCTGAAACACAGGTCCCGTTGTAGATCGCCTCCAGGATCGCTCCGCAGTCCTCCACGGTCGTATGGTTCGTCCCTTCTCCGGTCGACTCAAAACTGGAATCCGAAGGGTGCAGCGTCGTATAGACGCCGGTTCCCGCATATCCGTTTTCCGCGACGTACGAATTGACAAGCCTGCAGCCGGATGTAAAGCTGCCAGTGCTGCTGTGCAGCCTCACAAGCTCATTGTAAGATTCATTTCGCGAATAGACGATCATCGTATACAGACGATCCTCGATCGTCGCCGCGGCGGTCTCCTCACTCGTATTGTTGATGGAACAGTAATTCGCGATCAGATCATCCATATTTTCATAACAGGACTGCATTACAAACAATTTGATCAGACTGGCCGCATACATGCTCTCGTTATTGATGGTGATCGAATTACCCGCATCCAGGTCTTTCACATAAACGCTCCATGTACCGGAGTGATCGGCGAGCGTATCTTCTATCAGGATCTCCAGATCTTCCAGATCGCCATATGCAGCTTCCGTTTCTGTCTCGGTCTCCGTCTCTGTTTCGGATTCCGACTCGCTTTCCGTCTCTGTCACCACCGCATCCGCTGCAGTCCCATAGCCAAGCGCCTCATCAATACCGGTGTCATAATTGGAAAGTCTGTTGATGATCAGGCTGATCCCAATCACAAGAAGCAGCGCAGCAACGATCACAACGCCTATATAAATACGTGTCCGCCTTACTTTTCGTTCCCGCTCTATCTGCCGGTTTAATCTGTTCCACTCATCACTCATAAAATTTCTTTCCTTCCATTCACAGACCTTGTCCGTATCCTTTCCCGATCCGATTCTGCGAATCGAGGACATTCTCCGTACAATCGAGGACATTCTCCGTACAATTTCAAACACATAACCTGAACGATACCGCAGTCATGCGTTGTGTCTGTGACTGAAATGTGATATTTTTGTGTAACAAGTCCAGAACAGGAAGCGGTCTGTGGCCTGCTGTTCCGGAATCAGAGCAACAGCAAAAATCAGGCTGGAAAACTTCCATATGCGCCCCTGCGATCGAGTAGGAGGCGGCTTGACGGCTCTTACTCGCCCGCGCCGGCCGCGAGTGGCAAAGCCACTAACTTCCTTTCGCGGCCGTGCGCATCAAAAAAGTCCCGGGTCGTCACGAAACCGGACCGGGACTTCTCTTTTTACATCAGACAAAAATAGAAATTACTCTGCGCTGAACAGGTTCTTATTCACATAACCCACCGTACCGTTGTAGCTGATCTTGTACCAGCGATCTGTATAGCCTACCGCAGTCACCTGCGTTCCTGAGGCAATCGTACCAATGATCTCGCCGTCCTGCGACGGTTCCGAACGCATATTGGCACCCGCAGTCGCTACAACCGTAAACACTTCCGCATAGGTCTCAACACCATACTCTACATCGGTTGAGGATGCATCTACAGAAACAGAATCCGTGGATGTTGTACTGGTTGCCGAAGTATCTGCAGCCGTCGTATCCGTACCGGTTGTATCCGTATCAGTTGTATCAGAAGCCGTTGTACCCGTATCGGTCGAATCCGTACCATTCAGCTCATCTGAAGTGCCGACATACTCCTTATATACATATCCGTTGGATTCATATCCATCAATCGAAACCATGTACCAGTTCGTCGTCTCACCGACCACATTGATCTGATCTCCGCTCGCATAGCTGGTAAATATCTCGGATGTATCACTTGTCCCCGGCTCTGTACGCACATTCAGATCGTCAAGCGCATACATCACACGAATCGTATCATACTGGGTCAGCGACGCATTCTCCTCGTCCACCGTGGTATCCAGAGTGAACGTCTGCGGCTCGGTCTCCGTTTCTGTCTCTGTCTCGGTCTCGGTCTCCGTCTCTGTTTCTGTCTCGGTCTCTGTCTCTGTTTCTGTCTCGCTCTCTGTCTCTGTCTCGCTCTCTGTCTCTGTCTCAGTTTCTTTCTTCAGCTGATCGCATCCTGTCGCCGCGAATACTACAGCAGCGCACAGCAACAACGCCAACAGCCATCTTTTGCTCTTGTTCATCATAAAATGTTCCCTCCATTAAAACTTATACTCATTCCTCTTCCGGCGTAACTGTTCAGTATCTTCACAGTTACCTTCGGACTTCTTTTTTCTGCGCTCCCGTAAAATCACAAAAGAAGTCCGCATATGTTATGAATCATACCACTAAGCCCAAAAAATAGCAAGAGTTATCATAGTATTTTTCAATAATTCCGAACAGCAGCAAAATGAAAAGACAGGCTAGGCAGATTTATCTGCCAAAGACTGTATTTTCATTTTTGGATGGGCGGGTGCTGCGTGCCAGTGGCACGCGTTTAGCACCGACCGAAGCGGTAGCGTAGACGCCCATAAAGCCACAGACAAATGACGCGTAAGCGGCATATAGCCTGCTAAGCAGGCGGTCTGCGGCCTGCTGTCCGGAAGTATGTCTGCGGCCTGCTGTTCAGAAGTATACCTGCGGTCTGCGGCCTGCTGTTCTCACCTTACATCATCTATGATCTCCGAAACTGTGAAAAATGATGCATAATATTCCGGATAATTTTCCAGCAGGTAGCCCGTGATCGAGCGTCTGGTCTGGCGCAGGTAGGTCTCGTTGACAGCAAGATAATCATCCGATGCCCACAGTCCGACCAGATAGATGTAGCCGGAGCCGGTCAGATAAACAGACTCATCCGAGATATATTCTACTTCCGATCCATAGGGGTAGATCAGTGTATCGCAGTCTCCGACCAGACTGCCGATCGCATCTTCCCATTTGATGATATCCTCTGTCAGACTGTCATAGGACAGATCCTTCATATAGGTATAGCTGTAGCCCTGTGTCGCGAAGGTCCAGCCATCCTCAGTAAGCTTTGCGGCAATCTGTTTCACGGTGTCCGCATTGCTCTCCCAGTTCACATCGCTGTCTTCTTCCACTTCATAACCAAATGCACCGTATTTGCCGGACAGGCCGATGATGCCGCGGGCGCCCTGCCAGGAAAAGTCCGGATGTTCCTCAATAAACTGCTCCAGTGCAGGAACCGTGTCATATGCGCCTGTCTGCGTCACGCCGTTGGAATCGACATAAGTGGCAGCCACTTTCCCTTCATCGTCCAGCAGCAGCCTCGTAGCGATTCCGTCTCCGCTGCGCACGTTCGCATAATTCAGGTTCTCCACGGAAATAATAAGCGGTTTTTTCCCTTCGGGCAGCATCACCGAAGCAGCGTTAAGCGTAATGTCGCCAAACCCGTCATCCGTCTCATCCGCCAGCGAATGAATGTCGATCAGGATGTAATCATTCTCATAAAGCTGGGTCAGGATTCCCTCAAACTCCTCCAGCGTGATCAGATTCTGACTGTAGGTCGTCGCATAGCTGTCGCCGTCGATCGCAAGAGCGGTATCCGCGATCAGATTCGGAAAGTTGAGATGAAGAACTTCCCCATCATACACCACCAGAGAATTCTTCGCCGTCTCATACTCCTCTATCGCAGCCGAGGCCCTCTCATCCTCAGAAAGCAGGCTGCTTTCCTGAAGCAGCGTGATTGCCTCATCATACCAGTATCCGGCAGCCAGATCCGCCGCTTCCTCCAAAACAGCGGTCCGCTCCGCTTCCAGGTCTGCCTCGGCCTCCTCCAGCTCGCGTTCCGCCTGCATCTTCGGCGTCTCTACCGGAGCATTGTTCTCATATTCTCCGACTGTTCCGATGCTCTCGGCAATCTGATAATTGATCACGCTTCTGGAGCATCCGCCTGCCCCCAAAGCAGCACCTGCCCCCATCAGAACGGCAAAAACGATCCTTATCTTTCGTGCTGTCATAATCCCCTTCTCCCACAACTGTTCCGTCCCTTCACGGTTACGCTATAAGCTTTCATACGCACCTCGCAGCAGATGCAAGGTACTGTCCTGAATCATTACCTGTAAACAGTTCTATGGTCACAGACATATAAATCCGCGGCTTGTAAGCAATGCCTCCGTCTCATCCATGTCGGCGGTGTTCAGAATCAGTACCGGCGTTTTAGCATCACTTCCAAAAGAGGAATAGAAATAATTGATATTGACATTTCCATCCTCGATTGCCTGCAGAAGCGGCTCCATATCATCGCTCGCGCCCATCTGTACCGCTATCACTTCACAATCCTTCGCAACAAAACCGGCTTTTGCCAGACCGGACAATGCCCGGTCTGGCTCGTCCACGATCATCCGGACAATGCCGAATTCCGGGGAATCTACGGTAGAAAGTCCGCAGATACCGACTTTTTCCTTACGCAGTACAGACGTCATCTGCCTTACAACACCCTTTCTGTTCTCTACAAAAGCCACAATCTGTCTGATCATTGCCTCATCTCTCCCTTCTTTTGTGCAGGCCAATACAGCCGCGTTCTGATTATACACGCTGTTCTTCTCATCTGCAAGACCCGCTGTGCTGTTGTATTCTGTATTTTTTTCAGTAACAGTTCAGAACAGCATCGAAATGAAAAGACAGACTGTGCAGATTCACCTGCTAAAGGCTGTATTTTCATTTCGGGATGGGCGGGTGCTGCGTGCCAGTGGCACGCGTTTAGCACCGACCGAAGCGGTAGCGTAGACGCCCATTAAGCCTCAGACATATGACGCGCAGGCGGCATATAGCCTTCGAAGAAGGCGGTCTGTGGCCTGCTGTTCTGAATAGTTACTTTTTTCTTAAGGTTTCTTCCCATTGCTTTACATTTTTGTTAATTTTCATTATACTCTTTTTATCTGTTACAGGCATCCCGGGGCGTGCAGGACCCGGGAGAACAAAGCAAATAAGGGGGAGGGGATTTATTTGTACATTAGAAGATTTATTTCTGTTCTGACGGCTGTCCTTGCTGTCGGTGTCTGCGTATTCATCACCTATATCAGCCGTGATGTGGAGATCACTTCGCTCGCAGTCAATCTCGGGTTCCTGGCCGTGATGCTGATCGCGATCCTGGCTTCTCTGTTCACAGGAATGCTGCGTCTGATGCGAATCAGCAAAGCTCTTTCGAAAGCCGCCGAAACAATCCGCGTTTCCGGTGCTGACGACAGGCAGCCTCCGCAGAAAGGGTTTTTCGGAGAACGTTTCCTGGACGACTGTTATTCCCAGTATTGCGAAATGTCCGAAAAGCATCCGGACGGTTCCTGTGATCTCGCGGATTTCATCAATGAAGATTCGATTGAAACCTATATCCATCGGTCTCTTCTTGAACTGATTCCGGATATTCTGGCAAGCCTTGGTATCCTCGGCACATTTATCGGCCTGGTGCTTGGCCTTCGGAGCTTTGATCCGTCCGGCTATGAGCAGATGGCAGATTCCGTATCACCGCTGATCGACGGTATCAAGGTCGCGTTTGTCACGTCCATTTACGGTCTTGCGCTCTCTCTGCCGTTTTCATTCAACCTGCGCAGTGAACTTTCCGATATGTCGGATCATCTCGACGATTTTATGGATACATTCTATCTGTACGTACGTCCCAGTCGGGAAGTGGATGCTGCGTCGCGGCTGATGGAACAGACGAAGAGTCATGAAGAGATAACAGATGAGATGACCCGGATTGTCGCGGAGCAGATGGCCAAAAGCTTTGAAGCGACCATCACACCGGCCTTTTTGCAGATGACCGACTCCATTCGGCAGATTGTGGATACGTTCTCGCAGAGTCAGGCAGACTCGGTCTCAAAGATCTGCGACGCGATCATTTCCGATATCCATACCGACATGGACGATTCGTTCCATAAGCTCAATCAGTCGGCGAAGCAGCTTGAACGAACCCAGTCCGCTTATACCGACTTTATGGACCGTTCGATGTCCCGCCTGCAGAAAATGTTCGGTGACCTGCAGAGTCAGGTAGAAAAATCCGAGCAGTACAATGAGCAGACACTTGGCAAACTGACTCAGGCACAGAAGGACGCGTTCCGCATCAATGAAGAACAGACCGCTACCTATCAGGAATACATCCGCTTCATGTATCAGACGATTGAGAATTTCTCTGATGTCTGGGAGGCGAACAACCAAAAGCTGCAGGGCTATACGGACGAGATCGCGAAGATGGGGCCGGTGCAGTCAAACACTGAAATTCTGGATGAACTCGCTGCTCTTTCAGCGCAGCTGGAAGACATCCGCAGGCGTCAGGCTGCCGATACCGCTCTCTCTTCTGAACAGGAGAAGACAGAACAAATGCTGGATGAAATAACAAAGAAGCTGGATCATCTGGAAAAGCTTGCCGCCCAGCCGGTTCTGTTCCGCAGAAAGAATAAGGGGTGACATCCATGCGGACCAAACATAAGAAAACATATAAGGGACACAATGTCTGGCGTTCCTATTCTGATTTGATGGCAGGGCTTCTGCTTCTGTTTGTGCTGGTCATGTGCATTTCTTTCATGCAGGCGCAGAAAAATTATCAGGAGCGTCTGGAGGAAGAATCCGCACATCAGCAGACTACCAGCCTGATGCAGTCTCAGCTGGACGAGCAGCAGGCCCTTTTGAATGAGCAGGAATCGGAACTGGACGAGCAGGCTGCTCTGCTTGCCGCCCAGCAGGCAGATCTGGATGAGCAGAGCGCGCTGGTCACTTCCCAGCAGGAAAGTCTGGATGCACAGAGTGCGCTGCTTGCCCAGCAGGAATCGGAGCTTGCCGATCAGGAAGCTCTGGTTGCCTCCCAGCAGGAGGCACTGGATGAGCAGGCCGCCCTCGTTGCTTCCCAGCAGGCCACGCTCGAGGAACAGCAGCAGAAGATCGAGCAGATCATCGGTGTGAAAGCGGATCTGATCGCAGATCTGAAGCAGGAATTCGACGCGCAGAACCTGTCTGTGACCATAGACGAAACTGACGGTTCTATCCTTCTTGACTCCAGCGTGCTGTTCGGTTTCAACGAATACTCGCTGACAGAGGAAGGTCAGGCGCTCCTTGCCCAGATCCTGCCGGTCTACTGTTCCGTGCTTCTCTCTGACGAGTATTTTGACTACCTCGCGGAGATCCGGATTGACGGCTACACCGATACATCCGGTACTTATTTCTCCAATCTTCAGCTCTCGCAGTCCAGAGCGTTTGCAGTCGCATCGTATCTGCTCGAGCTTGGCACCATCTCCTCCTCCGAACTGGAGCTTCTGGAGGAAAAGCTGTCCGTCAACGGACATTCCTGGGCGGACCCGGTCTACGCGGAGGACGGCTCCATCGATGCGGATGCTTCCCGGCGTGTGGAGATCAAATTCAGTCTGAAGGATGAGGATATGATCAATGAGCTGAGTGAAATCCTGAACACAACTACGGCGGAAACTGAGGCTGAGGCCGACACGGAATCAGGTTCGGAGGCCGACACTGCGACGGCAGACATTGAATAAAAAAGTGCCGTATACGGTCAAGGTTAAGGTCCGATCGTATACGGCGTTTTTATCTCTTTTCAGTTACTTCTTTTCTTCTTTTACAATCTGGATATGCACGTCGCGCAGCTGCTTCTCCTCAACCTCTGCCGGTGCGCCCATCATCACATCCTGCGCATTTTTGTTCATCGGGAACGGAATGATCTCTCGGATACTCTCCTCACCCGCGATCAGCATCACCATACGGTCAACGCCGGGAGCGATACCAGCATGAGGCGGCGCTCCATAGCAGAACGCGTTGTACATGGCAGGGAACTTCGCTTTTACGTCCTCCTCCCCAAGCCCTACGATATTGAACGCTTTGACCATGATCTCCGGATCGTGGTTCCGCACCGCACCGGAGGAAAGCTCCACGCCGTTGCAGACCAGGTCGTACTGGTAAGCCAGTATCTCCAAAGCTTTCTCCTGACTCTTTGCAGCCTCTTCAAGCGCAGCAAGTCCGCCCTGCGGCATGGAGAACGGATTATGGCAGAATTCCAGCTCGCCGGATTCCTCGCCGATCTCATACATCGGGAAATCAACGATCCAGCAGAATTCGTAGCTTTCCTTATCCATATAGCCGTCAAAGCGTGTACCGATCATCTTCAGCAGCACTCCCGCGCCTTTCTGAGCAGCTTTCAGGCTGCCGGCGCACAGCGCTACAAAATCTCCCGGTTTAAGGCCAAGAGCTTCAATGACCGCATCCTTCTTCTCTTTTACAAACTTGGAGATGCCGCCGACCACTTCGCCCTGCTCATCCAGGCGGAACCAGAATGCTTTCTGCCCGCTCTGCGTCTCCGCGTCCGCACACAGCTTATCGATGACTTTTCTTGTACCGGTAAAGGCCGGAGCCACCACTGCTTTTACTGTCTGTCCCTCGAACGGGCCGAAGCCGCAGTCGCCAAGTACAGCGGTCGCATCCTGTACTTCCAGATGGATACGCAGATCCGGCTTGTCCGTGCCGTACTTCTCCATCGCGTCCAGATATGCGATCCGCGCAAACGGCGGCCGGGACGCCTTACTGTAAATTCCATATTTTGAAAAGATGGGCGGAAGCACATCCTCCAGCACCGCAAAAACATCCTCCTGATCCGCAAACGCCATCTCCATGTCAAGCTGATAAAACTCGCCCGGAGAACGGTCCGCGCGCGCGTCCTCATCACGGAAGCACGGCGCAATCTGGAAGTATCGGTCAAACCCGGACGCCATCAGAAGCTGCTTGAACTGCTGCGGCGCCTGCGGGAGCGCGTAGAACTTGCCCGGATGGTTTCTCGACGGCACCAGATAATCCCTTGCTCCTTCCGGTGAAGAGCAGGTGAGGATCGGCGTCGTAATCTCCATAAAATCATGCTCAATCATGCTCGCACGCAGATCCGCCACAATTTTGCTTCTCAATACGATCTTGTCTTTCACTGCCGGATTACGCAGATCCAGGTAACGGTATTTCAGGCGGAGATTCTCATCCGCCTCTTTAGAATGATTGATCTGGAACGGCAGTTCGTTATACCGGCATCTGCCGAGCAGCTCGATCTTCTCCGGCACCACTTCGATCTCACCGGTCGGAAGCTTGTCATTCTTGCTGCTTCGCTCGCGCACCACGCCTTCCACCGAGATGGTCGACTCATAATTCAGCCCGGACAGCTGCTCCATGATCTCCTCTGTCTCCGCCACTACCTGTGTCGTCCCATAGAAATCCCTGAGAATCAGGAATCCCAGATTTTTACTAACTTTGCGAAGATTCTCAAACCAGCCGACCAGCTTCACCTTTGCGCCGACATCAGCAAGTCTTAATTCTCCGCAGTTGTGTGTTCTTCCCTGCATGTTCGTTTCTCACTCCTGTTATTTTACTGTAAAAGCTTTTATGTTGTAGTGGTGCAGCGAAAACCGCTGCACGGTAATTTATTGTATCTATTCAGGACAGTACCTCGCACTCGCTGCGAGGTACGTATGAAATGTAAATGTTGCAAGGGAAAATCCCATCGCGGCGCTGAACGGTCCTGCGTGCCAGTGGCACGCGTTTAGGACCGACCGAAGCGGAGCGTAGACCCAGTGGACGTTCGCTTAGCGCCGACCGAAGCGGCAGCGGAGACGCGATTTTAAATGGATTTTCCCTCGTAACTGTGAAGGTACTGAACAGTTACAATTTATTATGCTTCCCGCGTTTTCATGCGGTTGCGGTTGAAATTGATCAGGCAGCCTGCCCGTACGATCTCTTTCTCCGTCTCCGTCATGTCCGCAATATAAAGCGAAATCTCCTGCGCCGGCACTGAAGCCGCTGCATCTGCTTTGATCACATAGGCTTTGATATCTTTCATATCGCCATTCAGAGCGGCTTTGACATCCGGCACATAAACATAATCGCCGACCTCGAAGGGTACATCCTCTTCCTTCATCTGGAACGGCAGCATACCCCAGTTCATGACATTGGAGCGATACCGTTTTGTCGCGTACTCTTTACAAATATTGGCAAGACCGCCGAGCACTCTCTGGCAGCTCGCCGCCTGCTCACGCGCGGACCCGTCACCCGGCTTTACACAGTAGATCATGCTGCCGATCTCAATGCTCTCAAGGTCAGCATCCGGAGCCAGCTTTTCGATCCGGTCAAGCGCCCTCTGCAGTGTCGGCTCGAGCGCCGCCGCTGCTGCCATGGCGCCTGCCGGTGCATCATCCGTTGTTTTTTCACTTGCAGCCGTTCCTGCAGCTGCCGCCAGACGCGCCCGCTCCAGGCGGTCCACTTCTTTCGCTCTTCCCACATATCCAGGGTCGCGTCTGGAAAGTGTGAACTCCGCCAGACCAAGCGGGTTGGATCGATAGGAGGATGTCTCGCCGGACGGAATCAGCTCGTCCGTCGTCGTGACTTTATCCATGATCTTTGAACATACCCGCAGCAGGATGTTGTCGGCAAGCGGCTCCATATCCGGCCAGTCCTTGATGTTCGGGCCATAAACAAGGGAAGAATTCTCATCCGCCTTTTTAAATCCCTGGTACACACGCGCACGGTACGCACTGTCGTCATAATGATATTTTGAAGTCTTATCTGCGCTGCTGGCTGCTGACTCATTTCCTGTGCTAAAATCTGCGCCCGGCGCCATGACGCCTCGTGAACGTTCTTCCAGGAATGTCTGCGCCGACGTCAGTACACCGCCGTTGGCCGCAGTCGCCGCAATCGAGCGCGCATCCATCAGCGCAACCGCCGAAAGCTGTCCTGCGCCCGGCTTGGAGCCCTCGCGGTTCGGGAAGTTCCGGGTCGTGTGGCGGATGCTGAATGCATTGTTCGCCGGCGTATCGCCCGCGCCGAAGCACGGTCCGCAGAACGCGGTCTTAACCGTGGAACCGGCCGCCATCAGTGTGGAGATCGCGCCCTTTTTCACCAGATCCATGAATACCGGCTGCGAGGACGGATAAACCGCCAGTGTAAATTCGCTGTTTCCAATGCTTCTGCCATTCAGAATATCAGCAGCCTCCATCAGGTTCGTATAGGTACCGCCTGCGCAGCCCGCGATGATCGCCTGCTGCACGTAAAGCTTTCCATCCACCACTTTATCTGTCAGATGGAAATCTACGGTAGTATTTTCCGTAAGCGCCGCCGCACTGCGTTCTACTTCGCGCAGAATGTCGCCCGGAGCGGCGAGCATCTCATCGATCTCATACGTATTGCTCGGATGGAACGGAAGCGCGATCATCGGCTTCACCGTGGAGAGATCGACATAGACCAGCCCGTCATAGTAAGCAACATCGGCCGGGTTCAGTTCGCGGTAATCTTCCCCGCGCCCGTGCTCCGTCAGATATTCCTTCGTATCCTCATCCGTCCTCCAGATGGAGGAAAGGCAGGTCGTCTCAGTCGTCATGACATCGACACCGTTGCGGTAGTCCGTCGTCATGGAGGACACACCCGGTCCGACAAATTCCATCACTTTATTTTTCACATAACCGTTTTTAAATACCGCCCCGATGATCGCCAGCGCAATGTCCTGCGGGCCAACTCCCGGATTCGGTTTTCCGTCCAGATAAATCGCGATCACACCCGGATAAGCCACGTCGTAGGTATCGCAAAGCAGCTGTTTTACCAGCTCGCCGCCGCCTTCACCGACCGCCATTGTTCCCAGCGCGCCATAGCGTGTATGGGAATCCGATCCCAGGATCATTTTGCCGCAGCCCGCCATGGTCTCACGCATATACTGATGGATGACGGCAAGATGAGGCGGTACATAGATGCCGCCGTATTTTTTCGCCGCGGACAGGCCGAATACATGATCGTCCTCGTTGATCGTCCCGCCGACCGCGCACAGGGAATTGTGACAGTTGGTCAGGACATAGGGAATCGGGAACCGTTCCATACCCGACGCTTTCGCCGTCTGGATAATGCTGACAAATGTAATGTCATGCGAAGTCATCGCATCAAAACGAATCTTGAGATTCGACATATCGTCTGATGTGTTGTGCGCTTCCAGGATTGAATACGCAATCGTGCCCTTGCGGTCTTCTTCTTTGTCTGCCTCTCTTCCGCAGACAGAGGGCAGCTTCTCCTTCTCTTCCTCAGGGATGATCTCTGTGCCGTGAACCAGCCACGCGCCTTTCTCGTATAATTGGACCATAATTTTCCGCCTTTCCCCTTTTTCGGTATATATCGGTAATCATTTTGTTCACGCCGCTCCCCCTGCGCGCCGTGTTGTGCGCTGCGCAATTGCGCCGAGGCCTGCCGGTTTTCACCTGACCAGATCCTGTGATCAGGCAACAAACAGGCCGTAATCGTACGGATTGCACTGCACACCTGTCACATTCTAGCACCTTTCCGACTATTCCACAACATTTTTTTATCTTGTAATCATTCCTGAAACATGGTAGACTTTTCCTAAAGATGAGAAGACACTGAACTGTTACCATATTATGATCTGAGCGACAAAAGGGGTATGATACTACGATCCCCAAGGTCATGAACAGGAGCGCAAGCGTTCCATTCCTGACCATTTGTCCCTTGTATCATATTATTACGATATCAGATGGAGCCGCATAGATTATGGTAAGTACCTTTATTAGAACCATTGAATTTGAATACGAAAAAGTGAGCCGCCGCTGGCTGAAGATTCATACGATCATCAGCGTGGGAATTGCGGCCGCTTCTTTTTTGCTGGAAGTCATTCTCTATTTTATCCTGAAGAGAATGGATCTGATGGAAGCCTCAGGACCCGTGTACGTACAGAGATACCTGCTGATCCCCACCGGATTAAATCTGCTCATTCTCCTGCTCATGTTTCTGTTTCGGAAGCTTTATCCGAAACGGCTGACTCTGCAGTCTTACGTGATCTCAATCGGGCTGGTGGGAATCTGTTTTGTCCTGTTTACGATACACAGCATTTTTCCCTCCCTGTATTTTCTGTTTGCGATCCCGCTGATGTTTTCCTGTCTGTATGGAGACTATGTACTCACCAGTGTGACCGCTCTCTGTGTGTTTATTGCCAGGATCGTTGGTGATGTGGTCATCGAATGGGATTCTGCCAAATCCGCTGTTCTTGACGAAAGCTACAATTCTGTCAATTTCGCCATCTCGCTGCTGATTTTGGCCGGTTTCTATATTGCCTGCCTGACCCTGATCTATTTTGAACAGGAAAAAAACCGTGCGTCGGTCAAAAAAGAGGTCGAACGCGTTCAGTTCCGTCAGGGCATGATCCTTGACCAGCTTACCGCGCTTTACAACCGCACCGCGCTGGACGAAGTGCTTGAAAACTTAAGCGAGGAGGATAACGGTCTGGTGTGCGCAATGCTGGATATTGATTACTTTACAGAAGTAAATGATGTACTCGGTCCTGCGGCAGGAGACGACTATCTGAAAAAGTTCGCGGATCTGCTGCGAAATTCCTGTGATCAGCATCTCGTCTTCCGTTACTGCGGCGATGAATTCTGCATCCTGTTTAACGGCATCACGCTGGAGGAAGCAACCACACTGTGCAGACGTATTTACCGGAATTCCGCCAGAATACTCGATCCGAAAAGCATTGGCGGCAGGGTTGCTGCCGCCAGTTACGGTCTTTCCGTATTTGAAAAGGACATCAGTCCGGATGAACTGATCCGCAGAGCGGACCAGGCGATGTATGCGATGAAAAAGAGGCTGAGGTGATTTTATAATCTGATTTTCGTACCCTTTGTATCTCGCGACGCGACGCGCAGTCTTGTCAGTGTGACGGTATGCCCTTTATATTCCACCTCGGAACTTTGTGCGGCCCCATTCTTCTCCATCCAGTAGACTTCTGAGACGGTGTCCCCGTCCGCGAGCTTCATGCCGCGTACGCCGACTGCCGTCTTTTTCTTAAGCGGTATCTCCGATACGGCAAAGCGCAGGAAATAGCCGTTATCCGAAGCGAGCACCAGATTGGCGTGCTCGGAGGCCGCATGCACCGCGATTACCGAGTCGCCGTCCTGCAGCTTGGTCGCGGCAGCTGTCTTTCGGGAGGTGTCAAACTCGCTTCCCTCCACCTGCTTGACCATCGCCTGCCTGGTCACAAACGTGACGACGGTCTCCTTGATATCATTCATCGCCATGACGCCGATAAAATTTTCCTCACTGCTGTTGTAGTTGCACAGATTATCGACCGGTGTACCCTTGTCGCGGAATTTGCCAAACGGGACATTCTGCATTTTCAGCAGATGTACCTTGCCGTTGTCCGTAAAAATACAGATGCGGTCCGTATTCAGGCAGTGAATCACGTATTTACTCTCCGTGTCGGCCGCTTCCTTGTTGCGCTCATAAATGGTCTCATCCATCGAGCGGACATAGCCGAAGCGGTCCATCAGGAAGACAACCGGCAGTTCCTCAATCTTCGGCTCCTCAAGAACAATCTCCTCAGCGTTTTCGATCGCGGTTCTTCTGGGACGGCCGAACTCTTTCTTCAGCGAATCCAGTTCTTTTATGATCACCTTCGCCATGGAATCATAATTATTCAGGATGTCCTTGTATTCCGCGATGTTTTTCATGGTCTGCTCATGCTCCGCCATCAGCACCTCGAGTTCGAGACCGATCAGCTTGTACAGGCGCATGTCCAGGATCGCGTTTGCCTGCGGCTCGGTAAAGTTCAGCTTTGCCGCCATTTTGCGCGATTTCTCGGTCTTAAAACGGATGCCTTCGGTCACACCGTTTACCAGACAGTCCTTCACCTGATCGCGGCTGCGGCTGCCCCGCAGAATCTCAATGATCAGGTCGATGATGTCGCAGGCGCGGATCAGGCCTTCCTGTATCTCACCCTTTTTCTGCTCCTTATCGAGCAGATTCTGGTATTTACGGGTGGTGAGCTCGAACTGGAAATCAATGTTGTACTCCAGTATTTTCCGCAGGCTTAAGGTCTCCGGCCTGCCGTCCGCAACCGCCAGCATGTTCACGCCGAACGTATCCTGAAGACGCGTCTTTTTGTAAAGCAGATTCTTCAGCTTCTCAATATCCGCGCCGCGGCGCAGCTCCAGCACGATACGGATGCCGTCCTTGGATGACTGGTTGGAAATATCGATGATATCATTCGTCTTTTTTGTCTCAACCAGTGAGGCGACCTCATTTAAGAATTTTCCGATGTTCGCGCCGATCATCGTATAGGGAATCTCCGTGATCACCAGGCGTTCTCTGCCGCCCTTCACTTTTTCCACTTCCACGCGGCCTCGAATACGGATTTTCCCCTGTCCGGTCTCGTAGATCTGCAGCAGCTCATCCTGGTTCACCACAATGCCGCCGGTCGGGAAATCCGGACCTTTGATGTACTTCATCAGGTCAGCGTTGGTCAGCTTATTATTTTTGATCAGCGCCTTGACCGCGTCGATCACCTCGGCGAGGTTGTGTGTCGGGATGCTCGTCACCATGCCGACTGCGATACCGTCCGAGCCGTTTACCAGCAGGTTCGGAATCCGTACCGGAAGCACCTGCGGCTCTTTTTCCGTCTCATCGAAGTTTGGTCCGAAATCCACCACGTCCTTGTCCAGATCTGCCAGAAAAGCGACCTGAGTGATCTTCTGCAGACGCGCCTCCGTATAACGCATGGCCGCAGCGCCGTCGCCCTCGATCGAGCCGAAGTTGCCGTGGCCATCTACCAGCGCCAGGCCTTTTTTAAAATCCTGCGCCATCACGACCAGAGCGTCGTAGATTGAGCTGTCTCCGTGCGGATGGTATTTACCCATCGTATCGCCGACGATACGCGCGCATTTTCGGTACGGCCGGTCGTAGCGGATACCCAGCTCATACATATCGTAGAGCGTCCGCCGCTGCACCGGCTTTAAGCCGTCGCGCACATCCGGCAGGGCGCGGGATATGATGACGCTCATCGCGTAATCAATGTATGATTTCTGCATGATCTCGGAGTATTCGGCTCCGATAATGCGTTCTTCCTGTTCCATGAGGATCCTCCTGTATTGCTGTAAAAATGCGAAACCGGTGCATAATACCGCCTCGGACACGCTCTCGCTTGCTTCTTATTCTATGTTACACGTCTAACAGAGCGTCCTGCGCGTGCTCGTAGATGAATTGCTTGCGCGGCGGGACTTCGGTGCCCATCAGCATCGATGTGACGCTGGAGGCGAAGCGTGCGTCCTCGATGGCTACGCGCTGCATGACGCGGGTAGCCGGGTTCAGGGTCGTCTCCCAGAGCTGCTCAGCGTCCATCTCGCCCAGACCTTTGTAGCGCTGCAGGGTGAAAGGCGCTTTGTGTGTTTTGCGGTATTTGTCCAGTGCCTTGTCGTCGTAGAGATACTGCTCTTTCCCTTTGGATGGAATCACCTTATACAGAGGCGGCATGGCGATATAGACATGTCCCTCGTAGATCAGTTCCGGCATGAACCGGTAGAACAATGTCAGCAGCAGGGTGCTGATGTGCGCACCGTCGACGTCGGCATCGGTCATGATGACGATCTTGTCGTAGCGCAGCTTTGTGATATCAAAATCGTTTCCGTAGCCCTCGGAAAAGCCGCAGCCGAACGCGTTGATCATCGTCTTGATTTCGGCATTCGCCAGCACCTTGTCGATACTCGCTTTTTCCACATTCAGTATTTTGCCTCGGATCGGCAGGATAGCCTGAAAATTGCGGTCCCGTGCGGTCTTCGCGGAGCCTCCGGCGGAATCGCCCTCTACGATAAAGATTTCGCAGATACTGGCGTCACGGCTCTCGCAGTTCGCCAGCTTGCCGTTGCTGTCAAAGGAATATTTCTGTTTTGTCAGAAGATTGGTCTTCGCGCGCTCCTCTGTCTTGCGGATCTTCGCCGCCTTCTCCGCGCAGGAAAGGATGTTCTTGAGCGCGTCCAGATGCTTGTCAAAGTAGCGCACGATTTCATCCCCGGCGACCTTGCCGACTGCGCGCGCCGCATCCTGGTTGTCCAGCTTTGTCTTGGTCTGTCCTTCGAAACGCGGGTCAGGGTGCTTGATGGAAATCACGGCTGTCATACCGTTGCGGATGTCCGCACCGGTGAAGTTCGCGTCCTTCTCTTTTAAAACGCCAAGCTGCCGCGCGTACGTATTCATGACCGTCGTAAAGGTTGCCTTAAAACCGGTCAGATGCGCGCCGCCCTCCGCGTTGTAGATATTGTTGCAGAAGCCGAGCACATTCTCGTGGAATTCGTTGACATACTGGAACGCCACCTCGACCTGAATGCCTTCTGACTCTCCTTTAAAGTAAACCGGATCGCCGACCGGCTCGGATTCCTGGTTCATCTCGCGCACAAATCCGGTGATACCCTCCGGCTCATAGAAAAGAATGTCCTCTACAACTTCCCCGCGCCGGTCCTGAAAATGGATTTTCAGCTCCGGATTGAGGTAAGCGGTCTCATGCAGGCGGCTTTTCAGCTCCGTCGCGGAAAACCGCGTCTTTTCAAAAATCTCCGGATCCGGCAGGAACTGAATCCGGGTACCGGTCTCTTTCGTCTTTCCGATCACCGGAAGCAGGCCGTTCTCCAGCTCGATCACCGGCACGCCCCGCTCATATCGGTCGTGATGGATCTTTCCGCCCAGCATGACCTGCACATCGAGCCAGGTCGAGAGCGCATTGACCACGGAAGAACCTACACCATGCAGGCCGCCGCTCGTCTTATACGCACTGTTGTCGAATTTGCCGCCCGCATGCAGGGTCGTAAAGACCAGCCGCTCCGCCGACATGCCTTTTTCATGCATACCGACCGGAATCCCGCGGCCGTTATCCTGCACGACGGCCGTGCCGTCCTTTTCCAGATACACTTCAATCTGGCTGCAGTAGCCCGCCAGATGCTCGTCCACCGAATTGTCTACGATCTCGTAGATCAGGTGATTGAGTCCCTTACGCGATACGCTGCCGATATACATTCCGGGGCGCTTACGCACAGCCTCCAGCCCTTCGAGCACGGAAATACTGCTCGCGTCATAGATCTGCTCCCCTTTGCTGTTCTTTGCCATGTTATGATGCTCCTTCTATACTCATGATAAATGCCTTAAGTATGCGGTCAATGCATACAAAGGAACGTTCACCATCCACTCCTGCTCACGATAATTCGACATGGAGGAACGTATGGCAATCTCCGGCTTATATTTCTGACAGTAATTTCTCAGACTTTTCGCCTGCAGATTTTCCTCGGCTTTAACTTCCAACGGTATAATATGGCCGTTTTTCTGAATAATAAAATCAATTTCTCCCGAAGAGTTCTGTGTGGAGTAATAATATAAATTTATTTCATCCGCAGAAAGCTCCTGCGCGACAAACTGCTCCGTCAATGCTCCTTTAAACTCAGTAAACACCCGGTTCCCCTCCAGCAGGGTACGGGCATCCAGCTGACACAGCGCAGACAAAAGCCCCACATCCAGAAAATACAGTTTAAAAATATCCATTTCCATAAATGCAATCAAAGGCATGCCCGGCTTTGAAACCCGATATCCCTTATGAACCAGTCCGCAGTCCAGAAGCCATTGGATCGCCAGTTCAAAATCTTTTGCCCTTGCCCCTTCCCTGACCAGTCCATATACAAATTTTTTATTTTCTTTTGTAAGCTGCATGGGTATCGAATTCCAAACCATCTGAATTCTCGGAACCGTCTCTGCCGGAGCATGCTTTGAAAAATCATTCGCATAATACACCAGTAATTCTTTCTGCACATTCTGTACTTCATAGAAATCGTCGGTCTCAAGGTATGTTTTTACAGCTTCAGGCATTCCTCCAACATAATGATATTTTCTCAGCAGATCTGTGTATTTGCCCGAAAAAATATTAAGCATCTGCAAATCCTGCTTTTCAAGAATATCGGCCAGATCTTTTTCGCCGACCGCTATCAGAAATTCCATAAAATTCAATGGATAGAGATTTAAAAAGTCAACTTTTCCAACCGGAAAAGAAGTCCCCTCATGAAGAGCCACCCCCAGTAAGGAACCTGCCGCAACAATTGCATATTCCGGAGCATTCTCATAAAAATATTTAAGACAGGTCAGCGCTTTAGGGACTTCCTGTATCTCGTCAAAAATCAGCAGCGTATCCTCCGGAGTAATCTGCTCCCGGCTTTCTACTTTCAATGCTGAAATAATTCTCTGAATGTCAAAATCCATGGAAAAGACGTTTCTCATACGCTCATTATTATCAAAGCTGATATAAACACTATGCGCAAAATACCGCTTTCCGAATTCTCTCATCGCCCAGGTCTTTCCTACCTGTCTGGCTCCGCGTATGATCAAAGGTTTTCTGTTTTTCTTATCTTTCCATTTCTCAAGCCGCTTCATAATCAGCCGTTCCATGAATATGCCGCCTTTCTGCATAATAACTATACGACAGGAACATTCCGCATCCTCACCATTATGAATCAAATATCCTGTTCTCCAAAGACAGTATCAAAAGAATAACATTTTCCATGCGGACTTTCAATAGAATTT
>JAJQHQ010000090.1:33066-84387 GCA_021199655.1 Lachnospiraceae bacterium | reverse complement strand
TACATTTTTCATGCGGACTTTTATTAGAATCTTACATTTTTCATGCGGACTTTTATTAGAATCTTACATTTTTCATGCGGACTTTTACAGTTTCTCAGCCACCTCACCGCGTTTTTTGTAAATCGAATTTGCCGGGACCACCTCCCGCACCGAAGAAAGCGGATAAATGTTGGAATGCGGACCGATGACCGTTCCCGGATTCAGGACTGAACCGCAGCCGACCTCCACCTCGTCGCCAAGCATTGCCCCGAATTTTTTCAGGCCGGTCTCAATGCGCTCTTTGCCGTCTTTTACAATCACCAGCTTCTTATCGGATTTCACATTCGATGTGATGGAACCGGCACCCATATGTGCCTTATAACCCAGAATGGAATCGCCCACATAATTGTAATGCGGCACCTGCACTTTATTAAATAAAACGACATTTTTCAGCTCGGTCGAGTTTCCTACGACTGCCCCTTCACCCACAATCGCGTTGCCGCGAATAAATGCGCAGTGCCGAACCTCGGCATTTTTCCCGATGATCGCCGGTCCATGGATGTAGGCGGTCGGTGCGACTGTCGCAGACTTCGCGATCCAGATGTCATCGCCGCGCTTTTCGTATTCCTCCTCCGGCAGCGTGCTTCCCAGCTCGAGGATAAACGCACTGATCTTCGGAAGCACCTCCCAGGGGTATTCCACGCCTTTAAACAAGTCTTTTGCAATGGTTTCGTCTAAGTTATAAAGATTTTTGATTTTGGCAGATTCCATAATCTCCATTCTCCTCATTTCTTCATATTTTCGGCTTCTTTTTTCTATCACTTATTATCAACCACGTGATATTAACATAATTTCTGAGGTTTTGCAATTATTATTTATGTTGCCTGTTTTTTGCGGCTTCCCCTCTGCACTTTTTCTGCAGTAGCTGTCCCCGAAGCTCTTCGGGATGTATTATTGCTATAGTTTCTTTTACTATAAGTTTTACTGCCGTAAGTTTTATAAGTGCCGCTTCTGCCTGTACTGGTCTTATTTACACCTGACTTACCTGTTCCGGATTTGTAGTATTTTGCAGCTCCATCAAACAGCGGCCGCATCGCAAGCTGGTTGTTCAGGGAAAGCACGCCTTCCGTTCTGGAGCGGATGAAATTCTCGAGCTTTTCCATATATTCGTCGCTCGTGATGCTTCCTTCCGCGACATAATTCAGCCCTTTTTCCCAGCTGGCGGTCAGCTCCGGATTCAAAAGAGAACGGATGGAGCAGTAAACAACGTCATGGATCATCTCGCCCTGCAAAGTCGGTGAAAGAATCTGCGTCTTTTTATTCAGGGCTATGTACTCGTTGGCGACCAGCTTTTTCAGGATTTCCGCGCGGGTCGCACTCGTGCCGATACCGCTGCTCTTGATCTGCGCGCGAAGCTCCTCGTCCTCGATCAGCTGCCCGGCATTCTCCATCGCCAGGATCATCGAACCGGAATTGTAGCGCTTCGGCGGAGACGTCTCGCCCTCACGGATGCTGAGGGAGCGCACGGGAAGCTGCATCCCTTTGCGCAGACCCTTCAGTGCTTCCAGCAGGTCAGTGCCAAACTCTGTTTCGCCCTCATCCGGCTCGCCGTTCCTGCCCGGCTCACTGCCATAGGCCCCACCGTCATCTGAGGCGCTGTTGCTGTTTTCTCCCTGTGTCCTGCCGCCCTGACCGCTATCTTCAGCAATGCTTCCATTATTTCCTTTTTTACTCTTCCTGCGTCGGTCGTTCGGATTTCCCGCCACCTTAAAATACCCTTCCGAGAGCAGCACTTTAAAGGAAAAGAAGAATTTTTCTTTTCCCATCGCGGTCACCATATTGACCTTCTGGAATTCCGCCGCCGGATAAAAAATACTCAAAAACCGCCGGACGATTGCCGCGTAAACACCGTAAGCATGCCCTTTCAGCGATCCCAAAGCGCCAAAACCCTGTCCGGTCGGGATAATCGCATAGTGGTCGGTAATCTGCTTATCATTCACATACCGTGTCCGCGCGATTCCTTTATAAGAACCGGACGACAAAATCTCCTCGGCCGCCTCCGCTGCCGGGGCAAATTTTCTCAATCCGCCGATATTTTTATGGATTTCCTTCGCTACAGCCGTAGAAAGCACACGCGCATCCGTTCGCGGATATGTGACCAGTTTCTTTTCATACAGCTCCTGCACGATCTTCAGCGTCTCATCCGGACTGATCTTGAACATGCGGGAGCACTCGTTCTGAAGCTCCGCCAGGTTATAAAGCAGAGGCGGATTTTTCTTTTCTTTCTTCTTTTCAATAGAATCGATCCGTGCTGTCTCTCCCGCTAATGCCTGAAATGTCTGTGCATCCGGCTCGCCAGGCTGGGAACGGTCTGCAACTGCGGCAGTATTCACGCTCTCCGGCATCAGGCTTGCGATCAGAGCCTCCGCATCCGCCCGCTCGCGGAATCCATTTTCCTTATAAAGCTTCGGCGAAAGGTACCAGTCGGAGCCCTCTGCCGCGCGGAATTCGCCCTCCATATCCTGTCCGACAGCACCCGGCAGCGCAACCGTCTGCACCACCCTGTAAAACGGTGTCTTTACAAACTGCCGAATCTCCCGTTCGCGCCGGACGACCATGCCAAGCACACAGGTCATCACACGGCCAACCGAAATGACCGCACGGTCTTTCCCCAGATAACTGGAAATCGCGTTGCCGTATTTCAGCGTCAGAAGGCGGGAAAAATTGATTCCCATCAGATAATCTTCTTTTGCGCGAAGATAGGCCGCGGAAGCCAGGTTGTCGTACTCCGACAGGTCTTTTGCCTGCTCGATGCCGCGGTGAATCTCTTCTTCCGTCTGAGAGTCGATCCAGACTCGCCGACGTTTTTTTCCGTGAACCTTTGCCTCCTGCTCCACCAGGCGATAGATGTATTCTCCTTCCCGCCCGGAATCTGTACAGACATAGATCGTATCCACGTCATCCCGGTTCAAAAGGCGGCTCACAATTGTGAACTGCTTTTTCACGGACGGAATCACCTCATATAAAAATGTATCCGGCAAAAACGGCAGCGTCTCAAGACTCCACCGTTTGTATTTCGGGTCATATGCGTCCGGATAGCTCATGGTCACCAGATGGCCGACGCACCAGGTCACCACATAGGAATCCGATTCCTGATAGCCGTCGCCGCGCCGCATATTCTCATGCAGAGCTTTTGCAAACTCCTGCGCCACGCTTGGCTTCTCAGCTATAAACAATGATTTTGCCATGCAATTTCTCCATTATTCTTTTCATATCGGCAGGAGGCGGCTTACTGCACCTGCTCATTCTCAGGCATTGATTTTCGCCAGAGCTTCTTCCTGCACTTCGATCACGCGATCACACCACGCGTCGTACTCCTGATCCGGAGTCTGACATTCCGGATGCAAACGGATATAGTCAAGGGCCAGACGCACGCCCTGATCAAAACGTACCGTCTGCACAAAATCCGGCACCAGCCGTTTCAGCTTTGTATTGTCAAAGAAAACCGTGTTGGATTTGTCTCCCCACAGATTTCCCCGAAGATCCCATTCCTTTGGCGCACAGGAAATCAGGAATTCGGAAGCCACATAATATGGTTTAAATTCCACGCCCAGAGCATCCGCGATCACCCGATAGATCTGGTTCCAGGTCAGCACCTCATCCCCCGTGATCTGTACGGCTTCTCCTATCGCGTGAACATTGCCCATCAACCCGATAAAGCCCTTCGCGAAATCATCATTCCACGTAACTGTCCAAAGGGATGAGCCGTCCCCCGGAATAATCACCGGTTTCCCCGGTTGATCAGCCACAACTCATGGCCGGCCAGAAGCAACCGCTTTGAGATGGCCTTGCTGATAACACCTGTTCCTCCGATAAATAAAACTTTCATGAGTCTGTCCCTTTCCCCTGTTATCTCACTAGCGTAGTGTCTGTTTTTTCTGTATCTATTATATAAATAAGCTTAAGATTTAACTCTATATCGACGGTTTCTATATGTTGCCGTTGCCTCTATTTTTCCGGCATCCTCTAACTGCCTTAACAGTTCTCTTATCCGTCTGCTTTTCACATTTAATACGCCGCACAATTCAGCAGATGAGCACTCAGGTACGTCAGACATGTAAGCTAAAATAGTGGCATATTGTTCCAGTGTTTTTTTCTGTACCTTTTTACCGGCATTTTTTTCTGGTATTTTTTCGCCCGATACTGGCGCTATTTTTTTTGTTAGTGGCGCTTTTTTGCCCGTTACCGACGCTTTTTCATCATTTTCCGGCATATTTTCCCGGTTTACTGGCATTTTTTCAGAATTATTCCTGCCAGTATTTACTCTTAGTGAACTATCCAGATTATAATCAAACGAATACGCATCATCCAGCGGCACAATAATCCGGAACACATCCCCTTCCTTAAATTCCGGATTCCGACCGGAGTAATATTTACTGTATTTGAACAGCTTTCTGGTGCCGGAACCGAGCGTGTCTGCCAGCCCAATATTGCGGAAAAAGGAAGCAATAATCGGATTCTTCGGATTCGGCTCCAGATTATCCGGAGTGATAAATCCATCGCCGGTTGCTCTGTTTGCATTTTCTACATACATTCGTTCTTTCTCAATGACAAATTTCGCCATATAGGGGCTTGTAAACTCCCGGTGCATCAGAACATTACTGATCATCTCGCGCGCCAGAATATTCCTCAGACTGACTCTGGCATCATCCTCCAGAAAAAACTTATCCAAAAGATGCTTTCTGGCAAATTCCATCAGCCGATCATAACTTTCAATCAGATTCGTCTGCACAATTTCACGGTCATCGTAACGGTCAACATTCACTTTCCGAAGAAGAGCGTCAGTCAGATAAGCCGGGCAGACATCCCGTATTACATCATCTTTCCCCAGCAGCATGATTGCAGCCAGATTATATCCACTTTCTCCGGTAGCCATATCTGTCCCATATAATCCGGCACTTTTCAGCAATTCTTCATCATTTAAATCTTTCCAGGGATGTTCCCCACCTGCATGATTCACTGCCATCTGGCGCACTCTGGGAAGCAAATCCAAACGCAGATCCGAAATTTTCGCATATGGAAATATTTTCTTTTCCGTAAAAATATTCTGTTTGCGAATATACATTTGTGCAATTGCAGATGTAGCCGTAACCTTAACATCCGCATCATCTACGCGATCATAAATCACCTTTTTATAGCTGTGAACCTCTGCACTTGGAGGCACATGGACATGTATAATCTTATGTCCTGCCTCGTCCTCTATAATCTTTGGAGCCAGATAGACTGTCGGAGAAAACATCGCCGGATTGCTGACCACGCTGATAAAATTTTTCACCATATCCGAAGCAGATTTCTCCGGCACGCCGGAAACCGTTCCATCATCCAGAACGCCCAGAAACAGATCGCCTCCGAATCGATTCAGGAAAGAACAAACACTCTCGTAAGTGTCCGACTCAATACCATTGCCGCAGCGTTTAAATTCTACCGCTACGGTTTCTCCGATTGTAAGAATGGATTGTAATGTTGTCAAGTCCATTTTGTCTGTTCATCTCCTCTGCTGTTCATGCTGATCAAACGCTCTTTTGGGCTATTCTAGCATAATATCCAGCTATTTCCAACACTCTCTTTCTGATCTCTTTGAAAATCCTGTTCGCAACACAGTTGCTCGCCAGGCCTGATGATTTTCTGCTACAAGCAGTGAAAATCTCTTCAGCTCACATTATACCCTCTTTTTCACTCACCCTCTCCGGGCCGCCACACTGCTCGCGACATCCATCACGACCAGCGTACAGATTGCATAGATCACAAGCACCAAAACAAAGGGAATATCCTGCAAGGCAATGCCCGTACCATTAAAAATAAATGCTGTCAAAAACAGCCCGCCGATCATAGAAAGCAGCGCCTCCAGATAATCTTCCATCCTCTTGTTCTTACCTGACATAATTGTTTCCCCCTTATGGATTTTTAAAGATTTTTGCTCAGAATCGTTTTTTCTGATTTCCTGAGCCTTACTCTGAATCCAATATACATTTCGGGGTGTCCCAAAAACAGGTCTTGCAAAAAGAACGTATGTTCTGTTTTATATATTTTTGCTACTGCATCATATTATTATGTGTGTGGTATTTTCATAATCGGTATTAGGAACGATACAGCTTTTCCAGACGGGCAATCTCGTCTTTCACTTCCGACACGACGCTTTCCGGTCCGACGATCCTGACGCCGTCGCCAAGCGCCAGGATCCAGTGAATGAACTGATTGCTCACTTCGACTTTAACGCTCACTGAGAAATGCTCACCGTCTTCTTTGCGAATGCCGATGCTTTTTCCGAAGCGGTCAATGATCACTCCGGCCATGCGGTTCTCACAGAGAAGCTTAACGGTCTCTTCTCTGCCGCCGTACATACCGAAAACTTTCCGGGCATACTGCGCCATATCAAACTCCCGGAATGCACTTCTCCCCTCGCGTTTTTCACGGGTGATCTCTATGTGGAGCATCTTGTCTACACGAAAATGTTTGATCTTTGCTTCCACGCTGTCATACGCGATCAGGTAATAATTCTCATCATCCCAGCTGAGCGCCCAGGGACTGACCTGATAGTACGCGCCGCCGTGGCGCAGCTCCATCTCCTTGTCCGCGTTCCACTGGAAATACTGAAAGCGGATCTGCCGGTTGTCCGCGATTGCCGCGTGAATCGAGTCGACGCCATAGTATATGGTCTCGTTCATCGTTTTCACCCGTCCGGCCACATAGACCTGACGATGCAGCTGTTTGGCCTCGTATTTGCTCGCGAGCCCTTCGATTTTTTTAATCAGATCGTTGGATTTTTTCGCCGTGATGAATTTGGCGGACTGCACGGAATCCACAAGAAGCTTCAGCTCCGCAAGTTCAAACTGCCGGTTCCCGATGTGATAGTAATATGTGCGCTCACGCTGTTCTCCGATAATATCCAGGCCGAACTGCCGCAGGGTCTCTATATCATTGTACAGGCTTTTTCTCTCAGCGGAAATCCCGTATTTTCCCAGCTCCGCGATGATCTCAGCCATGCTGACGGAATGTGTCTCATCGGTCAGCTCCATCAGGATTTTCATCAGATACACGATTTTTAATTTCTGGTTTGAACTTTTCGCCATGGCAGTAATCCTCCAGTGGAAAAAGAGCCTTGCCAGACAGCAGGGCTCTCATTCAGGTATTTTTGTTCCTTAAGAATCTGGTGCCTTAGGCATCACTCTTTTGCCGCAATATACCCCAGCGCTTTCAGAGTCTCTGCACAGAGCACTGCGCCGCCGGCCGCGCCGCGGACGGTGTTGTGGGAAAGGCCGACAAATTTATAATCGTAGATCGTGTCCTCGCGGAGACGTCCGATGGAAACGCCCATACCGTTCTCGTAGTCCACATCCAGAACGACCTGCGGGCGGTTGTCCTCCTCCATGTACTGAATAAAATGCTTCGGAGCGCTCGGCAGCTCCAGCTCCTGCGGAAGTCCGGAAAAGTTCACCAGCTTCTCGATGAGCTGCTCTTTTGTCGGCTTTTTGCGGAATTTTACGAATACTGCTGCGGTGTGGCCGTTCAGTACCGGCACACGGATGCACTGGCAGGTGATCTTCGGCTCAGTCGCCGGTTTGATCACGCCGTCTTCCACAACGCCCCAGAGGCGGAGCGGCTCTTTCTCACTCTTCTCTTCCTCGCCGCCGATGTACGGAATCACATTTTCCACCATCTCCGGCCAGTCTTTAAAGGTCTTGCCCGCTCCGGAGATTGCCTGATATGTAGTGGCAACCACCTCGTATGGTTCAAACTCGCGCCAGGCACTTAATGCCGGAGCGTAGCTCTGGATCGAGCAGTTCGGCTTTACCGCGATGAATCCGCGGGTTGTGCCGAGGCGCTTCTTCTGGGAAGCGATGACGTCAAAATGCTGCGGATTGATCTCCGGCACTACCATCGGAACATCCGGCGTCCAGCGGTGCGCGCTGTTGTTGGAAACGACCGGCGTCTCAGTCTTTGCATATTCTTCCTCGATTGCGCGGATCTCGTCTTTCGACATGTCAACCGCGGAAAATACAAAATCAACGGTAGCTGCTACATCCTCTACCTCATTGACATTCTTCACGATCAGATTTTTTACACCTTCCGGCATCGGGGTCGTCATTTTCCATCTTCCGCCGACTGCCTCCTCATATGTCTTTCCGGCGCTGCGCGGGCTCGCCGCCACAGTCACCACTTCGAACCACGGGTGATTTTCCAGCAGAGAAATAAATCTCTGTCCTACCATGCCTGTCGCTCCTAAGATACCGACTTTCAACTTCTGCTCCATTTTTTCATTTCTCCTCATGTATAATATTTTTGAAACGCCATCCCTCATGCTCAATCATTTCCGGCGGTCTCACCCTGAACGTGTAAGACCTCCCTGAAGGTCGATGCGCTTCTTCTGTGTCTTTGTGCGGCACACATTTGTTTTCACAGAATATACTCGTTTCCTGTGAATGTCAAGTGGATTTTTCACATAACTGCCATAAATCGGACATATTCTCAACACATTTTACGGGTATACTGCGTTTGAAACAAATGAAGGACATCAGACCAACATTTGTTTTTCATACATTTTTCTCTGGCGGGCAGCAATGCCCGCCCTCCTTTATTATTCATTCAAATATCCTTTATAAATCCCCAGCACTTCCCGCATGACTGCTTCGCCCGGCGCGCCTTTTGTCAGGCGTTTCTCCACACAGGTTTTCATACTGATCGCGTCGTAAATATCTTCCTCGAATACATTACTTTCCGTACGGAATTCATCGAGTGTCAGGTCGTCCAGCGCCTTGTTCTCCGCGATACAGCGAAGCACCAGCCGACCGGAAATACTGTGCGCGTCGCGGAACGGTACGCCATGGTTTACCAGATAATCCGCCACGTCGGTCGCATTGGTGAAACCGTTTTTCGCGGAGGCTTCCATCACATTTTTATTGAATTTCATTGTGTCCAGCATCCCGGTAAACAGCGGCAGACAGGAATTGACCGTATCGATCGCGTCAAATGTGCCTTCTTTGTCCTCCTGCATGTCTTTATTATAGGCGAGCGGAATGCCCTTCATCGTCGTCAGCATTCCCATCAGGGAAGCGTAGACGCGGCCGGTCTTGCCGCGCACCAGCTCGGCGATGTCCGGATTCTTTTTCTGCGGCATGATGCTGCTGCCGGTGCTGTAAGCATCGTCAATCTCTACGAACCGATATTCATTGGAGTTCCAGAGGATGATCTCCTCAGAAAAGCGGCTTAAGTGCATCATAATGGTCGACAAGGCACTTAAATATTCAATCACATAGTCGCGGTCCGACACAGAATCCATACTGTTTAGAGTCGGCCCGTCAAAGCCCAGCAATTCAGCCGTATAGTCGCGATCCAGCGGGTAGGTCGTACCCGCAAGCGCGCCTGCTCCAAGCGGGCAATAATTCATTCTTTTATAAATATCAGCAAGCCTCGAGCGGTCGCGCTTAAACATCTCAAAATACGCACCGATGTGGTGGGCTAGCGTCACCGGCTGCGCCTTCTGCAGGTGGGTAAAGCCCGGCATGAATGTGTCAATATTTTCCTCCATGATACGGTACAGCACCTTCAGAAGCTCTTTTAAGAGCCGATCAGTCTCCTTTACCGCATCCCGCACGTACATCCGCATATCCAGCGCCACCTGATCGTTGCGGCTGCGTCCGGTATGCAGCTTTTTCCCCGCGTCCCCTATGCGTGCGGTGAGATTCGCCTCCACAAAGCTGTGAATATCCTCATATTCGGATGTGATTGCAAGCGTTCCGTTCTCCACATCCGCGAGGATTCCGTTCAGCCCGTCAATGATCGCGTCCCGCTCCTCCTCCGTAAGAATGCCCTGCTTCGCGAGCATTTTAACATGAGCCAAACTGCCCTCGATATCCTGCCTGTACAGGCGCTTGTCAAATGAAATTGACGCGTTAAAATCATATACCATCTGATCGGTCGCTTTTGTAAAACGGCCGCCCCATAACTGTGCCATCTTTGTTCTCCATTCCGCCGCCGGTGTTCGCAGCACAAATTTGTCTCAACCATTCAAAACAGCAGTAAAACAAAAAGGTATGTCTCCCACTGTTCATACTATTTCTAACAGAGTCTATCACAAGCAATTCCCTCTTGCAAGACAGAAAATGCGCAGCTCTGGTTGAAATATCAAAGAGTTTCTGCGGAACGGATTTCAAACAGCGGCTCTCCGGCTTTCACCGCACCTTCCTTTATCAATCGGATGTGACGATCCGGCGGCAACTCCGCAAACAGTACCGGCGAAGCCAGCGAAGGAGCATGTTCCCACAGATATTTCAAGTCCAGTTTCAGGATGGAATCACCCTTTTTTACCTTCTGCCCTGCTTTTACGGGCACCTCAAAGCCGCGGCCGTTCAGTTCCACCGTATCAATTCCGATATGGATCAGGATACTGACGCCGGTGTCCGTAATAAATCCTATCGCGTGCTTCGTATCAAACACAAAGTCAATCTCCCCATCCTCCGGTGCACGCACGATCGGATCCGTCGGCGTTACGGCCGCGCCTTCGCCCATCATGCCCTCCGCGAACGCGGGATCCGGGCAGGCACTGAGGGGCGCGGCTGTACCAGTGATGGGGCTGGAAATTGTGGTGGACAATTCTTCCGGTACATTCTCCAGAAACTCCTCCAGATTCGATTTGATCACCGTGACCTGCGGGCCGTAGATTACCTGTACACCTTTTCCTTTGCGAATCACGCCCGAAGCGCCGGATGATCTGAGCAGAGCATCGTTGACCAGAGAGGAATCCTTTACCGTACAGCGCAGCCTCGTGGCGCAGCAGTCTATATCCTCAATATTGTTTTTTCCGCCGAGTCCCCGTGTGATTGCGGCACTGACCAGGTCGCGGGAAACAGCATTCGAAGAAGCCGAATCTGTATCGGAGCCCTTTGTGCCCTGCGAACCTTCCCGCGCATTCACATCTGCCTTTGTATAGAGCCTGACGTCAGAGTCATCCTCTTCCCGCCCAGGCGTTTTGAAATTAAACTTCAGAATCAGAAAGCGGAAAATAAAATAGTACAGGAAGAAATACACGACGCCGACCGGAATCACCAGCAGCCAGCCTGTTTTCGCGTTCCCCTGCAAAATACCAAACAGGAAAAAGTCCAGAAAGCCGCCGGAAAAGGTCAGACCAATCGCAATATTCAGCATATGCGCGACCATATAGCAGCTGCCCGCCAGCACCACCTGCACCGCAAACAAAGCCGGAGCAACAAACAGAAATGAGAACTCAAGAGGTTCCGTAATGCCGGTAGCCATGCAGGTAAGCGCTGCGGAAAGAAGCAGGCCGCCCGCCTGTTTTTTCTTTCCGGGATAAGCGCAGTGATACATGGCGAGCGCCGCCCCCGGAAGGCCGAAGATCATAAAGATAAACTCACCGGAAAAATAGCGGGTTGCGTCCGCACTGAAATGGGTAACATTCGCAGAATCCGCCAGCTGCGCAAAGAAGATATTCTGTCCGCCCTCGACAAGCCTTCCGGCGACCTCCATCGTGCCGCCTACTGCTGTCTGCCAGAATGGCATATAAAAGACATGATGCAGTCCGAACGGAATCAGTGCCCGCTTGATCAGTCCGAAAAGGAGCGTCCCGATATAGCCAGATTTTGTGACCAGATTTCCCAGTCCATAGATGCCCGTCTGCACGACAGGCCAGATGAAATACAGCAGAATCCCGGCAATCATATAGACAAGCGTCGATATGATCGGAACAAACCGGCTGCCGCCGAAAAAGGAAAGCGCATTCGGCAGCTGAATCCGGTAAAACCGGTTGTGCAGCGCCGCCACGCCGAGTCCGACAATAATACCGCCAAAAACACCCATCTGCAGCGTATAAATCCCACAGGAAGATGTGACCGTACCCTCCAGCACCGACTCCGCAATCTCTCCGTCCACGATCCGTCCGTTGATTTCCAGCATTGCGCGGATGGCGGCATTCATGACAAAATACGCAATGACCGATGCGAGGGCAGCGACTTCCTTTTCTTTTTTCGCCATGCCGATTGCGACACCAATCGCAAATAAAAGAGGCAGGTTATCAAAGACAACGCTGCCGACATCATTCATAATGACCAGCAGCGAGTGCAGCACGGTGCCCTCTCCCAGGATCCGGGTCAGCCGGTAAGTCTCAATCGTCGTCGCATTCGTAAATGAACTGCCAATCCCCATCAAAAGTCCTGCCACCGGCAGAATTGCAATCGGCAGCATAAAGCTTCGTCCTATGCGCTGCAGCACGCCAAAAATTCTGTCTTTCATCGTATCTTCCGGTCTGCGTCTGACGTAACTGTTCCGTACCTTTACAGGTATCATTTCCCCGTATCAGATCTGCAACCCGGCTCAGCGCAGGCTTGTCATCGGAGATTGGAGGAAAAACAGCCCGATACTTTTTACGAAACGCAAACGTATACTCCCTTCACAAGATTCCATAAAAGAATCACTCTTTTCTTTTATGTATAAGATACAAAATGGAAGCACCCCTGCCAAAGTTTCAAGACAAAAGGGTACTTCCATATTCTTTGCAAAATCCACACAAATATACCTGCGTCTCTCCGACGTCATCCCGTCATATTCTCCGGTAATATTCAGAAAGCTCTGCCTGGCAAAATCAGATCATGTCAAACGGTGGCCTTTTTCGCTTTCACTAATTTCTCGCTTTCACCATTGCTTCCCTTTCCCTCTTCGAATAAACGCATCCGCAGTAATCCTGCCGGTACAGCCCATACTCCGCCGAGAGTTCTATGGACCGTTTGTAGCCGTTTCGTTTCTTAAAATCGCACGGCAGCCATTTTACCTGATATTCGGCAGCCAGCTCCTCTCCGATTTCATTAATCACCTGTGCATTTTTAAGCGGGCTGATGGTTAAAGTCGTTGTGAAGTAGTCATACCTTTCTGCAGCGACATGATCTTCACCGATATCGCACTCACCAGCACGGAATTCAATGGCATCCGCATTTTCCAATCTGCGGCATGACCCGGCTTCAGCCGATACATCCAAAGCCGTCTCCGTCTGTCCTCCTGCAATCTTCGCTGTCTCCTCAAGCCGCAGCCGAAAGCAGGCTGCGCACCGCGCTCCACCCTCCGGAATCTGTTCCAGACCGCGCACTGCCTCATAAAACTCACGGCTGTCAAAACGCCCTTCAATCAGCCGCACCGGGTTCGGAAATATGCCTTTCTCTCCCATCTCCTTAATCAGGCGGCGTTCTTCCGCAACCCGTTTCCAATATTCCTCTTCCGGATAAATATTCGGATTATAATAAAGCACCGTAATTTGAAAATATTTCGACAGATATTCGAGCACATAACTGCTGCATGGGGCGCAGCAACTGTGAAGCAGAAGCGCAGGCAGCTGTATACCACCCCTGTCGTCGCCACTTTGCGCCGTGTTCACGGAATCCACGTTGTCACCCGCTCTCTGGACATGACGTCCGGCCGCTTCCGTTTCCAGAATCCGATCCAGTTCTTTTTGAAAATTGCGTTTATTCGGCATTTTCTGACTTTACCTGTCGCGGTTTTTCCGCCCTTTTCTCAAACATATACGCAGCTGTTCAGTTCCTTCGCAGTTGCAAGTAGTCAGCGCCGGCCAGTATAGTCCCGTCGCGCTCTTTTTTTTACGAAATAATTCAGTATACCACCGCCGATAATGATCACGGCCGCCATCGCCAGCACGCGTTTCGCAGCTTCCTGCGGGAGGCTGCTTTTGCTGCCCAGCGTTTCGGAGTAAAAATGTACCACGTATTCAATCTCGTGCGGCGTGCCCATCGCCAGCGTGTCCGCGATCATCGTGATGTCCGCGTCCAGATCTGATACCGGAATGGTAAACGAAGAATTGGCATCTTCTTCGCTCTGGTTCAGATATTTTTCCCCGTCAACAATCATATAGTCATAGTTCGAGCTGCTCCAGGTAATACGCGCGTAAAGCTGCCCATCCTCCACAGTCAGAAGCGTGGGCGACTCGATGCTTGCCTTTCCGCTGCCGCCGGTCATGGTGACTTCGATCGCGTATTCGCCGTCCGCAATCTGCTCAGACGCTTGAGAAGTCCGAAATATCACTAAAGAAAAAAACAATGAAAAGATCAGCAGTCCCGAAACGGACAACAGGTACTGTTTTCCCCGTTCTTCCGTTCTTCCCTGCTTCTCTGTTATTTTTCGTGCTGCCATCTGTCTTTCTTTGCCTCCATCCATGTCTGATCAGAGATTCTTCTTTTTATATAAAAACCACGACGTTGCCACGCTAAACACCAGAAGATAGACCAACAGCACCAGAATCCCCGAATACGACCAGGCTTCTCCCGCTGCAATGGCACGAAGCATGCTGCTTGTCTGCGACAGCGGCAGGGCTCCGACCACCTGACGCAGCCCGTTCGGCATACTTTCTGTGGAAAAAAAGGTGTTGCACAGGTAGGACATCGGCATGATCACATAATTGGAAAACCGAGGCACATCCGCATGATTCGTCGCAATAAAGGATACGACCACACCGATCGTAGAAAATACGGCGCCGTTTAAAAACATGATCAGAAAAGACCAGCCGGTAAAGCGCAGGCCCGTCCCGATTGGGAGGATCAGAAGGATGATCACACTGCCCGCATACACGCCGCGCAGACTGCCGCCGATGATCTGTCCCGCCACAAACTGCCACAGCGGCGTCGGCGAGATCATGACCTGATCAAACGCTTTTTCATATAACCGCTGTACATTTAAGTTCTGCGCGATCGCGTTGAAGCTACCGTTCATCGTCGTCAGGGCGACCACGCCCGGGATCAGAAATTCCAGATAGGATTCGCCGTGGGAGAAAGTCTGCACCCCGAGGCCGAATACCAGAATATACATCAAAGGGGCGATCATCGCCGCCAGCGTGATTTTGTAAAAATCACGGCGGAATTCCACCCATTTTTCCCATAATACCGTTACAATTCCCATACTTGTATGCCTTCTGTCATGACTTTCGCTGCTGTTGCTGTCATTTTTATCACAATTCGTAACTGTTCAGTACCTTCACAGTTACGGGAAAGAGTCCATTTAAAATCGCTGCGCGATGGGACTTTTTCTTGTAAAATATACGTTTTCATACGTACCTCGCAGCAAGTGCGAGGTACTGTCCTGAATAGTTATCACAATTCCATTATACCCGCAGCACAGCTGTTCATTAAGCCTTTTGATTCTCTGCTGCAGGAAAGGAGAATCTTTTCAGTTCGCAGCGCGGCGCACGAACACATCCTCCAGCGTCGTATTCCGAAGAGCAGATTCCCCGCTTAAACCCGAAAGATACGCAATCGCATCCTCTCTTTTTTCAAAGAAGCGGCTCTCGATCCCATCCTCTGTTGTCTGATCCACAGCATAGCGACCCAGAGCGTCAATCATGTGCCTGGGCGTATCCGGCTCCTCCAGCTTTCCCTCGAGCATCATGGCGACTCTGCCGCAGAGGCTTTCCGCCTCCTCCATGTAATGGGTTGTCAGAAGGATCGTCAGATTCTGCCCGTTCAGTTTTTTCAGCAGATTCCACATCTGCCGCCGCGCCAGCGCGTCCATCCCTGCGGTCGGCTCATCCAGAAGCAGGATCTCCGGCTCCGTCAGAAGGGCGCGGCAGACCATCAGCTTGCGCTTCATGCCGCCGGAAAGCTTACGCACCGTACGCCTGCGGTAGTCGATCAGGCCGCAGAATTCCAGAAGCTCTTCCGAGCGCTCCCGTATCTTTTTCTTCGGCATATAATACAGGCGCCCCTGATACTCCATGATCTCGTCCATCGTCATATCCTGCCGCATGGAATATTCCTGCGTGATCAGGCTGATCTTCCGCTTCAGGCGCGCGTTCTGGCGGGTCAGTGGTTCTCCGTCGATAAGGACTTCCCCTTCGGTCGGCAAAAGCAGCGTGGACATCATACCGATCGTCGTCGTTTTTCCCGCGCCGTTCGGCCCCAGGAGACCAAAAAACTCGCCTGTCTCAATCTGCAGGTTCAGGTGGTCGACCGCCAGAAATTCGTCATATTTTTTTGTCAGATTTTTCAGTTCAATCATAGATTTTGTGTGTTTTCTCTTACCACGATCACCGAATAATAGCTGGGCTGATCCGGAATCTCTTCCACGTCCATGTAGCACTTTTCCGAATCCATCCCGCAGTTTTCGATCATCATGCCCTTCAGATTCTTTTCGCGCAGAGTCTTCTTGACAAGCGGCATCTTGGAGGCCGCCTTCATCAGCACCTTCGTCCCCGGAAGCTCCAGCGCGTCCTCAATTTCATAGGTGGACGGGATAATATGAAGCTGCTCCGAGCGGTCCGCCAGACTGTCGCCAAGCTTCGCGCTCACCGCACAGAAAGACGGCACGCCGTTGATGATTTCCGCCTGATAGCCGCGAGCCTTCACAATCCGATGAACATAAATATAAGTACAGTAAATGGTGGGGTCGCCCAGCGTCAGATAGGCGACGTCCTTCCCCTGCTCCAGATATTCGATAATCTGCTCCGCCGCTTTCTCATAAGCCGCATTTAATACTGCCTTATCCTTTGTCATCGGCGTCACCAGATTCAGGCATTCTTTCTCATCCAGTTCTTTTACTATTCCAGCCGCAATCTTATAACTCACTGCGGACTCCTTACCATCCGCCGGTACCGCCAGCACCGGGCAGTTTTCAATCGTCTCTACCGCCAGATAGGTCATCATTTTGGGATCTCCCGGTCCCACGCCGACCCCATACAGCTTTCCTGCCATGTCTTTCGTTCCTTTCCTGTTCTGTCCGCATCCCTGAACTGTACTTTCCGTAGCCTGAATCTATACAGTCACAACCGCGGCAAAATTACATTTGAATTCAGCTTTCCATATCATACGCTATCCCTGAAAATGTGTCAACCCGACACTTTTCGTGCGTTTTAGTGTTGATTTCGGTAAAATTTTCGTTGTAATTTGCGCGAATACATGTTATGTTCTGGTCAATACATTTACTGGAGGCGGCCGTATGTACAGGAAAATCACGCATTTTTTAGAAGTATGGAAAGTCAGCGAGCATCGCAAGCCTTTAATCCTGCAGGGGGCAAGGCAGGTCGGCAAGACCTGGTCCATTCTGGAATTCGGACGGTCACACTATGAGAATGTGGCATACTTCAATTTTGAAACCAATCCCAGGCTGAATAAAACCTTTGAGGAAAATATCAGCCCCGATTACCTGATACCGATTTTATCCCATATTGCAGGACAGACAATTGTCAGGGATAAAACGCTGATCGTATTTGATGAGGTTCAGCTCTGTGAAAGAGCTTTGACAAGTCTGAAATATTTTTGCGAAGATGCACCTGAATATCATATTATTGCAGCAGGCAGTCTGCTCGGGGTCGCCGTAAACAGACATACGTTTTCTTTCCCTGTCGGCAAGGTGGATATGATGACTCTCTGTCCTATGGATATGGAGGAATTTATGCTGGCCTGCGGGGAGACGGCTCTGGTGGAGCAGATCAAGCACTGCTTTGACACGGATACACCGCTGCCCTCCGTCCTGCATGATGCGGCAATGCAGCTCTATCGTCAGTATCTGGTCGTGGGCGGTATGCCTGAATGTGTCATGCAATTTGCAGAGACAAAGGATTATATTCTTATCCGTCACACCCAGGATACGATCCTTGCAGGCTATCTCAATGATATGAGTAAATACAACAGCCTCAATGAGATTAAAAAGACCAGACTCACCTATGATAATATCACTGTTCAGCTTTCCAAAAAAAATACCCGTTTCCAATACAAGCTGATCAAAAAAGGCGCCAGGGCTTCCGAGTTTGAAAATGCCATCGAATGGCTTTGCCTGTCCGGTATCGTATCTCAGGTGTATAAGGTTGAACAAATAAAAAAGCCTCTTGAAAATTTCCGCGATATTGATGCCTTTAAAATCTATGTGTCAGATTTGGGACTGCTTTGCGCGAAAAAGAATCTTGCGGCAAACGACATTCTCTATATGGTAGACGATATCAACGATTTTAAAGGCGGTATGGCGGAAAATTATGTGAATGTGCAGCTGTCCATCAACGGCTACAAGACCTTCTACTGGATGTCTGAGCGCGGTGCGGAGATTGATTTTATCATTCAGCGAGAGGGGCAGATCATCCCGATAGAGGTAAAATCAGCTGACAACACCAAAGCAAAAAGTTTAAAGCTGTATATGGAAAACTATAAACCTGCTTACGCCATAAAGCTCTCTGCAAAAAACTTCGGCTTTGAGGACGGGAAAAAAACGGTTCCTCTCTATGCGGCTTTTTGTATCTGAAAAATTCGTAACATTTACGTTTCATACAGTACCTCGCAGCGAGTGCGAGGTACTGTCCTGAATAATTGCAGAAATTCTTTATCCGCAAATAATAACCGTCGCTATGGAATGTGCCGGAAGCGCCACTGTGGTTCCTCTTCCGCTCTCGCGCAGGGTGATTTCCAGAGTTTCGCTCGATTTGTTCAAAAGGACTGCCACCCGCTCCCCATCCGGGTTTATAAAGGCAGCCACGTCAATTTTATCCGTATACGACGTTGTGGCAATCGCTTTTGCGCCGCGCCGGATATAGCGGCTGAAATGGCCTATGTAATAATAGCTTAAGCGCTTTTCCACCTTGCCTGTCACGGTATCGCACATGATGGGCGCCGCACAGTAATTTCCGACATGATTCGGCCCGCCGTTCTCATCAAGTATGAGATTCCAGTCCAGCTCAGCCTCCACTCCGGCCCATAAGTTGCCCGCCATGTCATGCGCGTACATCTCGGCTTTCTGCACTTCGTTGGAATCCGCAAAACGGGAATACTCTACGCAGCCTTCCGTAAAGAAAATCCTTTTATCCGGATATTTTTCGCGGATCAGACGCAGCGCATCGAAATGGTCGCCGGTATACCAGTGCACGGCTACCCCATCTGCTGCTTCTCTGGTGCCCGGAACTGACAAGGTTTCGTCTGCTCTCTCAAAAGCCGCCTCTTTGTTGTGATCCCAGATAAAAATGCCGATATCCGTCAGGTCTGCTTTCAAAAGCGCAGGTGCAAGATATTCCGTGACAAAGATGCCTTCCTCTTTCGCCGTATAAATGCAGGATTCCCAGGTCTGTACGGCTTCCGGCTCGTTCTGAACCGTAATATACTTCACATTGATGCCTTCGCCACGGTAAGCCTGGAGGAATCGGGTCACATATTCAGCCCAGAGAGCACGGTATTCCTCTTTCAGCTTACCGCCATAGTTCATCTCTCCATTCGTCTTCATGTATGCGGGCGGCGACCAGGGAGCCGCCATAAAGATCATCTCCTCCGATGCTTTCCCCATCGCTCTCTTTATCAGAGGCAGGATCTGACTCCTGTCATGCTCAATGCTGAAGGTCTCAAGCGTCTCATCGCCTTCCTGCACATAGGTATAATTTCCCATGCCAAAATCACAGCTGTGAATCGTGCAGCGTCCCATGTTGTAACGGAGACCATTTTTTCCAAAACATGCCTCCAGTACTTCCTCCTGTGCCTCTGCCGGAAGCTTCGCGAAAGTGGTAGCAGCTGCCTCAGTAAACGCGCCTCCGAAGCCCTCTATCGTCTGCCGCTGAAATTCCGGATACAGGTTCACTACATGCATGTGATCACGGGATTCTCCCGGCTCTGAAACGCTCACTTCTTTCCAGTATTCTTTTTTTGCCTCGTTCGTGATATAGCAGTTCATTTTCATGCGTTTTCCCTCGCTTTCCTGTTTTCTTTTATCATACGTAACTGTTCAGTACCTTCACAGTTACGAGGGAAAAGCCCATTTAAAATCGCTGCGCGATGGGGCTTTTCCCCATACAATCTACTTCTTCTTACGTACTTCGCAGCAAGTGCGAAGTACTGTCCTGAATAGTTACTATCATACAAAAAAGGAACCCGAATTGCAGTTCCTTTTTTTCAGTAAGGTTTCTTTTTTACAGCAGCTTATTCGCTCCGGCATCTGACCGGGCGGGAAGAAAAATCAGCCCTTTACCGCGCCCAGCGCCACGCCCTTCGTGATGTATTTGTTCAGGAATATATACACGATCAGCGCGGGAGCCGCTGAGAGAGCCATGACCGCGAACTGCACCGCATAATTGGACGAGTACTGTCCGGTAAATTCCAGAATACAGAACGGAAGCGTTTTCCACTTGTCGCTGCTTAAATAGGTCGTCGCCATCATGAACTCATTCCAGTTGTTCAGGTAGGTCATGATCACCACGGTGGAGATGGAAGGCCGCAGCAGCGGCATGATGATCGTAAAGACGACACGGTATACGCCGCAGCCGTCGATCAGAGCCGCCTCCTCCAGTTCCTTCGGCACGGAAGCCATAAAGCCCGACGTCAGGAAATAGCCCTGCGGCAGGGAAAACGCGACATAGGGGATCAAAAGAGCCCAGATCGTATCCGTCAGCTTCAGCCGGTCATAGATCACGTAGTTGGGCAGCAACGTCGCATGGATCGGTATCATCATTCCCATCACCATGATCACTGCTACCACATTCTTCAGCTTCCAGTGCATACGTGTACAGGCAAACGAAGCCATGATCGAGATAAGAACGACCAGAACGACCGCCAGAGTATTGATCAGCAGACTGTTCCCGAGGTAATGCAGGAAATGGCCATCGCGGAACGCCAGTATGTAATTCTTCCACTGAATCTCCTCCGGCCAGACCAGGATCCCGCTCGTAAACAGCTCATTGCTTTTGCAGAGAGAAAAGTCAACCAGCCAGATCAGAGGAAACAGCTGGACAAACGCGATCACCGAGAATACAAGGATCCAGATCCTTCTTTTGGTCCGGGATTGTTTCGATAAAACACTGTTCACTTTATACACCTCCTATGCTTCTTTTTCCTGAAATACTTTTTGCAGGATCAGGTTCGCCAGCAGACAGATCAGGATGAAAATAACGCTGATCGCATTTCCGTAGCCGTATTTGTAGGAGCTGAATGCCTGTTTGTACAGATAGCTCGCCATAAACTGCGTCTCATTGCCGGGTCCGCCGTCCGTAAGCAGATATACCGTCTCCATCTGTTTCAGCGCGGAGATGATCGCCATGGTGACGTTCACCTGAATGACCGGCTTCATCAGCGGCAGCGTGACTCGGAAAAAAGTCGATGTCCCGGACGCTCCGTCGATCGCCGCAGCCTCATAGAGGATCGGATCAATGTTTTTTACACCGGTATAATAGATCAGCATTCCCCAGCCGAAGCCGTGCCAGATCAGAACGACAAGCACCGCCCAGATCGCTGTCCCGGAGCCGAGCGGGTTGATGGTGCCCTTATAACCGAAGAATTCCAGGATCTTCTGCAGAAGGCCGAAGTTCGGATTGTAGATAAACTTCCACAGATAAGCAATGACCGCTACCGAAATGACATTTGGGATAAAGTAAATGCAGCGGAAAATACCTTCCGCTTTTCCCTGGAGCTTATCCAGCTTTACCGCCACAAAGACCGCAAGCGGATGCTGAATACAGATAAATCCGATCGCCAGGAACAGGGAATTCTTTAAGGCTCTCCAGAATACCGAATCGTGAAACAGCGTCGTATAATTCTCGATACTGATAAACCAGTAATCCCCGATACCGGAATAATTTGTAAAGCTGTAATATATACTCAGAAGAATCGGCGCAAGTATGGCTACGGTAAACATAAATAAGCCCGGCGCTACAAGTGAAAAAATAACGCGCTTGTTGCTGTATAGTTTCTTCATGTTCTCCTCCTTCCATTGGAATATAAAAACGATGTTACGACCCAAACTCCGTGATATTACTGCCGCCACCGTGTCCACATGCATACCGGCATTCGATTTCTGACAGTCGGCGGCATATGGTTCCGTAACGCTGCTGACATTTTGAAAAAAAATCAGGAGGGAGCGCCTCTCCCCCCTGTTTTTTATTCACACAGGTAACTCCCCCTATCCGATTTCTCCTGCCCGATCGCATGGTGACCTGCCGATCGCGCATTTTTCCCGGATTCTGCAGCCGGTTCTTTCCGTATTTTTTTGAGAAGCAGCTTACTGTGCGAATGCCGCGAGCGCACTGTAGAATTCGTCTACCGAAAGGCTGCCGATCGCCAGTTCTACACAGGAATCTTCGCACACTGTCTTGAACTCACTTGTTCCCAGATCATTGATCGGAGTACCGGAAACGCTGGTCGATCCGCTCACGATGTCGATCCATTCAAGCTGCAGAGAAGTCTCTTCCCCGGTCAGATAGTCGCTGAAGTTCTGTGCAGACATGCATACACCGTTCTCCCACGCAAGCTTTGACCAGTGATCCGGCTCAAACATGTAGTTCAGCAGGGCGATCGCTTCATCCTTCACTTCCGAGTTCGCCGTTACGGAATATCCGCCGCCGTTCCACGCACAGATCTCTGTCGCCGTACCGGTCCCGCCGTCTGCCAGCGGCATGGTAAATACGCTGATGTTGTTTCTTGTCTCTTCATCAATGTCTTCATTGGTCGCCATGGACATTTCCCAGCTGCCCATGTAATACATGGCTGCCTGACCATTTGTAAACAGGTTCAGGGCTGTGCCGTAATCCGTAGTTTCAAATCCGGTCTGGAAGCCGCCCGCTTCAACCAGATCCACAACCATCTGTGCCGCCTGTGTCCAGCTTTCATCATAGCTGCCGGATTCCACTGCTGCCGCCGCATTGCTGTAGGTATCCGCGCTTCCCGCAATTTTCTGATAGATATCCTCGATCAGGATCGCGATCGGATACTTGTCAGAGCCGTCCATAGAGATGGCGATGTATCCCGCATCCGTAATCGTCTGCACCGCGGCAAGCAGCTCATCCCAGGTCGTCGGTACTTCCACACCGCACTCCTCAAAGATCGCCTTGTTGTAATAGAAACCCATGACATCCGTATTTCTTGCCAGGCCATACAGCTTCCCGTCCTGTGAAAATCCGTTCAGCGAACCATCCAGGAAGTTATAATCCGCGTAATCCTCCTCGTTCAGCTCCGCCAGCAGTCCGGCGTCTATCACTTCACTGATAAACGCCGGCTGGCCCCACACATTTACCAGATCCGGCATGCTGCTTCCCGAAGCGTACGCCTTGAACTTGGTCTTATAGCTCTCATCATCCAGCGCCTCGACCTCAATCGTGACATTCGGATTTTCTTCCATATACATATCGAACAGTGTCTGCTCGATCAGTCCCTGACCGCTCGTCCGGTCCGGAAGATTGGAAAATACTTTGATCGTCACCTGCTCCTCTTCCGCCATCACCGGAACCGATGACACAAGTCCCATCGCCATGGCTGCCGTCAGTGCAATTGCTAATGCCTTTCTTTTCATAAGAACCTCCTTCTTTTGCCCGGGCTTCGCCGCCCGTTCGGTTGTTTTGTATGGTCTGATTATAGGAAAAATCCAAAGTCCCGTGTACACAGATTCTTAAGAGGAATGTTGAAATTTTTAAGATGCTGCCCGGCAGTAAGAAGCACGGAATCATCTGTTGGCATCATTTGTTGGCATCATCCGCTGTAATATTCCAGACGCATATCCGGCGGCTGCCGCAAGATCCGCATCCGCAGCGTCACCTTTGTCCCGGAGCCAAGCTGGCTCTGGATCTGCAGGCCGCAGGACGGCCCAAAGACCTTCTGGATCCGACGGTTGACATTGTTGACGCCGATCGATGTGTGTCCTCGCCGAATGGTTTTCTTCATGGAATTTGCCGGATGCAGATCCAGAAGCCCTTCGATCGCCTCCTGTGGCATACCGACGCCATCGTCCTCGACTACCATATACAGGTCATCCTCCTCATGATAAATACGGATCTGTATCAACGCAGGCTCGATTTTGTCCTCCACCCCATGGATGATCGCGTTCTCCAGGATCGGCTGCAGCAGAAGCTTGGGCACATAAGTATCCAGCAGCTCCGGATCCGCCTCATAAGAAACCGTCATGCGGTCGCCGTAGCGTACATTCTGTATTTCCACATAATCCCTGAGGTTCTTCAGCTCCTCATCGATCGTCACAAAATCCTTTTTGGACAGGGAGTAGCGCATCAGATTGCCGAGAGAATATGTCAGATCTCCAATCTGATCCACCCCGTTCATTCGCGCGATCCAGTTAATCGTATCCAGAGTATTGTACAGAAAATGCGGATTGATCTGCATCTGGAGAGATTTCATTTCAATCTCCTGCTGCATCATTTCCTGCTCATATGCCTCATCAATCAGGGTGCGGATATCATTCACCATCTGGTTAAAACTGTTCGCCAGAACGGCAATCTCATCCTCTCCCTCTGCTTCGCAGCTCACTTCGAAATCTCCCTGTCCAAAGCGTTTCATGGCGTCGGAGAGACTGGTGATCGGCCGTGTAATCCCTTTTCCCGCAGCCACAACCAGCCCGATAGCCAGCAGGCAGGTCACTGTCAGCAGGATGGCCATATGAATCTGCAGCTTCTGAATATCCGACAGAAAGTACGATTCCGGAACCGCCAGTACCAGTCGCCAGCCATTTGCGATCTCACAGCCGGTGTAGAAAACATATCTGCTCCCGTCCATGATAACTGTTTCAAACATCTCATCGGCATCTCTCACCGGAAGCACATCGGAAAACGCCTGTCCCGTCATCTCAGTGTTCTGGCCGGATACGATGCTGCCTTCCTGATCTGTGATATACACGATGCTGCCCGCATCATAGGAAATGTCTTTGACAATATCATAGAATACCGTCGGCTGCACATCGATCAGCATCGTCCCCAGCAGAGTCTGATCCTCGAAACGATACATTTCCCTGCGCAGATAAATGTGTCCATCCGTACAAATCCATTCCCGTTCCTCATTCCACAGTTCTTCATCCGGCGGAACCCGGTTAAATTTTGTGTAGCTGTAATTCTGTCCGTCTGTCGCGTTAATGTATATGGAAGCGATTTCCTGAGAAAGAAAGACATAATAAGAGAGCAGATCGCAGACATCATCATACTGTTGATACCTGGAAATACGATCGTCTTCATCAAAATTCTGGTAAAGCAGACTCTGCATCTGTTCATTTCCTGAAATGTAAAATGCGGTGTTCTCTACATTCTCAACAGATAATTCCACCTTGGACATCGTCACAGAAGCCAGATTTTTCAGGTAGTCACAGGTTTTTTCCCGCATGCTTCCCGCGGAAAAAACATAGGAGAGCAGGGAACTGCCTATAACGGAAACCAGAATAACAGCCAGATAGATCAGAATCAGCTTTTTACTGAAACTGAAGCCCTGCACCTTTTTCCGAAGCCATCCGGACACCTGTTTCGGCATGGCTGTAAGACCCTGAGTCATTTTTTTCAACATACAGGAAAACCCCCGGTTCTCTTTTTCGGCCTCTCCCTCCGCACTCTTTCTTTATACTTTTATATTCTTTCGCATATAGCTCTCCAGTGTCTCCATGCCGTCCGGTCTCCCGGCCGGGTCCGACGTCTGCTTTCGATATTCATAGGGTGTCACTCCAAACGTTTTCTTAAACACCTGACCCAGATAACGCTCGTCCTGGATACCGACTCGCATTCCAATCTCCCGGTTTCTCAGCGATGTATCCCTCAGCAGCCGCGCCGTGTGAAACATCCGCACAGAAGTCAGGATCTCCAGAAATGTATGCCCGGTATGCCGTTTGACATAAGAGCTCATATAGACCGGACTGAAATAGAATTGCTCCGCCAGCTGAGAAAGTGTAAGGTTCTCAGCGTAATGTGCATAAATATAAGAAAGCATGTCGTGGATATCAGCTGATTTTTCCATATCTTCCACCATTTCTCTGGCACCCAGTACTTCCCGATATCCATCCACCTTCTGCTCCAGATTCCGTACATACCGCTTCGACTGCCGTTCCTGATTGATCGCCTCGCAGGCTCTTTTTACGCTGTCAAAGATCTGAGCCGGCGTGGAGGGTTTTAAAATATAATCAAACACACCGCAGCCGATCGCCTGCTGCGCAAGAGAAAACTCCCCGTAGCCGCTCAGCAGGATCGTTTTCGCGGAAGCATTCGTATTTTGCAGATTTTTTGCCAGCTCCACTCCGCCCATTCCGGGCATTTTGATATCCGTCAGCAGAATATCAAATTCCATTCCGTCAATATATTCCTGTGCTTCCAGTCCGTTTCTGGCCACACCGACAACTTCAATCTGCTGCCTGTCCCATTTCATACCGGCCAGACCGTCCCGGATCATTTTTTCATCATCTGCGATGACCATCCTGTATCCGTTCATCTTCCCTCTTCCTTTTTGATAATCGATGCACACAGACGCGCATGGAATGGCTGCTTTGCAGCCTCGCGTCTGGTGCAAAGTAAAACGACTTACGTCGTTTACTATAAAAATCGGGGGAAGATGCGGCTTTCGAAGCCGCACCTCCCCCTATCCGATTAAGGAGGTCGAAATGATTCCCCAACAATACCGATTCAGGCGCTGTTCCTGCGCTGCTGTACTATCGCTTAAGCAGGCATGTCAAAACAATCTGCCGCTTTTGTTCTATCGTCTCCGGCGCCTTAAGCCTGCCGTCATACCGGTCGCAAGCAGGATTGCCAGAGCCAGGAGCATCAGCCCCATCATGCCCGCAAGCGGCGTTTCATCGCCGGTCTGCACTGCTTTCGTCTCCGTCTCGGATTCCTTTTCCGTTTCCTCTTCCGACTCCGTCACTGTCGTTTCAGACTCTTCATTTGTAATGGTCGGTTCCTCTTCTTCGATATAGAATCCGTGCGGAACATCCAGGAATTCATTTTCAAATGCCACTGACACATTGTCCCCGGTATTTGCAATAGTCGCCGTATATCCATCCGCAAAGTTTGCATAGAACAGGGTTCCGCCCACATTTCCGGATGCTATCGCATTGCCGTCCGCGTCGCATTCCCCTACATAGTACGTCTTTCCGGTCACAAGCCCTGTGAATGCCGCCGTGCCGGAAGAAGCGTTCGTAAACGAAATCGCCTTTACCTCTGATACACGCACCGTGCGCGCCTCATCCGAATACAGCGCGACATAGAACGTCGCATTGTCGGCGTAAAGTGCGCTGCCATCATAAACCAGAGTCTTTGTCACTGAAATCGTATTGTTCACACTGGTCTCCGGCTGCGTTTCGGTCTGCAGCTCCGTCTCTGACTCACTCTGTGGTGTCGTCTCCGACTCTGGCTCAGATTCGCTTTGCGGTTCCGTCTCCGATTCACTCTGCGGCGTCGTCTCCGGCTCCGTCTCCGATTCACTCTGCGGCGTCGTCTCCGGCTCTGTCTCCGATCCACTCTGCGGTTCTGTCTGCGGTTCCGTCTGCGGTTCCGTCTGTGGCTCAGTTTCCGGTGTTGTTTCCGGCTCCGTCTCCAGAGTATGCGAATTCGTAATCGTGAAGCCTTCCGTCGCGTTTCCGGTGATCTCCGCTGTATATCCGGTCGGCACGACGGACTCAGTCACAGTGTACGTGATCTCTTTTCCTTCAGAATACTTTGCCAGTCCGCTCCAGGTATAGGTCAGTTCATCCGCTTTCAGTTCCTGTGTATCTGTATAAACTGTCTTCGTCTGCACTTCACCGCCAACAATAATTGCAGTCGTGCCGGTCAGCGTCACTTCATAAGACGCACGCTTTCCATCTTTGTCTTCGGCATCCTCCCATACCTTATTGACGGTAACACTCATCGTCTCCGGTGTGTGGGTATTGGTCACATTGTATTCGTTTACCCAGCCCGTATAATTTGCCACCGGGTCTTCGGAGATGGTGTACGTGATCTCTTTCCCCTCAGATGAATACTTCGCAAGCTCCTCAAATGTCCAGCTCCAGTCATCGGCAGCCGTCACCTTTTTGCTTGCCACTTCTGAGCCGTCCGCATACAGACGAATCGTAATGGAACTCGGCCGTTTTCCATCCTGATCATTACTGTCATTCCAGGTCTTGCTTCCGCTGACATCTACTGTCCCGGTCAGCGTGTTCGTAATCATATAGCCTTTCTCCGCAGAACCGGAAACACTCGCCTGATATCCGGTCGGCACCGTGGATTCCGTTACGCTATATGCGATTTCGATTCCTCCGTCGTAATACTTCGGCAGATTCGTCCACTTATAAGTCGATTCGGTTTTCGCAAGTCCCTGCGTATCCGTATAGACCGTCTTTGTTTCTGTCGTAGTCCCGCTGTTTCCGTCATCTGCTTCAACCGCAATCGTTCCGGTCAGAGTAACCGCATATGCAGCTCTGGTATCGTATGCGTTGTCCGCATCCTTCCATTCTTTCTTGACGCCGATTTCAACCGTGTCCATCTTATTTGTAACCGTATTGGTGGTTACCTCGCTTTCATTCCCCACCTGCACAGTCGCAGTGTTATCTACGGACGGATTTTCTCCTTCATTTGCTGGAATGAACGCCTTTTCATTCACAATTACAGAAAATCTAACCTTGCCATATTCGTATGCTGCTGCGCTGAACGTCCAGGTAAGAGTGCGTGTTTCTGAGTTATAAGTGCATGAAGCATCCGCGTTATTCCATGTATATTCCCCTGCTTCGCTGTCATACACACCCCGGATCTGAGCAGAATTCTCCACATAATCCACTCCCTGATCCAGCTGATCCTTTATCACCACCGTCGCATCCGTATCACTACCATTGTAGTAACTGATGTTGTAGGTAATGGTCTCTCCCAGTTCCACATTATTATAAGTAATGTTGCCATGTTCGTCCTTTATACCATCGCCCTGGTTAGTCTCGGTCTTCTGCGGCGTGGTAATCTCATTGGTAAAGGCTGCAGCATCCGTACTGCCGATTGTGATACTGCCGTAATGATGTTCATTGTTATTAATATCAATGGTAACGCTGATATTCCCTGAATCAGTGGCGATTAATTCCCATCCTTCAACATCGTTTTTCATATAAACTGAAACAGAAGACACCTTATGCCAGATTGTCGTCACAGCATAGCCGGATAAATACTGATCTGTAACAGTGACTACAAGTTTGTACTCGGCATCACTCATCGTCACCTCATTTTCGTCCAGTTCTGACGGGATTGCCGCGCTTTCTTCTATATAATACGTATACGTACCCGCTTTGTTAAAAGTCAGCGGTTCAAAGGCGATCTCCCCGGTCTTTTCCGTTGAGCTGGTTTTATTCGTATCCGTATGAAGTACTGTATAAACAGGATTCCCCTGATTATCGATTGTTTCTTCCGTCAGCGTGAATGTAAATTCGTATTCCAGAGGGATATTCAGAGCCTTATAAAGGGTCAGTTTCAGGCGGTCGCCAAGCTCCAGAGTCTTTCCGTCCGGTTTTCCCACATAAATCGTACCATTGCACAGGACGCCGCCGCCATGTGTGTAGGATTTATTCCCGGAAATCGTTACATTTACGCCGGTGGGTGTACCTGACGGATTCGCTGTCAGACCCATCATGGTGTTCGCCATAACATAGGTGCCGCTCCCGCTCTCACCATATGCGCCGCCATTGTAGTAATCGACTGCCTCATAATCCGCAGTGCCGGTCCAGCCTTCGTCTACCCCGAGCATCATTGTGCTTACATAACTGTTCAGCGCACAGAAATAATCGTTATATCCGCCCGCCATAAAGGCCGCGTTGTTTGCCGCGTACTCGTGATCCTCACTTTTCGCTGATTCCCCTCCGGATGTATTCGTTCCGGAAGCACTGTTACGTGCAATATACGCACCGTCTTCAAACATGAACACCGCACCGGTCGCGCATCCCGCAACGCCGCCGCCAAAACCGCCGGCGAAATTATCAGTAATCGAAGCGCCAACCAGCGTCAGGACGCCGCCCTGGTCCGAGACAAAAATTCCGCCGCCGCCCCAGTGCGGATAGGAAGAATTCGCGTTTCCGTTTAAATCATAGCCGCTCGCATTGTTACAGATAGAGCCGCCGGTGATCGTGGCCGTGCAGGATATGGAGATACCGCCGCCCTCTCCGTACCAGGCCGCATTGCCCGATACTTCACCGCCTGTCATAGTGAATACCGTGCTGCCTGTCATAAGGATTCCGCCGCCGCCGAGCAGGGAATAGTTTCCATTGATTTTGCCGCCGGAGAGAGTGAACGTTACACTGCCATCCGTTCTTACACCGCCGCCGCCTAAATTCCATCCTTCATCAATTTTACATGTATTACCGGAAATGCTGCCGCCGCTCATGGTGATAGTACTTGCTCCGCTGACATAAATGCCGCCGCCCTGTGAACCGGCTACGTTTTTATCTATGGTTCCGCCGGAAATATCTATAGAAGATTCCCATGCAAAAATACCGCCGCCATTTGTATTTGCAGTATTTCCATTTATTGTATTTACAGCATTATCAGAAAGAGTGAAATTACCGACATAATCCAGATACAGTCCGCCGCCGGAGCCGCCTGTCGCCGTATTACCCGTGATCGTATTGCCCGTAACTGTCACGGTATCATCTGCATCAATATGCGCAAGAAACAATCCGCCGCCGTCATTGGCACTATTGGACTGAATGGTATTTCCCGTTAACGAGAGACTCGTAACGTATTCCGCATAGATGGCACCGCCTCTGTACGCCGTATTGTCGGTAAAGGTCGATCCGCTCACAGACACCTCACTATATAACGCATAAATATCGCCGCCGTTTGAGGAAGAAGAGCCGTTATTTGTAAAGGTACAGTTCTCTATAGTCACTGCTGCTGCCGCACCCGAAGAGCCGCTCGTCTTAACAACAGTTCCTTTGTTGCCCTGGAACGTAACGCCTTTCACAGTAACTGTGGTTCCCTCAGCTGCTTCTATCACATTTCCGGTGCCAAACCCGGAAATTACAGGAGTACTTCCTGCATATTGCGAAGCTGCTGCGCATTTACCATATCCTGCATCAATTGTAAATGTTGCACTGTTTTTAACAGCAAACAGCGCACTGTTATTATAGTCGTTTGTTGTCGTAATACTATGTCCATTAAGATATAATGTAACACTCTTATCCAGCCAGAAGTAACTCAAATCAGCCGGCAGAACAATATCGTTCAAAAGAACAACATCGTATCCATTCTGCAAATAAGTTTTCAGGTCATTTGCCGTGTTGATTGTTGTCTCTCCGCTGATATCCGCTGTCTCCACAAAGTACACCGCTGAGAACGAATCCATCTCAAAAGCCGCCGCATTCACAGCGTCCGCCTCCGTCGTCGCGATATCGGTGGCCGCCGCATTTGTCAAATCCTCAACCTGCTGTGCGGTGGTGATGTGGAACAGTTTCCACTCTGTGTCCGCTGCCGCTGCTTGCGCCTGCTTCGTCTCTACGACATTCCCCTCTGCGTCAAAGACCATGATCGCCGACTGATCCGCTGCCGCAATCACTTCTGCCACATCTTCTTCCGAGGAGGCTGCAATCGGATCTGTGAAGTTGATCTCAACCTTTACGCTGCCGTGCGGCTCGACTTCATCGCCATCCTCATTTTTGAAAGAAATATCAATGCCGTGAACGGATATGAGATATGTAGCCTGATCGAGTGCCGCATTGATGAGCGCCGCATCTGGTATCGCCTGCGCATCCGTCACTTCCGAAAGAGCAAGCTCAACTGCCTCTCCGTCGAACGCAGTTTCCGCATATGAGACTGTCACTTCGATATTTCCCAGTGTGCCGGTAAGTACTTCCGTCTCCGATTCCGGATCTTCCTCAGAATCAGCATCATCCTCCGGATTCGCTTCGTCTTCCGGAATTGCTTCATCCTCGGAATTTGCGTCATTTTCCGGTTCCGCTTCGTCCTCCGAACCCTCGTCATCCCCCGGGTTCGCTTCATCTTCCGGATTCACATTACCTTCCGAATTTGCACCATCCTCCGGAGCCGCATTACCCTCCGGATCTGCATCGTCCTTTGAATTCGTGTTTTCTACCGATTCCGCTGCACTGTTCTCTCCATCCGATGCACCAGCCGCGTCCGCGGTCAGATTTGCCTCGGGCTGTGTATCTGAATTCTTTGCATTTGTATTCCCTGCATCTGGGTTCTCTGCGTCTGAATTATTCACGTCAGCAGACATCCCGGACTCGTCCGCGGCCTGTTCTTCTTCCGCCGCCACAACAATGTTGTCCTGTGAGACCACGCTTACATTCTCCGCGGCATACAGTACAGATCCCTGCTGTAATGTCATGGCCAAAGCCAGCATCAGCGCCAACAGTTTCCTCCATCTGTTTTTCATCAGATTTCTCTCCTTTCTTATTTGCATTTTACATTTTACATTTTGCATTTTGCGTTTTGCGTTTTCTGCTGTGTCAGAGTCATCCGGTTCTGACCTGGTTGCGTACCCTGCTTTTCATGCTTTTCATGATTCTCATTTTTTTCTCATGATAACAAAATGCCGGTTTTGATTCGGTGTTATTTTTTTCCTTAAAGTGTCATTTTTTATATTATATTCACTCAGGATTGTCTCTCCGGCATGGTTTGCAGGGATATATATGTCCCCTTTCACAATTTATTTGGAGTCAGTATAGCTTTGTAGATGTGGAAAATCTGTAAATATCAAGACAATTTCTAACAAAAATCCGGCATTTTTACAATATGCCTCTGTCAATCTCAGGTCTCTTTATATCCGTATGATTGCAGCAGATTGACAGACTCGCGATATTCATTCGGTGTTTTGCCGGTCAGTTCCCGGAAGATTTTGCTGAAATAAGAAAAGTTACTGAAGCCTACCCGAAGCGCAATCTCGCTGACCGTCAGATTCGTCTCGGCCAGGAGCCGCTGTGCATGCGCTATCCGGCGTGACGAGATGTAGCTGGAAAGCGACATCCCTGTAGTTGTGGCAAATACTTTTGAAAGGTAGTCCTCTGAAAGATAGACGACCCCGGAAAGTTCTTTTCTGGACAGGCTGCCATCCAGATGATTCTCTATATACTCTTTCAGCCTTTCTACCATGTACCCCTGCTTCTGGCCGGCATAATGATAATCGTCCGGAAGCTCTTTCTTTCTCCCCGGAATATCAGTCTTCATGGCGTTCGATTGTTTCTTCGTCTCTTCAATCCGTATCGAATTCATCAGCTCCGAAAAGTTCTTCCCGGTGTGCCGCTTCAGGAGCCTGCTCATATGATATGGACTTACGTAAACGCTCTCCGCAGCATCCGTCAGCGTCAGTTCCCGGCGATAATTCTCACGCATATAGTCCAGCGCTTTGTTCACAAGAAATGCATCCGCTGTTTCGTTGGAAACGCGCTCAGTGTATTCTTCTGGATCGGATTTTCCTCCGGTAATGCCTTTCTTTTTGAGTCGTGCGGCCATTGCGGCGACCGCTTCCTCGAGTTCCTCCATATTGGACGGCTTCACAAGAAAGCGTGTCACTCCAAGCCGAATGGACTGCCGAGCCAATTCAAATTCCTGATATCCTGTCAGTATGGTCAGCTCCGTATCCTCGTATTCGGATTTTATCGCAGCCGCCATGGTCAGGCCGTCCATCTTCGGCATATAAATATCCGAAAAAATCATATGCGGATGAAGCCCGCGGATCATAGCAAGCCCTTCCTGCCCGTTCCGGGCCGTTCCGACCACCTCACAGCCATACTTTCCCCAGGGGACAGTCTCTGAAAGTCCTTTCAGGATTACTGGTTCATCATCAATGATCACTACTCTGTACACATCACTCACTCCCAACGGTCCGAATCAAATAAACAATCCAAAAACAGAACTTTGCATTTTTTCATTCTGATTGCCTGTATTCTGATACAGATCAGATTTTTTTGCAGTAGCCTTTTTTTCAGTAAGGTTTCTTTTTTTCAGAAACCCGTTCTCAACTATCTAAAAGCCTGTTCCGATGCGTTCCTGTTCTACCCGGTAAAGCGTCAAGATCTTCAGGGAAAGAAGATACTGACGGTCAACGAAAAATACTATTTTGGGTTTTGGTTGAATTCCCGGCGGCATCGTGGTAATCTTAATGCATAGCACGATTAATCGTTTATCGTGTCCTTGCTCCGAAAGACAGGTGATGTATATGTATCAATCCAAAAAAATCGGCGTCTTTGTCTCCCACATTTTCGGAGACTTCCAACGGACCATGTGCCAGGGTATCACAGACCGTGCAGAGGAATATGGATATGCCACAGAATTCTTCGCATCCGCGGACGGGGAGGATTTCGGCGCGTACGCAAATGGAGAAAAGAGCATCCTGCGAATCCCGCACTTTGATGATTTTTCCGGAGTGATCTTCATCTCCGGCACCTATCTGCAGGCGGATATCCGCGGCCTGATTGCGCGCACTCTGTCCGAAAAATGCAGCTGCCCGATTCTGGAAATCGCCCAGCATGACACCATCTTCCCGCACCTGGTACTTGGAAACGGACTCTGCGCCAGAGAGCTTACCGTGCATCTGATCAGGGAGCATCACTGCCGCCGTATCTGCTATGTCGGCTGTGAATCCGAGCTGGACTCCTCTGATCCAAGACGGGATCTGTGCGCAGAAGTAATACAAAAATACGGATTAAGCTTTGGTGAGGAGGATGCTGCAGACTGCTCCTATACCAGAGAATCGGTTGCCTCTGCACTCGAAGTATTTCTTAGCGGAGAGAAAAAGCCGGACGCCATTCTCTGCTACAATGACCGCATGGCCGTGATCGTGATGGAATATCTTTTAAGACAGGGGCTGCGGATTCCGGAAGATATCTGCGTAACCGGATTTGATGATCTTACCGTCAGCCGCAACTGCTCACCGGATCTGACCACTGTGACTTTTCCGCTTCACGAGATGGGAGCCAAGGCGTTTGACCTGCTTCGCGACTGCTTTACCGGCAAGGCTCCGCTCCCGGAGGAGACAGTCATACCTTCCCAGCCGGTCTACCGGGGCTCCTGCTGCGCGCAGAAAAAGCATGACCTGCCGAATCCTCTTTTCTATGAGAATCACCTGCTCCGCAAGGTAAATGACCGGGAGGCTGCGATGCTTTCGGACATTAAGCTGTCCGCTGCCCTTCACTCCGTGATGGATCTGGATGACGGCATGGATCTGCTGGAAGATTTTGTCTCCGCAATTGAAGACTGTCAGGAGCTGTATCTCTGCCTGTATCCGGACTGGGATCATATGTCCGGACATATTCGCCGTATTGCCTCCGTTCCCGACACCATGGACAGCACAGATCAGATAGAAATGATTTTCGCCTTCCGCAACGGGGTACGTCTGGCAGAATGCCGTTTTTCCGGAAAAAATATCCTGCCGGATTATCTGTATCACGAGACGAATCCCTCTTATATCTTTTTCCCGCTTTTTTACGGTGAACGGGAATTCGGTTATGCCGCCATGGCATTTATGGATGGAAAAATATCCGCAGGTTTTTCGATTCTGATGTTCCTGCGCAATATTAATTCCATGCTTGCACGTATTTTTGACATTCGCCAGACCGGCGTACTCGTTCATCGGCTGGAAGATATCAGTGACCGGGATGAGCTGACGCTGCTGCCCAACCGGGGCGGTTTCCGGCTGGCAGCCGACCTGCTTCTCGCTGCAGCTGCCAGCGAGAGCAAAACACTTCTCGCCATGCGCTTCGAAGTCGCCGGCCTGCCGCAGATCACAAAACAATACGGACGTGCCGAACGGGATTTTGCCATCTGTGTCGCCGGACATGCGCTGGAGGGAGCAGTATCGGCTCCGAATCGCGAAGCGCTTTTTACATCAGAGACACATCCTGCCGCCGACCAGAGTGGAAACGGAACCTCTACCGAAGGCGGTGCTTCTGCCGCTAGCATATGCATCTCTCACCAGGGCGGCGGAGAGTTCCTTTTGCTTGCGTCCGTGGAGGATGCCGAAAAACAAAACCGGGCGAATTTCTTCACCCGGAGTATTAGGACGTATCTGGATAATTATAACCGCCTGCATACAAAGCCCTATGAGATCCATGTGTTATCGGAGTGCAGGACGGCAGGTGCGGCTGAAGTGAAGAGTGTGGAGGATCTGTTTCCGTGAACCGCCACAGGTTCGCCATGCAAACTCCACATCCACGTCAAAATCTATGCTCCTCCCTCCGTATACTCCACATTTTTGCGGAATGCGGCTGAAGGAAGCGAAGAATTCAGCTGTTTTTTCCAGAGTATTCAAAAAAGGCCGGATATCCCGCACTTTGGAAATACAGGAAAAATATATGCTTGCATATGGAATGTGACACATATATAATGGAGACAATATGGGAGGCTACAAAATATGGGAATCTATTTAAATCCAGGGCACACAGGATTTGAAGAAATCAGAAGAGATATTTATGTGGATAAAACAGGACTCATCTCTTTTATGAACAGCCTTATAGGCAAACCGAAGCCACTGGTAAGCTTTAGCAGACCAAGGCGTTTTGGGAAATCCTATGATGCCAATATGCTTTGCGCATATTATGACAGAAGCTGCGATTCCGATTTTTTATTTGAAGATCTGAATATTTCGAAGGAAAATAGCTATAAGAAACACTTAAATAAATATAATGTAATAACCTTTGATGTAACAGGTTTCATTGTGGATGCAAAGGATAAAGATACGGACATTGTTTTGAACATAAAGGATTCTCTGCTCAAAGAATTAAGAGACGCTTTCCCTGGATGTATTGATGATGAAGAAAAGAATCTTGGAAAGGCTTTATATGCGGTTGTATCAAAAGGGAATGAGAAGTTTGTTTTTGTTATAGATGAATGGGATGCGCTGTTCAGAGAATATAAGGATAATAAGGAACTTCAGGAAAATTATATCCTTTTCCTGAGAAGCCTTTTCAAAAACAAGGACACGACCTCCAGAACGATCGCGGCCGCTTACATGACTGGTATTCTTCCAATAAAAAAATATGGTACAGAATCGGCCCTGACAGATTTTAAAGAATATTCCATGACAAGACCAGGAAGGCTTGCGGAGTACGTTGGATTCACAGAAGATGAAGTGAAACGGCTTTGTGATGAGTATCAAATGGAATTTGAGGATATGCAGTCCTGGTATGATGGATACTCGTTTAGCAAAATCAAACATATATACAGCCCTAATTCGGTGATGAATGCATTACAGGAAGAGGAGATTTTAAACTACTGGACCCAGACCGAAACCTTTGAAAGCCTGAAAGAATACATTGAGATGGATTTTGACGGTTTGAAGGATGAAATTATAAAAATGCTGGGTGGAGAGCGGGTAAGTGTCAGGATCAGTACTTTCCAGAATGATATAACTTCATTTAAAAATAAAAATGATGTTCTGACACTGTTGATCCATCTTGGATATCTGGCTTATGATTCGATTAAGCGAGAGACATACATCCCGAATCTTGAGGTGGCTGAGACATTTGAAGATGCTGTCAGCGGAGCTAAATGGGGAGCAGTTGGAGCAGCGTTATCTGAATCGGAAAGACTGCTGGAAGCAACGCTTAACCAAAACGAGGAAGCTGTTGCTGAAGCATTAGAGCAAATACACGGCTCTGTATCCTCAGTATTAAATTATAATAACGAAGCCTCGCTTAGCTGTGCGATTACAATAGCATATTATACTGCAAAACGGTATTATAGCATTGTCAGAGAACTGCCAACGGGCAAAGGCTTCGCAGATATTGCTTTTTTCCCTCGCAGGGGTATAGATAAGCCTGCTATGATCATCGAACTTAAGTATGATAAGGATGCCGACACTGCGATCAGCCAGATTCATGAGAACCGCTATGAAGGTGACTTAAAGAAATATTTTGGCCATCTGCTTTTGGTAGGAATCAATTACGATAAAGACGCAAAAGGAACAAGTGCGAAAAAGCACAGTTGTGTAATTGAAAAGGTGTAGTAACTGATTCAGGGCAGTACCTCGCACTCGCTGCGAGGTACTGTATGCCGCCAGAAAATGCAAAGCGCTCCTCGCCATGCAAACTCCACATCCACGTCAAAATCTATGCTCCCTCCGTATACTCCACATTTTTGCGGAATTCGGAGGGCGATACTCCATACACGCTCTTAAACGTTTTCATAAAATGCTTTTCATTTTCATAACCTACCTTCTGGCTGATCTCCACCACGCGCAGCTGTGTCTGTGCGAGCAACCGTTTTGCCTCTTCCATTCGGATATTTCGTAAATAGCTGACAAAGTTTTCTCCAGTGTACTGCTTGAATTCCTGCGAAAACAGGGAATAATTCATAGAAACATGGTTGGACACCACGGCCATATTCAGGTCGCTGCTGTAGTTCTCACGAATGTAGCGAATCGCTTTTTCCAGCTTCTGTCGGTTGCGGAATTCATCCGAGCGGTTATCCGTTTTTTCATGTACCAATCCAAGCCACTGACTTAAGGCTTCCGCATATTCATCCAGACTGCGGTAAGAGTAAATGTCTGTAAGCTGTCTTTGTAAGTCTGTCAGTGTTGCAAAGCCGGATTGTTCCTGCTGCCCCTTAAATATCGCCGCATAAGAAGCCGGAATCTGTTCAAGCAACGCATTCAGATACCGCTCCATCTGTGCAGGAATATAGACACCACGTTTTACTTTCTGCAAAAACAGGGATGCCTGATATTGGCAGTCCTCATAGCGGTCGGTGCCAAGCGTCTGCACCTGTTTTTTGATTTCCTCTGTGGTTGGTTCCGCCTCATTCCCGGCTTTTATATCCGCCGTTCCGCATCGCAAAGCATAAAATCTGCAGATATGCTCGCACCTGCAGAACGCCATTTTTCTCGCCTGCACCGCCTCCAGATACGCCTGCCGCAGCTCACCGGCTCCGCTGTGTTCCCGGCTTACCCCGGCGCATGCGTCTCCGAGCTCATTTTTCAGCAGAAAAGAACAGCTTCCGCTCTCTACAATACAGATACTTCCTGCAGGAAGCCCCCCCAGCATCAGAAAAACGCCTTTTTTCTCTGCTGCCGGTTCAGGAATACCGGCAAAACAGCATACCACATAAGAAGGAAACAGCTGACCCTCCAGCCTCTCTCCGATTGCCTGTCTCTCAGAGTCTGACATTTCTTCAGACTCCATGATCCGGCGAAGCCGTTCCCGATCCGACAGGCTTTTCCGCTGCTCCTCCTCATAGGCGGCTTCCACTTCCTGCTCCAGCTTTTCCAGAATCGTCTTCAGGCTTTCCCGGTCTACCGGTTTGAGCAGATACTCACGGACGCCGCCGCGCATCATTTCTACCGCGTAAGAGAAATCATCGTACCCGCTGATTGCCACTGTGAGCGGCTGGTGCGGAAGCTCCTGCATCGCCTTCACCAGCTCGATGCCATCCATTTTGGGCATACGGATGTCGGTAAACATGACGTCCACCTTCTGGCTTTTGAGCACTTCCAGAGCCATCAGCCCATTGCCGCACTCGATGATGTTTTCCACCGGCACGCCGCTGCGCTGCACCATCACACGGATTCCCTGCCGGATCAGTTTTTCATCTTCCACGATTAAAAGTGTCTGCATCTTATCCTCCTAAGCGCTTTCCACCGGAATCCGGATCCGTACCTTGGTATAGCAGCCCTCTTTAGAAGCCACCTGGATTCCATAGGAGGAACCAAAGGTCAGGCGAATCCGATCCTGCACATTTTTCAGACCGATACCGGAATCCGATGTTATGGACTTGGGATTCTCCATATCAGACTCTTCGGAATTCGGTTTTACAGATTTTAATTTTCCGGCAATCTTCTTCTGCAGCCAGGCAAGCCGTTCCTCGCTCATGCCGTTCCCGGCGTCTGTCAGTTCAATGATACAGTCGCCGTCCTGAATAAATCCTTTTACGTAAATATTCGTGTCCTCCGCCATCTGTTCAATTCCATGGATGATGGAGTTCTCCACGATCGGCTGCAGCGTCATCTTCGGAATCTTCTGCTCCAGCACCAGCTCCGGGAGATTTTCTGACAGATAAATCTCATAGTCAAAGCGCAGATTCATCAGTGCGATGTAATTGCGGATGTATTCAATCTCTTCGCGCACAGTCACGGTGCCCGATTTCCAGTACATATTGTAGCGGAGCAGCTGGCCAAGTCTGGTCACTGCATCGGAAATCTCGTATTTTTCCTCGATTTCCGCCATCATCTTGATCGATTCCAGCACATTATAGATAAAATGCGCGTTGATCTGGTTCTGCAAAGAACGAATCTCCGCATTCTTCGCCAGCACCTCCCGGTGAATGTTGTCTTCCATCAGTTCATTGATATGATCCAGCATGCGGTTGACCTGCAAAGCCAGCTCGCCCGGCTCATCCACGCCCGATTCCTGGCCGCAGCCTTCCACCGGCACGCGCGCGTCCAGATCTCCTTTCTGCACCTCACGAACCGTACCGAGCACATTATAAAACCCCTTCAGCAGCCCGTTCACGATCCGGTTGATCATCCATGTCAGCAGCAGAAGCAATGCGCCGATCAGCACAAAAACAAGGTTTCTCGTCACGTTTAATTCTTCCATTACCGCGCTCAGATCATACACGGAAATCCACGTCCCGGTCAGCCCTTTTGAATAAAAGCTGCCGACCAGCAGGGAATCCCTCTCCATACGTATCGTGGTAAGCGCCGCCTCTCCCGTATCGTTCAGTTCGAGTTCCGGGAAAATATTCCCCGCCTGCTCTGTGTGCGTCCCATCCTCTTCTCCGAAATAAACGGTGCCTTCCCCGTCCACAAAACAGTGCCACTGATCTTCACTTTGCCCGTAAAGGTCAGGGAACAGAGTTTCCATGCTGATGGCCACCTCCAGCACGCCGATTTCCCCATAGCCGTAAGATTCCATTTTCGTAACGTAAGAGGCAATTTTCCCGCTGTTTTCGCCGGTACCCGTACCGAACAGCACATCCTCATAATCAAAATGCCAGCCTTCCCACTCTGACTCATCCTCTTTTGCCCAGGCAAGCTTTTCCATCCGGCTCATCCGGTACAGCACCGGCATCATTTCCTGCATGGTGTCACTGTCCGCGTAGACACGGATCTGATAAAGGTAAGGATTGTTGTAGATCAGGCGCTCCAGAGAAGCGACCGTCACGTTGTAAAACGAACGGATCTCCTGCGTCGTCATCTTCTCATCAACGCTTATCTGCTCCAAATACTCAGTCAGCGCCGTATCGCTCAAAAACAGCTGTGTTGACATATTCACGGAATCCACATAAGCGGCAATCTGCGTATTGGTATCCTGCAGCTCCAGCTCCATGGCCGAAGCAGCTTCCTTCATCAGGCTTTCCTGCGTATTATGGAAAAACATGAGCGCAAAAGCGATCACCGGCACCCACACCAACAGGACGATTACAAGCGTAAATTTTGCATTCAGGCGCAGGCTGCGCCATTTTGCACGTAATTTCATGTCCGTCTTTCCTCTTCTGTCCGTACACTTCGTATCCATTTATGACCAGAGCGTTCCTGCGCGCTCTGCCGCTCTCACTCCAGTCCCAGCTTTTCCTTCGCGTCCTGAATTTTTTCCGTGCACGCAGTTACGACTTCGCCATACCCCAAAGCGTCTCGTTCTTCCACAAAAGAAGCAAGGATTTCATCAAATTCCTCCTCCGTGGCAGCCAGCAGAAGCTCCGGCAGGGTCTCTCCCCAAAGTTCTTCTATCGCATTCCAGCTGTATCCGACTTCGGTGTCCAGCGAAAAGCTGATCTCATACTGGCCAAGATAGTGCGTATAAGGATAGGTCCACTCCTCCATCGCCAGGCAGGGATCTTCTGACGAATCAGCCGACTGTATCCACTGAAGCTGCATCACATTATCCTGCAGCATCCAGTAGGTATTATCCGCTCCATACAGACGGTCATATTCCGATCGGTCTGTATTCAGAAGCTCCTGCACTTCCTCCTTTACCACATAAGCCCCATCCACGATGTCATAGGTGACGCCCTCCACGCCGAGATACGTCGTAAGCTGTCCTTCCTCACTCATCAGATACGTCAGCAGCTCAATCGCCCTCTCCGGGTCGGAACAGTTTTTCGAAATCAATGTCACAGTCCAGCCATTCAGCCCCGCTCCGGGCAGCACCGGGTCATCCCCTGCACTGTTCGCCGGACCATCCACGGCAATATATATGCTGTCCGGATCATTCGCGTAAAGGATTTTCTCCTGATCTTCCATATCCGTGCGCTGATAAAGCATGCAGAAATACCGTCCCTGCGCGATCTTTTCCTCCATCTGCGTACGCTGATCCACAAAAATATCGGTCGCCAGATATCCTTCCTCATTTAACTGCCGGAATACCTTCAGCCAGGTAATGTATTCCTCATCCGTGTATCGATCGTAATACACCCCGTCCTCATCCTCATACGGAACCGCAAGAAAGTTCTGCAGATACAGGTCAAAGGAATTGCAGCCCTCGGACGTAAACACATCCGCGCCGATCGGGATCAGCGGCTCCCCGTCAACCTCCGGAAACATCTCCGCCGCCATCCTTACCGCCTCCATAAAGCTTTCCGGCGTCGACATATCCGGACTGCCGATGGCCTCATAGATATCCTTCCTTACCAGAAAGGTCTGATTAGAGGCAATCGTATCATACGTCTCATAATCCGTTGGTGTAAAAGAAGAATTCGGATAACAGTAGAGATTCCCGTCCTCATTCTGATACCATTCGATCACTTCGTCGTCCGCCACAGTAAAAAAGTACGGCTCATATTCCTCCGCAAGTTCATTCAGCGCATAAACAAGATCTTTCGCGATCATCTCATCCAGCTGAGTCTCCCACCAGCCAAGCGTAATGATGTCCGGCAGTGAATCCGCAGAGATCATCGCAGCCAGCTTCTCTGTCTCCGTCCCGGCCGGGGTGATAAAATTCACCGTGACGCCGGTCTCCTCCGTAATCTTCTGCGACACCGCATTCTGGCCCCAGCCGGTCGTAAACCAGGAATAATTGATGTACCAGTTGAGCGTGATCGGTTCATCGGCGTACGCACTCCAGCCGGGTGTGACAGCTGCGCTCTCTGCCCGGGCGGTCAGAGAAAGGGTTGCAGCACCATCGCCGCCCGCCGCAGCGTAAATTGCGGCCATAGAAATTGCTCCACAAACCATAGACAAGGCAAATAAACGATTCATCCTTTGCAGCATAGAATTGCGCCTCCTTCCCCCTCTGAATTTCCTCAGCCTCATACCTGCACATCAGCCATTCACCAAAAACAGCATCAGGGACATTGGTCGTTCCCATCTTCCGCGAAAACTCGACTTATAATTTTCCGTTTTGTCCCTCTGCTTCTGTCTTTCCTAAGATATAGAGAAACGCGATGGCAGGGACACGCAGAATGGGAACCTTTGTTTCGTGTTTGGTGATGCCAAAATCGTCAAGCCGTTTGGTGATTAAAAAGGCATTTGTTACCCCGGTTTTCTCATCCTGACATAGTTCGACAATGGCGTCCGTTGCTGAAATGTGGGAATTATTACGATATTTTACTTCGCAGAGAATCTTTTGCCGGGGAAGCTCTGCCACCACATCGACCTCTTTCTGATTGTCCTTTGCCTTTCTGAAATAACCAAGCTGTATCGAACTGCCCTGAAAGAAGGAAACCATATGCTTGTAGACAGTTGTTTCCACCATTACGCCCAATTCCTTTTCATCCGAAAGCACATCATCAATCATCAGCACAGCGTTACGGATGGCCGCGTCTGCAACAAATATTTTCGGTTTCCCTTTTAGAGCGCCTTTACTGCCTACATCAATTGGCTTTGCCAGATAAATGAGATTGGACATTTCAAGCGCTTTAATATAACTGTCAACCGTTGTAACAGAGGTATTCTCGAGTTCCTTCGCAGCAACCGTTGCATTAAAAATCTCCGTAGAGTTCATACACAGATAGAGAAACAGTTTTTCCATCAGAAGTGGGCTTCGGATATTAAAGAGTGACAGCACATCACGCTTGATTACCTTATCCACCACATCTTCCCGCAGCATTCGTTGCGCGTAAACGTCATCGTCCGATAAAACCAGTTCCGGAAAACCGCCAATCATAAGATAACGGTTAAAATGATTTTGCAGCGGAGTGAATTTATTCATCAAATCGCCCAACTGTGCCGGATTCATGTTTCTAAGCTCTGACAGATGCAAATCATCCGGCAGGAGAGGCACATCCAGATCAAGCAGCCTGCAATACTCATAAAAGGACATGGTTGGGATTTTGAGAACGCTCCACCGCCCTGTACCACTGTCTGCAGAACCCTTTTCCAGGATTGGGCTGGCGGACCCCGTGGCGACCAGCCGAATATCCTTCCTGCTGTCGTAGATCACCTTCATCCAGAGCTCCCAGTTTTCGGTGTACTGCACTTCATCAAAAAAGACATACCTTGTACCTTCAATCGGGTACATCATTTCATAGATAGACAGTACATTCTCCGCATTGACGAGTTTCAGAATCGGATTGTCAAATGTAACGTACAGGATATTTCCGGGATGAATGCCTTCGTCAATCAGGTGATCAATAATCTGATACAGAATCGTTGTCTTGCCCACGCGTCTCATGCCGGATAAAACAGCAAACCTTCGGATACTCTTATGCGTGAGTATTCTCAAAGCTTCGTAATATGCCAGTCTCTTTTGCGGCTTGCTTTCTTCCTTAATGGCAGAAGGTGTTCGCCACCACGGGTTATATTGACGCAATACTTTCATGACCTGCTCATCATTTACAATCGCCATAATACACCTCCATTTTCAGAGAAGTTTTGCAATTATACTATCGTTTTTTGATGTAGAATTTACAAAATATATTATAGCAATAGTCTCTATAAATTGCAAGGTATATTATAGAAACAGACAAAATACCGGGGCGCACCTGGCGCCCCGGCGTTCCGGGAACCATATTTTCATGCATCCTGCCCGTCAGCCCTTTACACTGCCCGCGGAAATACTTCCGATAATGTACTTCGAGCAGAAGCAGAACACGATAATGATCGGAATGACAGAAATCGCTACCGCGAGGTAGATCGCGCCCTGGTTCGCGTTGATATTGGTGGACGCTTTCAATGTCGCCATCATGACCGGCAGAGTGAACTTCTCATTCTTATTCAGAATGATCATCGGCAGCAGGTAGCTGTTCCAGTTACCGATGAAGCACCCGATCGACATGGTCGCGATGCCCGGAGACATGATCGGAATCACGATTCTGTGGAACGAATAAACTTCACTCGCACCGTCAATTCTTGCCGCCTCGATCAGCTCCGGCGGAAGGGTCGACAGGACATACTGTCTTAAGAAAAAGACTGTTCCGGGAGAGGCGATTGCCGGGATGATCAGCGGGATGTACGAGTTGACCAGATGCAGGGAAGTACATAAATTGTAGAAACCGATCAGGCTTAACTGTCCCGGGATCATCATGAAAACGAGGATCGTATAAAACAGAACCTTGCTTCCCTTGAACTTGTACATTGCCAGCGCGTAAGCCGTCAGAGAGGAAAAATACGCGCACAGCAGCGTCGCAGGTACCGCTACAAGGACACTGTTGAACATACCCTTGAACAGGTTAAAATAGGAAAATACCTGTTCCCAGTTTTCTTTCAGATGCGTACTCGGAATCAGCGTGAATGAACTCACGATTTCACTTCCGCTTCTGGTGGCATTGACCATCATCAGAAGAAACGGAATCAGGCAAGTTACCGCCAGGAGGATCAGAAGGAAATAAAGGATTCCTTTTTTTATATTATCCCATGTTGACATACGATCAATCCTCCTTATTCAAGAATTTCAGCTGGATGACGGAGCACGCCAGAATGATCATAAACAGCACGTAAGCGATTGCTGACGCGTAACCGATCTGAGTCGTCCCGGTCTCAAAGCCAAATTTATAGAGATACATGACCACTGTTTGAATCGACTGATAGGACGCGCTGCTCTTAGAAGACATCAGATACGGCAGATCGAACATCTGCAGGCCGCCGATCAGAGAGGTAATAGTCACATACAGCATGATCGGACGCAGCAGCGGCAGCGTAATCTTGCCAAAGATCTTCCAGCGGTTCGCACCGTCGATAGCCGCAGACTCGAAATACTCTTTCGAGATGCCCTGCACGCCGGCCATCAGCATGATAAAGGAATTGCCGAACCACATCCAGGCGCTGATCACCGCGATCACATATCCCGCCGTCGAAGAAGATCCCAGCCAGTCAACCGGGTTGTAGCTCTGTCCAAAGAGCTTGTAAATCATATTAATAATCTGGTTAAACGTACCATACCGCCAGTCCAGAAGTGTTGAAAACAAAAATGCGATGGAGGTCGCGGCGATGATATTCGGCAGATAATACAGTGCACGGAAAATGCCGAGTCCGCGCATTTTGTACTTCACATCACTGAATACGATCGTGAGCAGGAACGCCAGGCCCAGCTGAAGGACAATGTTCACGCCCCAGATCCGTATGGTATTGCCAAGCGCTTTCCAGAAAAATTTGTCATTGATGACTCTTATGTAATTAGACAATCCGGTAAAGCTTGAATTTAGTGTCGTCAGTTTGGCGTCTGTAAAACTGATATAAAGTGTCCGGAGCACCGGGTACACTGAAAAGATCAGAAATACGATCACAAACGGAGCGCAGAAAAGGTAGCCCATCCGGTTATACCTGTCCAGAACTTTCTTTCTTCTTATGGGTTTATCTTTCATAGGATTCCCTCTTTTCCAACTTTTTGGAGGCCTTGCAATATTCCGGCAGCTTTACCGCTGCCGGAACGCCGCGGCGCACCAATTTGCAAAAAGTGTCCGGCGCCAGGCACCCGTTTCTGGATGTCTGGCGCCTCCTCAATTCCTGTAAATGCCATGTAGCTTTACAGTTACTTTTCCAACCCTGTCAGAGGGGTATTCTGCCTGTAACTGTTCAGTTCCTTCACAGTTTCCTCTGCTTACTTATACTTACTCTCTTGTAATGGTCAGTTCCGGATAAGTAGCCTCAATCGTATCATAGAAGTTGCTGATCGCATCTTCCTTTGACATTTCTCCGGTCTTTATTGAGGAAATCGCGCTGCCCCATGCATCGCCGATCGCGGTGTCATAAGAAGTAACCAGGGAATAATCGATGCCCTCTGCAAGCTCCAGCCACAGTTCATTCAGGTGCTGTCCGCCATAAACCTCATTCTCATCGTCTGCGTGTGCTTCCAGTACGGAGATCAGAGAAACCGCATCACCCTCGGAATACTCGATCCACCACTCAGCAGTCTCTTCGTTCAGCGTACAGAACTTCACAAACTCCCATGCCAGTTCCTGCTTCTTGGACTGAGAAGAAATACCGATGAATGTACCGCCGCCAAAGCCGTAGCTCGGGCCTGCGCATACGCCCCAGAGTCCGGAGGTCTCGCCAACATTATCTCTCATAGTCAGAACGCCCCAGCTCGGAAGACCGAACGCGAACACTTCTGTCGTCTCATAATCTGCGGTTGCTTCTGCAAAGGATTCCGAATCCCATACGTTTACGGAATCATCCGAATAGTTCTGAATATCAGCAGTCAGGATCGGCACTTCGCCTGCCATTGCCTGATACCACGGAGTCGACCACTGATTCGCATACGCGGTCAGGTCATTCTGATAAAGAGCGATACAAAGATCCATGTAATCATATCTGGACTGTGCAACATTCAGTGCGCCGTCCACTACCCACGCTTCGTCGCCGGAGAAATAATTCATCTCCGCATCTGATGCGAAAATACGATAGCCTGCGTCTTTCAGAGTCTGTGCGGTCTCAAGGATCGTATCATAATCTGCAAACAGCTCTGCAATCTCATCCGGGTCTTCCGTGCCAAACACTTCCTGTGCGATATCGCGGCGATAGTAAATGCCTGCCGGTGTGATCTGATAGGAGATCGCTCTCTGTACGCCGTCCGAACTCTGGCCTGCCTGCCATACATAATCAACAATCTGATCTGCGTAATCCTGTGCACCAAACTGATCCAGATCCGCAAAGAAGCCTGCATCATAGAAGCTTCCAAGCATCTGCGGCTCTGCCACGATGATGTCCGGCTCGGACTCGCCGGCAAGAAGCGCAGTCTGTATCTTTGTCGGATAGTTTGCCGGTTCAATCACGACCGTTTCAACTTCCACACCATACGTCTCCGCAAACCGATCACCAAAATCAATCAAATCATTTGCCAGTGTCCAGATCACGAGGCTCTCGCCCTCATACCCTTCCGCGGAAGCGGTGATGCCGACCGATGCCATGGATACGGCCATCGTACCCGCAAGAAGCATTGCCATCATTTTTCTTGTCTTCATTTCATATTCCTCCTTTAATTTTTTACTTCTGTTTCAAAGCTGAGTTCATTATAAAAATTCTGAGCGGTAAAAAAAGTGGTTTATTTTTTATTAAGGTGTCGTTTTTTTAGCGTAAAAGCAGCCATTTGGCTTTTACGTAGTAGTGGAATGCAAATATACCTCCACCTTCTTTACCTTTCCATTCCGGACATCCAGCGCAGCCTTTTTCGGCAGAATGCCTGTATCATACTCCATTTCTAAAACGCGCTCTTCTGAAGCACCCAGTTCCAAGCCGCTGCCATTGTCTTCTTCCATGTCAGCATACCGCAGTATCATCTTTGTAATCTTATACTGCCCCGGCAGATAGTCCTTCTGCTCCGAAAAATGATAACGCACGGTGGTGTTCCCGAGGAACCGTGCCTCGACAATGCCGTCCGCCGGAATCAGCCAGGCAGGAAGGGCCGGGCTGAGTGCCAGTGTCAGGGTTTTGTCTTTTTCATCCATCGCAAAAGGCTGCTTTCCAAACATCATTAACGTCCACATATGGATGAATTCCGCTGTGGAACCGCTTAAGTGGGCTACGAAACCGCGTCCGTGCGTGCGCGGGTCAGGGTTCGCGCTGCTTGCGAGGAACGAAGAATTTTCATAAACGCTTCTGCCATAAACCTGCGGATCCAGAAATGGCACCGCCGCGGCGTGGAAATCCCGGAAAAATTCTTCGTAGAGACCGGATTTCAGCAGTTCCAGAAGATATTTGTACTCCATGTGCAGCCAGATGGACTCGTTTTCCAGCCAGCCCGGCGTGAACGCCATACAGCGTCCCAGTTCGAACGAGCTTCCCGCAAGGGGTTCATTGACCTTGTACATGGAAAGCTTCTTGTCATACAGTTCACTTTCCTTTATGCGCTCATAGAGTTTTTTCTTTTCGGACTCCGGCGCAGGAAGCCGCAGGGCATGCACCGGTCCCTCAAGGAAATGTGGGAGGCTTACCTGTTCAAAATGAGTCGGCAAAATTCCTTCGCTGCTCCCCTCATACGCAGTCACATTATAATAGAAGTAAGACGGGCAGATGCCGTCCGCTTCCGCGGTCGCTTTCTGGAGCCCGGCATTGACCAGCAGAAGCCATTCTTCCAGCACCGGCACCAGTTCTTCTGCTTTTAACGTCACCTTTTTGCCACTCACTCCGCTGTAAACCTTCGCGCGGTACGCCTCTTTTGCGTCGTTGACGCGGTTCCAGAAGGAAAGACTCTCTCCCGGAGAAAGCAGATCTTCCTTTTCCTCCTGCGCGATTTCCCGTACAGCGCCGAAAAATTCCGCCATCTCCGTCAATGTCTCCACATCCCGCCCATATTTTTTCAGGGAACGGATCGTGCATTCCAGCACACGGGAGAGCTCTCCAAGTTCACAGACCGAGGAGCCCAGAAGTCCCGGCAGTCCATTGAGCGCATCGTACCAGCCCGGTTTTCCGCCTTCCATCTCAATTCCCATGCCGTAGGCGTCCAGCGCGGCAAATTTGGTCGTGCAGAGCATCAGAAGCTTTTCCATAATTGTCGCCTGGATCACATGTCCTGCTCCATAGTCATCACAGAGTAACAGATCATTCTCGCAGCCGGGTTTCGCTTTCAAATCTTCAGCGCCGCACCAACGCGAAGCGTTCTCTGAATGGGCGGCGCGTTCTGCCGCCGATGCATAGTGAGGGGGCAATTCCGCAAGGGAATGATACTGACGAAGCCCCTTTTCCACCTTTTCATAACGCTTTCTCCGCTCCAGCACACCGGCCTGCGGGCGGAACCAGGTGCATTCCGGCGCATAAAGTAATTCTTCCTCTTTCTCAGGGAACACGCGCAGATAATTCTCGACCAGATCCAGATTGTAGATCCAGTGATCGGTCCAGTAGCCTTCCCCGAAATTGCCGTTCACAAGCGGCGTTGCGAAAGAAAGGCAGCGGTCAAAGACAGTATTGATCTTGTCATCCACGCTTCCGTCATCTGCACTCCTATCAGCTGCGTTACGGGCATCTGCACTCTGGAAATTTTCATTCCGTGAATCTGCTCTCTTGCCGTCTGTGCTTTGTGTATGCGCCATATACTTTTCCGATGTCTCAGATAATTTCTCCGCCAGCATCCGATACAGGCTTCCTGGTGTGAATGTGAATTTTTCAACGGAATCCTTCATCCCTGCCTGTGAATGTTCTTCCGGGAACAACTCCGGACACTTTGCTTTTTCCAGCTCATAAGTAATCTTTTCCACACCGAGCGGATTGTAGCCGTCCGGCTGCAGCAGCGAATAGAATGTGCGCACATTAAAATCACCCACGAACGGGAAGAACAGCGGATCGCAGCGGCGGTTCTGGTTGACATCGCGGAAGTTGCCGTTTCCCTGCGAATAAAATTCCGGCATCATCGAAAAATAATTGTAGTCCCGCTCCAGATCGCCGTGCTTTCTGGAATATACGTAAAAAACTTTCGCACTCGCCTCTGTCCGGCTATTTTTCTTATCATCAGCAATCGTGTGCGGACATTCCTTTTGCTTCTCTGACACAGAACCGGTTGCTTCTTCGCTGCTTCCCAGCAACACAGGCACGCCGCCGCGCAGCGCATTGTCCATAAAGGTATATCTGCAATACTCATCAAACACCGGATCCGCGGTATGACAGTCCATATTCGCTCCCAGTTCTTCACCAAGAGCAAGCGCCGTCTCTTTTTTCTCTGCGAAATATGCCGCATCCAGCTTTTTCTCTCCAAAAGCCCGCAGTTCTTTCATCCTTTCCGCCTGTCCGATCACCTCATATAAGGTCACCGATTCGCCTTTTCGCAGTGTCCTTTTGAGTCCGAAAAAGCTGCAGGGATAACGATTCTTGCGCATCTGCGGGCAGGCATTGACGCCATCCAGACCCTCATTTGCAAATACCACAGGGAACCCCAGCGAGCTGTCATACGCGAATACCGCCTGTGGGTCGGCCACCGCCGTGATGCGTGTACCATCCGCGGTCGTGCCAATGGTATAATTTGCACCCTCCACCGCGCGTACAACAGTTGAATCTCCCATGCTCGCCCGTACCCGGTAGCAGCTGATGCCGTCTCCGATGACCTCTGATTCCATCCAGGCCACGGAAAGCTCCTTCATCATCTTCGTCATCTCGATTGAGAGGCCGTAGGGCACAACCGCCGGCATACCGTCAAGAAGTTCCAATTCTATAACGTCCTCAGAAGGTGCAGCGGCATCCCCGCTCCTGTCATCCGAAGCAGACATTGCCATCCCGTCTCTGCCACCTGATGCAGGTGTTGCCATCCCGTCTCTGTCATCCGAAGCAGACATTGCCATCCCGTCTCTGCCACCTGATGCAGGTGTTG
>JAJQHQ010000090.1:0-32966 GCA_021199655.1 Lachnospiraceae bacterium | reverse complement strand
CCATCCCGTCTCTGCCACCTGATGCAGGTGTTGCCATCCCGTCTCTGTCATCCGAGGCAGCATTGGAGCAGACCGGCAATTCGTCAGCACCCACATATGTCACCGTCACCGTCCGCACCAACGCGCCGATTTCTTCATTTGGCAGCGTAAAATACGAGACTTCCGTTCTCAAGCCTGACGCCTCCTGCGTAAGTTCCAATCCGTTTTTATAAATCCGCATTTCATGGGATTCATTCTCATCCGCGAACGGTTCTCTGAATTCTCCGTTCACCCGTAAAAACGTGCGGAATCCCGTCCGTTTCGCGTTCTGATAGGCGTCCTGTGCCGGAAAAAATTCCATGATCGCTTTGTCCTTATTTTCCGCACCGAAGCTCACCATGCACTGTCCGCGGTTGACATAATAGCACCAGAGCGGAATCCCCCTGATACCGCTGATGCCTGGCAAAAAGCTTGCAAACATCGGCTTTTTTCCGTAATCCTGTATCGTATATGCCTCTGCTTTTCTGTTCATGCTCTCCTCCTCATTTTCCCGTCCTCTATATCTGATGTCGATCCTTATTTATCATTTCGTAACTGCTCCGTAACTTCACAGTTAAGGCACAAATCTATGCAAAATTCGCTTTCAGCGAATGGAATAGTTACGTCATTTTTTGCCAAGCTCCACCTCAACCGACACCGCAGCCCCTTCCGGCAGCCGTTCCAGCTCTTCCTTTGCCATCCGATACAGCGTTTCGCTTCCCTGTATTTCCTGCGCCCGACCGTTGATCCACACTTTTTCGATTGCATACTCGCCATAATCCAGCCGCTCCCGGTTGCAGTAATGGATATTCCAGCTTTTATGTGCAAATTCTGTCTGAATTCCTGCCCTTCCGGCATCATCAAACTGCTCGCGCATCAGCTTCGGCTCCAGCACCAGATCCCCGTAGTCGCCCCTCACGCCAAACACTTCCGTGACGACGGTCATCATCATCCAGCTGGCCGCGCCGGTCAGATAATGATACATGCCCCTGCCGCGGTCGTTGAAATATTCCGGAATCCCCGGATAAATGCGGCTCACTTCAAAATCCGCAGCCTGCTCAAACAGGCTGACCAGAGCCTTATAGCCTTCTTTTGCAAAACCTCTCCGATACAATGCGTTTCCGTACATCACCGCCATGTGGGAAAAGACCGCTCCATTTTCCTTATGTCCGTAAGCAAATCCGAACATTCTCCCTAAATCCACCTTAACTTCTTTAAAATCCGTATTCAGCCGGTAGCCGCCGAGTTCCTTTTTATAGAGCCACCGGTCCGCCGCCCGCACGATCTGCCGTGTCTGTTCTTCCGTAGCAGTCCCGGACATGATTGTAAACACCTGACCGGTCAGCATCATGCGGGGTTCTGCGGTCATGAATCCGCTTCCAGCCGCCTCTGCTGTTCCGGGTTCTTCCGTATCGCCGGCGGTTTTCTCTCCATTTCCTTTTGCAGACGGAATATGCTCCACAGCCCTCCCATGATTGTCATAATAGCTGTTGAACCAGCCGCAGTCCTCATCCTGCAGCCATTCTGTCTTGCGGATATGTTCGCGTATCTGCTCCGCCATCTTTCTCAGCACTCCCGCCGCGTATTCCGTATCGAGGAAGACGCTTCGACCCGAAACGGTCGGATAGCAGGAAGCACAATAAGTTCTCAAAATTTTCTGCCGGTAATCCTCTCTGATCTTATCCAATGGTTTTTCTGATGTTTCTGCATCATCAGAATTTTTCACTGTGCTCCTGACGTCCGTTGAATTATCAGAAGCCGTGCCATTCCATTTTTCCGCTGCTGTAAAAAGAATCTCCATCTCCCGGGCGATCTCCAGTTGCGTCATACCTGTTTTTTCCTTCAGCCACAGGAGAAGCTCTGCGAGAGTCTGCAGATTCATCGCGTAAGCCGCCGTAAATGCCACGCTTTCTCCCCGGTCAGGCGCCATGTCAAGTGCATCGTTCCAGTCCGCCCCGCGCAGCCGCATGTGCCCATGTTCTCCGGTCTCATAAAACGCGGTCAGATTCTGCACCAGAAGATGTTCAAGCACCGTACCGGTGTGAATTTTCCCGTTCTGATCCCGAAGGACCGGTCTGTTGACGTTGTCCGCTTCTGAATGATCCGGATTCTTTTGTCCAACTGGTTGATCCTCTGTCGATATCCGCTGTTTTGTCTCACGGGTATTCATAACAGTATCATCCACCGCCGTCCCGCGCATCTCCTGCCGATCCTTAAAATACGGACATTCCTTCATCAGCACGGAAGCATCCCCCGTCTGATCTATGTAAAATTTCACGGTAAACAACGGCCAGAAGCCATGATCCATCCAGACGCGGGTAATATTGTTGCGGTCCGCAATAAACTCTCCCGGCCGGCTGCCGATGATCGTCGCATTGGTGCCGTCCATACGCACGCCGCCGCAGTTATCAATGATCATCTGGCGCACCCCATCCGGATTCATGATCAGAAGTGCCAGACAATCCTGCCAGAGATCTCTCCAGCCGCGACCGCCTTTTCCATAATCATGGTGCGGCAAAAATGAACAGCCATAGATGCGCCGCAAAATCGGCTGAAATGTCACCCAGTACATCCAGTGGTCAAATTCCGGATTTCCTGTTTGCAGCCGCACATTGATCCGGCTGTCCCAGTAGTTCTTTGTCTCCTGCAGCGCTGCCTCTGCTTCCTGAAGGGCGTTTCTGCCTGCCCCATTCTTATGCAGACCACACAGTCTCTGCGTCTGATCCGCCGGAGTTTTCTCCGATAGATACCCTGTTTGTTTTCCGATAGATCCTGCATCGTCTGATTCCCGCTCTTCGGGATCCGCAGTTTCCTCCTCCATCCCAATCCGGATTAAATACGCTGTTTCTTCCTCCGGTTCCAAAGTCACATCCGCGAATCGCAGCGCACCGATGGCCTCATATCCGGCATATTCCTGACCAGGCTCTTCAAAGGGCAGATTGCGCACGACCTTTTCCGGCCAGAGCAGACTGCCGCCCTCGCCGACAAAATCTTCCAGTACCGGGCAAAAACCGATTGGCTTTTCTCCATCGCCACTGCATCCCGTCACAAAATACGTCTTCGTATTCACCTGATGCCCGCGTTCGTCAAACGTGAGCGTTGGCTTCACGAACACGCCGTCCTCCGTCGTATAGATCCGGTGAAGCAGACTCGTGACATGCCGGTGGTCGCGGATATTGTCCGCGCTGCGCGCATACAATGGAATCGCCGCAATCGGGGAAAATCGTACGGTCTTATCCCCGGTATTCTTTATCCTTATAATCATCATTTCCGTAAGGACACCCCGCACCGGCACAAAATTTGTAATGGATGCCGTCAGCCCAGTCCGTTTTTCTTTGCGTGTCACGCACTGCCACATCGGCCCGGCCGTGAGTACCGGTTCCCCATCATCCTTCCCGACAGTCGACGCAGATGATCTGCCTGTTAATGATGTCACCCTGTCTCCCGCTTTATATCCGTTCTTATATCCGTTCTTATATCCGTTCATGGCCTTTGCTGTGTCAGTTCCTATGTTCAAAAAACGCTCCATCTCCGCCGCCGCAGAATTTCCCGCCGCCGACCAGCAAACGCCATCGTCCGTCACGCACCAGAAATTACGCCCCGCCTTCGATTCCATCAGATCTTCCGCGCTCACCGGCTGCAGCACAAAGGTATTCTGATCCATCTTTAAATCCCCGCTCAGTTTCGGGGTAATCGCTCCTTTCAGGCCATTTTCCCCTGCAATCGGGAAATACAGATAGCTGGTCTGATCCGGCCTGCGCAGCCGAAAAGTGCCGTTGTCATCCAAATATTCATATCCGTTCATTCACACTTCTCCCATGTAATCCAATCTGCCTGTCAACGTGGAACACATATTTCCATATAAAGATAGTACAAAAAAAGAACCACCTTTCGCAGTGGTTCTTTTTTTAATAAAGTGTGTTTTTTTTAATCAAATCTCCATAATCTTCACTATCATACAGAGATTTTGGAAATGTGTCCCATATGAAAGCATTATAAGTGCAAAACATACGTTCGTCATGAAAAATCGTCGGAAGTCACAAGTTTAGACAGCAAAACGTTGAGTTTTGAAGCGTCCTGCATTATAATAGAAATTAATTTTTTGTATCCAAACGCAGGAAGACCACATGCGGAGGGAAGACTATGGCAGAAGTAAATGCTGAAGCAAACCATTTAGATCCTCTTTTCATTGAGACACCGCCTGTCATAAAATGCAATGAGATCATAACACTTTATCATGGATCCAGAGAAGGAATTCATGGATCAATCGCGCCAATTAGCCGGAATCGCTGCGACTTTGGAAAAGGCTTTTATATGGGGACAGACCGCAGCCAGCCTCTTACGTTGATTTGTAATTTTCCAAAAGCCAGATTATATACACTTAGTATTGACCTTTCGGACTTAGCAATAAGGAAAATCGATGTGGGATTAGAGTGGGCATTGTTTGTAGCTTATCATCGCGGAAAAATGGAGGCCGCAAAAGGAACACTGCTCTATGGCAGGGTAAAAAGCTGGGGAAAAGATTGCGACATGGTGGCTGGTTATATCGCAAATGACCGTATGTTCGTAGTTCTTGACCGATTTTTTAATGGCGAAATCACAGATTTAGCTCTTATACACAGCCTTTCGGCTCTAAAGCTCGGAAAACAATATGTCGCATTGACAGAAAAAGCATGTAGTAAGATTACAATTCTCGAAGAACAGAGACTTTCGCAGGAACAGCGGATGAGGCTGAAAAAAGAAAGTGAATCCAATCGGAAAAAAGGAATTGCACTGGCGGAGGAGATATGCAAAAGATATCGAAGAGAAGGGATGTTTTTTGATGAAATGTAACTATTCAGGACAGTACTTCGCACTTGCTGCGAAGTACGTATGAAAACGTATATTTTGTGGGGGAAAGCCCCATCGCGCAGCGATTTTGAATGGGCTTTCCCCTCGTAACTGTGAAGGTACTGAACAGTTACGATGAAATTATAAAGGCAGGTGACGACTATGCTGGAATTAAGCCTTGATAAGCGGCAATTATGTGATATTCAGGGACGTCTCTTTGAGCTGGCGCTGAAGAGTGGATATGATTCTCCGATTTTTATAAAGACATTTATGAACAGCCGGGCCGCGGAGTGCCTGGATGATACCTATGACCGCCTTCAATGGGCAGGGGAGGAATATATTCTGGAAGAACTGGAGGAAGAAGCTGCGGGGATACTAAAAAAAGACGGTGAGTTATTTTCAAGAGAAATCATGTACTGGATCGGATATGTCTATCGGTACTGGCATTATTATTCGTGTGAAAGCAGCCGGGAAATATACAAAATCGCAGACGCCAGGACAATGGAAGAGTGCTGGCTGGGGTTTCATACATTGGATGTGGAGATGGCGATTGATGATTTGAGAGAACTGGAGCGACAACGGAGGAGCAAAAACCATGTCAGCATGGTAGCCGAGGATACAGTGCCATACGGGAAAAAGAAGTAATATCCTCAACGTATGTATTCTCAAAGTTACCAAAAATCTACAGGTCTTCAATCTGCCAGTCAATCGGTTCGATACCGTTCTGCTTTAAAAACTTGTTTGCTCTGGAAAAATGGCGGCAGCCGAAAAAGCCGCGGTACGCGGAGAGCGGACTCGGATGCGGTGCCTCCAGAATTAAGTGCTTCGGATTGTCGAGCATGGACTTTTTCATCTGCGCCGGACGTCCCCAGAGCATGAAGACAATCGGGCGGTCAATCTGGTTCACTGCACGGATTGCCGCGTCGGTAAACTCCTCCCAGCCGATGCCGCGGTGAGAATTGGCCTGATGCGCCCGCACCGTCAGAACCGTATTGAGCAGAAGGACGCCCTGGTCGGCCCATTTCGTCAGATAGCCGTTGTTGGGAATGCGGCAGCCGCAGTCCTCATGCAGTTCACGATAAATATTCACCAGAGACGGCGGAATCTCCGTACCGGGCTTTACCGAGAAACAGAGTCCGTGCGCCTGGCCTTCTTCGTGATAGGGATCCTGACCCAGAATGACGACCTTAACCTTTGAAAGAGGTGTAAACGCAAACGCGTTGAAAATATCCTCCGCTGGCGGATAAACCACGCGGCTTTTATATTCCTCATTGATCTGACGATACAGTTTTGCGTAATAAGGCTTGGAAAACTCCGGTTTTAACGGAACCAGCCAGTCATTGGATATTGCGGCCACGATATTCTCCCCTTTCTACAGTCTCACGCTCACCCCGCGCTCCCGCAGGTACTGCTTCACTTCGCAGATTTCCAGTTCCTTGTAGTGGAACAGGGAAGCCGCCAACGCAGCGTCCGCTTTTCCTTCCGTCAGCGCGTCATAAAAGTGTTCCTTCGTTCCGGCACCGCCCGAAGCAATGACTGGTACGGATACGTTCTCTGCGATCGTGCGGGTCAGTTCAATGTCATAGCCTGCTTTTGTGCCGTCGCAGTCCATGCTGGTAAGCAGGATTTCCCCCGCGCCCAACTGATCCGCCTTCATCGCCCACTCGACAGCGTCGATGCCCATATCAACACGGCCGCCGTTCTTATAAATATTCCAGCCGGAGCCGTCCGCTCTTCGTCTCGCGTCAATCGCCACCACGACGCACTGCCGTCCGAATTTTTCTGCAGCGTCAGAGATCAGCTGCGGATTCATGATCGCGGCGGAATTGATAGAAATCTTATCCGCGCCCTCCCGCAGCAGCAGCCGGAAATCCTCGACTGTGCGGATGCCTCCGCCGACTGTGAAAGGAATAAATACCTTCTTCGCCACCTCGCGCACCATGTCCACGACCGTATTGCGCGCGTCCGAGGAGGCCGTAATATCCAGAAAAACTACTTCATCCGCGCCTGCCTTATCATAGGCAGCCGCGATCTCGACCGGGTCGCCCGCATCTCTCAGATTCACAAAATTCACGCCCTTAACCACACGGCCGTTCTTCACATCCAGACAGGGGATGATACGTTTTGTAAACATAACTTTATTCTCGCTTTCTTGTAAACAGGAACTTCCTTGCATATGTACGGCTTCCCTTATACGCATGTCAAAAATCGAAACAAAACACAGTATTTATCTTACAGTTCAACAAAATTCTTCAATATCGCAAGCCCCACCTGGCTGCTCTTTTCCGGATGGAACTGGCAGGCAAAGACGTTGCCCTGCTCGACAGATGCGTGTATATCTACCGAATAGTGCGTTGACGCTGTCACAATAGAAGGATCCGACGCTTTCAGGTAGTAGGAATGCACGAAATAGACATAGGACTCCTCCGGTATTCCGGCAAACAGCCGTCCCGGATGGTCAAAGTTTAGGGAATTCCAGCCCATGTGGGGAATCTTTAAGCCCGCGCAGTCCGGTATCCGCAAAATCTGCCCCTTACAGATGCCAAGGCCCTCTACGCCGGGAGACTCCTCGCTGGATTCAAACAACAGCTGCAGCCCAAGGCAGATGCCAAGAAATGGCGTACCCTTATCCGCCACCTCGCGGATCACATTGACCAGATGATACTGATGCAGCTTCCCCATCGCGTCGCCAAATGCGCCGACGCCGGGCAGTATGACCTTGTCCGCACGCAGGATTTCATTGGGATCGCGTGTGATGACGGTTTCCTCGCCTAAAGAGGCAAGGGCTTTCTCTACGCTCCTAAGGTTGCCAGCGTCGTAATCTATGATTGCTATCATGTGTATATTCCTCCTGAAAGCAGAGTATTTGTATTCTATGTAATCAAATTTTACTGTTAAAGTATTCCTGTGTCACCTGCAACTGTTTCCTCAAGATTTCCTTCCACATATGCGGATGTATTTCTCCAGAGCCTTTCGAGACCTTTGTCCTTCGTACGCTGCCATCTGCGTCGATTTTTCGATAGAAATAATGGTCGGTATCCTTATAAAGTTCCCATCCATCCCTATCACAAAACCGTTTTAGTTCTTTCCATCGCGGCATTGAATACTGTCTCCTATCTGTTTAGGGTCATCCATAATAAGTGCTTTAAAAATATAAGGAACGTGCTGTTTGCGGTTCGCACTATGGCTGTACAACTCATATTCACGATAATATTCCTCTGAATACTCCAAAATTGCTTTTCCCATTTCAAGACGAACTGTCTGTTCATCGCTGGCATTTTCAACCAGATCAATTTCATTTAAAGAAAGCGTGACAGAGCCATCCTCCTCTGCGAATTTTTCTGCCGTAAAATGATAAGCCGCCAAAATATCAGACATGGTCTCCAGATTAGAAAACCACATCCTGTCACGTGTACGCTTAATAAACTTCGGTTTTTCATGAATCACACTGTCACAGACACAGCTCCATTGCTTTCTGACTTCCGTAGCCTGCTCCATAAGCATATCTATCATCTCCTCTATGAGCCTCCACTTCAGAATCTAATATCAGTATAATATCTCTTTTATTTCCGGTCAACAAAAAAGTGTACATTCTGTACACTTTTTTGTCTATTATATGAAAATAATTAAAATATGATTCCAGAGCAAATCTCTTACTTCACAATCATACCCGTCTTGCGGTCGCTGAACAGCGCCACTTCCACAAGGAAGATGATGCCAAGGATGAGCTGCTGCATCTGCGTGGAGATCATCAGCATAACCAGACCGCTGGAGAGTATCTTGTATGTCATGACGCCAAGAATGATGTTGTAGAATTTCACCTTCGCGCCGCCGTTGACCGGCATTCCGCCAAGTACGAGAGCAATCATGATCTGTGTCTCAAGCTGGTTGCCTGCCGTGGATGTCACCGATCCTACCTTTACGGAGTTGACGAACGCTGCCAGACCTGTGATGCAGCCGGCTGCCATAAAGATCAGCATCTTTGTCCGCTCTACACGGATACCTGCGTATCTCGCCGCCGTCTCACCGGCACCGATGGCTTTCAGTCTGGAGCCGAGACCTGTAAAGGTAAAGATGAAGAAGGTCACGGCAAAGATGATGACAGTAAAGGTAAGCATGAACGGCAGCGTATTGTATTTGGAAATATCGCTGACCGCGTACACCGGAGAGGTCGTCGTCGCGTAGGCTACCACGCCGCGGAACAGGTACATCGTACAAATGGTTACGATAAAGCTGGTGATCTTCCGCTTTACATTAAAGTAGCCGTTGATCAGGCCGATCAGACCGCCGGTCACCACCCCGCCGATAATCGCGAGGACGATGTTGTAGTGCGACAGATAGCAAATGACGATTGAACACACTCCAAGCATCGAGCCCTGTGAGAAATCCAGCCCTCCCATTGTCATGATCATGAACACGCCGATCGAGGAAATCAGCAGCATGTAGGACTGAGAAAGAAGCAGTGTCAGGTTCTTCGGACGGAACAACCTTCCATCGGTCAGAATGGCAAAAATAACACAAATCACGACAAATCCGGCAATGGGAAGAATGGTACGCACCATCGGCCGTTCCAGAAACGGAATCTTCTCAGCCGAGTCTTTTTTTACTGTTGTATCCATTAGCTTACCCCCTTAAATCATGTTATTGATCAGATCCGTATCTTTCAGAGACTCCGAGCGGAAGAATTCGCCATTGATCTTTCCGTCCTTCATGATCAGGATCCGGTCTGCCATACCCAACAGTTCCATGATTTCCTCGGAAATCATAATAATGGATTTTCCGTTTTTGCGCATATCGTTCATCATCGCATAGATGTCCGCCTTGACCTTGACGTCAATGCCTCGAGTCGGGGAGTCCAAAATGATCAGATCGGAGTCCTTGCCGATCCAGCGCGCCAGCACAACTTTCTGCTTGTTGCCGCCGGAAAGAGCGGATACGAACTGATCCACGCCCGTCATCTTGGTACTCATCTGCGCCGCATATTTCTCCGCAAATGCTTTCATGTTCTTACTCCGCAGGATTCCGTTCTTCTTCAGATCCTCCAGGGACGGAAGGCAAATGTTCTCACCGATGGTATCGTTGATAACAAGGGATTCATTATCTCTGTCCTTCGACGCGTAAGCCATGCTGTGTTTGATGGCGTCCGGAATGGAGTTGATCGGGGTGCCGTCGCCGAGCGTCACAGAGCCTTCCCTGAAATAGGAAGCACCGAAAATTGCTTTTCCAACCTCATGCATACCACATTCAGAAAGACCGCCGATGCCGAGGATCTCACCCTTATGCAGCTCCAGAGACAAATCCTCGATCTGGCCCTTTACCGTCACATTTTTCACGGAGATCACGACCTCATCGGAAATCTTCTCGCCATAGTCCGTGCGGTAATAATTTTCACCGATCTCACGGCCGACCATCATCTGTTTGAGCTTGTCCGTCGTCGCCTCTGCTTTGGAGATAGAGCCGATCATCACGCCGTCGCGCAGGACGCTGATGTTGTCGGCCTGCTCAATGACTTCTTCCAGATCATGGGAAATAAAGATAACGCAGTTGCCCTCGTCACGCATCTTATGCATGACCTTGAACAGCTCCTCACGGCCTTTCTGTCCGAGCGCAGTCGTCGTCTCATCCACTACCAGTACCTTAGGATTGAAATAGGTCGACTTCACGATCTCGATCAGCTTTCTCTCCTCGAAATTGTAATCATCAATCGAGCGAGTCGCGTCTATGTAATTAAACCCGTAGCTGTTCAGATATTCCTGCGCCTTTTTATTCATCGCGGAAGTGTTCTTGATTCCGTGGCTGATAAAATCATTCTCATTCCCGAGGAAAATATTTTCCGCCACCGTCAGTCCGGAAAGCGTACCCATCTCCTGCACGACGATTGCCACGCCCTGATGGTTCGCCTCTACCTGGTTTTTCGCGGTGATCTCTTTTCCTTCAAGAGTAAACGTACCGGAGTCTTTCTGATAAATGCCGGTCAGGCAGGACGTCAGTGTGGATTTTCCGGAACCGTTCTCACCGATCAGCGCATGGATCTCTCCTTTTCCAAAGGTAAGGGAGACATGATCCAGGGCATGCGTAATTCCGAAATGCTTATCGATATTATCCGCCTTTAATAATACTTCACCCATAATTGTCCTCCTTATTTCACCACTGCGCCCTTGGTCGGCTTGGTTGTCAGAGTCACGATCAGAAGCAACGCCGCGCCGGTCACTACGTTCTGAATGGTCGTCGGAGCGCCCAGTGCCACGAAGCCGTTGAACATGAGCTGGATGATCATCTCACCGACCACGATCGCGATGACCGGATGGCCGTATTTTTTGAACGCCAGGCCGAAGAACGTACCCATCAGAGGCGTAAAGTTCCGGCTCATGGAGGAAAGGTTCGTCGCCGAGGTCATCGAAGTACCAAAGCTGATAGTCAGGATCGACTGCAGGCCGAAAAACATACCTGCCAGTGTAAACGCTACAACTTTATATTTCGCGACGTTGACACCCATATTCTTTGCCACGACCTCATTGCTGCCGATCGCGTAGGTATAGGTGCCGACCTTGGTATATTTCAGAATAAACGCACAAAGCAGGTAAGCCACCAGAGCCAGGATCAGGTTCGCCGGATAGTCGCCGAACGCCCGGTAATCCGTGGAAAGGATCACGTTTTTGCCATTGGTCGCGTACACACTCAGCGCCTCATAGATCAGAGACAGCGCAACCGTAACGATCAGGGAGGAAATGTGAAGCTTGATGTACACCATTCCGTTGATAAAGCCGATGATAGTGCCGACTATAACCGGAGCGATCACCAGACCGAGATAGCCAAAGCGCTCGCTCATGTTACAGGCAATGATCGATGATAAAACAATGTTGGCGCCGACACTCATATCAAACGGTCCCATCGAGCAGATGAAATACAGGCCGCAGCCGCCGACCGCATAGATCAGCGCTGATTTCATGTACGTCATCAGCTTGTCCGGAGAGCCGAAAGTAGCCGGCGCAAGGATTTTAAAGACTGCCCAGAAAGCCACAAGCATCAGGAGCAGCAGAAGGATTCCGTAATACTGGCTTTGTTTCAGTTTTTTCATAATCCATAATCTCCTTAAAAGTTAACGCAATCGGGCAGAGTGATTTTCTCCTGCCCGCTGCCCAGTCCTGCGCATCAGCAAGACAGGCACGCACAAGGCGTGCCTGTACATCTTTATTTTCTTATAACGAAATCATTTCAGATCTTCGCTTCTGCGATATTCCTGTCTGCATTAGTTGCTGTGACGGGAAATCACGTCCTCAATGGAGAGCGATGTCGCCGCGGTATTCAGGTCGTCAAAACTGTAGCTTGCCATCTCAACGATTTCTTCATCCGTGTACGGATCGTCATCTACGAAGTAGGTCACATAGTTTGCATAGTCCTCAGAGGAGGATACGTACAGATACGGGAACAGGATCTCATATCCGAATGTGCCTGCTTCCTTGGTGTAGTTGCCCTGAATTGCGTTGTAGGTCATCAGGAACGCAAACAGCGGATCGCAGAAATGTCCGCCGGACTCTGCAAACATTCCGCCAGATTCCAGCTGCTCAGCCAGGTCATCCAGGAAGTCTGTAGAAACAACGTCGATCTCGCCGGTCAGGCCTTCGTTTGCCAGAGCGCCGATTGCACCAACGAGCGGGTCACCGCCGCCGCCTGCAACGATCAGAGCGTCCATATCCGGGTTGGAGTTTACGAGAGAAAGGGCTACGGAAGCGCCTTCCTCAGAGGACGTGTTCGCGTATACCGGGTCAGTCATGTATGCCTGATCATCCGGATTTGCCTCGTTCCACTCGTCGATTGCCTGCTGATATCCCTGCCATCTGAGCTGGAATGTCGCATCGCCTACCGTCCATGCCTCAAGACCGATGTATCTGTCGCCGTTTTCAAGAAGCAGATTTACCAGAGTGTAGCCGTTTGTTACCTCATCCTCATGAACTGCGCCAAGGTAGTATTCAGAATCACATGCGGTCTGATATACTTCCGGGCTGTTCTCCTCGGAGATGATGCGGAAGAACTGAGTCAGATAAACGCCATATGCATCGCAGGTCTGGATTGCGGATGTCATCTCGGAATCTGCGGAATTGCAGATGATGATGCCGTCGCAGCCAGCCGCGCAGAGTGTCTCAACAGAAGCGGTAACTTCCTCAGATACGTGGCCCTGGTCTACATACATTACGCTTACGCCAAGAGCGTCCGCAGCCTTGTCGATAATCGCCTTGCACTGGCTTCCCAGAACGTCCGTGGAACTCCAGATGGATACGCCGATCGTGATGTCATCTGCCGCAGATACCGTAACTGCGCCGGCGCCAAGGCTGGAGCCGAGCATTGCAGCTGTTGCCGTTGCCGCAACAAGCTTCTTCCATGTTTTTCTCATAATGAAAAACCTCCTTAAAATTTGTAAAACCGGATCATAGATTCACGTTCCCGGTTCGGTACCTGTAGTAAATCATAATCCGGCTTTTCACAGTTAGGACATATTTGCGGAATTTACCCTTAAATTTTTGTAAGCCAGTTCAGAACAGCTTTATAATGGTCTGTGGCCTGTTCTGAACTGTCAACAAAGAATTTTCCCCCGATACTCACTCGGGCTGACGCCCATCTTTTTGCGGAACACGCGGCTAAAATAATTGTAATCGTCATAGCCGACCAGCATGGAAATCGTCTCCAGCTTCCGGTCCGGATCGCGCATCAGCTCGATCGCGTGCTCCATACGAGTGCGGGTCAGAAACGCAGTGATCGTCTCCCCGTAAGCCTTGCTAAAGGTACGTGAGAGATAGCTGGCATCCACATGGTACTGCTCCGCAAGCGATGTCAGAGTAAACGTTTCATAATAAGATTTTTCTATATAGGCATGAATGTGCTCCACCTGCGCCATCACAGAATCGCTGTCTTTCCGACTGTCATTTGCCCACAGGCTGCCAAGAAGAATCCGCAGGGAGGAAATCACGGATTTCGCGTCCAGGCACTTCATATAATAATCAATGTTTTCCATGGACTCCTCAATCTGCGCGGTCAGCTCCGGCATCTGGTTCCGAACGAAGCCATAAAGGATGTTCGTCACCCGTCCCACATACTGTTTCACATCCAGATAGGTCCAGCCATCCTCCTCACAGGAAACAAAGCCGGATGTATCAAAGATCAGATGCTCCGCGGCCGTCTTCTGTTTTGCGGATAAAAGATGAGACAATTCGTCTTCCAGACGGATATCGGCGCCCTTGCATGCGGATATCCCATCCTGCACATTTCCTGCATCCGGCTGCGTCTGCCCTTTGGGCGGCACAGTGCGGGAATCCATATGGAAATCATTCCCGCGTTCCTCAGGCTTTTGCGTTTTCTGTATACAGTGCAGAATCGAATGCGACCGACCAAACGGTCTTGACATCAGCGCCGCGATCATCTCCCGGTAGATCGTGCCAATGTCGTCAAGGGAGCTTGCCTGCTCATGCAATACCACCGAAACAGGGCCGTATTCTTCCACCGGAAATTCCTTTAAAACATTTACAGCAAACCGCTCCAGCTTTCGTGCATCCGCCGCTCCCGCAAGGAGAAATTCCGACATTTTATTGCGATAGTTAAAGATCACCGTTTTCCCCGTATCCCCAAACAGATCCCGCAGTCTGCTTTTTATATTGAAGGAAGTCTTAAGCGCGTCATGATTCCAGCCCGCAGCGATCTCCGTGATATCGTAAAATTTGACCATCACCGTAGCCACCTCGGAAAACGTGCGCGTACTGGATACATGCGGCTGCGTATCTCCGCCGCCATAGAGCTTCTGCGATAAAAGTGCCGAATATTCCCCGTCCTCCAGATAAGAGGAAAGACGATATTCCTGCTGGCGGATACTCTCGTCCTGTTCCTTTTTCGCCGCACGCTCCTCCAGAATACCGAGCGCTTTCGTAAGAACCGCGATCAGTTCCTCCTTTCCGACCGGCTTCAGCAGATAATCAATGCCTCCGGAGATAAACACACCTTTCACCTTTTGAAAATCATCATAGCCGCTGATCGCAACCGTAATGATCTCCGGATACTCCGTATGGATGCGCTCCAGCATCTCCAGACCGTTTAAAAAAGGCATGTTGATATCCGTCAGAATGATATCCGGCCGTTCCTCCGGAATTCGTTCCAGTACTTCCTCACCATCACAGGCAGGCTCCAGGAACTCAAAAGAATACTCTTCCCACGGAAGCAGATTGCGAATATTTTCACGGCTCCAATATTCGTCGTCCGCCGCCAGCACACGGTATATCCTCGAATTCATAGCTCGATCTCCTTATCTTCGTTTCAATTCCGTTGATAACTGTTCCGTACCTTCACAGTTACCTCTGCTGTTCTTTCTGTCATGCCTTCCTTCGTTGTCAGACCTTTTGTTATTTTCCCTGTTCCTTTTTTATTCCGTCATTTCTTTTTCGTCCGGTTTTTTCTCTGCCGGATTCCCTCCGCTCTCCACCGCCGGAACCATCAGAATCACGGTCGTACCCTCTCCCGGTTCACTCTCAATACGCAGACCATATATCCTTCCGAACAGCCGTTTCAACCGCGCATTTACATTCAGAATTCCGATTGACACACCGCTCTCCACACGTTTCGGATCGTTCGCTTCCAGCGCCCGGTTCATCTCATCGGCATTCATGCCGATTCCATTATCGCTGATGGTTACGACCAGTTTGCCGGCTGAGCGTTTCGCGCTGATCCGCAGACGTTTGTCTTTTCTTCTCACATTCCGCAGTCCGTGCGTAATCGCGTTTTCCACGATCGGCTGCAGGCAGATCCTGGGCAGCGAAAGATTCAGCGTATCGCTGTCAATCTGATATTCATAGGCAATCGATGAACCATTGCGCACATCCATCACATAAAGATAGTTCCGGACATGCGCCATCTCCTGCTGTACCGTTGAAAGCTCGTCCGTCATATTCAGACTGTAACGGAAAATAGCCGACAGGGAGCTGCACAGACCGCTGACCAGGGGGGCAGTTCTGTGCGTTCGCGATCCCGCTCATGGTATCCAGCGTATTATACAGAAAATGCGGATTGATCTGCGCCTGCAGCATTTTGTACTCCGTCCGTTCCACCATCAGCTTGTACTTATATTCTTCCTGTGCCATCGCCTGGATCTGGTCCAGCATCTCATTAAACTCTGTACCAAGGACTTCCACCTCTTCCGACCATCCTGCAGGCTGTACGCGCAGATCCGTCTCCCCGTTTTTGATCCGCTCAATACTGTTTCGCATTTCCTCCAGCGGCTTTGTCAGCCAGCCGGTAAGAACAATCACGAACAGACCGACAGCGGCGATCATCAGAATCATGATCACGATCAGGGTCCTCACCAGAGCCTGCTGTGCCGCGGTCATCAGAGACTGAGAGACCAGCGCAAACGCTGTAAGATTGTATTCCTCCTGCCCCACCTGGATCAGATAATAATTTTCATATTCATCTCCCAGACTGACTTCCTCATAGGAGTTCTCTATGATCTCCGAGACTTCTTCCCTCATACTCACCTGTTCTTGCGAACTGTCTCCGGTCACAGCGACAGCCCGGTCTCCCAACGGTTGCAGCCAGAGGCAGACCTGCGACACATCCACATACTTTTCCATGATTGTGACAAGCGCAGCCGCGTCAATGTCGCAGACCAGATATCCGAGATCCAGCCGTTCCTCGTCATACGTATGCAGTTTCAGAACAAAACGCACGACATTCTTACCCTCATCCGGATTGTAATAGCCCGTGATCAGCAGATCGCTCCGGTCACTCTCAAGATACTCCGTGACGCTCTCTGTATTCATATCATAATCCGCATTGTAAATATTTCTGGGAAAGGTCGTACAGTTGTAACGGTAGGTACTGACCAGATTATCATTGGCATCATAAAGATACATGGCAAGCAGCCGGTCGTCGCTCGTAAAGCGCTTCCGCCCAAGATACCAGGTACGCCAATAAAAGGCTTTCAGGTCCGCGTCCTCATCCGACGCGGCAGCCCGCAAGCCTTCCATCAGGTCACTCTCATTGTAGGTCGTCAGCATTTCCGATTTGAAGTTGAAAATAAAAGATGCGATATCTGTCTGCAGCCTTCCAAGCGCCGTCTCATTCTCCGTCACGCTTTCCGTGCGGATCTGCTGCCGAAGGGAGCGCTGAAACAGAAACGTCTGCAGCAAAAGCGCGATCAGGACACAGGCTATGCAGGATATCAGGATTGCCGACCGCATGGTCCATCTTCGGTGTTTCATAGTGTTGTTTCCCATCTATCAAAAACAAGATGATTTATTTTATCATGAAAAAACTGATAAATCTATATAAAATTTATAACATACTTTTCCATTTTACTCTTGTAGCAACTTATGTTTTCTGATATAATCCTTTTATCAATCAACAAAGAGGTTATAGACCGTGCATATTATTGGAAGCATTGATCTGGAGATGTTCAAATGTATTTCAAATGGCATTATTACAGATGAAGTCATCTTGACAGATGAACGTGTCGAACATATCATTAATCGGCGCGGACAGGATTTCTACGACAGGTATGGGAAATATTTTGCAGACATTCTAAAAAATCCGGATTATATCTTTCGTGATAAGCCAAATACGGCTCTTGTATGCAAAAAATTCAGGCAAGAAGAAAAATATATAAATGTGGTCTTACGCTTAGCAGTATCAACAGATAATCCCAACTATAAAAAATCTGTATTAACAGCAATTGGTGAAAATGAAAAACGTTTTCGACAGAGATTGCGAAATAATACGCCTCTTTACAAAAAAGAATAATTGCCATATAATCTACATAAATTAATAAGGCTTTACCCGAATGGCTATCCGAGGTGGTGAAATTCGTAGCGACCACACGCCGATGGTACGGACAGGGGCAACCCGAGAGACGCAGGAGTATGCTACGCCTGCCGGATAGCCGTTCGGTTAAGTATTTTTCACGTCCGTCTGCGGTCGATCACCCTCGAACAGAACATCCCGATCATCTGAATCAGCTGCGCCAGGATCACGAGCAGCACAACCGTTATCATCAATATTTTCGGCATCCAGCGCTGGTAGCCGTAACGCAGCGCGATATCGCCGAGTCCGCCGCCCGCACAGGCACCGGACATTGCGGAATAGCCGAGGATCGTGTTCATGGCGATCGTCGCGTTTACAACCAGAGATGTGCGGCCTTCCGGAAGCAGTACCTTCCAGATAATCTCCCAGACACTTGCGCCCATACTCTGCGCCGCCTCGATCACGCCGCGGTCCACTTCCTTTAAAGAAGACTCGACCATACGGGCGATGTAAGGAGCCGCCGCGACAGTCAGCGGCACGATCGTCGCCGTTGCACCGTAGCTCTTGCCGGCGATCAGACGGGTGAGCGGCCGGATCGTGATCATCAGGATCAGGAACGGCACGCTCCGCAGCAGGTTCGTAATCACGTCCACAATTTTATAAATAAACGGATTCTTTTTGATGCCGTCCGCCCCGGTCACTGTCAGCAGCACTCCCAGCGGGAGGCCGATGATGTAGCCAAACAGGGTCGACATGCAGGTCATCCAGAGGGTCTCGCCAATGCCCTCAATAATCATCTCAATCGTACTACTGTCCAACATAATTTTCCAACTCCTCCACTGCCAGTTTTGCATTTTTCAGCCAGACTATCATCTTCTCCGCCATCGGTTCATCCTCCGGAAGCTGCAGCACCATCTCGCCCTTCGCCACACCGTCCAGATTGCGGGTGTTCGCGTACAGAATGTTGACCGGCGTCTTAAACGCCATCACCATGTTAGCGATTACCGGCTCAAACGAGGAATTCTCGGAAAATACAATACGCACGCAGCGCTTGCCTTTCATCTCCGCGACATTCTCATATCCCTGATAGATCAGACGCTTTGCCTCTTTTGATTTGGGAGAAAGGAAAATCTCCTCCATCGTGCCGTGCTCGACCAGATTGCCCTGATCAATAATCGCAACGTGGCTGCAGATCTCCTGCACCACCGCCATCTCATGCGTGATCACGACGATCGTGATCCCGTACTCGCGGTTGATCTGCTTCAAAAGCTGAAGGATTGACTTTGTCGTCTGCGGGTCAAGCGCGCTCGTCGCCTCATCGCAGAGCAGGATCTTCGGGTCGGAAGCCAGCACACGCGCAATCGCGACACGCTGCTTCTGTCCGCCGGAAAGCTGCACCGGGTAGGCGTTCGCCTTTTCCGTAAGGCCGACGATCTCCAGATATTCCCGAGCCTTTTTCCGCGCCTCCGATTTCTTCACGCCGGCAATCTCCATCGGAAAGCACACATTATCCAGCACGCTCCGCTGCATCAGCAGGTTGAAATGCTGGAAGATCATGCCGATATTCTTTCTCTTTTCCCGCAGTTCTTTATCGGAAAGCGTCGACAGGTCCTGCCCGTCCACAATGACCGTCCCCGCTGTCGGGCGTTCCAGAAAATTCAGGCAGCGCACCAGCGTGCTTTTCCCCGCGCCGGACATACCGATGATGCCGTAAATATCACCCTTATAAATGTCCAGCGAGACACCGCGCAAAGCGTGTACCTCGGTGTTCTTCTGCCGGAACTCCTTTTCCAGGTTCTGTATTCTGATAATTGGTTCCATAAATGACTCCGTTCAAAATTTTTTATGTCCGCTCAGTAACTGTTCAGTACCTTCACAGTCACTCCACTCATTACCTGGCTCATCATAACATAATTCTTCAGGACGTGCATCATCTTTTTAGCAAAAGATGGATTTTGCCGTGTATATGATGCTTGCAAAAATCTGCCTGCCGTCTGTCTGCGGATGCCTGAGGCAACGTGTCTAAGGCAACGTATCATCTGGCACAAACGTAACATGTAACGTACAAAAGATATCACAGACAGTGGAAAGACCGCCAGCCTGCTGCCAGGGGCGGTCTTTTCTGTCCTGAATCATAACCAATATTCTTCGTAACTGTACTGTCCTAAACAGCTGCCCCGATCTTACTCTGCCTCGGTCTCGGCCGCTTCTGTCTCTGCCTCAGCGTCCTCTGCCGGCTCCTCATACGGAAGCACCGCGCCGTCATAGGTCTCGTTGATGTAGTCCTTGATCTCATCGGACTGAAGTACGGCTACCAGCGCCTGTACGCCTTCGTTGTCCTCGTTGCCCGCCGCTACCGCGATGATGTTCGCGTAGGTCGAAGCAGCCTCGGAATCGGATGTCTCATACGCGATAGCGTCCTGAGATACAGAAAGACCTGCTTCCAGAGCATAGTTGCCGTTCAGAACCACAAGCGCCACTTCCGGGATATACTGCGATACCTGTGCCGCTTCCACCTCAAGAATCTCCACTTCTACATTGTAGGATTCAATGTCATTGATCGTAGCCGTCAGCCCCGCATCCTCATTCAGTGTCAATACGCCGTTTGCTTCAAGCAGCAGAAGCGCTCTCGCCTCGTTCGTCACATCGTTCGGCACCGCGATCACATCACCGTCTTCGAGTTCATCCAGACTTGACTTTGTTCCCGGATAGATACCGAACGGCTCATAGTGAATCTTCGCTACGCTCACCAGATCTGTGCCATTCTCTTCATTGAACTCGTCCAGATACGGTGTATGCTGGAAATAGTTTGCCAGGATCTCGCCCTCATCTACCACAACATTCGGCTGTACATAATCGGAGAAAATCTCCACATCCAGCTCCCATCCTTCCGCTTCCAGCGTCTCACGCGCTGCTTCCAGGATCTCCGCGTGCGGTGTGGAAGAAGCCGCTACGGTGATGACCTTGTCCTCGTCTGCGGATGCAGTCACAGAAAGGCCCGCCACTGCGGTAACCGTCAGGCTAAGTACCAGTAATTTTGCGATTGTTCTCTTCATAATAAAATCCTCCTCTTGTTCTTTTCTGAAATCTGGAGCTATCATAAACCAGATTTCCCGATTCGTCAAATTTCTTCTGACTATAGCTGGCTATAAATAAAATTTATATCAAAAACTGTTTTCTGATATACTCCATCTCCTTTTCTCTCAAAAAAGCCTGTTCCGCACAGGTCTCCCATCCGGCTAAAGCCTCTTTCACGTCCTCCAGTATTGTCTGAATACGTTTTGGGGACAAGTTCATTCTTTTCCCGCTTATCTGAAAGTCCTCCAACGTAAACTGATCCATTTTACCATTCATCGTCATTTGATGACGGCAAAGCCATCTGTTTGACACATCATTCGCGTAGGTAATGTCATATGCCGGAGCAAGCCGCCATTTTCCGGATTTATCCATGAGGAATGAAATATTCTTGACATGATCATCCTGATTACGGGCACATATATTAAATACCATCCTCCGGTAAAGCTGTTCAGCCTCTTTTTGACCGAGGCCAAGATGATTCATAATTTCATATGCCTGTTCATAACTGTAAGCCCCCGGCATATTGTAATCATAATGTGCCAAGGCCCCCAGCGTCTGCATATGAATTTTCTCCCCTGCATCACTACGGTCAAACCGTTTTGTCATAAAATGATAACGGCCGTTTTCCTGATACAGGCTGCACTCGTTCATAGTGATTCCCGCCATCTTCGCCATTATATAATATGCATACTCAATACGAGTATATGCTTTTCCATCCGCACGATTACCATGATCTTTGTTATTTGACACACCATCAAATTTAATCATCCAATATTCATAACCATCCCCGGCTTCAATCTGTCCGGAACGAATATCCGAAGTCGTCCGGTTCCATGCCACCACCGCTTTTGCACGAGCTCCTCCAGCAGATGTACCAATATTCAGAATCTGTTCCATCAGATGCTCATTTTCTGTCAAGTGCATACCTTCCCGATCTGACAAAATTTCTGATGCAAGCTCTACCAGAGCGGCTATATCTATTGAGGCGTCCTTTGTACTCGCATAATCTGCAGGCGGCACATATTCTAATGCACCCATTCCCCGTTTCCCCGTATACAACAGTCTTTCTACAGCCGTCAGAGAACGAATATCACGCCCCTGATCTGAGAGATACCTCTCAATCAGTTTTGTTCCATACTTGTCCGGAAGAGAATCTGAAAGCAATCCGGGTAACCCATAAAAAGATTCCCTCGAAAGAGAAGGAAACGTATAGTTACGCTGATTCAATGGCATTACAATAGGTGAAACCTCAATCCCGCTCTTTAAAAACGCGCTGTCATAGGAAAACACCGGCATACTGTCAGGCGCTTCCTGGTACACAGCACCAATGCGTGTCCCCCACAGATACACTTCTGCAACATTCATTTCAGTCTGTCTCCTTCTCATTTTCATGTGTTCATGATATTTATATACGGATCATTTTCCCTCTGGCCTGTCTTCCCCCCATACCCAGCCATTTTTTGTTGAAGCATTTTTTCGGGTTCTGGATACGCGCTGGGGTTTTTTCCTTCCATCTGCAATGTCTGTCGCTCGAAGTGTCTGTTCCGAAATCAGCAATTCTACATTGGATAAATTGCCAAGTGCACGCAAAACGTTCAAAACATTTTCAAATGCAGTGTTCTCCCCTTTTTCAAGACGTACCAGCGTATTCATAGCAACTCCCGCACGCTCTGCCAGCTCTGACTGAGAATATCCCGCTGCAATCCGTGAATCTCTGACACGTTTACCAAACTCTTTCAATATGATCTGGTTGCTGTCCCAATCTGTAATCCGCATATCTTTCCCCTGTTTTAATTTCTCATATATTGTAAATTATTTTAATAAACAGCATCTATTTCACATTATTTTGCTATTTAAATTTTTACCATCTTAGCATGCTTTATCTGGTGCGTCAATCAAAAATTGTGACTGTTCAATGCCATCACAATCACCAAAATTATACTTTTCATTTTACGCTAAGTTTGATACAATACAATATATTTTTTATCAACATATTCAAGGAATCTTCGTAACTGTTCCGTACCTGTCCGGTTACGAAGCATTATAGGGACAAGAAAGGCAATGATAAAATGCAAAGAATCAAACGCATCGCCGCCATGATCGGCGTAATTTTACTTGTCGGTATGTATGTCGCAACACTGGTCCTCGCGCTGAGCTCCAACCCGCAGGCACAAAATCTGCTGATGGCTTCCATCGTATGTACCGTCGTGGTTCCGGTCCTCATCTACGCCATGGAGCTTGTCGCACGTGTGCTCGGGCCTTCGGATAAAGAGGAACCGCCGATGAAAAAAACGGATGCTGCGCAGGCAAAGGGTACTAAAAAAAAGAATGCCTCCTCCGACAAGAAGAAGCATTCGTAAGTCCTATTTACTGATATTTTTATCCTCCAAACGAGCCGCTTCTTTTTCGAAGACATGGGTAATATCATATAGCACAGGAACATCCGCGATTGTACAGACTGATACACAATAGTTCAACCAGGGAAACTGTTTTGTCATCTGATAAATAACTGCCATTGCTTTTGCTTCAGACATAGCCTTTACCGAATGGTAACCTGACCCTTGTATGTGCTCAAAATCATGATTTTCAAAATACTGCCGAACATCATAGTAAGCATTATGCCAGTCGCCACCCGGATAGTATCGCTTTAGTGCAGCCGTATCCAGATCAAAGTTAATTCCTTTTCTCTGTGTACTATCCATATAGTCACACTTTCATAAACTCCGTGATCAGGTTCTCTTTCTCACTGCCGTTATACCAATAGCACTCCTGCAAATGTCCTGTAATCCATTCCGAGTTTTTAAGCGCAAAAATCGCTGCCCAGAATCGTCCATAATCCTGTGTACGTCCCCGGTCAAGATATACCCTCTTCCCAGGCTCGCAATCAGCGCGATTCAGGTCTTCTTCTTCAAAAATACGATCTGTCTGTTCATAAAGCTTTTCTTTTTCTGCAGGTGACAACAGACTGTCATTAAATCTTAGTTCCACTTTATACATAATATCTACCCCACAATTTACCTAAACCAGTTTTACATCGCTCTCATCGAAATCACCGGATGTCATACACGCTCCGCAGGCGCAGCTTCGAAGCGTCTCCGCTCTCGATCTTCACGCGTTTTGTTCCGGCGTTCATGTCAAAGTAGTTGTCGGAAAGGATCAGATCCTCGTTCTCATTGAGGATCTCCACGCTCTTTGCGTAAGCGGAAGCCGTCACCTCAATCTCATCCCCGATCACACGGCAGGTCAGCTGCGGATCCTCGTATCGGAAGTATTTTGGATAAGAAAAGTTCACGGTGCCTTCTGATACAATCTCTCCATCTTTTTCCAACTCGTAGCTGATGTATTCACAGTAAATATCCGCATCCGGGAACTCGACTTTATCCAGCCAGACGCTCGTAAGCGCCGGCACGAGAATCTCGTTCTCGCCGCTCTGCAGGATCTTCGCAGACGGGTCGCGCAGCGCCCAGCGGACGATCACAGTCTCATCGTGCATCGTCTCATTCGCCACATTCAGACGGATGGACTTCTCAAAATCAAAGTGCTCGCGCACCAGCTCTTTCCCGGATGTCACAAGGCCCTGCTCCTCACAGGAAATCATCAACGGAGCAAAGAACCGCTTCGCATAGTAATGCAGTGCCTTCAGGCGGCCGCAGTAATCGATGGACGACCAGGACGCCACCGGCCAGCAGTCATTAAGCTGCCAGTAGATAGCTCCCATGCAGCGTCCGCGGTTCCGGCGAAAATGCTCGACGCCATAACGGATACCGTCCGCCTGCAGCAGCTGCGACGCATAGAGCACCGTCTTAAAGTCAGACGGATAACGGTAGGTCTGCTGCATATAGTTCATGATCTTGCCGTTTGCGCTGCCGTTGCGCTGATGCTTTTCCATAATATAAGAGAAAATATTGTAATCAGCCGGATCATCACTGATCTGCTCGATCGTCTTCATCGTCGGGAAGGACTGGAAGCCGAACTCGGACAGATAGCGGAAATAATACTTCCGATATTCCGTAAACGGCTTGTCTCCGTGCCATACCTGCCAGTAATGCACATCGCCGCGGTTCGGATCCTGCGGGTCGTCAAAGCTGCCGCCTGACGACGGGCTTGACGGCCAGTAAAAGGTCTGCGGGTCGTATTTCGCCAGCTCTTCCGGAATCACGCGCTCATACATAAACAGGTAATCGCGCACCTCCTGCGGCTTCGTCACCCACTCATTGCGCTCAGCAACAAAGGATTCCATCTCATTGTTGCCGCACCAGAGTCCCAGACTTGCGTGATGACGCAGCCTCTTGATGTTATCCGCAAACTCTGCCCGGATATTTTCCTCAAATTCCGGCGTCAGATCGTAGACCGCACACGCGAACATGAAGTCCTGCCATACGACCAGTCCCAGCTCATCGCAGGCATCATAAAACCAGTCTTCCGGATAATACCCGCCGCCCCAGACGCGGATGGCGTTGTAATTCGCCCACTTACACTTTTCCAGCAGCGTACGGGTCGTCTGCGGCGTCACACGCCCAAGCAGATGATCCTCCGGAATATAATCCGCACCCATCGAGAAAATATCAACGCCATTGACCTGGCAGGCAAACGACTCGCCCCACTGATCCTTCTCCCGGTGCATCGTCATGGTGCGAAGACCGATACGGCGCGTCCAGGTATCGAGAACGGCACCGCCAGCAGATACATCCGTTTCAGCATTTCCTGCACATGAGCAATCTCTCTCCATCAGTTCCACCGACACCGTATACAGCTTCTGCTCGCCGTAGCCGTTCGGCCACCAGAGCTGCGGCTGATCAATCTCAATATCCATCACTGGTTCTGAAACAGTCATGCTCAAAGCTTTGCCGTCCGGATCAGTTACCGTTACCCTGTATTCAAATGCCGGTGATGCATCCACATCAAAAGTGGAACGTGCGGCGTTCTCTGCAGCATTTTTTTCACTGCAAACATTGCTCAATTCCGTCGCGATATCAAGGTGCAGCCGTACCTTCTCCACTTCTGTTCCCGCCAAAGCAGGATGCTGAACGCTTGTTATCTCCCCAGAGGCTCCGTCTTTGCGGATATGCTCCTGCGTCACATACACGCTGTCAATCCTCGCAGCACCGATGCCGAGCAGCGATACCGGGCGAAACAGCCCCGCATCCGGCAGATGTGCGCCCCAGTCCCAGCCAAACATGCAGTGTGCCTTACGGATGTGTACAAAACCGTCCATCGCGTCCGCAGTTCCTTTCGTCGGACGTTCTGCATATTTTTCCGCGATATATTTTGTCGGAGAATGAAATACTACGCGCAGCTCATTTCCTTCCACTTTCAGGATACCATTACCATTATCTGCACCTTTCAGCTCATATTCCCACACGCGGTGCATATTGCACGGCGAACCAAGCAGCACGCTATTCAGGTAGACGTCCGCGATCGTATCCACACCGTCAAAGTGCAGCAGCACTCTCTCACAGGAACGCAGCTCGTCCGGGCAGTCAAACTCTGTCACATACTCATAGTCCTTATCCATCAGGCGAAGCGCCTCGTCCTCATTATCCTTCCAGAACGGGTCTTCCATCCTGCCTTCCCGCAGCAGATCCGTATACACCGTTCCCGGCACAACAGCCGGAATAAATTCCATATTATGTCGTAGATTCGCCTGCGAATCTGCGACGCAGGCAGCCGCATCGCCCACCGGGCGATTCTGCATGCGGCTGCTCTCCATTGTCGGATCATTACTGATTTCCCTCATCTTCCAGTTTTCATTCAAGTCAAGTCGTACCATCATGTCCTCCCAATTTTTTCTTTTAATTCACTATTATCTTTTTATCACAGAATCAGGAAATTGTCTTGTACTTTTTTATTTTTGTCAAAATCCTTTTCTTTGTTTTTATCATCTCGTATATCCATCTGAGATATTCGCTTTACCTGAATTTAAAGCGAATATCGTTTCTTTTAAAGCGAATATTATTTGACAAGACGGGGATATTAAGTTAAAATTATGAAAACTGTGAAGGTACTAAACAGTTACGAAAATATCATGCTCAGGAGGTAAAACCATATGCGCTTTGACAAAGACAAAAAGAAATCCATTATCATCTATCTCCTGGAAAAAATAGATCAGGGAGATTCCGGCATTTCCAAGGCCGTATCCGATGTTTTTTCTATCAATCAGAATACCGTACACCGCTATATCAACGAGCTTGTCGATCAAGGAGTGATTCGCAGAGTTAAACGCAATCAGTATGAATTGATCAATCAAATGTATGAATATCACTTAACAAGAAGCAATGGAGATTTAGCCTCAGATATGTACGCTTTCGATACATGTTTATTTCAACATATCAGACAACTCCCATCCAACGTACAACGAATCTGGAGTTATACCTTTAGCGAAATGATCAATAACGTCATGGATCATTCTAACGCCGAAAATCTTAACATTCATATTGAACAGAATTATTTGAAAACCACAGCTGTTATTGTTGACGATGGTATTGGGATTTTCAAAAAAATCAAGGACCATTTCTGTTTTGAGTCTCTGGATGACGCAATTTGCGAGCTATTCAAAGGAAAACTCACTACAGATACCAAAAATCATTCTGGTGAGGGAATTTTTTTCAGTTCTAAAATGATGGATGACTTTTATATTATCTCCGATGGAAAGATTTTTACAATTAACAGGTATGACAATAGCATAATTAAAGATATTGCAGCCCGAGAAAATGAAGGAACCAGCGTATTTATGTCATTGTCAAATTTTTCCCACAAGGAAAGTCGGGAAGTATTCGATTTATACGCTAATGTAGACGGTGGTTTTGTTAAAACTACTATTCCAATGAAAAATATTTTTGATTCATTTCCTGTATCCCGGTCACAGGCCAAAAGAGTGTGTAACCGTCTTGAAAAATTTCAGGAAGTAATCATCGACTTTGATGGACTACAGTGGATGGGGCAGGGATTCGCTCATCAGTTATTTGTTGTTTTTGCAAACGAACATCCGGAAATCAGGCTCACTCCCGTTGGTATGAATGATGATATCGAAAGGATGTATACGCATGTTATTTCTGAATCCTGATCATACACAATAATTACATTACTTTGCTTTGCTCTGATTGAAATTCGCTTTATCGCGATAGAAATTCGCTTTAAAATCATTTAAAGCGAATTTCTTTTTTCCAGTATCATATTCCATGGTTTTCCCAAAAGACTATAATCCCAGACAAAATGCCTGCAGCCACGGAACATATCATGAGAAAGGCCACGCCAATTAAAATGCGCTGAAGCGCCGGCGTGGCCTTCGTCCCATGCCGCAGGCACGGGACATGTTATGAGGAAATTATTATGAAAAATCGAAACTGTTAACTGTTCAGTACCTTCACAGTTATATGCGCAGATCCATGTATGATTCGCTTTCAGCGAATGGATTTGTGAAAATACGCATCAGCCCTTTACACCGCCGAGCGCCACGCCGCCCACGATGTATCTGGACAGGAGCAGGTAGACGATAACCAGCGGAATGATCGCCACGAACAGACCTACGTATACCACACCATAGTCCGTACGGAACTGGTTGGAGCTCAAAAGCTGTACGAACATAGGCAGGGTCTTCTTGGAGTCCGTAGTCAGGATGACCGTCGGAGTGAACAGGTTGTTCCACTGCGCAATGAACTGGAAGATCGCCTGTGTCGCCACGGCCGGTTTCAGGATCGGCAGGACAACGCTGTTGAATGTCCGGAACTCGCCGGAGCCGTCGATACGGGCCGCCTCGATCATCTCGATCGAGAGGATGCTCTCCATATACTGCTTCATGAAGAACACAACCGTCGGCGCCGCGATCGTCGGGATGATCAGCGGAATATAGGTATCTACCAGACCTAACTGCAGCATGAAACGGTAGAAACCGATGATGGAAATCTGGCTCGGCACCATCATGACTGCCATGATGAACGCCCAGGCAAATTTCTTCGCCTTGAAATCATACACATGCACGCCATACGCGGTCATGGATGAGAAATAAACCGAAAGGACAGTGCCCGGAACCGTGATGCAAAGGGAGTTCAGGGTCGCTTTCTGCAGCGTGATCTGCATACCATTCTGCTTCGCCAGCAGGTTCTTCCAGTTCTCCAGAAAGTGTGTCGACGGAATCAGGGACAGGCCGGACTTAATGGCGTCTGACGTCCTGGTCGCGTTCATACACAGAATCACGAACGGCAGCAGGGAAATAATGCAGAATATGATACAAACGATCGTGCGGAGAATCCTCTGACGTCTGAGATGGCGCATATAGCCTTCATCTGTCATCATTATCTACCACCTGCCTTTCTTCTGGCCTTTTCTGCCTTTTTCAATTTCTTTTCCTCTTTGTCACCCATGAAGAAGAACAACAGCAGGCTGACAACCAGAGTAACAAAGAACAGGAACACGGACACAGCCGCAGCTTTTCCGACGTCGCTGTTGTACAGACGCATGATATACATGGCCATCGTCGTCGTCGTATTGTTCGGAAGTCCGTTGTAGCCGGTCTCGGTCACGTTGAACAGGGCCGGGATATCGTACATCTGCAGACCGCCGATCGCGGAAGTAACCAATGTATAAAGCAGAATCGGTTTCAAAAGCGGAAGCGTGATATCCGTAAACTTCTTCCAGCCGCCCGCGCCGTCGATGTCCGCCGCCTCATAGAGCACCGGATCGATGCCCAGCACACCGGAAATCAAAAGAATCGAGGTATTGCCGTACCACATCCACCAGAGAATCAAAGAAATCAGTCCGCGGCTGCCAGCCACGCTCGACATGAAGTCAAAATTCTCGGAAAGGATGCCAATGCTCTTCAAAGCCAGCGTGATCGGTCCATACTGAGAAAACAGGTTCTTAAACAGGACGGATACCGATGCTGCCGTGATAACGCTCGGAAGATATATGATGACCTTGATTGCTCCGGTACCCTTTACTTTCACCTTGGTGTCGGTCAGCCAGACAGCCATCAGCAGGGATACCAGAATCTGCGGAACGAAGTTGAAGCCCCACATGATCAGGGTATTTTTCAGATATTGAAGTACGTACGCGGTCTCACCAGGAGCCAGACCAAAGATATTCAGAAAGTTCTGAATTCCGGCAAAGCTGATCACCTCGCGGCCGTTACGCTTATAGTAGGATAAGGTGCTGTAATAAAACGTGTTGATCAAAGGCCATAACTGAAAGATCAGGTATGTAATAAAGAACGGCGCTATAAAGAAATAGCCATATCTGCCGTATGTAACTCTCTTTTTTTTGTTCTTTTTCATAATGCCTCCTGATTATGTCGCAGATTCGTATGGCAAATCCAGGACATTAGACACAAATCCTGGCAGGCAGGAATTCTGCAGAATGAAGCTTCATTTTAAAGAATGTGCTGCTCCTTCTTTGTAAGAAGAAGCAGCACGTCCGATTATGTTACAAATTCAGTTTATGGATGCTGATTACTCTACGCTCAGGTAGGAGTAGGTATCATGGATAGCTGCAGTCAGATCTGACAGAGCTGTATCCAGATCCTTCTCGCCGGTCACATAAGCCTGGCACTCGGTATCCAGCAGGGACAGGATGGTCTGATCCTCAGCGGTTACAGTAGAAGCGTCGATCGCGTCTGCCTTGTCAAGGAAGAACTCGATGAAGTTCTGGTCATTTCCGCTGTACATATAACCATTGCCGTCTGCAGAAGCACCGCTCTCAACGATTGCAGAGATTGCTTCGGTGTTGTTTACAAAGTCAGAGTTCTGAGCGTTGATTGCTACCATGCCGTCGGTATCGGTGGTCAGATAGCTCATGATCAGAGCTGCAAGCTCAGTATCAGAGCACTCAGCGGTAGCTGCAAGACCTGTGCCGCCCCAGAAGCACTGCTCCTGTGCTGCAACAAGGATGGTGTTGTCCTGCCATGTATCAGACAGTGACCAGTATACGAACCACGGGCATCCGAAGTATGCAAGAGCTGCGTTGGAGGACTCTCCGTCGCCGTCCATGTTTGCATACCAGTCAGCGCTCCACTGAGAGGTGTTGTAGGTCAGATCCTCATCATACAGGGTCTTCGCGGTCTCAAAGTAAGTCGTAACGTTCTCATCAAGTGTAATCACATCGTTCTCATCATAGAAGCCAACCTCACGGGAGTTCATGAGGGATCTCTTGATCTCATCATAGCCGGAGAACAGCTTGCAGGTGCCGCCTGATGCTTCGTTTACCATCTCAGCGGTAGCGATGATGGTGTCAAGATCTGTGAAGTAAGCAGCTACTTCATCCGGATCGGTCGTGCCGAGATACTTCTCAGCCAGGTCTGCACGTACTGCGTAGCAGCCCGGAGTTGCCTGCCAGAACAGAGCCTTGATGTTTCCATCATAGTCTGTGCCCAGGTCGATGTTGTACTGATACATATTCGCCAGAGAATCCTCGGAGATGCCGATATCAGTAACAGAGAGCAGCCAGTCGCTGTTGGTGTACTTCTGTACATAGTCAACCTCGAGGCCCATCAGATCCGGATACAGCTCGTTGCTGGAGCCTTCTTCAAGAACTGCGTCCAGCTTTGTCTGATAGTAGTCAGAGCCGCCCGTGTTTACGAATACGATTCTGGAATACTCTTCCGGATACGCCTCAGCAAATACGGTATCAAGGATCGTCTTGATATCATCATTCCAGCCCCATACTACGAACGCGTCGTCAGCAGAAGAATCACCAGTGATCGTGTTGTCCGGCTCGGTTTCTTCCTCAGCCATTACCGGAACAGCCATCGATGCAACCATAGCGCCAGCCATCAGCAGGCTTAACCATTTCTTGCTCATTTTGTTTCCTCCTTATAAAATATAAAATTGTTTGTAGCTCTATTTCAATTACTTTAAAAGTAATGGAAATCAATTGATCTTTCGGACGGTCTGTCCTTCCAGAATAAAACTCTTGACTGTGTGGATCGTCGGCGTCGTCGTCATCGGCCGCTCGATCTCATCAATCAGGCTTTCTGCTGCCAGCCTTCCGAGTTCTTCCATGTCCTGTCGGATCGTCGTCAGTCTTGGCTCACTGTACTGCAGTGACCGTATGCCATCGTATCCGGCTACTGAAATATCCTCCGGGACTCTCAATCCCCTGGCACGGATGGCATTCATCCCTCCGATTGCCGCCACATCATCTGGATACAGGATACAGGTCGGCGGTTCATTCAGATCCAGGAGTTCTTCTGTCTTCTCATACGCCTGCTGCCAGTCCCGATACAGAGACGGCACTATGTAGTTCTCCCGGACATCTGCCCCATGCTCCTCCATGCTGCGGTAGTAGGAGGCAAGCCTCTGTCTGGTCACCCTTCCCTCATCGCCATGAATGTAAGCAATCCTTGTGTGCCCCTGATTTAAAATGTACTCCATCAGCCGGGTCATGCCATCGGTATTGTCTGAAACGACCGCCGTGCGGTTGTCGGCAATGTAGTCAACGGTAACGACCTTCACGCTGCTGCGAAGCAATTCCTGCACCTTCGGATCCGTAAAGTCTGAGCATGCAATCGCCACGCCGTCGAATCCTCTGTACTGTGCTCGCTCTACATATGACATGTCCTGAGACGACGTGTTCAAAAACGTAATGTCATAGCCTCTGGACTCCGCAGTGATTTTCAAATTCTCCAGCACACCGGAGAAGAAATCATGGGTAAGACCGCTGCGTGCCGCATCTTCAAAAAGAACGCCCAGATTGTAGCTTCGATTCGTCTTAAGATAGCGGGCGGAAAGATTCGGAAGATATCCCATCTGATCCGCTGTCTCCCTGACGTACTGCTTCGTCTTCTCACCGATATCGTGGTGATCACTCAGCGCCTTACTGACAGTCGCTACAGATACTCCGCAGGCCGCCGCAATTTCTTTCATGGAAACCATGCTTTTCTCCTTGCTTGTCAAATCTGTCATTACTTAAACGATTTCTTATTTGTATTAAACAGCATTTCGACCATTTTGTCAACCTCTTTTTTCGTCAAATTCACATTTTGGGCAATGTGCTTTTTTTATGCCCCACACTTTTGTGCATTTTCACGTCGGGGCTCCTGTGCTTTTCCAGAATTTTCGAACGTTTCTCGTTTGATTATTATTTTTGTCCTCTCATTTTTCTAAAACGTTTTCTGAAAACAATAAATGAATATAGCGTGGGCAAAGGCACTCACTTCCTTGCCCGGCCCTGCGCATCCTCGCGGAGCGTTTTGACTTTATAGGAACGAAGTTTCCTATAAAATCGAGTAGGAGGCGGTGATTAGCCGCCGTCCTCTCACAGCACCGTGCGTA
>JAJQHQ010000044.1 GCA_021199655.1 Lachnospiraceae bacterium | reverse complement strand
ACGTTTTCATACGTACTTCGCAGCAAGTGCGAAGTACTGTCCTGAATAGTTACAATTATTCATGACAGCTGCCGGAAAAAGGGTTTCATTGCCCATCCCGGGTGTTCAGGCATTGTCCGGGGCAGGGACAGAATCCTGACATTTTAAAATATCGTCGTAGAAGCTGCGCATCTCCTTCTGCGAATCAAACACGGCGACAAACATCTCATTCCCCATCGCGCCGGAGAGTGCGTCGGGGATGCGTTCGGCCATCTTCACATGGCTGCCGTATTTTTGAAGGACTTCGTCTTTTGAGAGGACGAAGTCTTTTCCGTCCCGGCGGCCGGCAAACGCGCAGTAGGCGTGGTCGCCGACAGGCATGGTGGAGCGGTCAAAGGCGACCATGTCGGCCCAGATCTTATAGACGTCCGTGCTGTGTGCAAAGTCGATCATGTCGGGAGTCACGCCGCCGCTGGGGCGCATATTGACTTCCAGCGCGACCAGATCGCCTTTTTTGCCGAGCCCGTCCTGATCCTGAAGCAGGCGGAAAAACTCGAAATGTACAAAGCGGCTTTTTACGCCGAAGCTTTTTACCGTTGCACGGCCAGCCACTCGCGTGTCGTCAGGCAGATTTTTCAGGATGTAGAAAAGGGCGTTGTCGGACTTGTTCACGATATCCATGATGGATTCGGGCGTGACATTGCCGGTCTCAAACATCGGCTCGCCTTTGGAATCAATGATCGCGTCGTAGGAATTGACTTCGCCCTGCACAAATTCCTCCATGATATAGGTCGTGTTCGGCCATTTCAGATCAAAGAACTCCTCCATTTGCGCGTCGTTTTCCAGTTTAAAAGTGTGGGAAGCACCCACGCCGTTGTCCGGCTTGGCTACGACCGGGTATCCTACTTCTCCGGCAAAAGCAATGCAGTTTTCAAGGGTGTCGACCATGTGATAGCGGGCGACCGGGATCCCCGCCTTGCGGTAAAATTCCTTCATGCGGGATTTGAACTTGATATTCGGCATATCTTCTGTGTGAAAGCCGGTTGGAATATTGAAATCCGTGCGCAGCTTTGCGTCGCGCTCCAGCCAGTATTCATTGTTGGATTCCAGCCAGTCGATCCGCCCGTGCTTATAGATCAGAAACGCGACTGCGCGGTACACTTCTTCATCATTTTCGAGATTGCTCACCTTGTAATATTCATTCAGGCTGTCCTTCAGGTCGGTCGTCAGCTCATCATAGGGTGCGTCGCCGATGCCGAGCACATTCAGGCCGTTTTTCTTAAGCTCCCGGCAAAACTGCCAGTAATTTGCCGGAAAGTTCGGTGAGATAAAAATAAAATTCTGCATGTGTTTATCCTCTTGGTATTTTTCATTTATAAATGTCCAATCTTGTCAGTATTTTACATCAAAATGTTCAGCTTTGCAACTTCCATCAGGTGTTCCCGAATGAGAGCCGGATGGCTGCTTTTTCTGACATGGGATGTCTTGCAATTTGTGATTTTGCATGATAGAATGATGCCAGGAGCGACAGGAAGGTCAACTTGCAGACAAATCTATTGCCGTATTGGAAGGGGGCATAAGAAATGGGATATTATCTGAACAGTACACAGGTTTATTCTTTATACAAAAGTGAAGTGGACAGCCCATATTTTGTCGATAAGTCCTTGCTGTTAAAGGAACTTTTCCCACTTGTGGAAGCTGGAAATAAACACCTTTGCATCACCAGACCGAGGCGCTTCGGAAAGTCAGTGATGGCGGCGATGATAGGTGCTTTCTTCGGCAAAGGCATCGACAGCAGCAATATTTTTGATTCATTGAAGATTGCAAAGAACTCTGATGACAGTTCGCTGGTGCTGTCGCGTTTCGATGAGCAATATAACTACCGGGACTATATGAATCAATATAATCTGATTTATATTAATTTCATTGAGGCTGCAAACGAAAGCACCAGCTATCAGGAGTTTATTTCTTCGATAAAGGAGATGCTTCAGGAAGATCTGAGAGAAGCATTTCCGGAAGTGCGCTTTCGAAAAAAAGGGACTGCAATTCAGGATCTGCGGATGATTTACGAACATACCCAGTCGAAGTTTATTCTTGTATTTGACGAATGGGACTGCATTTTCCATAAGTCTTATACGACAAATGAGGACAGAAAAGCTTTTATCAGCTGGCTTGCGGCTATGACAAAAGATACCGGTTATGTTGCGCTAAGCTATATGACAGGCGTGCTTCCGATAGCGAAGTACTCAAGCGGCTCGACGATTAATAATTTTGATGAGTATACAATGGCAGTACAGCCAAAGTTCAGTGAATATTTTGGATTCACTGACAAAGAGGTGGATATGCTGTATGACCGGTACCTGAACAGAACAGCTTCTCCGGCAATTGCACGGGAGGAACTGAGACTCTGGTATGATGGGTATCACACGGCCGGAGGGGAGAGACTGTACAATCCCCGTTCGGTTGTAAAAGCTCTTTCCAATAATTGTCTGGCAAGCTACTGGACGTCATCGGGGCAGTATATGGAGATTTCCACTTATATCATGAATGACCGCGCCGATGTTAAAAAGGATGTGGCGTTGATGGTCGCCGGGGAAGCGGTACCTACAAGAGTCGAGGAATTTGCGGCTACATCAATGAACCTGACCACACGCAATGAGATCCTCTCCGCGATGGTGGTCTATGGATTCCTGAATTATGAGGACGGCAAGGTTCATATCCCGAACCGCGAATTGATGGATGAATTCGCGAAGACTATCAGGGAACGGGAAAATCTGGGCTATATCAACCGTCTGGCAATGGAGTCCGACCGGATGCTGCGTGCCACGCTAAAGGGTGACACGCAGACGATGGAGGAGATTCTGCAGTTTGCTCATAATACGGAAACTCCATTGTTGGACTATAACGATGAAACGGAACTGACTGCGATCGTGAACCTTGTCTATCTGGCGGCGCGCGACAGTTATTATGTGGAGCATGAGAATAAGGCCGGCAAAGGTTTTGTTGATTTTATATTCTATCCGGAAAGAGCAGGAGAGGATGGAATCATTCTCGAACTGAAAGTAGATGACACGCCGGAAACAGCGATTGCCCAGATCAAAGACCGGAATTATATTCTCAAATTCAGGGGAAAGATGGCAGAGAAGAAACGCCATAGCGGACGGGTGCTACTGGTCGGGATCGGGTATGATAAAAAAGAGAAAGAGCATCACTGCAAAATAGAAGTCGTTATGCAGAGTGTGTGATTGTCATTCTATAGAAGTCTAAAATGGCTCCCTTGTTGACAAAATCTGGATAATTTAAAATTTGATTTGAAAATTTGCATAAAAAATTCAAAAATACTGGATAAATATTGACTCTATGGTTGCGGAAGGTTATAATAAACGTGAAATGGAAATACTGGACTCATTCAGGGAGGTGCTTGCATTATGCTTATTCAGTTTACTATTGAAAATCATCGCTCGATTAAAGATACTGCGGTAATCAGTTTTGCAGCATCCAAGGATAAGTCTTTGGAATCCTGCCTGCTGCATCCGGATGAAAAAAAGTCATTGCTTCCTGCGTTGGCTCTGTATGGAGCCAATGCCGCCGGGAAAAGCAATGCTCTGCATGCCCTTATGACCATGAAGGATATGGTTATTGGAGATACAGCAAAAATATCAAAGGGCCAGAAGCTGCCCTTTGAGCCGTTTGGAAATACGACAGCGCCGACTTCATTTGAAATTGTTTTCATGTACAGAAGGATTCGGTATGCTTATGGTTTTTCTTTTGACGAAGAAAAAGTTTATAATGAATACCTGTATCATTGGCCCAACGGCAGGGAAGCCCTGATTTTCTCCCGGGAAAACGGGAAGTATGAATTCCGTGAAAATGTCAACGAACAGATTACGCTCAGTAATCGCACCCCGGAGAATAAACTATATCTGGTTTCGTCCAACGACTGGAATCTGCCGCAGACAGAGAATGCTTACAAATGGTTTCTTGAGAAGCTGACTTTTTTTATGGAACAGGCTCCGGCGTCTTCGGAGACGGTTGCACACATTGTCAGTGGAGATGATAAAAAGGCTCGTATCCTGAAAGAATTGTTAATAGCAGATCTGGGCATATCAGATGTTACTGTCAGAAAAACGAACGGCAATGCACCGGTTATTACAACCACCCACCGGGTTGAGGACGAGGATGGCAGCGTCAGCTATTTTCAGTTGCTTATGGAACAGGAATCCGCCGGTACACAGCGATTTTTTTCCCGCATTGGCGGTTGGCTGCAGGCATTGGAGAATGGTTCACTTCTTGTTGTAGATGAAATCGAGGATAGTCTGCATCCGTTGCTCACCAGGCGGCTGATTGAGATGATACAGGATAGCAGCATCAATACAGAGGGTGCACAGCTTCTCTTTACCACTCACGATGCCATGCTGCTTGACCTGAGTTTTCTTCGCAGAGACCAGATTTGGTTTGCGGAAAAAAATGAGCGTTCCTGTGCTACCGAAGTATATTCATTGTCCACATTTTCTCCCAGAAAGGGTGAGAATATCCGCAAAGGCTATTTACAGGGGCGTTTTGGAGCGGTACCTTATATAGGAGGAGACGGGTTATGGCAAAAATGAGAAAAGAGTATGACCCGGATCGCGCCAGGCGGCAGGCTATCATATCGCCTATTCCAATCCATGCTTTGAATACTGGTATTTGTTGCATTTCACAAAGCAGAATGGCTATTTAAAGGATGCTGATGAGGTTTTACGTTTGTTGCGGAGCGCAGGATTGATGGAAAAGTATGCGAAAAATCAGGATGTGTTCCAGAAACTTTTACCCTGTCAACCCGTAGCTATCCAACGGGCAAAGGAAAGGCTAGAGCAATTATACCGCGATCATGTAATCATATTGAGCCGGAGCAGCAACCCGGTAACAACAGTGCATGAACTTGTTGAATACTTGAACAGCCAAAATGTAAAGTGATGGATTTTTGAACCGGTTTAATAATAGCGGGGAAGTTTACCCGCACATTTCACGAATGGTCGGTTTTATTGCACGAATGGTTGCACCGGAAATGGAAAAAAATGGTATAATCTAACAAAATGCAGATATTGTGCGCATGATTCATGAAAAGGCAGTGGTTTATTTCACATGACTAATGCGCATAGACATAGACAAATAAGGAAATATTTTCAGGGGGGATCTGCTTTATGGTGTATCGTTTCAATGAGTATGGAAAGCTTCGGGGGGGGCGGTACTTCAACAGACAGGGCATGACGCTGTCTGTTTTCGATGTTTTTATGAATGGAATACAGGGCGCGCTGCGTTCACGGATGACTCGTGGGCGGGGCGCGCCCTTTTTGCGTTGCATGAAACTTCCGGACAGATATGAATATTTGGAGAAAACGTATAAGAATAACCGTGCAGCCAAAGCGGCGGAAAGGAGCAGGATATGAAAGGAAAAAAATCAGGACTGGAAAAACGTTTCAGAAAGGGGCTGAGCCTGCTGCTGACACTTAGTCTGCTGGCAGGGATGATTCCGGATGCCGCTTTTGCGGAAGACAAAACGAACGCTGTCGCTGCGGAAGCGGGAACAGAAGCAGCAGTCGCTGAGACTGAAACAACAGCGACAGAAGCACAGCCTGCGACCGAGGCCGTGACCACCGAAACAACGGTGACGGAAGCTTCAGAGACCGATGCACCGGAGACGGCAGTGGAGACTGGGATAGAAGCCGGGACAGAAGAGACTTCCGGAGAGACGGAATCTGAGACGGCGCAGGAGACGGAAATGCTGGCCGAGGCGAAAACAGAATCCGAAACAGATGCCGCACTTCTCGGCAGTACCGCAGCGTCACTTTGTGATCATGGTAATGACGCATACACCTGCGTGATCTGTGAAGTGGAGGCACTGATCGATGAGTTGCCGACCATTGACGAAATCTCTGCAATGGATACAGATGGGCAGAATGAGGTCTATACGCAGGCGTCAGACATCTGTGATATCTATTATGATGAGCTGACAGAGGACGAACAGGATCAGGTGACAAATATCGAGGACCTGTGGGAGGTGCTGGATTATTTCAGCGGCGCGATTTCCCTGACAGCAACACAGACTACTGGCAATGTGTCTTACATAGATGAAAATGGAACGACGCAAACCTATAGCGGGGACTACTATGCAGTAGACAGTGCTTCCACGGCATGGGGAACCAACAGCACCGAGACCTGGTATGTGGTGAACAGCAGCGTGGAGATATCAGAGAGGATCATCGTCAGCGGCACTGTGAATCTGATCCTGGTGGATGGGTGTACGCTCACCGCAAGCAGCGGCCTCACCGTAAACAGTGGAAACACCCTGAACATATACGGACAGACAGGCGGTACGGGTACGGTAACAGCCACCGGCGGATACGGAGGAGCAGGAATCGGCGGTGGAAAATCGAACTCCAGTGGGACGATTACAATCAGCGGCGGTAAGGTAACAGCAATCGGCGGAGAGTATGGAGCAGGAATCGGTGGCGGCGAAGAAGGAGCCAGTGGAACGATTACAATCAACGGCGGCACGGTAACAGCAACCGGCGGAGAGCATGGAGCAGGAATCGGCGGCGGCGATTATGGCAGCGGCAGCAATATTACAATTAACGGCGGTACGGTAACAGTAACCGGCGGATACGGAGGAGCAGGAATCGGCGACGGCGATTATGGCAGCGGCAGCAATATTACAATTAACGGCGGTACGGTAACAGTAACCGGCGGAGAAGGAGGAGCAGGAATCGGTGGTGGCTATAGCGGTACCGGCACCATCACGATCACCGGTGGGTACTTCCTCATTACCCCGGGCACAGATGCGGAGGCCATCGGTGCAGGCTGCGATGGCAGCAGTGCCACCATCACGATCACTGGCGGCTATTTCGGCAAAGGCGATACGGGTGCTGACACGGTTTACAGTGTAAACGTTGCCTCAGGTTATGATGTATCTGATAATACGGAGAATACAAAGGCAATCTGGCCGTATGTTGTCATCGAAAAAGGCACCACTTATACGGTGACTTTGGAAGCAAACGGCGGAACCATTGCAGATGGCAGTGATGTGACCACCTATAAGTACGGCACAGGAGTGACACTGCCTGGTTCTGATGCAATAAGCAGGAAAGGATATAACTTTTGCGGCTGGTATGAGGAAAGTGATTTTTCCGGCAGTGCAGTTACCGAGATTACAGCATCAGATTATGGGAATAAGACTTTTTATGCTCGCTGGGAGAAGCAGGATCCCGTAAATTATATTGATGAAAAAGGGGAAACCCAGACCTGTGAGGAGTACACACTGCTTACTGCTGATACGACGGCGTGGACAGATGGAAACTGGTATGTGGTGGGCAGCGAAGTAGAAATCACAGACAGAATCACTGTCAGCGGTACGGTGAACCTGATTCTTGTGGATGAGTGCGCGCTCACATGCGTGGGAATCACTGTAAACAGCGGAAATACCCTGAATATATACGGACAGGAAAGCGGCACGGGTGCATTGACTGCTGAAAATTGTAGTGAGTATTATGCAGGAATCGGCGGCGAAAAAAATGAATCCAGTGGGACGATCACGATCAACGGCGGCATGGTAACAGCAACCGGCGGATACGATGGAGCAGGAATCGGCGGCGGCGGTGAACGCAGCGGCAGCGATATCACGATCATC
>JAJQHQ010000021.1 GCA_021199655.1 Lachnospiraceae bacterium | reverse complement strand
ACCTTTCGCGGAAAAGTCTATGACCTTTCGCGGAAAAGTCTATGACCTTTCGCGGCGGTACCTGTTGCGCTGCAACGATTTCAAATCTCCGTAATCAGGAGAGTAATCAAGAGAGTAATCAGGAGAGTAATCAAGTCTGTCTATCAAGCGCGCGCGCGCGAGTGACCGATTGACAGACAGAAAGATAAACCATCTATCGAAATAAGAGTTATGTGTCCCAGTAATCCAGCAAAAAAGCTGGGAGGTTCAACTCCCCCAGCTTCTTAAAACAAATCACCATGTGTTCCCGTTCTTGTAAGATATAAAAACAGCTCATCTCCGTCAATCTCATAAATCAGCAGCCAGTCGGGCGTAATATGGCACTCACGGCATCCCGCATAGTCCCCCAAAAGCTGGTGATCTCTGTTCTCCTTCGGCAAAGGTTCTCCCGCTACCAGCATTTTAATAATTCTCGTTAGTAAAGAAATATCGTATCCTCGTTTCTTTGCCCGTTTCAAATCTTTCTGAAATTTGGAGGTCGGTCTTAGTTCATACATCGGCAAGCAATTCCTTCATCATCGTATCAACGTCGGAATAGATTTTTCCAATCTCCCGGCTTTTTTTCATTGTCTGCACTTCTCTGATTGCTTCTGTGGTTTCATCATTCGGAATATCTGCGCCGATTGTAAAGGGTATCCTGTACTCATGCACTGTTTTCTTTGCAAAAATATTAAAAGCCGTGGACATAGTCATTCCCATATCAGAGCAGAACGCTTCAAACTGTTGTTTCAAATCGCTGTCCATTCGGATATTAACGTTTATATTTGCCATTGCAAATCATCCTTTCTTTTTTTATCGTGTTCATTTTATGGCATTTTATTTACATTGTCAATAAATTTTCTAAGAATTTCCAAAAATATGTGAACGACGGGGGACGGGTTACACGCTTCAAAGGCGCTTTTTCGAGGCCGCGAGAAAAAGCTGCATTTGAACGGGTAAACCGTTAAAGCGGGGCGAAAGGAAGTTATCGGAAAAATTCTTTTGTTCCAAATTTGACAAATTCGGAACCTCTGGTATATTGAGGGCAGTACATGAAGTTTATTCGTTATCGAACGAAGATAACCCCATCCGCAAAAGCGGATGGGGTTTTTCATTGACAGAAAAGGAGGGAACAACACAAAAAGATTTCGCATATCAAAGCGGCAGTCAGGCTGTAAAATCCTCCCGTGAAAGTCACTGTGAAAGTTCACAGCGCAGGGGGTCAACGTGCATAAGTTGGGAAGAGTGCCATGTGCTGCGGATGCGCCCGCGTCTTTCCTCTGTATCCAGCAGAGGGGGGACAAAACGCAAATCCCGGCTTGATCGCCGGGCGATGGTGTCCATAAACCACCGAGACAAAAAAGAGTGGGTTGTCGCCGATTTTTGCAGTTTCCGGGCGTCGGCGGCCTTCCCGGAAAAGCTAAACACGCTGGAGATGATATGTACCAATGTCACACAAAAACAAAAAGAAACCGCCTGACTTGCCGCATCAGGCACACCAAAAAATTTTCAGGATGCTTGCGCGCGGAGAAGGAACATCGAAGCGCGCAGACAAGATCACGGGACAGACGGACGGAAAAATATATTCAAGAACAACGGCGCAGACGTACTATAAGCACCTGAAATATTTCTGTCGATACGTCAGGGAACGCCATCCGGAGTGCCGCACGTTGGACGATGCGCGGCAATACACGGACGAATGGCTTTGCTCCCGTATAGCGGAAGGGCTGTCATCATGGACGATTCAGCTTGAGGCAAAGGCCATCGGCAAGCTGTACGGAATCAAGCCGGATGATCCGGATTATTTTCACTGTCCGGCACGGCACCGGCAGGAAATCACGCGCTCCCGGTTTGACGCTGTGAGAGATAAACACTTTAGCGAGGAACGCAATTCAGAGCTTGTGAATTTTTGCCGTGGAACCGGTTTAAGACGCTCGGAGCTGGAAGATTTGCGCGGAAGGGATTTGGTATCACGGGACGAGCTGCAAGCCCGTGTGGACGAGATTTCGCGGTCTGAGGAGCATTCCAGCGAGGAGGCATCTGCTTTGAAGCGTTATAGTGATTCTCTGCAGCTGTTTCCGGAAAAAGAATATTTTGTCTATGTCGAACACGGCAAGGGCGGCCGGGACAGGTACGCACCGATCTGCGCAGATGTGGAGCGTATTGTTGACAGGCTGCGCTCCACTGAGCCGGACACAAAGGTCTGGAAACGGGTAAACTCAAACGCGGACATTCACGGATACAGGGCGGAATATTGTAATTCCCTGTATCTCGAAAAAGCCCGCGCAACAGACGGACTTTCGCGGAAAGAGCTGTACTGTTGTCGCAGGGAACGCTCCGGAGAACACTTTGACCGGGCTGCGCTGGCCGCGTGTTCCTGCGCGCTGGGACATTCGCGGCTTGATGTGGTAGTAACAAGCTATCTGAGAAATTGAACAAAATTACGATTTCGTTCAATTTTTGCCCGCTAACCGTCCCCGAAAGCCGATGGAAAGTGAATATTTTCGCCGGATTCGCTTGAATATTCACCGGGTATTCGCCGACAAGTCACACAGAACCGCATGAATAAAATTCACTGTCTGCATAACAGACATAAGATTCAAGCGGACGCTCTGAGAGCCGTTTAATCGCGTTCTAACGGATTTTCCATCTAATACAACAAGTTACCCACCCAAAGAATAAAAACGGCAGGAAGTGGCGTTAAAACGCGCCACAGAGGAAATCAGAGCGGTTTATCAACCTGATCATCAACAAATCTTTCAAATGCAGATTTAGCCTCCTGTTTGAAAAACCGCGCCGCTTCATCACCCGAAAGAACCAATCGACCTATTGACGCCAAAATTTCCGACATGGACTGCAAAGCCGAGGATTCGTCTTCAGCTTCATCATAACATTCATCAAGCGCCTGTGCATTTCGCGCCAAAATGATATTCCTGAGCGCATCCAGTAGCTCATGGGAGGAAATCAGCGCGGACAGGAGGTTTTTCATTTCAGGGACAGCAAAAAGAGGACCCACCAGCTCTTTCACGGCACGCTCGGACAAGCCCGTTATTTTGGCCGCCGCCTGGGTCCGTTCATCTGGAACCTTTACGGCGGACGTGCCCAACAGCCAAGAGACGGACACATCGCATTTTTCGCAAATGCTCAGTAAAGTTTCAATATCCGGTGATCTTTCGCCTTTGGTATACAAAGAGATACGCTGAGGGCTAAAGCCCAAGTGTTTGGCAAGCTTTGCTTGACTTCCAGAAAAATCCTCATCAATAAGCTGCTGAAACCTGTCTTTAAAAGTTATCATCAATCTGTTGCTCCTTTTCAATTTATTTATCGGTTTGTCAACTTCACGTTTCTTTTAATAAAGTGTACAATTTTTTTGGTATTTTGACCTTGTTTTTCAAAAAAACGTGTGTTACAATGCCGTCAACAGCGGCAAAGTCGTTGATAGAATAGCAGAAAAATCACCGGATTGCAATAAAAAGATTTAGGAGGTACTGAAGAAAATGGCAAACGAGGAGATTCGCGATAGAATGCGCGTCGCAAACGTGCGGCATTGGCAGATTGCGCATGAAATGGGGATCAGCCCGGAAACGCTGTGCCGTCACTTGAGATTCGAGCTGCCGCAGGCAGAGCGCGAAAGGCTACTGGTTGCGCTGGATCGGCTCAAACAGTAACCCGCAAGACAAGAACGACGCGAAGATGACAACGCAGAAAGAGAAAGAATATGCCGAGCCGTAAGTCCGCGAAGGATTGCCAAATCCTCCCCTGGTTGTCTGCAAAAAAGGATTGCAAGGAAGGCCGTTTTCTGCAAATTGGAAATTCACTGATGTTATCAGAGAATTTTCAGAAACTTTCCGTTGGCGCGAGATGGGTCTACTTGGCGCTCTGCATGGAATCGGGCGGCAAGCGAACGGTCAAATTTCCGCACTCGGCAGCGAAAAAATTCGGCATAAGTCCACGGTCGTATGACAGGCAAATCAAGGAGCTTTTGGACGCAAAATTTATCGAGCCGGCCACGGTAAGCAAATACCAAGGTAATCAGTTTTATTTCAGCTTAGAATGGAAAGGGGTGCGCCAAAGTGACGCACCCACCCCCCAAAACCTGCGCCAAATTGGCGCAACTGGTGGTGAAAAAAAAGGCACAGATGCGCCATTCTGATGCACCAGTGAACGGAAAAACCTTTGCACCCCTGCGTCAAAATGGCGCGACTATACTATATATTGCCACGGATCCCCCGTGGAAAAAAGGGCGGCACTACGTCGAGCGACAGACGGAAAAACGGCGCATAGCACGCAGAATCAAGGGCGCGGAGCGCGGGTTGCCCCCAAAAAACGCCCTGAAAGGTCACTGAAAGGAGGCGGTTTTGTGGGCGAAAAATTTCAGAAAAAGCCGGAGGATGCGGCGGCGCAGCGTATGGCGGAACAAATGCGGGATGAGGTACTGCGGATAGACGCCGAAAACAGGCGCGGAAAAAACCGGAGCTTCAGCGCGATTTTAGGAACAAAAAGGGGGAATATAGGAGATGGAAGACAAAATCATTGAGTTCACGCCGCGCATTTGCGCGGACGACATTCCGCTCGATCCGCAGGAGCAGGACGGCGGGCTTATGCTGCGGACACAGAGCGCGAGCAAGGCGCTGCTCTACTTCTTCCAATGGAAACCGTGCCGTTTGCACGAAGCGCCGACGCGGGCGCGCTTGAAGCTGGCGGAAGAGCTTCCCGGCGGGCGGATTCTTCAAAAGGGTGTCGAACTGGAAATGCTGCAAGAACAGCAAGGCTTTTGGCCACGCTGGAAGCTCGTTTGTCCGAAATGCGGACGGACGCGGCGATTTCTTTACTTCGTTGATTTTCAATGGCAATGTCCGGCCTGCGCGCATCTTTTATACGAAGCTCAAATGCGCGACGTCCGACTTGACCCGGATTACTACGCGCGAAAAGGGCGTGAACTGTTAGATACGCATGGCATCCGGTATCCCCCAAATATGAGTAACGGCGATTTCTGCATCTTCCGGCCGGAGAAGCCGCGCAACATGCAGCGGCGGAAATTTGAGGACATCGTGCGGCAGTTGCGCCTTTTGCAGGGGGCTTGCAACGATGCGATTCTGATCGTTGGGGCATTGATTTGTGAAGCCACCGCCCGAAAGGGCGTTGACTGATATATTTTTACTTTCAAGGAGGAACATATTATGTTCAAATCTTCGACTTACTACCACACCCGTCTGAGGGATCTCGGAAATCAGCTTGTATCCGATTTGGACGGCGCTGACAATCGAGCCGCGCTTCAGCGGGCACGCGACAAGCAGGCCGTGAAAGACGGCCTCTTGACCGAAAAAGCCTACAAACTCCGAGATGCGGAGCTTGTTGCGGAACGAGAGGCAATTCTCAAGGCGGCGGACGATGCGGCAAACTCTTTGATCGCGGAATACAATGCGGCAACGGATGAGGCACACCTTCCGAGTGCTTCACGGGTGGAGTCTGGCTTTGTCGAAATCTTGAAGAACTTCGACTTAGATTCAGATGAATTTAACAGTATGGTTGACCTTTACAAAGACAAGCCTGTGATGCTTCGGCTTTTGGATTCATACCGGGAAAATCATCCGGAGCTTGAAATCAAGACCGATTTCCGCTATCAGAGCGCGAGTGACAAAAAAGCGGCATTTGCTCAAGCGGTGAATACCTGCATGGGCGTTGCGAAAAATGGCGTATTCAGCCCACAGCAAAAACAGGAGCATATCGTCTATCACGCTGCGAAAGCGTTTCATTCGGTACAGGGGAATCCCGATGGAGAGATGCCGATTCCACCAACACCGGAAGCTTTACAGGGCAATGCAGGCACTTCGGTTTTGTTTTGAGGGGAGGTGAATGACATGACGCCAAAAAAAGAGCCGCCCGTGATTTTCATTGCGGGATAACAGAAGCGAAAAGACGGCACCTAAATGGTGCCGTCTTTTGCAGAACAAGAACAGGAGAAGATGGACAGCGCCTATAGAATTATAGCACATTCACCCATATTTTGCAATCTTGCTATTTTCTTTTCCCGGTCAAACGCTCCCGCCATGACAGCTTGCGCTGCAATTCTGCTTTTGCCGCCTCAAGCTCCTGCTGTAGCTGCTGTGTCTGCTCTTCTGTCTGCTGCTGCGCTTGAAGCAGTCCGATTTGTTCTTGCTGGAGTGCTTTCACTTCCTCATTCTCACGAATGAGACTTTCCTGCAATTCTGCAATCTTTAAAAGCAATGCTTTGTTCTCGTTGTACAACTGTTGTATTTCATCATCTTTATCCGTTTGAAGCACAACGACAGGGTTTTGCTTTCGCCGTTCATCAAGAAAGCAAATCGCGTCGTCGTCAAGATATTGTGTTCGCCCGACGAAATGAATATGTCCATTTAGTTCATTGCGAAAACGATTAACCTGTTTGCGCACGGCTTCATAAGTGATATTTTTCTGCTTTGCATAATCCTTTAGTGAAATCACCTTATGCCCCTCCATCACAACTCATCGCACAACCGCGTTGTGTCATATACAAACGTGTTGCACGATGTTTGTACAACGTTGTTTTGGCGAATCCCGTCATGTGTCAGATTTTACCATCTTGAGAAAATACGCATAGCGGTTTTTGATGGGCTTCTGCGCGTGAACGCGATTCATCAACGCAAATTTCTTCGAGAGATAATGATAGCGGCGAAACTCTATCCCGTCCTCCTGACAAAGTGGAAGTTTGTCCTCTGGAATTGTAACAAGTATCGTGAAAATTTCCTGCATCTGCTCTTTCGTAAACTCCGAATCCCCATCACCGGACGGAGAGAGCGCTGCCGAGAGGAACGCAAGGGGATCATTTTCGGCGTTGAAATTGTCGATGGTGTACTGATCCGGGTTTTCAACGTCCAACGGCGGCAGCGTTTCAAGCGTGAAGCGGATTGCGGCAACGCGGCGCCCTTTTTTCACGGTTTCATAGCTATATTGGCACTCCGTCTTTTCGGTCAGCTCTTTATGGCAGCGCTTCAAAATTAGGTCATTGAAACGCTTAAACTCCGTGTATGTTTCTTCCTTCTCACAGTCAAGCATTTGCTTCAAATCCTCAATATCCACCGTCCACGTTTTACGGTACCGATTTGCTTCAAGATAAAGAAACAAAGTATAGGAGTATTTGCTTGTTAGGTTTACCACGTTTCGCAATCGGTATCTCAGATATCCGATGTTCTCAATGTTAAAAATATATTCCATAGCAGACGGAGTGCAAGCAAGGTCTACTTGCCACAGGCCGCTATCGTCCTGCTTGGCTTCTGCTTTCTCGAAAAGCCCTATTTTGGTAAATCCCCCGCGTTTATTAGAATCCGGTATAGTTACGGCTGTAAAAAGCCCATTTAACCGCTTGTCAAGGTCTTGTTTTCTGATTTGCGTAACCTCAAGCAGATGTTCTAATTCGCCGCGCTCAAAACGCACATATCGCTTTTCCGGCTCATGGCTGTTGATACGGGAAAGATACACGTCAAGGATTTTTAGCAAGGAGAGGGGTAACGCATGGGACAGAGACATAAAAGGCTCTGACTTCTGCACCGTCTGATTTGTGGAACTTCCTGTATAATCTGGGACAGACGGCAGTTTCTTTCGTTTTGGCATACATACTCACCTCATGCGAGATAGTATCATTAGACAGTCTATTTGTCAATTAAAAAAATGACCTTTCGCGGAAAAGTCTATGACCTTTCGCGGAAAAGTCTATGACCTTTCG
>JAJQHQ010000054.1 GCA_021199655.1 Lachnospiraceae bacterium | reverse complement strand
CGATTTTAAATGGGCTTTTCCCTCGTAACTGTGAAGGTACTGAACAGTTACGAATAATTATTAAGTCTGAACAAATCTATCTCATAAATGGATTCCAGAATCGGCTTCCGTCGGCGAATGTGATCGCGAGACCAGCGACCATGAACACCAGCGCGAAGCCGATCGTCATATAATCGTTCCGCTCCAGTGCTTTCCCCATATACCAGGTACGTTTTTTGTTCTTGCCGAAGCCGCGCAGCTCCATTGCGTTGCTGACTACATCAATGCGGTCCATGCTGGAAAACAAAAGCGGAAAGATGATCGCGCTCATGTTCTTAATGCGGCTCGGAATCGAGGCTTTATTACTCATCTCGATACCGCGCGCCTCCTGCGCATGCTTAATCTTTGTAAAATCCGCCTGCACATCCGGCACATAGCGCAGGGCGATAGCGATCGCATAGCCGATGTTGTAACTGACGCCGAGCCGGTTCAGGCTCGCCGCAAACTCACTCGGATTGGTCGTCACGATGAACATCAGCACCACCGGCGTCACCGTAAAATATTTCAGCATGATGTTGAACTCATAAAACAGCTGCTCTGCCGTGATGTCGTGGTCTCCCACCACCTTTAGGAGCACCGTTTTTGTGCCGTAAACGACAGTCCCCTGATAAGGGGAGAACAGCCAGACCGCAAACAGATTCAGGCACAGGAACAAAAGAATGAATTTGAAGACAGTGCCAACCTGCTTCCATTCGGTCTTTGATACTTTAAAAATCACCAGGCTGATCACCAGCATCAGCAGAAGGATCCGGGTATCATAGGTCAGCATCCCGGTGATCGACCAGAGCAGGAAAAAATCATCTTGGAGACGCCGGAAAGCCGGTGGATCCATGTCTCTTTGGGCATATATGTAAGAAGTCTACCTGCCATCCGAAGTCACCTTCTTTCCCGCTGCCGGGGCTTTTCTGCCAGATGCTCCATCCGGCTTTCCTGTCGAAGCCCTTCCGGCTGGTTCATTTCCCGTATGTTCTTCTTCTGCCGCCTTTACGTACTTCGAAGCGCCGTCTGCCGTTCCTTCATTTGCCGTCTTTCGCGCTACAGTCCTCTCATAATAAATAAACCGTTCAACAAATCCGGACGCATCCTCAATCCCGCAGCGCACCGCGAGATCGTAGAGGGATGTCTTTTTCAGATAAGCCCGGTCGGCCACACTCTCGTTCGTAAGCACGTTTGCCGGTGTGTCGTCCGCGATCATCTGTCCGTCGGCGATCACGATGGCGCGGTCGGTATATTCCAGCATCAGATGCATGTCATGGGTGATCATGACAATTGTGATGCCAAGTGACTCGTTCAGCTCCTTCAGGAACTCCATTATCTCCGTGTAATGCCGGTAATCCTGCCCCGCTGTCGGCTCATCCAGGATCAGAATCTCCGGATCCATAACAAGGATCGAGGCGATAGTGACGCGCTTCTTCTGGCCAAAGCTTAAAGCCGAGACCGGCCAGTTGCGGAAGGGATAAAGGCCGCAGATCTTCAGCTTGTCATAGACACGCTCCTTCACTTCCTCCTCCGGCACGCCGCGCACACGCAGCCCCAGCGCCACCTCGTCAAAAATCATGGGCTTGGAGATCATCTGGTTCGGATTCTGCATCACCAGTCCGATGACCTGCCCGCGCTCTTTGATGGATTTATCCGCAATGTCAGAACCATTGAGCAGAATCTGTCCGCGATCCGGATGTAAGAATCCGCAGATCAGGTTGGAAAGTGTACTCTTTCCTGCACCGTTCTTGCCGACGATCGCCAGCATCTCTCCCTTTTCAATCCGAAAACGGATATCAGAGAGCACCGGATGCCCGGATATGTAAGAAAAATCCAGATTCAGAACCTCCAGCGCCGATTCTTTTTTCGGCTTTGGTTCCGGAAGCTCTACCTCTTCAAACCATTCTTTCACGCGTTCTTTACAGGAATCCAGGTTCATCGTCTCAATGTGCTGCGGATGATCTTCCGCACGCACCGTGCAGCCCGCATGCTTGAGTGCCGTCACATACAGCGGCTCACGGATACCCTCGCGGATCAGGATATCCGAAGCGAGAAGCTCATCCGGCGTACAATCTGCAGCCACGCGTCCTTCTCCGATCACCACGATCCGGTCGACGTCCCGATACAACGCGTCCTCCAACCGGTGCTCGATGATGATGACCGTCTTGCTCCGCTCCCGGCAAATCTTATCGATCAGGTCGATCGCACGCTTGCCTGTCGCGGGGTCCAGATTCGCCAGCGGCTCGTCGAACAGCAGGATGTCCACATCGTCCACAAGCACGCCCGCCATGGATACGCGCTGTTTCTGCCCGCCGGACAGCTCTGTGGGAGAATTCGGTAAAAGCTCCCGGATGTCCACCACATCGGCGACATCATTTACCATGCTGAACATCTCGTCCTGCGGCACACAGTCGTTCTCCAGCGCAAAAGCGACATCCTCCGCCACTGTCAGTCCGATGAACTGCCCGTCCGTGTCCTGCAGCACTGTCCCGACAATCTTCGACATCCCGAAAATTCCCGTCTTCGCAGGATCCTTTTCCTTCACGGTCAGCGTACCGGTCGCATCTCCCGGGTATGAAAAAGGAACCATCCCATTGATGCAGTGCACCAGAGTCGATTTTCCTGACCCGGATGGTCCCACGATCAGAACCTTCTCCCCGGGATAAATCGTCAGATCAATATTCCGGAGAGTCGGCTCCTTCTGTGCCCGATATTTAAACGTATAGTCTTTAAACTCAATGATCGGATTCATGTGTTAATCCTCATTATTTCCCGCCTCTGCGCTGATATCATCCGTACGCAATTCCAATACCGGGAAAGTGAATCACCCATCCTCTTTCGTTGATGGCATCGCGGCAACATTCTATAAAAAACATCCGCGAGATTACTCTTCCTTCGAAAGGCTCCCGGACTTTGCGCCCACCTTCGAATATGCCACCAGAAGCAATGTGCCCAGAATCGCTGTGATCACAACATTCAGTACACATGCCACTGCGCCCTGCGTGAACACCTTGTTCGCCGGCTCAGCATAGATCAGAATATCCAGAACCGGCGCCAGCAGGATCCATGCCACTGCGTTCGCCACTACCTGCACGACATTGAACAATACGATTGCTTTTTTATCAAATCCGCCTTCGCGTACCTTATACTGCTTCACAAACAGACCGACCGCCAGACCAAACAGCGCATCCGGGAATACCCAGCTCCACCACACGCTTCCATAGAACAGCGCATCTCCAAGCGCATGCCCGATCAGTCCGATCGCACCGCCGACTACCGGTCCAAAGATTGCCGCGAAAAACGCCAGCACCGGTACACGCGTCTGCATTGCCGTGTTCGGGATAAACCCGACCGGAATCTGTACATTCGTCAGCACTACGAACAGCGCCGTGCCGATACCGATGGCAACTACTTCTTTGATCCCAAATTTTTTCTCCATAACCGTTCCTCCTCATAGGATTTGTAAAAAAAGTGTAAAACAACCTTCTACGTAACTGTTCAGTTCCTTCACAGTTACGTGGGAAAAACCCATTTAAAATCGCTACGCGATGGGGCTTTTCCCCACGTAATATATGTTTTCATACGTACTTCGCAGCAAGTGCGAAGTACTGTCCCGAACAATTACCTTTTTACAATATAACCGCTTTTAGCCTGTTTTTCAACTTATTTCTATCTTTTTCAAAAAACATCCCCGATCCACAGCACAGACGACGCGATCATATACTGTCCCGCATAATACAGGACATAGTTGACCGCGATCCAGACGGGTCCATGCTCTCCTTCTCCAAAATAAATATTGGAGAGTACCAGATCCGAGAGCAGAAACAGGCCGCCGCCAATCCCCATGACCAGCAGGCCGAGATTGTGCAGAAGGATTGCACAGCCAAGTGTATACACCGCCATAAAAAAGAGAACCGAACCATAGACCGCGGATATGGTCTTAAATTTCCCATAGGCAAGGTGCATCGGCTTTTCTCCGGCATAAATAAAAATGATTGCAAAGATCGCACCAACAAGACCGGCGATCAGTGCTGCCGCCTGAATGCCAACCGTGAGGAATACCGCCGCCAGATAAAAGAAATGGCCCACCAGAAACATCAGAAAGCCCATCATCGTCCAGATATCCGAATCCAGCGGATACAGATATTTCAGATCGAGCCAGATATCCCCCAGCAGCCCCAGCAGCAGACCGCCGCCGATGAAAACAGCAAACTGCAGATGCACCCGTTCCGTCAGGATTGCAGCACCAAGCGTCATCAGGAAAAAGAAGCTGGTAAAGGCTTTCAGGACGGTAGCCTGCCAGTTCGATCCGTGCTGTACCCTCATGACGATCATCAGCACCAGATAGATCAGCCCGATCAGAAGCATTGCATAATACATCATCATAATGAGTCCTCTCCTTTATCTGTTTCGCGCAAAGTAAAACGTCTTACGTCTTTTACTATAAAAATAAGCTAACTGTTCAGAACAACAGGCCACAGACGGTCTTCGCTGCAGGCACGAAAGCCCGTTCAGCATTGTTATGATTATACGTAACTGTTCAGCACCTTCACAGTTACGATTATACTACACCCACCCCGGTTTGAGAATCAGACAATCCGTCCCGGATGATGGATTTTTCCGAATCGGCAATTCGATTTCCACTGTATTATCAGGCATCCTCGTAACTGTGAAGGTACCGAACAGTTATATGGCATCAGGGATTGCAGTTCCCACAGGGAGAATATCCTTCCTCTATCAGGGTTTCCCTGTCGGCCGTGACCGTCTCTTTGTTTGCCTCACTCATCAGAGACACGCTCTGGCAGTCCGGATAGTGAAACTTCATGGAACGCGTATTCAGCACATATTCCGATGATCCGGTCAAAGTGTCTGATGACACGCCCAATTCCTGCGAAAGCTCCGTCCCGGACTGCCAGTTATCGCAGGCAGCTACGTTAAACCAGCAGTTCACTTTGCCTGTATCTGTATCTGATCCGCCCGCATCTGCTTCGCCTGTATCCGCTCCGCTGTCTGACTCATCTGTGCTCATTCCATCCGTGTAACAGATGATCTCTCCCTGCACATCCGTGCGATACAATTCTGCTCCGGACTGCTTTATCGTCGACAGTGTTCTTTCTGTCGGATGCCCATAGGAATTGCCTGCTCCCGCGCTGATCACAACATAGTCGGGGGAGACGGCACTGACAAAAGCTTCTGAGGATGACGAAGAACTCCCATGATGCCCCGCAACATACAGGTCGGAATCCAGAATGTACCCTGACGCGATCATATCCGCTTCAGCCGCCTCTTCCGCATCGCCGGTAAGAATGCAGCTGAAATCTCCGTATTCTATGCGTATGGCAATGGAATTGTCATTCTCATCCTCATAGGTATAGGCCGTGGGATTCAGAATCTGTATCTCGGCAGAGCCAAGCTGATAGATGTCGCCTGCCGCCGGATGAACTTCCGCCGCACCGCTGCCCTCCAGCATGGACCGAAAGGACTGATAAATGTCACTGTCCGCCTCATAATCGGGTGTAAGGGCAGTCTCTACCGTAGTCGTATTGAGGACACCGATCAGGCCGCTTATATGATCTTCATCGTAATGAGAAGCAACAAGATACGAAAGCGTTTCAATGCCCTTCTCTTTCAGATATGCCACTACATAGGAAGAATATTCACGTCCTCCTCCGTCATACAGCATAGAATATCCGTCCGCTTCCACGAGGACGCTTAAACCCTGCCCGACGTCGAGGATATGGATCTCAAACGAAGCTTCCTCACTCTCCGCGGCTTTTGAACGTCCTGCGGCATGTTCTGTCAGCTCGTTCTCATTGAAAAACCCTCCATGCCAAAGACTTATCAAAAGCCAGCATATGATAAAAAGGACTGTCGATTTCCCGAATTTCTTTTTCTTCATATAATACCGATTCCCTGCCCTGTAATCCTTTCCTGATCATTTCAGTTCGAACGTTTGTTCTGATTTACGGACTATTATAAAGGATTGTTTTGCATTTTGCAAGTATTTTGTAAAACAATTCCGAACAGAAGGCGGTCTGTGGCCTGCTGTTCTGAACAGCATCGAAAAGAAAAAACCCGCAGCCCCATAAATGATAAGCTGCGGGTAACTATTCAGAACAGGTCTTCGCACTTGCTGCGAAGACCGTATGAAAGCGTATAACATGTGGGGAAAAGCCCCATCGCGCAGCGATTTTAAATGGGCTTTTTCCTCGTAACTGTGAAGGTACTGAACAGTTACAGCTGCGGATTGAATTCATGCAAAACAAATCTGTGACATATATCAGTAGTTCTCTGCGCGCACCTCAAAATAACTCTGCGGATGATTGCAGGTCGGGCAAACCTCCGGAGCCTTCGTGCCAACCACAATGTGTCCGCAGTTGCGGCATTCCCATACCTTCACTTCGCTCTTCTCGAACACCTGAGCCGTCTCGACGTTCTTAAGCAGAGCACGGTAACGCTCCTCATGATGCTTCTCAACCGCTGCTACCAGACGGAATTTAGCAGCCAGCTCCTTGAAGCCTTCCTCCTCGGCGGTCTTTGCAAAGCCCTCATACATATCGGTCCACTCGTAATTCTCGCCTTCCGCCGCCGCCAGCAGGTTCGCCGCCGTGTCGCCGATGCCTTCCAGCTCCTTGAACCACATCTTTGCGTGCTCTTTCTCGTTGTCCGCCGTCTTCTGGAACAGAGCCGCGATCTGCTCATAGCCTTCCTTTTTCGCTGTGGAAGCAAAATAAGTGTATTTGTTTCTCGCCTCGGATTCTCCCGAAAACGCTGCCTGAAGATTCTTTTCTGTCTGTGTTCCTGTGTATTTGCTCATAATTGTCCCTCCTTATTCAGTCTCATTCCGTCTAAACAGTATCTCCTATTCCTGATAAGCCTGCTGCGCATCAAGCCAGGAATCACACATTATGTATCTCAGATTGCCTTGACCGCCGCTTTCTCAATCGCGATGCCGGCCTTGTAGCTCTCAATGTACTGATCGAAACCGGCCACATCCGCCGGATCCGGCTGAATCTCTACTCCCTCGCTGCCCGCGAATACTTTCTCATTGAGGAACGCATCCAGAGACTCTCCGTCTTTTTTGTTGACAAGATAGGAAGCCAGAAGCGCCATGCCCCACGGGCCGCCCTCTCCTGCCGTCTCCATCACGGATACCGGCGAATCCATTGCCGCCGCAAGGATGCTCTGGCCGACGCCTTTTGTCTTGAAGAGACCGCCGTGGCCCATGATCTTATCCACCTTGACATCCTCATTCTTCAGCAGAAGATCCAGTCCGATCTTCAGCGTGGAAAGAGACGCGTACAGGTTCGCGCGCATGAAGTTCGCAAGGTTAAACTTCGCGTCCGGGGTACGCACCAGAAGCGGACGTCCCTCGTTCAGACCGGTCACCGGCTCGCCGGCGAAATAATTGTACGCTACGATACCGCCGCAGTCTTTATCACCTTCGAGTGCCTTATTGTAAAGGGTGCCAAACAGATGATCCATCTCTACATCCATGCCAAATGTCTCTGAAAATTCACGGAACAGGCCCACCCACGCATTCAGGTCGGAGGTGCAGTTGTTGCAGTGTACCATCGCCACCGCGTCGCCGGTCGGCGTCGTCACCATATCGATCTCCGGATATGCCTTTGAAAGTTCTTTTTCCAGCACGATCATCGCAAATACGGAGGTACCCGCGGATACGTTGCCGGTGCGGACTGCTACGCTGTTGGTCGCAGCCATACCGGTGCCCGCGTCGCCTTCCGGCGGAGCGATCGGAACGCCGGGTTTAAGCATACCGGACACATCCAGCTTCTTCGCGCCTTCTTCCGTAAGGACACCGGCGTCTTCGCCTGCGAGAAGCGCCTTCGGCAAAATATCGCGCAGCTTCCACGGATAGCCCTTCGGCGCCACCAGCGCGTCAAACTGGTCGATCATCTTCTGATTATAATCTCTGGTCTCACTGTCGATTGGGAACATACCGGATGCGTCGCCGATACCGATCACTTTCTGCCCGGTCATCTGCCAGTGAATGTAACCTGCCAGCGTCGTAAAGAATGCGACATCTTTTACATGCTCCTCGCCGTTCAAGATTGCCTGATACAGATGAGAAATGCTCCATCTCTGCGGGATATTGAACTGGAACAGGTCAAGCAGTTCTTTGGAAGCCTGCTCCGTGATCGTATTTCTCCAGGTGCGGAACGGCACCAGAAGCTGATCATTTTTATCAAACGCGAGATAGCCATGCATCATCGCGCTGAAACCGATCGCCGCGAGATTCTCGATCACAATGCCGTATTTCTTTCTCACATCCGCTGCCAGATCGCTGTAGCAGTCCTGAAGTCCGCTCCAGATCGCATCCATGCTGTATGTCCAGACTCCAGTGCCGGCCAAACGCGCAGCGTTTTCTTCATGGTCGGCACGACCTGCCGCCGAACTCTGGTGAGGGGGCAAATCCATATATACCAGCTGATTTTCCCACTCATGGCTGCCGGAAGCGATCGGCTGATTTGCCTCATCCACCAGCACCGCCTTGATCCTCGTGGAGCCAAACTCCAGACCAAGTACCGCCTTGCCGCTCTCGATCGTCTTCTTTGCGTTTTCCTTATCGAAGCCCATTTTCGTAACCTCCTGTGTTTTATTTTCATATATTGTCCCAAAACCGTAACGATTCAGAATAGCAGGCAAACCTGCACAACCTGTTTTTCATTTCCATGCTGTTCTGAACTGTTGCCAAAATATATTCATATGATACAAAATTCAGAGCCATAATGCAAGCTTTTCAATTAAATTCCACAAAACAATTCATTAAGATTTTCTATAAAAAAATCTTGCAAGATCACCTGTTATAAAGTAAGATAAAAGCGGTGTGATTTTAGTCAGATAACGCAAGAAAGTGATCAAATACATGAACAATCAAAAGAAAAACAAATCTGCAGCCAGTGAAAAAGCACTTTCCCTCATCTGTTTCCTGTTGCTGATTGCAATCTGGTGCATCGGTTCCTACGGCGGTCTTGTCACAGAAATCTTTTTACCGTCGCCAACAGCAGTCATTGAAAAGATTCTCTCCATGGCAGCAGACGGATCGCTGTGGGCAAGCTGCCGGGCTTCCATCTGCCGCGTCATGATCGGCTGGATCTGGTCCGTCATTGTCGCTCTTCCCGCTGGTATGCTCATGGCAAATTCGCGAAAATTCAGCGCATTTATCCAACCCATCATAGAATTCGCCAGGTACCTTCCGGTGGTGGCTCTGGTGCCGCTGACACTTCTGTATCTGGGTATCGGGGAAACCCAGAAATATACGATTATTTTTCTTGGCACCTTTTTTCAATTAGTGCTGATGGTATGTGATACCGTCTCAGGCGTGGATCAGAACATGATCAATGCCGCAAAGACGCTGGGCGCGGGCAGATGGCAGATCTACAAAGAAGTGATCTTCCCGGCTGCGCTTCCGGGGCTGATGGATGATTTTCGTCTGACCATCGGATGGGCCTGGACTTATCTGGTGGTTGCGGAGATGGTAGCCGCCAGTGACGGTCTGGGATACATGATCCTGAAATCGCAGCGCTATCTCGCAACAGACACCATTTTTGCCGGTCTGATCCTGATCGGACTGATCGGGCTTTTGACCGACTGGATCTTCCGGATTCTGACAAGACTCGTGGCGCCGTGGCATGACCGGCTGAGCGACCGCGACCGATGACCGGCAGGCAGTTATACAGATTCTGATTTATGAAAATATGATAACTATTCAGGACAGTACCTCGCAGCTGCGAAAGTACTGAACAGCTGCGAAATATGGAGCATTTATGGAACAAAAAATAAAACTGCAGGTAAAAGGCCTGACAAAAACATTCGGCGATGGGGGTGCGGGGACGGTAACCGCACTGCAGGACGTCAATCTCTTTGTAAAAGAATCTGAATTCGTGATGATCGTCGGTCCCTCCGGCTGCGGCAAAACCACCCTGATCAACATCATCGGCGGGCTGGACACCGCGACTTCCGGCGAGGTGCTGCTTGACGGGCACCCGGTCCGGGAAGCAGGCGCAGACCGCGGCATGGTCTTTCAGGGATACAGCCTGTTTCCATGGCTGACCGTACAGAAAAATATAGAGTTCGGTCTGAAAATGAAAAATATACCGGCAGCTCAGCGTGCGGAAGCGGCGGCAAAATATATCCGGCTGGTCGGGCTTGAAGGATTTGAAAACGCGCTTCCAAAACAACTGTCCGGCGGCATGAAGCAGCGGGTAGCCATTGCGCGTACTCTGGCAAATGAGCCGGAGGTATTGTTAATGGACGAACCTTTTGGCGCCCTGGACGCACAGACGAGAGTCGTGATGCAGGAGCTTCTGGCAAAAATCAGCCAGACGACCGGCACGACCATCCTGTTTATTACACATGATATCGACGAGGCCGTGCTGCTTGGAGACCGCATCTATGTCATGAGCCGCAGACCGGGTACAGTGCGTGATTCCATCCATGTCTCGCTTCCCGGAGAGCGCAGTCACAATTCTCTGGTCCTGCCCGAATTTCTGGAAATCAAAAAGACGATCATGGACATGCTCTGGGAAGAAAGCAATGACGCAGCGATGGACCGTTAGGAGGAGAGCAGCGGCGCAGCGATGGACCGCCAGGAGAAAAGCAGCGGCGCAGCGATGGACCGTTAGGAGGAAAGCAGCGGCGCAGCGATGGATCACCAGGAAGTTGAGGACGGCAATTTTGTCCTTTACTTATAGATGTCACGTAACTATTCAGGACAGCACCTCATAACTTTGAATGTCCTGAACAGTTATGAGGTCACGTAATATTTTTATCATGAGGAGGAAGCTGATTATGAAAAAACGAATTGCACTGTTACCGGCAATGGCGCTGCTTAGCGGCGCGCTGACTGTTTCCGCGGCAGAGACGACCGATATTACCATGGCCTTCTGTACCTGGACCGGTTATTCACCGATGTTTATTGCACAGGAAAACGGCTACTTTGAAGAAGCCGGACTAAACGTCGATATTCAGATCATTGAAGATGAATCGACCTACGCCGCGCTAATCACAAAGGGCAGCATTCAGTTCCTGGCGACTGCGCAGGATCCGAACATCAAAATGTATGCCAATGGCGCGACCAGCCGCTTCGTACTGACCATGGACGCTTCTGTCGGCGCGGACGGTCTGGTAGCAGTGGAGGATATCGAGACTCTGGATGATCTTGCCGGAAAGACCGTGGCCCTTGACAAATCCGCGTCTTCTTATTATTTCTTCCTGACCGCGCTGGAAAACGGAAGCAGTCTGACAGAAGATGACATCAATGTGATCGATATGGGAGACACCACCGAAGCCGGGCTGGCTTTCATGGGCGGTTCCGTGGACGCCGCGATCATGTGGGAGCCGGAGCTCTCCGAAGCGCTTGATTCCGTAGAAGGCGCGCACGCACTGGTGACAAGCGCCGATTACCCGAATACCATTCTGGATTCCCTTGTCGTAAATACCGCATTTGCTGAGGAAAATCCGGATGTGGTAGCAGCCGTGGAGGAAGCGTGGTATCAGGCGATTGACTTCCTGAATGAGAATCCGGAAGAGGCCTATGAGATGATGGCGAGCGGCTTTGACGAGGTTTCCGCAGAAGATGTCGCAAGCGATGTAGAGGGACTTCTCTTCTATGGGCGTGAAGAAAACGAAACGCTCAATGATGCAGACAATGAGGAATCCATTTACGCGATCAGTCAGGATATGGCTGATTTCTGGATGGAAAAAGGCGAATGTGAAACCGATGACCTGACGGATTTCTTTTCGCTTGTGACTGAGTAAGCTCTATTTCTTTTAATGCGCAGGGCTGCAAGAGGTATTTTCGCCCGGGAGGCAAAACATCTCCCGGGCGTTTTTTATGCACAGAGCCGGGCAGGGAGCTTTGCGGCTAAAGCCGCCCTCCTGTCCGATTGCACCGCAAGGCTTACAAATAATTCCTGTTTTCATCCAGCAGATATACTTTTCCGCCCTTGGGCTGCACGTTCAGAAAATTCTCCCGCAGATCCTTCTGCATCAGTTCCACTTCATCGCGCAGGCCCAGCGCGGACATGCGGGACGCTCCCGCGCCGAAAATAATGACCTGTTCGAGCGCATCCGAAGTCGCCACAGTCACATGATATTTCCGGTTGATGAGGCGCACTGTTTTCTCGATATACTGATCGGCGGTCTCCGCTTCCTTTGTGAAAACGACATAAATATTGTGATAGCGGGAAACCTCTGTCGCATGGCCTTCTACCCGGTAGGCGTCAAACACCACGATCAGATAATTGTTTTTGTAACCCTGATAATTGCTCATCAGATCGAGAAGCCGGCCGCGGGCGCTCTCCAGACTGATCTTTGCCAGCTCCTTCAGCTCGTCCCAGGCAAAGATCACGTTGTAGCCGTCCACAAGAAGGCATTCCTCCTGAGCGTCCAAGCTATGCGCGGACTTTCGCTTCCTGTTAAAGTCTCTGACAGTTCCGGCCGCATCGGACGTCCGGCCTGTCCCGGTTTCGGAGCCATAACGGGAACGGTTGGTGTCCCACTTCGATTCGCCATACGTTCGTTCAAAAATCTGCTTTAACTCCTCGTCACTGGCCGAAGGGGCAGGAGCCGCACTGGTACGTACACTGCGGGGCATTCCCCGTCCCGATACGTCTCCTTCGCGGCTGCTGTCTGAAGATGCTGCACCTGGTTGACTCCTTCCTGGCTGTGAACCATGTACTCCCTGCGCTCCGCTCAATCCGTTCCTATCAGACACATCCGCAAAGTCACGCGACGGATTTTCCCCGCGTAGACTCGCCTCCGCATCTTTTACAGACGCACCTTTTGCAGGCGCATCTTCCGCAAATGCATCCGCCGCAAACGCATCCGTCCCGGCAATGTGCACATAGTCCGGCACATCCTCCCAGTTCACCACAAAACCGGCTCCGTGCGCACAGAACACTGATCCGCACGGATTCTCCAGATCCGCTTCCGCATTATAAGCGCGTGCCTCAATGACTTCCTGCGCATTGTGACACTCTTCATAGCCGCTCATCCGGCAGAAAAGGCGGCCGCGGCCTTTTGTATAGGAAAGAAGCTCGCTCTGATAGCCGCGCATCGTCACGACCGGCGCGGTGCCCCGGATCACCATCCAGTCGCCGTCAGCCGATCCGGCACTGTTCGGCGAGCCAGCACCCGATGAAGAACTGCCGCCCGGTGAACCGCTGCCTGATGAAATGCTGCCATCTGGCATTCCGGCAGTCCCCGGGATTGCAGCACCGCCCCCGGCACCTTTGTATCCACGCGTCGACTGCATCAGTTCCGGCGGCTCCGCAGTGCCGTACATGCGCTGAATGTCGGACAATGCCCGCCCTACGGATTCCATCGGCACTTCCATGCGGAAGCTGTAGACCGGCTCCAGCAGAACCGACTGCGCACGGCAAAGCCCCTGCCGCACGGCGCGGTAGGTCGCCTGCCGGAAATCGCCGCCCTCTGTGTGCTTCTGATGCGCTCTTCCCGCGATGAGCGTGATCTTCATATCTGTAATTTCTGACCCGGTGAGCACGCCGAGGTGCGTTTTTTCTTCCAGATGTGTCAGGATCAGGCGCTGCCAGTTCAGGGCCAGATCATCCACACTGCAGATGGTATCAAACTGCAGGCCGCTGCCACGCTCCGCCGGTTCCATCAGAAGGTGCACCTCCGCGTAATGGCGCAGAGGCTCAAAATGTCCCATGCCGACGACCGGCGCGGCAATGGTCTCCCGGTACAGGATGCTGCCCTCGCCAAATTTCACAGCAAGGCCAAAACGATCCCGGATCATACTCTGCAGAATCTCGATCTGCACCTCGCCCATGAGCTGCGCGTGGATCTCACCGTTACCGCTGCTCATCCGGCTGTCTTTTCCGGGTGCCGTATTATCGGATTGCGGTGCGGCAGCCGCGCCGGCAGAACGCCCTCCTGAATTTTTCTCATCAGAACGCAGGGCAGAGCTGCCGTCTGTCATGTGCCTTCCGGCTCCCGACACCCACGTAATATGCAGCTGCGGTTCTTCTTCCTCCAATTGCTTCAGCTGCCGGAACGCCTGATGCACATCCGTCCCTTCCAACAGTTCGATCCGATACGACAGGACCGGCTCCAGCACCGGAAGTTCTCCTTCCGGCTCCGCGCCCAGTCCTTCTCCCGCGTAGGTATGCTCCAGCCCTGTGACCGCGCAGATGCTTCCTGTCTCCGCCTCACTCACGGCTTCATAGCCCGCGCCGGAAAAAATGCGTATCTGATTGACTTTTTCTTCCCAAACTGTTCCTCTGCCCCGTTCACTTAATCCGTCCGTTCCGGAGTTTTCTCCTTTTCTGCGGTTCGTCAACACGTCCTTCACCCGCAGCGTACCGCCGGTGATTTTCATATGCGTCAGACGATTGCCCTGCGCATCACGCGTGATTTTGTAGACCCTCGCGCCGAATTCGTCCGAATATTCTTTCGAAACGCTGTAGACACGGATTCCGTCCAGCAGCTCCTGCACACCCCACAGCTTCAGCGCCGAACCGAAATAACAGGGAAATACCTTTCGGGCTGCAATCGCGCTCCGTATCGCCTCCGTCCCAATCACTTCTCCGGAAGCATAAATCTCCAGCAGTTCCTCATCACACATCGCCAGGGCTTCCTGAAATTCTTCTGACACAAAATATCCGCCATCTTCTCCTGCAGCCTTCGCATTCCATTTTGATGACGCATTCTTACTATTTGCATTTTTGAAGGCAGTATCCTTTAAAGGAGCCTTTTCAGACATTCTCTCGACTGCCAGCGGGCCGGAGAAATCCACGCACCGCTCATCCAGCTTCTGCGACAGCTCCGCCATCAACGCCGTCTGATCCGTCCCCGGCTGATCCATCTTATTGACAAACAGAAATACCGGAATCTCATAGCGTGCCAGCAGTCTCCATAAGGTCTCTACATGGCTTTGCACGCCGTCCGCGCCGCTGATCACCAGCACCGCGTAGTCCAGCACCTGCAGCGTCCGCTCCATCTCCGCAGAAAAGTCCACATGCCCCGGGGTGTCAAGAAGCGTCAGGTGAAGATCCGAATCTTCCAGCCCATCTTTCCGCAGCGAAAGAGAACCCATAGCTCCTTCGCGCAAAGCAGCTGCAGCATGATCGGCCGCAGCACTTGTCCCCGGGCGCAGCACCACCTGCGCCTGCTTGGAGAAAATGGTGATCCCCCGTTCCCGTTCCAGTGCAAAATTGTCCAAAAAGGCGTCCTGATGATCGACCCTGCCCAGATGACGTATACCTCCGGTCAGATACAGGATGCCCTCCGCCAGCGTTGTTTTCCCGGCGTCGACATGAGCCAGAAGACCGGCACATATCCTTTTACCTGTCCTGAATTTGCCAGCCGGATCCGGGCCATTTCCCTCTGCTGTTTTTCCTGCCTGTTCGCCCATAAAAAGCCTCCTCCCGGCTCCTGCTTACGATAACTGATTGCACAATTACGAATCATCCGATCAGTAAATTTCTTTATTCCGGTATTTTATAAATCACGTCACCCAGTTCCTCTTTTTTCAAACACATCAGCATATAAACCGGGCAATACACAACCGGCCCTTCCACCGAGAGCTGATCCAGACAAAATACCAAAGTCTCCGTCGATTTGTATGTCTCAATCATATTTTTCATGGCCGAATGCCTTTTATACGTTTTTCCGGATTTGATCTCAATGGGAATCACCTTTCCCTTCTGCTCGATCACAAAATCCAGTTCTCCCAGCTTCTTATTCCGGTAATAGTAAAGCGGAAACCCGTGACTGTGCAGCTCCTGTGCGGCGGCATTTTCAAATATCGCGCCATAATTGATATCAATTTCATGCTTTAAAATCTGAATCTGTATTCCCTCCGCATACATACTCGCCAGAAGTCCCACGTCCGAAGCAAACAATTTAAAAAGATTCGTGGCCTTTGACAAAATCAGCGAAGGCTTCGGCTCATCCACACAATAAACCGGAAGCGCCACCCCAGCCTCCTTCAGCCAGAGAAAGCTGTTTTCATATTTTGAATAGACCGCCCGCTCATTCAGGTTTTTCATAATAAAACGTTTGTTCTGATTGTTCAGTTCACTGGGAATCAGGTCAAAAATCTCTGACAGATACTGCCTTTCCTCCGGATCGTATTTCGCGATATCCTGCCGGTACAATTCGCAGATATACTTCTGCACGTTGTAAACTTCCCGAAGGTTGTTCGTCTCCAGATATACGCGCACTGCCTCCGGCATCCCGCCCACGATCAGATACAGCCAGAACAGGGACAGCAGCTTCTGATGGATGGTTTCCATCACAGGCTTCTTTTCCGAAAAGCATTCAGACACATGTGTAAGCACAGCATCGCTCACCCCATTCGCCCGGCAGAATTCCTCAAAGTCCAACGGAAACATTTCGATAATCCCCATATAGCCAACCGGCATGGAACGGATATTTTTCATTTCCACCCCCAGAAGAGACCCGCTTAAAACATATCGGTAGCTGCCCTCTTCCACCAGAAACTTGATCGCTGTCAGAATTTCTTTACATTCCTGTATCTCATCCAGAAAAATAATCGTCTCATGAGGCTTTAATTCCTTCTGTGATAGGGCGGAAATACTCAATAAAATCTCCCTGCTGTCACGCGCGGACGCAAAAAGTTCCCTGGCATCGCGGTTTTCCAGAAAATTCAGTTCGACAAAATCCGGATTCAGTTTTCCGGCCACACGGCGGATGGAAAACGTCTTCCCCGTCTGTCTTGCACCGGTGACAAGAAGTGCCTTGTTCCTGCCCTCTTTTAAGAAACGCTCCATCTCTTCTTCCGCTTTTCTGTTGATCATACGGCACACCTCTGAAATTCTGGTTTTTCCTGTTCATAAGTAAACAACAAATTATTGTTGTCGTTTACTATAGCATAATGGTCGTATTTATACAACCGTATTTCCTTTAATATTTTGTGTTTTTCCAACCTGAATTCGTGCGCATTTCCGTGTTTTTCCAACCTGAATTCGCATATATTTCTGTGTTTTTCCAACCAGGATCAATTTCCGTTTTTCATCCGGTCATAAAAACACAAACGCACAACGGTAGAGACCAGCAGAATGGCCACCGCCATAATCCCGGCGACCGCGATGGAGTAAAGTCCCTGATCGGCCACCAAAGACGTTTCGCTGCCGAAAAAGTTATTTTTTTGCTGATTCGCCCATAAAAGTTCTACCCTTTTTCGAAACATTATGCTATACTAACGAAAAAGCACGAAATTTACGAAAACGTGTTAAGTACTTGTGCCTTTTGTGGGAGGAACAGTTCTGTGCAAAAAAATAAAAACCTCACGCCTTTTTACGCGATCTGCTTTTCTGTATTCATTTTGTTTGCGGTAGCCAGCATCTTTGTATTTTTTCATTTTTACAGGAAAGCCGTCACGGAAAATGCGCAGGATACCATTATTGAAAGTGTAAATCGTGAACAGTCTCATTTTGCGACCACGATCGAATCCCAGTATGAATATCTGGAAGGGCTTGCCGCTTATCTCGGAGAGAACGAAAGTGACGACCTGATCAACGAGAACTCTCTGCAGCTGATTTCCAGTGTCGCGGAGAACAGCTCCTTCAGCCTGATCGCACTGATCGACGAGGATGGCACAGCTTGGTACAGCAACAATAACACGCGGAATCTCTCAGGTCGCGAGTATTTCAACAATTCCATGGCCGGAGAGCGTTCCTTAAGTTCCCCTGTTGTCAGTAAGGTAGACGGGTCTACCCGTGTCGTTTTAAGTGTGCCTATTTTCAGCGGTGACACTGTCGTCGGTGTGCTCGGCGGTTCCTATGATATTCAGGCTCTCGGCAGCCTGCTGTTCAACGAGCTCTATGAGGGGACCGGGCAGTTCCTCATCGTCACACAGGAGGATGGTTCTGTCGTCTCCCAGAACGGCACAAGTATTTTTGAGCTGGAAACAGACAGCATTATTTTCAATGTTTTTACGGATTACCGAACCGTAACGACTGTCACGGACGACGGTTCAGAAAAATATACCGTGACTGCCTGGAAAGAAGATATTGAGGCAGGAGAATCCCGTCTGCTTACCATGGTTGACGCCAAAGGTTCCTACTACTGCTATTTTGAATCGCTTGGGGTAAGCGACTGGATGCTCTGCTATGTTGTATCTGTTGACAACGCGCATGCTTCCTACAGCCAGTTCACGTTCTACGAGACGAGACTGTTCCAGGTGCTGGCTGCCGGACTGTTCATCATGGTGCTGATCCTGATCATCGTCACCTTCCGCAAGCAAAAGACCCTTGTACACTTCGCGGAGACGGACGCCCTGACCGGCATCAACAACAAAAAGACTGCGGAGGAATACATCAAGCTCTGGCTGGCTGACGAAGCCTGCTACGGCACACAGGCCTTCCTGATGCTGGATATCGACCTTTTCAAGCATGTGAATGACGGTTACGGCCACGCAGTCGGAGACATCGTTCTGAGCGCGGTCGGCAACGGTCTGAAGGAAATCTTCCGCGAGAGTGATATCATCGGCCGTCTCGGCGGCGATGAATTCGGTATCTTCATGAAAAACGCCACGCCGGAAGCCGCAGTCGAGCGGGCGGAGATGGTCTGTCAGATGGTGCGCTCCATCAAGGTGGATACCGCGCCGACCCTTTCTGTATCCTGCAGCATCGGTGTCGCGCTGTTCCCGCAGCACGCGAAGAATTTCCAGGATCTGTACGAAAAAGCAGACAAGGCGCTCTATCTTTCCAAGAACAGCGGGCGCGACCAGTACACGCTCTATGATATCCGGACGATGGAGTGACAGGCGCAGATTCTGCAATGACCGGACGATAGAATACCAGGCGCAGATTCCGTAATATCAAGGCGATAAAATACCAGGCGCAGATTCTGCGATGCCAAATAACAAATAACACACAGCTTATGATAAAACCCACCGGGGCAATGCTCCGATGGGTTTTCTTATGTTTTCTGATTCTATAATATGAGTGAACTCCCTATCTTCTAAAGCCAATTGACCTGCGGTCGATTTTCCAGGCGGCACAGGGAATATGAATCCGGAATCTGCTCAGCAGATCTCCGCTCCGGACGGCATCTCCTTCTCAGGCGTCATCAGGGACAGCTTCCCGTCGGCGTCCTCCGCGCAGAGCAGCATGCCTTCCGATACCAGCCCAGCCATCTTTGCGGGCTTTAAGTTCACCAGCACCATCACTTTCTTGCCGACCATCTCCTCCGGAGAGTAGTCCGACTTGATCCCGGAGAGGATCTGTTTTACCTGATTGCCGATCTTTACCTGAGAGCAGAGCAGCTTTCTCGACTTCTTTACTTCCTCGCAAGCAATGATCTCGCCCACCGCGAACTGAAGCTTATCGAAATCGTCGTAGGTAATCTCATCCTTCAGGGTAAGCTCGATGTCCTGTGCGGCGCTGCCGCCGTTCGCGGTATCCGCAGCAATATCACTGTCCGCACTTGTCCCGGCCGCGCCAGTGCTGTTTGCGCCTGTTCCAGCCGCACCGTCTGTCAAAGAGCCGGCACTTCCGGCTGCGTTTGCCTTATCTGATGTACCACCGGCAGTCCCCACGCCCGGCGCATTTCCCCCAGCCGCGGCAGCCGCCTTCGCGTTCTCCGCCTCGAATTCCGCCTTCTGCGCCTTGCGGATCTCCTCCGCCTTCGCGAGCACTTCCTTTCCGTCCAGACGCGCGAACAGGATCTCCGGCTTGTCCGTCACCTTCGTGCCGGACTCATACAATCCAAACGTATCCATGGAATCCAGAGTGCGTTTCGCGGCGTTCAGCTGCTTTAAGATCCGCTCCGAGGTCTCCGGCATAAAGGATTCGAGCAGGGACGCACCGATCGCGATGCTTTCCGTCAGGTTGTAAAGCACCTCAGCCAGACGGTCCTTTTTCGCCTCATCCTTCGCAAGTACCCACGGCATTGTCTCGTCAATGTATTTATTGCAGCGCTTGAACAGCGTAAAGATCTCCGTAATCGCGTCCGCGACCCGCAGCTCGTCCATCTTCTTTACGACATTGACCGGAACAGCCAGCACGGTCGCTTTCAGATCCTCATCCACCGGCTCGGTCACGCCGGTCTTCGTCACCACGCCGCCAAAATATTTGTTAGTCATGGAGATCGTGCGGTTCACCAGATTACCAAGCGTGTTGGCCAATTCGGAGTTGACGCGTTCCGTCATCAGCTCCCAGGTGATCACACCGTCATTTTCAAACGGCATCTCATGCAACACGAAGAAACGTACCGCGTCCACGCCGTACACATCCACGAGATCATCCGCATAGAGCACATTGCCCTTCGACTTGCTCATCTTCTCACCGCCCTGCAGCAGCCACGGATGTCCGAATACCTGCTTCGGCAGCGGCAGATCCAGCGCCATCAGGAAGATCGGCCAGTAGATCGTATGGAAACGGATGATATCCTTTCCGATCAGATGCAGGTCGGCCGGCCAGAGCTTATCAAACTGCTCCGTGCTGTTTCCCTCCGCGTCATAACCGATACCCGTGATGTAGTTGGTCAGCGCGTCCAGCCACACATAAACGACATGCTTGTCGTCAAAAGTGACCGGGATGCCCCATTTAAACGACGTGCGGGACACGCACAAATCCTGCAGCCCCGGCAGCAGGAAATTGTTCATCATCTCATTTTTGCGCGCCACCGGCTGAATAAACTCCGGATGCGTATTGATATGGTCGATCAGACGATCCGCGTACTTGCTCATACGGAAGAAATATGCCTCTTCCTTCGCAGGCTTTACCTCGCGGCCGCAGTCCGGACATTTGCCGTCCACAAGCTGGGACTGCGTCCAGAACGACTCGCACGGCGTACAGTACATTCCCTCATAAGAGCCCTTATAAATGTCGCCCTGATCATACAGCTTTTTGAAAATCTTCTGCACCTGCGCCTCGTGGTCGGCGTCTGTCGTGCGGATGAATTTATCATAAGAAGTGTTCATCAGATCCCAGATCCTGTGAATCTCTCCGGCCACCTTGTCCACATATTCCTTCGGTGTCACGCCCGCCTCAGCGGCTTTCAGCTCGATCTTCTGTCCGTGCTCATCCGTCCCCGTCTGGAAAAACACATCATAGCCCTGCTCCCGGCGGAAGCGGGCGATGCTGTCCGCCAGCACGATCTCATACGTATTTCCGATGTGCGGCTTGCCCGACGTGTAGGCGATCGCCGTCGTCATATAATATTTTGGTTTGCTCATAATTTCCCTCCTCAAACTCTGTCCCGATATATCAAAAAAAGTCCGCAAGCTCTCCGCTTCCGCTCCGGTCGGTGCTAAACGAGCGCCACTGGCGCTCAGCACCCTCGCCTTCCGACAAGTCACATTATACCCTCATATCCCGCTTTTCACAAGACTGATTTTCAGCACGTTCCGGCCGCGTTTTCCTGATCCAGATATCGGTAAACAATAATTGTTACTTAAATTCCATATCAAATGCTGGTGCCATTCTCTCAATCTCTCCTCTTGTAAGGCCATGTTTTTTTGCCAATATTCTCCAATTATTTTCTACAATACTTCTGATCTCATCCAAGCATATCCTCGCTTGTTTTTCAGCTATCCCAAACATAGACGCAACATCCAATGCCAACTCAAAATCGATTAAATTATTATTCTCATCCACATTTAAAGATAACACATCTCCCTCTGGATCTGGATTCACATCATACAAAGGTGACAACTGCCATCCTTCATTTGTTAAGAGAAAACCATGATTTCTCAAATGATCATCTGTATTGGAAACTGCCATATTAAACACAATACGCTTCCATAATTCCGATAAATCTTTTTTAGGAGCAGCACCATATTTTCTTATCAAAGAAACAAGATCAAGATAACCTGATCCATCAGCAGCACCCGCGCCATCATTCTTACCCAGCAATGTCATTGCGGATGCAAAATGGATTCTTCTTTTCCCCTCCCGATCAAATCGTTTTATCAAAAATGTGCTTCCTGTCTTTGAAAAATTTTCAACTTTTGCTTCCGGGACATCAAGGCCGCACATCATCGCTAAATCATGCACAACCATTTCCCATGCACCCACATTCGTATCATCATGTTTGGATGGGAATTTTGCAATCCACAATGAACCATCCGGAGCAGATACCGATGCTTTAGGCCTCGCCCCTCCCAGTGACGATCCCGGTGCTAATAATTGCTTCAGCCATTTTTCTTCCATCCCATCTTCATTTTTTTCAAATGCCAATGATGCAGATTCCAATTTACGAAGAGTTGTCCATGGAGGGGTCGCTAATTCTTTATCATCAGACAAAAATGGGCCGCCTTCGTTTACAGAAAACCGTAATCCACCCATTCTCGTCTCGTCGAAAACTCCAAGGAGATAGTCAATATCTGTAAGACGCTTTGGTTTTCTTTCTTCCTTCTTAGCAATAATTGCTTCGCGACGTTTCATCAATGTACGTCCCCATCTATCCGGACAGGAATCTGCAAAAATTCCAAACACAGATTTGTTTAACGGGGCATACTGACGGCCTTTATATAACATCAAATCCGGATCAAAAATAAGACTTGTATCTACATTTTCAAGCCAGGAATCATCATATTCAAAGGAAATAACTTCCTTTCCCTTTCCACCTTCCACATAAATAGTTCCTATTTTTTCAGGAATAACAGTATCCCAATCCTTATATACATAAATAATTCTTGCATCCGCCATATCTATTTAGCCCTTTTCGCCCTGCCGCGAGTCTGAATATTTAAATCCTGCAATTTTCTTCCAAATTCATCATCCTTAGCAACGAATTCAAAATCTTTATCCATTCCGCCAAGTGCATGTAATACAGCTGCATAAGTCCCTATCGATACTGTTGGGGTACCCTTTTCCACTGACCATAATGTGGCACGACTAATTCCAGCTCTTTCAGCAACTAATTCTGTGGCAAGATTTCTTCTTAATCGAGCCATTTTAATTTGTTCACCCATTGTTTCTAATATTTTTTGTGTTTCCGGCATCACAACCACTGTCCTTTTACTCATATCAAATTCTCCTTATGTTTAATATAATAAACCTTTCTCTCTATTTTGTCAATCTAATTAAACATAGTCGTCACGTAAACGCTTTACAGAGATGCCGCCAGGCTTTTCTTCAACTGAAGATAATCCTCATAGGCAGGAACTGTCCTGTCCAGTAATCCGCTTTCATAAGCTTCACTTTTTTTGATATCGTTCCGCTTCAGCAGGCTGCACAGATTATTCGCGGTTATCCCGTCTCTGTTCCTCATAATATAAATACTGTCGTTCCGGTCGTATTCGTCCAGAATTTCCGGATAATGTGTTGAGAAGATCAACGTTCCCCCATGTTTATTCAATCTGGTATCCATAAAAAAGCGGATAAGGGTAGCCACAATTTCTTTGTTAAAATGATTCTCGATCTCATCGACCACCAGGTAACCTCCGGATTTTAGCACATTGCGTGCCATCTGGAAAGTCACAATTCCCTTGATCGTGCCTGATGACAGATAGAGTTCCAGATCCGCGGGGTTGTTTATTATGATTTCATCCTTACCCTTGAATTTGATGTGTACCAGTGTTTTCTTATCACTCCGGTCAAAATACAGCTTCTCGATCATCGGATCTAAAAAAGGAATGATATCTTCGGAGATATCCTCTGAAAATGGCAGACTGTTGCTGTTCGTAAGGGAAAGGAGACTCGAGACTTCGATATAGACAGCCTGAGGATTTTCAAATCCCATGATCTCCTGAATTTCCCGGACACTGAAGCCCTTTTCACGCATCAGTATCTGAATGCGTTTTCCGCTTTCCGTCTGTTTGATCGAAATGGGTCAGCCGCAATCCCATTAGCTTTAGGTGATGTATTAGGGTAGACAAAAGCAAATTTTTATGTTATAATTTCAGCATGACAAAATGGAAATCAAAAAACAGAAATAAATATTTATTGCAATAAGGAAGGTCAGCAGAAAATGCTAAAAGCTTATAAATACCGCATATATCCCAACACAACACAGAAAGACCTCCTTGCCAGGACATTTGGCTGCTGCCGTTTTGTTTATAATCAAACTCTGTCGTATCGGAAAAACAGATACGAAAAAGAAAAGAAAACGGTAAGCAGGACGGACTGTAACAATTATTGCAACCGGAAACTGAAAGTGCAATACGAATGGCTGAGGGAAGTGGACAAATTTGCTTTGACAAACGCAGTTTATAACATGGACTCTGCATACCGAAAATTTTTTAAAGAACATGCGGGATACCCCAAATATAAAAGCAAACATAACAGCCATAAATCTTATACAACCAACTTTACGAATGGAAACATCGGCGTAAATTTTGAGTCTGGGAAAGTAAAGCTGCCGAAACTTGGACAGATAAAGGCAAAGCTGCACAGGGAATTTACTGGCCGGATAAAATCGGCCACGGTTTCGCAGGTTTCGAGTGGAAAATATTATGTTTCTGTGCTGGTGGAGACCGTACATGAAGTTATGCCAAAAGCAGAAGGGCAGATCGGTCTGGACCTGGGACTGAAGGATTTATGTATCACATCAAACGGGCAGAAATATGAGAACCCCAGAGCGCTGGCGAAGCAGGAAAAGAAACTGGTGCGTCTGCAAAGGCAGTTGGCGCATAAAGAAAAAAGAAGCAGCAATTATTATAAAACCAGGAAACAAATAGCGAAATGCCATGAGAGGATATCAAATACCAGGAAAGATTATCTGCATAAGATTTCCCATGAGATTGTCAGCGAAAACCAAGTGATCGTCTCAGAGAACCTGCGGATAAAAAACATGGTCAAAAATCATCATCTGGCAAAGAGCATAGCGGATGCTTCTTGGTACGAGCTGACGAGGCAGCTGGAATATAAGGCAAAATGGAACGAAAGAAACTATATCAAGACGGATCCGTTTTATGCCAGCAGCCAGCTGTGTTCTGTATGCGGATATAAGAATTCAGATACAAAGGACCTGTCGGTTCGGTCATGGATATGCCCGGTATGTGGAGCGCAACATGACAGGGATATAAATGCAGCAAAAAACATACTGTCAGAGGGATTACGGCAAATCGCATAAAGAAATTCTGATAGGGCGGGGACCGCCCGAATTTACGCCTGTGGAGATATAGGTTACGAGGGCGCCGAGCATCCAGTGGATGTCCGTTTAGCGTCGACCGTAGCGGAACAAAGACTGATGAAGCAGGAAGCCCATTGGCTTCAGACAATGGGTAGTTCACTCAAGAGGCAAAGAATAAAGCCTTAATGGCCGCCTCCGCGGCGCTTTCACAAATACACGCTTTTTATTGTGCCAGTTCCATTTTCACACACCTCGTTACAGAGATGCCGCCATGCCACAATTTTAATAAATGTCAACCCCTGAATTCACATCTACAGCATTGCCAGCCGCCGCCAACTTCCCCGGGAATAGCGGATCGTAAAGCTTAGATACGCTATCCGCCATTCCAACAGTGATTGCAAGCACCAGCGGCCGTAATCAGGCTTTGAATTTCTCGTCCCTGATTTGTTTAAGAACATTTTCCTGATTTCTCATAGCATAGGCTACTGCCGTTACATGAACGACCTGTGCTTCTTCCTCAATCCAGTAATAAGCATAATAATTTTTTACAGATATTTTTCTAACACCCAGACTTCCCCAGGGTTCCTCATCTACCGTCCGCAAACGATCCGGCATTGTTGATAAACTGTTCACTTCTTTCCGAATAGCCTTAATGGTATTTCGGGCAGCGTCCGGATTTAATAACTGGCAGGCGATATAATCTCTGATCTCTTTCATTTGTTCTCTTGCGTAAGGGGTAATTTTTATTTTATATCGTTCCACCAGACTAAATCTCCCTCAAAAGCTCATCAAACACTTCATCGGCATCTAACGATTCCCCGTTTTTTGCCTGTTCAAGCCCTGTTTTCATCATAAGATCATATTCTGCTTTTGACATTTCCGATACCGGTTTCGGCTCCACAGATAATGTCAGGGTGTAGGGAATACCTCTCCTTAAAATAATTTGTTTATACAGAGAATTAATAACCGTGGATACGGAAAGACCCAGCTCAGAAATAATTGCTTCTGCCTCGCTTTTCACTTCCGGTTCCACCCTTGCTGTTACGTTTGCACTTTTTACTGCCATTACGACACCACCTTTCTGATATTGACGATTATAGCAAAATGTATAGCATCATGCAATACGTTTTTATATTTCATTCACGCTGTTTGTTCCTCTTTTATCTTTTTCAAAGAAGCATTGCCAGCCGCCTCCAGCGTTACTATTCACAGCTGCGCTGTGAATGTAACGATTTCGCCCCATTTTAAATGCATCTTCGATGCATGGGGGCGAAATCACACATCCGAAACGTGTTCTGGCGCAGCCTGACAGCAAGTGTCAGGCTCGCCGTGAATAGTAAGCCGCCAGCTTCCCCGGAAATAGCGGATCATAAAACACAGAATCCGGAACACCCAGTCGATCACCATACCGATCCAGACTCCGACCGCGCCGTAGCCCATCTGCTGCCCCAGCACGATACTGATGCCGATCCGAAAGACGCACATGGAAAAAATCGAAATGCCCATGGTATATTTCACATCATTGCATGCACGCAGCATGTTTGGAAAGGTAAATGCCATCGGCCAGAGCAGGATCGCAAACCCGTCATGGATCCGCACCAGCAGAGCCGCCAGCGCGGTAGTCTCCTCTCCCAGTCCGTAAAGACTCAGAATCGGCTCCAGGAACAGCAGAATGGAGCCGGCACACAGCAGTGTCAGCCCATATGTACAGAGGATCAGTTTTCTGGTGTAGTAACGGATCTGCTCCTCGTCACCCGCCCCGACACAGCGGCCGATCACGGCGATCATGGCCAGATTCATGGCCTGTCCGCCGATACAGCCCATGGCGTCCAGGCTGTTGGCTACGCCGTTTGCGGCGATCTGAACCGTGCCGAAGCCGGAAATGATGCTGACGACCACAACACGCCCCAGCTGAAAAATGCCGTTCTCAATCCCGCTCGGTATACCGATCCTGTAAATGCGCCGGATCAGATTCGGATCAAAGCGGAATTTTCCCGGATCAATGTGAATCTCCAGCTTCGGATTACGCAGCAATACATACAGGACGATCGCCGCAAACGCGCGGGAAATCAGCGACGGCACAGCAACGCCGACCACACCCGCATGCAAGGCGAAAATACCAATGGCATTGCCGACCACGTTGATCAGATTCATGACAATAGATACCTTCAGCGTGATCTTCGCGTTATTCATCACGCGGAAAATTGCGGCGGAAGCGTTATACACAGCCAGAAACGGGTAAGACAGCGCTGAAATCCCCATATAAAGCGCGGCCGCTGCAAACACATCCGCGTCAATGCTGCCGAAAAACAAACGGATCAGCGGCTGCCTGCCCAGTATGATCAAAACAGAAAGAACGATCGTGATCAAGAGGGTCGAAACGATCAGCTGCATCACCGAATGGCAGGCGCTTTCGCGCTTTTTGGCTCCCAGAAACTGTGACGTCACGACCGCGCCGCCGGTCGAAAGCGCGGAAAGCACCGCGAACACCAGGTTATTAAACATATCTACCAGAGACACGCCGGAAACGGCGGCCTCTCCCGCGTTAGATACCATCATGGTATCCGCCATCCCGACCGTGATCGCAAGCGCCTGCTCCAGCACCAGCGGCAGAATCAGGATCAGCAGATCATGGTTGGAAAACAGCCGGCTGACCGGCTGTCTGTTGTTTATTTTCGTATTCATTTTCGTATTCATGTTGTTTCGAAATTTACTCCCTGCGCACGCTTTTGATGAATTGTTTGTAACTGTTCAGTACCTTCACAGTTACGAGGGAAAAGCCTATTTAAAATCGCTGCGCGATGAGGCTTTTCCCCACATGTTAATCGTTTTCATACGGTCTTCGCAGCAGGTGCGAAGACCTGTCCTGATAATTACAATTGTTTCTCATATGAATACATTTTTTACAGTTCACATTATGATTCAGCTACTCTCAATTTTGCCATCAATGCTTCCTGCAGCACCTGAGAGAAGTTTATACTTGCAGCCATCGCTTCTTCATTCAGCCATTCAGGAATGCTTAAGGTCTTTTTTACAGCCTTACTATTGTGTTTACGGTTGTATTCAGCCAGATCAAACTGTATGACCACAACTGTTCCGTCTTCCGTTATGTCTTCTACTTTTGATGCTTCCGGAAGAACCTCTTTCTCTTTCATCCGTTCTGTCAACGCTAACCCCAAAGCATCTACAGCCATGCTGTATGCTTCCTCCATATCATCGCCTTCTGTCACACATTCCGGAATATCTGGAAATGTTACCCAGTAGCCTCCTTCTTCCGCCGGATGAAATAACGCCGGATAAAAAAGCTTTTTCATAGTTTCGCATCCTCCTTTATATTTTGCAGGGCTTATTTTAACCCCGCCCGTTTTAAAATATCCTGTTCCGTCCCTTTCTTCATTTCCTTACTATGAAGTGGAACTATAACCTGCCTGCCAGTCTCCGAATTTCGCAATTTTACATGCGAGCCGTTTTGACTTATAGTGATAAAGCCGTTTTGCTTCAACAGCTTAATCATATCAATAGGCTTCATTGGCATCGTTCCAAAACCTCCCCTCTTGAATTCAAATTTATTATATTACGTAATATTACGTATGTCAATGTATAAATTTCCGACTTCCGCATAAACTGTTTTGAACGTATTTTTCGGAGTTCTTCCAATGCCGCGTAAATTTTTTTATTCTGAGGAAACCAGTGCTCCTTCCGCTGATTCTTTCACAAATGTTTCCACTTATCAGAGCAGGCGGACCGGCCGCGCAAATCGAACCGACAGTGCAAGCCGCGCTGCCCGCATTTTCCGCCTGTTTGCCCCGGCGGTCATTGCCGCTGTGATCACTCTTGCCCTCTGTCATGTTTTCACGCATCCTCCCGCCTTTCTCCAGTCGGAGGAGGAGCGTTTCGTCACGTTTACCGAAAATGTCTTCCGCAGCGAGCTGTCGGGAAATACGCTGAACCTTCATTATCTGGTCGCGGATCCGGCCTCGTACGGACTGGAGGATGCCGAAGTGTCTCTCGGCAGCGCCTCAACAGAAGCCCGGGAAGCTTCTTACGCGGCTCTGGAAAATGATCTTGAAGCGCTTCTGAAATTTGATTATGAAAAACTGTCCTCTAAGAGACAGCTCACCTACGATATTTTTCTGAATTACCTGGAAACGGAGCTGGGTGCAGCGGAGCTTCTGCTATACGACGAACCGCTCGGCCCCACGCTCGGCGTACAGGCGCAGCTGCCGATCCTTCTGGCAGAATATGCGTTCCACACGAAAGGCGATATCGAGGACTATCTTGCGCTGCTTGCGCAGGTTCCGGATTATTTTGACTCGATCCTGGAATTCGAGCAGGATAAATCCGACGCCGGGCTGTTTATGAGCAGTGACTGTGCGCTTGATGTGATCGAACAGTGTCTGGATTTTGCCGCGGGCGAAGAATACCACTATCTGCTTGAAATCTTTGATGAAAAAATCGACGCAGTCACCAATCTGACTGCCGATGAAAAGATCGCATATAAAGAGCAGAACAAAACGATCCTGACCGGCTATGTGCTGCCCGCGTATCGTGCGCTGGCCGCAGGCCTCGCTGAGCTTGAGGATACAGGGACGAATGAGATGGGGCTGTATTATTACCCGGACGGGCAGGAATATTACGAATATCTGGTGAAAAGCCAGGTCGGCGACAGCCGCAGCATTGAGGAAATTGAAGAGCAGATCAAGGCACAGATGGTCGCGGACTATGCCGCCATGCAGGAGCTGCTGGAAGAAAGCGCCGGTGCAGATACCGATGATCCGGCAGATTACCGTGATTCAGAAGGCACGGCAGATAACAGCGCCTCCTCCATGCTCGAGGATCTGCGTGCGAAGATCACGGATGATTTTCCGCTTCTGCCGAGCGTCTCTTACGAGATCAAATACGTCCATGAATCGCTGCAGGAGTATTTAAGTCCGGCTTTCTATCTAAGCCCCGCGATTGACGACTACACGACCAATGTGATTTACATCAATCCGGCAAGCGGATATTCCGGGCTGGATCTCTATACCACTCTCGCCCACGAGGGCTATCCCGGCCACCTCTATCAGAATGTTTATTTTGCCTCGCAGTCGCCCGACCTGATCCGGCACCTTCTGGATGTCGGCGGCTACACCGAAGGCTGGGCCACTTATGTGGAGATGTACGCCTACTCGCTCTATGCCGGATACGAATCCGGAACGGATTCCGGCACCGGCAATTTCGGCACGTATGCAGGCAGTGCGGGCGCCTCCGGCAGCGGCTCTGGCAATGCAGATACCTCCGGCACGGGCTACGAAAACATCAACACAGACAGTATGAGCGATTCCGCACTCACCGCATCAATAAGTCAGCTCAACCGCTCTTTCACGCTCGGCCTCGCCTCGCTGCTGGACATCGGGATCCACTACCGCGGCTACACGCCCGAAGAAGTCAGCGCCTTCCTTACACGGCTCGGCTTCTCGGAAAGCACGGCGGAATCCCTTTATACCGCCATCCTGGAAGCACCTGCAAACTATCTGCAGTATTATGTCGGCTATCTGAACTTTGTCTCACTGCGTGATACGCTGTCGGAAACGATCAGCGGCTTTACGCTGAAAGCATTTCATCAGGCCGTTCTGGAGACCGGTCCGGCTCCGTTTGATATTCTGGAGGAGCAGTGTATTGCACGGCTCACAGAGTAAGTTTTTTCATACATCCGTACCCGATCGCGCCGGGGCCGATGTGGCAGGATACGGAAAGGGAGAGCGGGTCGGCAAGCATCTCCGGTGCGTTTCCCGGGAAGGCCGCCTCCAGCTCATGTCTCCAGGCCTGCACTTCCTCCGTATATCCGCCCGTATAGGCCATCGCGATCTGGATATCCTCCATCTTCTCTTCCGCGCCAAAGCGCTCCCGGATGTCCTTGCGCAGGGCGTCCAGCATGATCGTGCGCGCCGCTTTTTTCGTCCGCGCGTTGGCAAAGGAGTCGAGCTTGTCTCCCTGGATCTGCAGCACCGGTTTGATGCGCAGCAGCGTCCCGATCGCCGCCACGGCAGGCGTCACACGCCCGCCTTTTTTCAGATAATAAAGCGTATCCAGCGTGATATAGATACTCGCGTCATACATGGTCTCGAGCAGCTTTGCACGGATGCGGGCCGCATCCCATCCCAGCGCCGCCATCCGCTTCGCGTCCAGCGCCGCCTGTTTCTGCGTCACAGAGATACGCTTATTGTCCACCACGACCACACGGTCGCCGTAATCCTCGGCCAGCATCATGGCTGTGCTGCAGGTACTGCTTAAGCCGCTCGACATCGGGATATGCACAACCTCATCATATTCTTTTAAAAGAGAATCCCACAGGTCTGTCACGTCGCCGACCGCCGGCATGGAGGTCGAAATCTCCGCCCCGTCAGCCAGATGCTGATAAAATTCCTCCTGTGTCAGATTGATATCCTCAAAAAACACTTCCCCATTAATATAAAACGGCATCGGAATCACATAAATCCCCAGCTCTTTTGCTTCCTGCTGCGTGATGCCGCTGTTGCTGTCCGTCACAATCGCAATGTTTTTCATGTTTCCCTTTTCTTTCTCTCACTCGCAAAACCGCTCAATCCCGTATTTTTGCAGGCTCTCCTCAATCAGTACACCGTCATACTCCTGCGATACCGACACATCATGGATGATGTCGATCGCCCTGCAGATTTCCTCGTCCGGCTCCGTACCGACGCTGAGCCGCACATAACGCTCCGTGCTCTCGCCATAGGCGGAACCCGGCACCACGGAAATATGATAGCGGAACAAAAGATACATCGCAAAATCAAGTGAGGAATACCGATAGGAGCCAATGCTGACAAACAGATAAAACGTCGCGCTGCCTCCCATCGTCGCAAGTCCTTTGCTCCTCGCGTAGCGCTCAATTTCGCAGCGCCGGCCGGTCACCTGACGTGCCTGCGGAAGCGTTGCTTCCAGCATCTCGTCAAAATGCTCAGCCAGATACATCAAAAGCAGGGTCGGAGCGCAGGTGATCAGATGCTGATTCAGCTTCAGGATATGGAAAATAAGCTCCGGCTGCGCGATCACGTAGCCGACTCTCCAGCCGGAAATCCCCAGATTCTTGGACAAAGAATTCACCACGATCAGGCCGTCCCGGTCCGGTACCAGCTGCGCCATGGACGCAAAGCTGCCGTCCTGAACAAAATCACTGTAAGCCTCATCGACCAGCAGATACACCCCTCTGGAGCGGAATTCCTGATACAAAAGGCTCAGCTCCTGCCGCGTGTAAACACGTCCGGCCGGATTGTTCGGGTTGTTGAGGATCAGGACCCGCGTCTTTTCGCCGATATAGTCCGCAAACCGCTCCACCGGGCAGTCGCACGGGATATACCGCGGTTCCCCTCCGGCCAGCTTAATCTGCGTCGAATAGCTCAGCCAGGCCGGTTCATGGAGCAGCACTTCATCACCGGAATTCAGCACCGCCTGCAGCGCCATAAAAATCAGCGGCTTCGACCCCGCTGAGATCAGCACTTCCCGGTCTGCGTCCACCGCAGCACCGTAGCGCTCCTTATAATACCCGGCAATCTTTTCCCGGAGCTCCGGCAGCCCACGGCTCTCCGAATAATGGCAGCCCTTACGGATATTCAGATTGTCAAAACCAAAGTACGGAATATCAAAATATGCCTCACCAAGGGAAAGAACCGTGACATCCTCCCCCTGCCGCTGGATCTGATAAACAATATTATTTATATAAATAGAAAGTGCTTCCGGAATCTCCTTCACCCGGTCGCTGATCTGCATCGTAGGTCTGTTCCTCTTACTTTCCATTTTTATTTCCCATTAATTCCTTTCTTTCATGCGGCTTTTATTTTATTACTGCATGCTTTTATTTCTTTTCATTTACCGACTCTTTTTCTCCTCCGTCTCCAGAGATATGTGGCAGAAGCCTTCTCGTTCCGGGAAGATGCAGCAGGATCTCCACCCGGCGGATCAGCCAGCCGCAGACGGCAGAAGCGATCAGCAGGCGCAGGATCACATGCCCCCAGAAAAAATCCCGGTACACAAAACCGCTGAAATATTTCAGGATGGTCCCGTGCACCAGATAGATTTCAAATGAATACTCGCCCAGAAACTCCAACGGCCCGCGCCGGCGCCAGCGGAGCATATGCACGCACCGGCTTACAAGCGCGATCAGCACCGCACTGATCAGCCAGTCCATATAATACTGCACCTTCCAGCCGGAACCGGCAGTTTGACGGATCACACACAGCAAAAATAATATCCCCGCATACAGCAGACAAAGAAGCACCCCAAATCCGGGTCTTTTCTCCCCATCCTTCGGAAGATCAAGCAGCCGGGTAAACAGATCGAGCCGGGCAAAGATCATGCCGTACAGGAAAAAAAAGCTGTAAACAGCCACATTGTTCTCCCCGCAGACCGCCGGTATCAGCAGCGCTGTGAATATAAGAAGCCAGACGAGAAAAATATTCAATCTTTTTAGCAGAAAGTATAACACAGGGAACAGAATATAGTCAACGAGAATCAGAGTAATATACCACCATGAGTTCACGAACATACCGGTTCCCGTAAGCCACGACAGGCCCAACATATCCAGCACGAAGGATGCCGCCGCGTGCTCTCCGTAGAGATCCGCAGGCGTCCTTCCGGAAAGCAGCACCGCAGCGAACAGGAAGGCCGCCGTAAGCCAGAACACCGAATAGATCTTCAGCAGATGGTTTCCCACGAATCCGGCCGCAGTTCTGACCGATTTTTCTTCTTTCCGGTCAAACGAACAGTAGAGCCCATAACCGCTTAAGACCGAAAAAATACCGACGCACAGCTTTGTCAGAGAAACCGCCTGGCTCATGATCTCTGTGCCCGATAAAAAGGTCGTCGCTGCCAGCACCGCCACACTGTGGTGAACGATCAGCAGGATCACCGCGATTCCTTTACAGATCCTTGTATCTTTTCTTGTAAAAGACTCCACTCCCGGCTCGCCTCCTTATCTGTTCACGTCGGCATCCACTGTCAGACACGCCGACAGATCAGCTCCACATCACATACACAACGATTCCGCCGATGATCAGCACATTGCCCAGCAGCTTCCTCGCTGTGATCTTTTCTTTCAGAAACAGCCGTCCCAGGATCAGGACAAACACATAGCTGACCGCGTTGATTACCGGTCCGAACCGGTATTCGACGCCCTGATAGGCCCACATATTCATCAGAAGGCTCAGCGCCAGCAGACCATAGCCCGTGATCACATATCCGTTCAGATATTCTCCGAGAAGCCCCTTGTGTTCGCGGCCCGCGCTCACCTTCAGAAGCACCTGGGATACCGCCGCCAGAAACGCCGCCAGCACCATCAATAATACATACGTGTTATTCATTTTTCGTCACCACCAATATGCACGCATCCTGCATTGCCCGTCATCACCAGTATGCGCGCATCCTGCATTGCGCCATCACCAGTATGCACGCATCCTGCATCACTCATTGCCCGTCACCACCAGTACGCCCGCACAGATGATCACAAGCCCCAAGACATTTCCTGCGCTGATCTTCTCCTGAAACATCAGGCTTGACCACAGCAGCGTCCAGAGAAGCCCCACTGCCTTGTTGGCATAAGCCACGGAAAGATCTACTTTTTTTAAGATTTTCTGCCAGAAAAAGGCGTAAATGGCCAGCGCCAGGAAAACGCCTCCTACACCGCAGATCGTCTGCCAGGAAAAAAGACCGTTCGCCGAGATCAGCGAAGATACCTGTTTGGACAGCATACTGATCATCGAATAGACAAACACGATGACCTGAAGCATGAGGATATGCCGCCAGTTAATGCCGGCTTTTCCTGTCCGACTGCCCGCCGGATTACTCTTTGAATTACTCTCCGGACTGTTCTCCGGATCGCTCTTTGGTCTGCTCTTTGGATTCTTCAAGACGCGTAACCTCCTTCACCACATACTGCGGCGTCTCATTGATACACATATAAATTCTTCCAATATATTCGCCGATCAGTCCCATAAAGAACAGGATCAGGCCTCCGATAAACAGGTTGACAGCAATCAGCGAGCTCCATCCGACCTGAATCCCCGGCACCACCAGCTTTCGGATGACAGTGATGAGCGCCGCCAGAAAGCCCAGCATCGAAAGCGTCATGCCCACCGCCGTCGCCACGCGCAGCGGCTTGATGGAAAAGGCCGTAAACCCGTTCATCCAGAGGCGCAGAAGCTTCGAAACCGTGTAGCCGGAGCTGCCGCTTGAGCGTAGCCGCTGCTCCACATCGATGTTTCCCACATTCTGCGTCACACGGAGGATCAGCCCGGACGTATAGGCATATGGCTGCTGGTATCGGATCATCTCATCCACGACAAAACGCCGCGCCATAAAAAAAGCCGACATATAGACGCCCTTCGGCTTCGCGATCAGCCAGTCCGACATCCCGCGGTTCAAAGAAGAGCCAAGCCTGCGGAAAAAAGAAGGCTGATTCCGCTCTGTATAGCGGGCGCAGACCACGTCATAGCCCTTTTCGATCTCTTCCAGAAAATCAAAGACCCGTCCGACCGGCGTCTGCCCGTCGTCGTCCGAGGTCATGATATAATCCCCGCTCACATAGTGGAACCCGGCCAGCATTGCGTTAGGCTGCCCCACATTTTTCGCCAGATCCACCGCGATGACATGGGCATCTTTTTTTGCCAGTTCCCTGATCACCGCTGCGGTATTATCCGGCGAACAGTCATTGACCAGCACCACCTCATATTCTACCTCCGGGCGGGCCGCCATCGCGTCCCTGATCTCCTTCAGGACGCCTTCGATATTTTTAGAGGAATTGTAGCACGGTATCACAAATGAAATCTTCAAAGGAAATCCCTCCCTGTTTTTCCCTCCAGCACATAGCTGCGGTGCGGTACAAAAACGCTGCCGGGCTCCGGAGCCGAAGCGACATACGCGCCTGCGCCGATATAAGTATAATCGCCGATCTGCACACGATTTTTGATGCAGGCGTTGTTGCCGATAAAACAGTGGCTGCCGATCCCGCTGTAGCCCGAAAGGCTGACCGAAGGCGCCAGATTATTGAAATCCCCCACCCGGTTATGATGGGGAAGCACCACATTCTGCCAGATAATATTCCCGCTGCCGATCTGACAGTGGTGCTCGATGGAAGTGTTCGCAAGAATGATATTGCCTTCCCCCAATGCATCTGTGTCCACCTGTGCGGACGGATCCACGACATTAGCCAGATGATAACCCATTTTCCAAAGCAGAGAAGCCGCTTCGGATCTCTGGTCAAACATCTGCCGGCCGATCAGCCCCAGCACGATCTCATACTTTTCGGGCGGATACATCTCTGCCAGTTCTTCCAGCGCAACGACCGGCGCGCCGTGGCGCGATGGCTCCGTCAGAAAGCTTCTGTTCACTGTATAAGCAGCCGGTACGCGGCCCAGCTTGTCCCGCAACACATAAGAGACCACATCTGAAAAATCGCCGGTCCCGAATATCACCAGTTCTTTCATATCTATCACCTTCCGGAATTCATCCTGACGGTTACCTGTCACCTCTAAGCCCGGCGGTTCGCCTCAGGCATCCGCCGTATCATCCTGTTACCCTCCCGGCCAGCTCTTCCATATCCACGCAGTCATATCTCTGATCGACCGGCAGAAAGATCACTTCCCGGGACAGGCGGTATTCCAGCGACCCCTCAAAGTCCGGACGGATCAGTTCCCGCCAGAGCGTCGGTGTATAGATTTTCTCCGCGACAAGTTCTTTTCTGAGCTCCGCACCGCGCTCCCCGGGCCAGAACGGATAAAGCCACGCCGGAACCGTATCCGGAAGCTTCAGCTGATTGACATCCTTCAGTTTTTCATGAAGACGGCTGTAATTCTCTTCCCGTTTTTCCCGGATATACGCATAATCCGCCGTGGAAAGCATGCTGCGCGAAATGCGCGACATCCCGGCATAATTGCCGTAAAAATACCGGTCCGCGTCCTGCTTCTCCTGATACGCCGCATTCATGCCATACTCCAGGCTCGTCGTCAGATAAGAGAAATGCGCGCTCACCCGGTCCGGTTCGAGTTGAAATCCCGAAGCATCCACCATAGATGTGCCCGGCGTCAAAGCCTCTGGCAACAATGTACCAGTCTGCGATGCGCCCGGCGTCAGAACACGCGGCAGCGACGCACTCACCAGATAGCCGCCGTCCGGCACGCCCACAAACTTCCTGCAGGAATAGACATTCCAGACGCCTTCCCGGAGAATCGGCTCCGCAAAAAACGCATGCGCATTGTCAATGATCACCGAAGAAAACCGCCCGGCTACTTCCCGAATCTGCTCTTCCATCACTCCGTAATAATTCACAAGAAGTAAGGCCGCGCCCTTTTCAACCTTCCAAAGCCGCGGCAGCATCTCCTCATCCAGAAAAAAATACTCCACTTCGATCCCGCTGTCCACCAGCATCCGTCTCACACTGTCACACAGATAATGCGGGGCATACACCTTTCGCGGTTTTGCCGCCTTCAGCGCATAATAAATGGCCGCCTTGCCGGAATTTGTCCGCAGGATATGCTCCTCGCCATAGCGGCTGAAATAATCCTCTCCCACGCGCGTCTCAAACGGCAGATAGCCTCCGTATTCCTCTCTGCGCATCGTGCAACCATCCTTTCGCTGCGAACCGCAGCCCGTATTTCCTGATTCGTCGATTCATAAAGTCTTAAGAAAGTTTGTCATTATTCTTCCAGGGGTCAGACCCCGTCACTCCTCGTCCTCATACACCGGCGCATTGACGACCCGTCTCAGCTCGTCAAAATCATCCTCTTCTATCGGCATAAGGACCGCATAATAGTCATTCATATACACGATCCCATAGCCGTTCGCCTCGAGGAAGCTCCGGAAATACTCCTTTTTCCCATCGTACAGGAGGGCATTCTCCTTCTGCTGATAATTCTCCAGAGACTCTTCCGCAAAACCGTCCGAATAATTGGTCCTGCAGTATATCACCACCGGCAGCTCATCGCCATAGTCTTCCGCCGCATCCACCATATCCGCCTGATACTGCGCCAGAGAATAACTGGAGGAAGTCAGCCATGCCGCCGCGTACGCGTCACGGCCGGTCATATAATAAAACAGCAGGGAGTCGCCAAATACCATCAGCGGCTGCTCGTCGTCTTCCGCATATTCCTCAACGGCGTCCAGCACACCTTCCAGCGCGTCCGCCTCCCGCTCCGTCGTACGAATGTATTTCACCTTATCATTATCCACCACAGCGGTCAGCTGCGTGCGGTCTATGCAGTCATAATTGAACGTATAATAGGCAAAATGAGCAAACTTCGCGAAAAAGAGAACCGCAAAGACCACCGTCGCGCAGGGAATAGTAAGCCGGTGGAGCTCCAGATGAATCTTCGAGAAGAATTCCCGGAACCATTCGGCGACCGTCCCGGAACAGCAAAGGCGGCGCACGGTATAAACGCACACCGGCGCGATCAGCCACAGCGCCAGCATCACATGCTTCGTCCCGGTATTGGAACCGGCGATGGTCAGCAGAATCAGCAGGTAGGAGGAAAGCACCAGCAGCGTCATCTGCCGGGAGCGTCTGTCCTTCCGGAACGCGTAGAATATAAAGCACCCGAACGCAATGACATATGACACACCGGCGATAAAACGCGGGCCGGTCGTCAGCTGCGGCCAGTTCTCCGCCGGATTCACATTCCAGGCATAATACATCTGATACACCGCGACCGCACCGATAAAGCAGGCGACCAACACGCAGAACACCTTCTGCAGCTTATGTTTATAATGGCGAAACGCGATATTGAACGCACAGAGCAATACCCCCACAGAGGCCGCAAAAATGAATCCGGAAGCCACGGTCTCCAGATTATCGAAGACCAGAGTGTCCAGAAGAGTCCAGAAGCTGTAGGCCGAAGTGGAATCCGACGCCAGACCGCGCAGCCGAAAGAAATTGTCGATAAAATTCTGCATGGTTCCTGTCGCGGTGAAAACCAGAAAAAAGCCTGCGCCGACCACGCCGATTCCGACCGCGAACATCAGCAGATGCTTCAGCGTCTTTTTCCAGGACGTCTCATACATCAGGCTGTCATAAATATAAAGAAAGCAGATGATGATCGCCACAACACTGCCCAGTCTGGCAAACACCAGAAAAGTGTAGGCAACACCCGCAAGCAGACTCAGCCAGTATTTTTCAGAGAGGATCGCCCGGTTGACCAGGCACAGGACCACCACCAGAAACAGCACGTTCAGCTGGTGGTAATTAAACACATTCAGATACGTATCCGCGGCGATCACGGCGATCAGCAGACCAAAAAGCGTCGTCAGTTCCCCCAGAAGCTTCCGGAAATTCCGATAGACGATCACCATCAGTGCCCATTCCAGAAAAACCTCCAGCAGATTGAACGCGAGCAGCCCCAGCCCTCCGAACAGCTGATCCCAGACATAGCCGATCACCGTAGTAAAATAGGTCGTATAATTCACCTTATCCGGATTGCTGACCAGATTCGTGAAGAAAAAGAGGTGATATCCGGTATCTCCCAGATCCAGTCCGAAAAAAGCTCCCAGAAACGGGTAGAGGATCAGCAGCGCGATCAGCGCGGCTTTTATGAATCGGCGGCCGCGGGGAGCGGCAATCCTGTTCTGTGCCGTAGTTTCCATTGTATTTCTTCCTTTTTAATTACTGTTTCCTTGTTTCTGTATTTTTATGTTTCTATGTTTCCGTGTTTCTGTATGGCTGTATTCCCATACTTTCCAGTTTCTGCTTATCAGTTCTTTTGTATTCCCGCATTTCATATAATGGGGCTTCGAACCCGCAGCAGCGTCCGCATACTTAATCTTCAGCGTATCCTTCCCCCGGTGCAGCGTCCGCATACTCAATCTTCAGCGTATCCTTCACCCAACGCATAGTCCGGCGAAGCTCTTCCTCGCTCTCCCCGTACGCGATATAAAAACCGACCCGCGAGCGGTCATCATCGGCCCTCTTCAGGCGGTCTCCCACGGCAAACTCCAGCCGCAGCTCCAGCACAAACGGATTCGCCCGCACTTCTTCCGCCCCATGGATCGCAGCGACCACGCCTTCCTCCCGGCCGTCACCCTGATCCGTGCTCAAAAATTCCAGCACTGCGCAGCGGCCGGTATGACGGCCTGCAGGATCGCCCGTCCGCAAAAACCCAGAATGCAACCCGGGATTCGCTGATTGCAGGCAGCCCGGATCTGTCGAATCCGCAGACCGTACAATTTCCGCATCAACCGGATGCCCGAGCGCCGCTTCGATCAGGAAACGATAATTGTCAATCCCGGTAAGCAGCGGCACAATATGCGAGGAAATCCGCGTACCGCCGCCCCGCGCCGCAATCTCTATCAGATAAAACTCGCCGTCTTCCCACTTATACTCCGCATGGGTCAGGCCAAACGGCAGGCCAGTCAGCGCCACCAGACGGTCATTCTGCTTCTTAAGCGCCTCATAATCATACCGGTCATTCGTCTTCGAGAAAAACAGTTCCGAGGCAATACTGGTATTATAAGAAAAATGCTTCTTTTCCGAAATCGCCAGACTGCGGTGCTCTCCCGCGTACGCGATCCCGTCCACCGTAAACTCCACGCCTTCAATATACTGTTCCACGATCACCGCATGTCCGGCAGAGGAATACGACGCAGACGACTCAAAATACGCGTACGCGTCCTCCGGCTTCTCCAGCACATAAACGCCGCGGCTCGACTGCGAATCCAGCGGCTTCATGATGCAGCGCTTCCCGGATTTCTCTGATCTGCCAGGTCCTTCAGACTCCCCGGGCTTCCCGGATTCATCGGAATTGCCAGATCTTTCAAGCTCTCTTACAAACGCCGCAGCTTCATCCGCGCTTTCACAAAGGCGGAACTCCGGCGTCTTCAGCCCATGCTCCCGGCAGAAGCAGCGCATCGCATACTTATTTGTAAAAAGTCTGGCCCGATCCTCGCCGATCGTCGGCAGCCCAAGCTTCCCGGCCACATAAGCTACCGTCGGCACCGCGATATCACTCTCATCCGTCAGCACCGCCTGCACCTGATACTTCCGGGCGATCTCCAGATTCTTTTCTTTGTCCAGTACATCCGCCACCTCGCAGTAGTCGGCAAACGCAAACGCCGGAGAATCCTCATAGAGATTACTGTTTACAACCTCATATCCCATCGCCTTCACTTTTTCCACAAGAGGGGTCTGCCACGCGCCGCCCGCGATCACCAGCACACGCTCTGTCTGCCGGATTTCGTTCAGCTTATCGGTTTGATTCTCAGTCTGTTTTTCTATCATTTCTTTTCTTTCTTTTTAACATTATTTTTAACAAATTTTTTGTCCATTGTAGCACAAAAAGGACAAGGCGTCCATAGCGTTCTTAGAAGTGCCTGACACCGGCTTTATGCAACAATCCTGTAACCTGAAAATAAAATATGGCAAAAAGGGAATGCATATGCTATACTCTATTTAAAAAGAAATACACTTTGTTAAAAATAAGGGGGGAGAGAATTGGCAAAAATTTTTAACGTAAACGGCGCCTGTCGGCCGGGAGTTCACTACATGGTAAATATCCGGTCACGGTTGGACGCAGTAAAAACAATGGTAGACAACGGCGATTATTTTACGATTAACCGGGCAAGACAATTTGGCAAGACGACTACGCTGAATGCGCTCGCTGATTACCTGAAAAGTGACTATATCGTGATCAGTCTGGATTTTCAGACCATGGATGCGCTTTCATTTGCAAATGTAGAGACATTTGTATCAGCACTTGCCAGCGAAATTCTGGATGCCGTAGAAACTCTTCCGAATGAGATTGAAGAACAGCTTCTGGCTTTCTCTGAAGAAACGGCCAGAGTCAATTCCTTAAATGCGCTTTTCAGAGTAATTAAGACCTGGTGCGGTATGTCGGACAAAAAGATAGTCCTCATCATTGATGAGGTTGATACTGCAACCAATAACCAGATATTTATCGACTTCCTCGCTCAGCTGCGGGCATATTACCTGAAAAGGCCGAGAGTTCCTGCCTTTTGGTCCGTCATTCTTGCAGGCGTCTATGATATCAGAAATATCCGGCAAAAAATACGTCCCGATGAAGAGCATAAAACAAATTCTCCCTGGAATATCGCGGCTGATTTTAACGTCGATATGAGTTTTTCCGTCTCGGATATTGCCGGTATGCTAAAAGACTATGAGTCTGACTGGCACACCAATATGGATATTCAGGAAATAGCCGGGCTGATCTATGATTACACTTCCGGATATCCCTATCTTGTATCCAGGCTGTGTAAGCTCATGGATGAAGTAATCGCAGGACGCAATGATTTTCCCAGTAAGTCTGACGCGTGGACCAGTCAGGGGCTTCTGGCGGCCGTAAAGCTTCTGGAAAACGAAACAAACGCATTGTTTCTATCCCTGAAAGGAAAACTGGTAGATTATCCAAAGCTGCGAAATGTACTATATGCCCTGTTATTCACCGGCAAACCAGTGCCTTTTACAGCGATGAATGATGCGATTGAAATAGCCGCCATGTTTGGCTTTATCCGCAATGAAAATGGAATGGCTGTCATCTACAACCGGATTTTTGAAACCGTCCTTTATAACTGGTTCATGTCCGAAGAATATGAAACCAGCAGGATTTATGATGCTGCTCTGAGGGAAAAGAATCAGTTCGTCACAGGCGGCCACCTGAATGTCCGGCTGATTCTTGAGCGATTCGTAGAAAGCTTTGACGACTTATATGGCGATCAGGATGAAACCTTCCTTGAGGACGCCGGAAGACGCTATTTCATGCTTTTTCTCAAGCCCATCATCAACGGTGAGGGGCACTGCTATGTAGAAGCAGAAACCCGCAATCGTGAGCGAACCGATCTGGTAATCGACTATCACGGAGAGCAATTCGTGATCGAATGTAAGATATGGCGCGGAAATGCCTATAACGAAAGGGGAGAAGTGCAGCTTGCCGAATATCTGGATCATTTCCATCTGAAGAAAGGATATATGCTCAGCTTTAACTTTAATAAAAACAAAACTATCGGGTTAAAGGAACTCGTTTTGGGTGACCGAATATTGATTGAGGCTGTGGTTTAGATTCATCAATGCTCTCTGACTGCATTGCGGGTAAACAATTTGCGCAGGGAGAAATCATACAGGGGCAGAGAAAACTGCCCCTGTCTTAAACTGTTAATAAAGCCTTAAAGAAGTTTTTCGTTTCTCGTTTCTCTACGGGGGGCTGACCCTCGCCTCCACGCGACACCGGCATTTCCTGGAATGTCCCCGTCTTACGTGCTTATAACTGTGCTCGGAATAATCGTCTATATGCCTCAGAAATATTCAGTGCCTGCATGGCCTGCTCTGCGGTAAAGCCAAGATTTCTCATCAAATTTTTTATATTTGAAAAAACAATTTCCTGGTTTTTTTGTTCTGCTGCTTCAGCTCTAAGTCTTTCACGTTCCGTATTTACCATCTCTTCTTTGCGGCCTTCTTCACGGCCTTCTTCACGTATCATTTCCTGCTGCTCAAGATATTTCATATATTTCAGAGACACCCCCTTATCCATTTTCACTTTTTCCACCATATGATGAAGTTTTCTTAATTCGGGATTGACAGCGTTATCCTCATTCGATTTTTCCATATAGCAGAGCAGTTCCCGCAGCTTCTTCCTGGATCGTCCGCGAGTACCTTTCGTATAAAGATAGATCGTCCTCGCCCCATCATCATAAGGTATATCAGGCTCTTCCTGGCACATATTCCGGATGGTATAAATGGTCCTGTCCCTTCCAAATGGGTCAAACGACATGATCATCACAACAATGGCTTCTTTCAAGTACCGGTACGCTTTTCCGCTCTCAAAACCAATCGCGTCAATCTTCGAATGATAATACCTTGTGCGCTTTGGCAAAGTCTTCACATCTTTTTCCTTATCATTCTTCTCCGGCTCAATGTCGATAACAGATACATCTTTCGCATTGTCGTCCGATGCTGCTTCCACATACACGTCCAGTCTCACACCATGGAGATCTGTATCCACACCCTTATACTCCTTCTCCGGAACAATCTGCAATTTGCCAAAATTCCTGTTGAAGATCGTCTTCAGCAACAGTCTGACAAACTCCTCTCCCATACCCGGATAATCAACTACAGTGCCGAACAGAAAATTGTCAATCAGATTTAAATCTTTTATTCTCTTTTTCAAATTATAATTCTGGAATATTCTTCGGATTCCATATTCACGCACATCAATCATTCTCTATTCTTGATGTGTGATTTTATTCTAGCAGATATGTGAATATATGTCAAGCATTTATTTGCAAATATCAGCTAAATATTTTATCTCACTATTACCAGGCCTGCTCTGTCATAGAAAAGAAAGCATCCGCATGGGATACCGCTTCCTTTTCATAATTTCTCCATATATGTGGTGTGTACTTGTCCGCTGTCTGTAAAATGATATGAAAACTCTTGCTTACAATGTCGAAACAAAATACCGTGAAACATGAAATTTCTCTTGCGTGCATATCCCAATTCGCCTATAATGATAATATCATACCAAAGATAAACTATAGTAGACGTATAG
>JAJQHQ010000101.1 GCA_021199655.1 Lachnospiraceae bacterium | reverse complement strand
ACCAACATAAAAGAAAGGAAACATGGTGTTTGTATCTCTACAAACATCATACAAGAAAGGATGGATGCCGGTATGAAATAATTCTGATATAAAAGACATGCTTCTTATACCGACTGAAAAGCAAGATAAAAACATGAAAAAGAAGGAAATTTCGAGCTATATCGAGTTTCCTAGAAAGTTCTTTATTAAAAAAGGAGGAAGATAAGTCATGAAAATAAGAAAAGCTGTGAAATTATTGGGTATGACTATTTTACTGTCAACAGTTCTTAGTGCTTGTGGGACAAAAACAGAAACACTGGAAGAAACAACTGCGGAAGAACAGACAATTGCTGCAAGCGAGGAGCTTACTGCTGTGAGCGAGGAAGTTACTGCAATAAACGAAGAAGTTATAGCAGAGAACGAAGAAAATATGACCGTGAGTGATGAAAAGACATTGGTACGTTTATGGTGCCAACCATTTACTGAAGTTGAAACACAACAGTGGCTAGAAAATATGGTAGAGGAATTTAACGAGTCAGATGTGAGCAATGAAAAAAATTTTTATGTGGAACTTCAATGGGTTACAGAAGATACTTGGGATGCAACATTAAAGGCGGCTCAAGGTGCGGGGACACAACCTGAAATAACTGTTTTAAATTATGCTGAGGTTCCTTTGAATTCGCTGAATGGAGAATACACGGCACTGGATGATTATATGTCTGATAGCTGCTTTACGGATTTACTCGACAATGTAGAGGAAATGACAAATGTGAATGGGAATCATTATATTTATCCATGGTTTGTGGAACCTTACAGCATTCTATTTTACCGAAAAAGCGCATTAGAGGAAGCAGGAGCTGAAGTTCCTACTTCCTGGGATGAATTATATGAGTGTGCGAAACTACTTAAAGAGAATACGGAATACGAATATGGAATTGCGATGCCAAATACATCACAGCTAGGATGGGTTGCATGGGGATTTCAGGCACAGGATGAAAATGCGGGGTATTTTTTGCTTAGTGAAGATTGGCAGACAGCTGATGTAAATACTGAATTTCATCAGCAGCTATTTACATTGTTCCAGAAAATGTATACTGATGAACTGACACCGGAAGCAGCTTTTTCAAGCTATAACGAAATATACCCGCTGGCACAGGGATATGTTCCAATGGCACTTGGTGGTTCATGGTCCATCGGGCAAATAAAAAATACGTATCCGGATGTGCTTGATGACATTGGATATGCGGTTTGTCCGACGATAGATGGCGAAACAGAAGGAAAAACAACTGCTGTTATAGGCGGCTGGGGGATGGCAATTGATGGAAAAGCCGAACATCCGGAGGAATGTGGCGCATTTATAGAATGGCTTCTTGGAGGGGACACTTCGCATTTAATTTCGTTTATGAGTGATCTGGGATTTTCTAAGTTTGCAGCGAGAAAGAGTGTTGAGGAAGCGTTAGCTGAGATTGACGAAGCAGTAAACGATCCATTTTATAGTTTTGTTTCGGAATCAATCCTGAGCAATTCGAAGATGGAACCTGTATATGAGTGGACGATTTCAGAGAAATATGCAGATGCACTTATAAAAGCTTCGAAAGGAGAAGATGTGCAGTCAACGCTCGATGATCTGCAGACAGAACTTAACCGCATTTTGAAAGCAGGAGGACAGGGAACCTATCCATATGATGATCTGGAGTAAGGAGGGCAGCAATGATGAGAAAAACAGTGCGGTACCGCAGAAGTGAAGTAACAACGGCATATATGTGTTTACTTCCGTCACTGATACTTCTGCTGATTTTTACTATTGTCCCACTCCTCTTCTCTATCTGGTTCAGTATGTTTGATGTTAAAGAGTATTTGGGAAATACATTTGTTGGACTGAAAAATTATGCAGATGTGTTATTTGGAATGCAAAGTTCAGAATTTTTCCGCTCTTTGCTAGTCGGGTTGAAGTATGTATTTTGGATTGTACCGATCCAGTTAGTGCTTTCTTTTTTGATAGCCAACCTTATTATGGGAGTACATAAGAATTTTTCATCAATCATTAGAGTTAGCATTTATTTGCCCTGTCTTTTTTCAGGAATTGTGGTCGGTTCCATTTTTGCCTATGTCTATAATTACCACGGAGGCTTATTGAATGGGATACTGAAAATACTTGGCTTTCATGCAATAAATTGGACCGGAGAAAAAGGATGGGCAATGGTTGCAGTATGCATTGCTGTAATATGGAATGGCCTCGGCTATAATACGCTAGTAATGCTGGGAGGCCTTTATGATATTCCCCAAAACTATTATGAAGCGGCGAAGTTGGATGGAGCGAACTGGTGGAAACAGACTTTTTATATTACGATACCACTTTTAAAAAATATTGGCGTTTACTTGATCATTTCGTTAGTGGCTAGTTCGTTCCAATTATATGAAATACCGCTGGTCTTGGTAGGCGCAGGTGCAGAACATTCTCTGGAAGGCCCGATATATTATTTATATTATCAGTTCCAACATTCAGATAATATGGGAACCGTATATGCGGCGTCGCTATTGGTGGCAGTTATATTAACGTCCCTTTCATCTGTCTTTTTCAGACTGATAAGATCTGAAAAATCAGCAGAATGAGGAGGTGATGGAATATGAAAAATAGAAGCAAAATAAATAAGCATTCTGTGTGCAAAATAATTTCATGGATGATAGGCGCATTACTTATTCTTGTTGGAGTATTTCCATTTTTGTGGGTTGTGATGTCTTCCTTTAAACCACTTTCAGAGATTCAGAGCGTTGTGTTTCAATTTTTTCCAAAACAATGGACTCTGGAGAATTACAGGTCAATTTTCAGCAGCTCCAGCGTTTATTTTCCGTCTGGAACCAACTTTTTAAGATCCATTGTGATGACGTTGATGGTTTCCTTTATTGCTTTGTTTTTAAGCCTGACGGTAAATTCGCTCGCGGCGTATGCGTTTGCAAGACTGGAGTTTCCGGGGAAAAAGATATTATGGTCGGTTTATGCGGCTACTATGTTTGTTCCTAATATTGCAATTCTGATCCCGTGCTATTATGTGGTTTCCAAAATTGGTCTGACGGATACAATGGCAGTATTGATTTTGCCTGGAGTTACATATGTCTGGTCAATTTTCTTCTTCAGGCAGTTTTATTTGGGAATTCCTGACGTACTTGAAGAAGCGGCTCTATTGGATGGATGTTCACGTATTGGAATCTATACTCGCATATTTCTGCCGATGTCAAAAACACCGTTTATCATTATGGGGTTAAGTGTTTTTCAAGGCTTTTGGAATGCGTACATTTGGCCGTCTATGACAATTATCAATAATACTAGCTTGTATCAGGTCAATCAACTCCTTGCTTATTTCAGAAATTCACAGGGAACGCATTGGGATCTGTTGCTGGCTGGTACGGTCATCACGTGCATTCCTTTAATACTGATGCTTACGGTAATGCAAAAATATATTGTGCAGGGCATAAAAATATCAGGAGTTAAATGAATGAATAGATTAACAGACAGAGATATCGAAAAAATATATCATGGATGGCTTGGAAAGTGTATCGGAATACGTTATGGCGCGCCGGTTGAAATGTTTAATAGTGAAGACATTGTCAGGTTATATGGAGGCAAAGATGGGTATTTTGTGGATTATCATGACTTTGCTGCTGATGATGACAGCAACGGGCCAGTGTTTTTTTTCGGGCGCTGAGTGAATGTGAAGATATTAATAACTACGGCTATGAAGATATAAGACAGTGCTGGCTTAATTATGTTCCGTATGAACATGGGTTTTACTGGTGGGGCGGATATGGAGTCTCGGAGGAGCATACTGCCTATCTGAATCTGCAGAAAGGAATTATGCCGCCGCAGAGTGGAAGCATAAAACAGAACGGGAAGGTACTAGCGGAACAAATTGGAGGCCAGATATTCAGTGATGTATGGGGATTGGTTTCTCCATACGATTATCAGGAGGCTGCCAGACTGGCTGAAATTGCAGCGCGGGTTTCTCATGACGGAGTTGCAGTAGATGGCGGCAGATTTGTAGCTGCCCTGATCAGTGCGGCGTTTTACGGTGAAAGCATAAAAGAAATAATCACGCATGCTCTATCTGTCATTCCGGAGAGTTCTCTTTATGCAAACATGGTAAGAGATATTGTTCGATTTTACGAGAATGACGGTAGCGTTGAAGCTTGCTTTGAATATATTAAAAAAAATTACTGGAAGGATAAATATGGCGGAAACTGCCACATTATCCCGAATGCAGCAATTATGATATATTCGCTGCTGTATGGGGAAGGAGACTTTTGCAGAACGCTCAAAATAGCAAATTACAGTGGCTTTGATACGGACTGTAATGCAGGTAATCTTGGAACTGTGATGGGTGTCATGACAGATCTGAAAGGAGTAGATTACGACAAATGGATTGCTCCGCTACGCGATACGACCATTTGCTCTTCCGTACTTGGATATGAGAATATTGTGAGTATTCCTTCTTTTACTTATGATGTTTTCCGCAACGCATTACGCTTAAAAGGGGAACGGTATCATGGAAAATATGAAAAGGCTGTTTACCGGGATAAAAATTGTAAAGAGTTTGATTTTTTACTCCCAAAATCCGTGAATGGTATGCGTGCAGAAAATGCGAAAATGGAAAATACTGGAGGTGAAATAAAGATTACATCCCAGACACCGGAATGCATTGCGTTTATAAAGACGTATTATGGGAAGGATGATCTTTATGATAACCGTTATGACCCGGCTTTCTCTCCATTGGTTTACCCGGGTCAGACACTCAGAGCTGATTACCGGACGGAAGAGGCTGTGGTTAGAATTTTTTGTGAGGATATTCATACTGGCCAAAGGTATTATTCACCGTCTGGCGTAAAAGTATGGCGAATGGATGTGCCGAAGGATTCTTGTATTGGCAAAATAGGCTTGGCAATTCAGGCAAAACCAGGATGTTCAGTTACAGTAAGCCTTCTAGCCATTGAAGGATTGGTCGATTATGCGGTGGATTTTGAGAAAGAAAAAATGGAAGAGTATTCGTTAGAACATCGTGAAGTCAGCCAGTGTACATATTACAAGGGAGTGTGGGACTTGGAAGATGGATACCTGACTGGAAGATGCCTTGAGGATGGGCAGTTATATACATCAAAACCGCTGGGAAATTTTGAAATGAAAACATTTATGACGCCAGTCATAGGCGATACAATGGGAATTCTGTTTGGAGTGCGCGGCGCAGGAAAACAGAGGAGACTTATATTTCAGAAAGGAGAAGTGATGCTTATTGAGTACCAGTTTGGAGAAGAGGTACTGGCAAGAGAACCATATCTGTTAGAGACTGGAAAGCAAGTAGAAATATGGATGCGAAATGCAAATGGGTGTTTACAGGTGAGAATCAATGGGAAAATGATCTTTGATTTCCCTTTGGAAATCAGAAATGGATGTGTAGGAGTATATGTGGGAGGTGGAAGCGTGGTAAAACTGAAACGTGTTGATCTGAAAGAAACGTTATAAAAGGAGTAGATTGGAGGTGATGAATTTGAAAGGAAAAAAACAGATAGGAGTAGGATTGTCGGTAATACTTTTTGCATTGAGTATTTGTCTTTCTGTGAAATTCGATACAGGGATTGCTTTGGCTTATGAAAGCGAAGAAGTTTCTGCGATTGATTTACCTGAGAATAGCGTGATTATTTCATTGGATGAATACAGGGACAAGGTAAAAGGTGGAATCGCAGGTACTATGGCAGGAGTTGCATATGGATATGCCGATTTTGAAACGGGACAACAATATGAATTTTGTTCAAAAGACTGGATTTCAGAGGAAAATCTTCCATCCTGGGAAAATAAACAGATTTCTAATGGTTATGACCAGGATGATGTTTACCTCTCTATGACAGCTATTGAAGCTTTTTCAGAATTAGGGCTCGATGTTGAGAGCAGGGAACTTGGAATCTATATGTACAATAAAGGCTTTGAATTTTGGGATGGCTCTAATAATGATGTTTTGGCCAGAGGCTTTGCTCCGCCGTATTCCGGATATCCGAAACAGGCTACAGGATATTATACAAATGCTTTTTCGGACGGAAATAGTTATCAATGTGGCTCGTCATTTGCCGGTTATCTTGGCCTGAACATGACGGGTGTGTCTAATGAGATGATTGAGAAGGTTGCCAGTATTTGCTGTTATGGAGATGGAATATACGCAGCGCAGTTTATTGCGGCTATGTATGGGAGTGCATTTTTCACATCGGATATCAATCAGATAATTCAGGCCGGTCTTAATGCAATACCGTCGGATTCTTGGTCTGCTCAGATTATTCAGGATGTTTTGGATAATAAAGAGGCTGGTTTGAGTGCGGAGAGAAATTATGAAGCAATTATGCAAAAGTGGGTTTATGGCACAGACGAGGCATCTGGTTCCGAATATCAATGGATTGAATGGCCAAATGATTTACTTTTGGATGCAAAGGTCTGTTCTGCTTTTACCGTCATTGGACTTCTTTACGGAGAAGGAGATATTGAAAAATCAACAAAACTGACTGTGCAGTGCGCGAATGACTGTGATTCTACCGCTGCCGCAACTGCGGGAATTCTCTCCGTCATTTCCGGTTGGGATGGATTGGAAACGCAGATAAAAGATGGTGTGATTGATACGCAGTACTTTAAGTATACTCAAAGTACAATTGATGATATTGTCGATCAGTGTGTTGAACTGGTTCAGGAGATAGTACTTGAGCAGGGAGGCCAGGTGGTTTCCGTGGATGGAGTATTGAGCCTAGTAATACCTGAATCTGCAACTGTGTCGGAAATTGAAGCGTATCAATGTGGTAAAACAGTAACCCAGGAAGAACTAGGAGAACCGATCGTTTATTCGGAGGAAGAAATGGCGCAGTTGCGTTATATCAGTGAACCAGGTTTTGAAACCTGCCAGAAAAACGGAGTGGCTGGATCATTAACGAATGGATGGTCTGTAAGTGACTCTTCGGCAACTATGATAGAGTGTATGGAGCAAACGGCCTATACTGGCTTGTCTAATGTAAAACTTACAGCTATACAGGGCGAGACAGTAGTACTTAAGAATGTAACGACCAGATCGCTGGAAGCAAATACAAATTATACTCTCACTTGTATGGTACAGGGAAACAGTGACTTTATGTCTCAGACAGAATTGACCGTATGGAACAGTGAAGGACTGAAACTCCGTTCACAGGTGTGCGAGGTTACGGAAGACTGGAAACAAGTCACCCTAACGTTTAATACAGGTAATTTTACAGACTTTCAGATTGGTATCCAACTTACGGGTGAAAACGATTCGGATTATATAAGACTCGATGATTTTGTGGTATCCCCGGTATTATAACATTAAGCCGTCATACTGTTGTCTGATGCAGAAATGAAAATGGTGAAAAGTAAAACGACAAAAGCAAAACTTAGGCCAGTTACTATTTTAATTCACAGAAGAAAGGAAAAGGTATAATCATGAAAAAAAGAATGTTTGAAAAAATGTATTGTGCAGGACTGAGAGTGATGCTTTCTGCATCTATTGTTTTAGCATCTGTAGCTTCATCAACAGCGATTGTGAGTGCCTATGGAACCAGCGAAGAAACTGTATCGGAGGAAACTACAGTACTTACGGCAAATCTTGTCAAAGATGGTAGCTTCGAAAATGTTTCTTATGACGAGGAAAACGCTACGATAGGGGCATGGAATGTTGATATTGATTCGGAAGCAGCAGGAACCGGAGGAAGCGTAACACTGGTAGAGGATTCTTATACAGGTGAACAGGCAGTTAGGCTCCAGTCACCCGGAAATAAAAGCGGTTATCCTGAAATATCACAAACGATAACTGTACTTCCCAATACAACGTATTATGTAACTTTGCGTGTGAGAACGGATTATCTAAACGCACTCTTTTTTGGAATCGCGTCTGAGGAGAGAGAGAATGAAACGATTTATGGACAGCTGCACAGATGGGGAGATAATTCTGTAGACGTTGATCATAATGATGATGATACGCATTTGACCATTGACGACGATGAATTTTCAAATTATACACTTTATTCCGCTAGTTTTACGACTGGTGATGAAACTACAGTACGACTTTTTATCCGTCAGGAAAAGTCGGATATTATTATTGATGATGTGACTATGACGTACGAGGGAAGTAATATTCCGGAAGAATCTTCAAACTTGTTGCAGAATGCCGGTTTTGAGGATAGTACAGGTGTAGATCCGTTAAACGGTTGGAGTGCATTATCAAATGAAAGCGTCGGTGCTGAAATTGGAATTGATGCTCTGGATGTTTCTACTTATATGCTTTCTACACAGGATAAGCAAATAGAAGGACGCAATACACTGTATCTTGCTGCAAAAGAAGGTTTCACCTTGGAAGATAATATTACTATTACGCAGGAAGTTACGGTTAAAGAAAATACAAATTATTCATTCTATGTAAATCTTTCTAAATATGGTGATGCCATGAGACAGGAAGAAGATGATGTAAGTGCTCAGGGAATTCAACAGGTTACCATTGGCGTCTTGGGAGAAGATGGAACTACCGTTCTTTCATCAGAAACCATTTCTGGTTCCGATATTTCAGTTGCCTGTTATAAGACGTTTGGCACTATGATAAATACCGGTGAAAATTCTGTAGTGTATCCTTATATTGAATTTAAATCAGCTGCAGGAGGACAGTGGGGCAATTGTCTGTACGTTGATGATTGTGCATTTTATGAGCACATGCTGGATTTGCCGGATGGGAAGACTAATTTACTTTCTAATGGAGACTTGGAATCTGAGGATGACTGGTATTTAACTATAAATGGAGAAAGCGGGTATCAGACGGACAGCCCTTATCTGTATGGAAGTTTTTGGATGAATGAGTGGTATCCATATAATGGAATCATGCAGAGTGTCGATCTTGAAGCTGGAAAACTTTATAAGGTTACGGCGTATGTCGTTTCATACTTGGCGGATTGGTCAGGAACTTCGTTGAATTCCCCGGCATCTATTATGGTTATAGAAGGGAATGATAATGATCTATGGTCGAAGATATCTTCTATTGTGACGGATGAGGAATTCATATGGAGCGATTTGGAAGAGATCAATGTCGTAGCAAAACAGAATGTTGTTGTATCCCCGGTGAGCAACTGGTTCTATCATCCGATTACATTAATTTTCTCAGTACCGGAGAGTGGTGAGTATACAATCTTTATAGGCTCGGAGTATGGTGCGGTTGATATAGTGGATTCCACTTTCGGCGAATGGTTGGGCGGTATGAATGTTGGAGCAGTGACATTGTATGAAACCAGCGAGGAAGAGCTGTCACCGTCCAAAACTATAGAGCCAGCGGATATAATCGCAACACTTGATACGGATAGTATCAGTTTTGGGGCAGATACTATCACTGTGACAGAAGGAATGACCGTTACATATTTTCTTGAAAACGTTTATTGTTATGGTGATTATTCAATAACAATTGTTAACAGTGATAATAGTGAACTGACAGAAGAGAGTAACCTAGAGGATGGTATGAAAATACTGATTATTGGAGAGGACGGAGAGCAAACTGTTGCTGAGTTTTCGATAACGATAAACTGAAAATGTGAGGTGAGAGATGAAAAAAATAATTATAGTGGGTAGCCTCAATACGGATATTAGTATTTCAGCTCCATATTGCCCTAAAGAGGGAGAGACCCTTACAGGCAGTGATTTTATGGTAAGCTTTGGCGGGAAAGGGGCAAATCAGGCTGTAGCAGCGTCCAGATTGGGAGGACATGTGCTTATGTGTGGATGCGTAGGTGCAGATGAGTTTGGTAAATCCCTTCTTGCGAACCTTCAGGAGTCAGGGACAGATGTGAGACATGTCCGAGAAATTGCAGACAGTCAGACCGGAACTGCAGTTATTTTGCTTACAGGTGGTGAGAACAGAATTATTCTCGAAAAAGGAGCAAATGCAAAATTGAGCAAAGAGGACGTTGATGCCGTACTGTTGGAGGCAGAAGAAGGGGACCTATATTTGACTCAGCTTGAGAATCCAGTAGAGGTTATTGGCTATGGATTGAAACAGGCTAAGGAAAAAGGACTGGTTACTATCCTTAATCCTGCACCCGCAAATCAAGAAATTACAAAATATTTTCAATATGTTGATATGATTATGCCAAATGAAAACGAACTTCAATTGCTTGGCGGAAAGCAGTTGCTTTTTGAAAAAGGAATTAAAAAAGCTATTACAACGCTTGGGAGTAACGGGTATGAATACTCTGATGAAAAAATAACGAAGAGATTTCCTTGTATATCTGTTAATGTGGTTGACACAACCGGAGCAGGTGACACGTTCTGCGGAAGTCTTGCTGGGGAACTCGCAAGGGGGAGCTCTCTCGAGAAAGCGATGGCATTTGCTTCAAAAGCCGCTAGTTTGGCGTGCACACATAAAGGGGCAGCAGACTCGATTCCGTCGCGTAATGAAGTAGAAGCATGGAGAGAGGAATGGTAGAGCTTATAAATGTTGAATGGCAAGAATTTGAAATAAATTCCTTTACAAATGCTTTGAAATCATATACGTGTGTCCGTTTAATATGAAACAGACTGTAATGGCACAGATGTCCGTTATCGATGGCTATCTGCGACAAATAAGGAAGCTTCCTACCACGGCAAGCACCAAAGAAGGAATTTAAAACAAAACGAACGGAAAACTCCAACCAATACCGTTTTTATAGAACGGCTGGTTGGAGTTTTTATTCTTGGTTGCAGCATTACATTTTTTGATACATAGTGTTATTGTTTTTCAGCCTCTGTTGGACTATCCAGATTAATTCGTACAACTTCGTTCGGGGTACATTGGATGATATTACATATCTTCGCAAGTGTCAGTATTGTAATATTCCGGTTATGGCGCAGTTGGTCTAATGTGCGTTTGTCAATGCCGCCGGTGAGCAGGTCATACTGCGATATGCCTTTTCTTTTCATGGTTTCCCAGAGCGGCTCAAAGCTGAACATCTGCGGCCATCCCCTTTCTTCAAGATGTTCCCATTATAATTTTGTGCCGGATGAAATTATAGGGTGAATGTATTCACCCGTTCCGGTAAAATAACATTTGGAAGGCGCTGTAAAAAATGCAACTGCCCTTTACGATTAAGACTGCCAATTTTGCTTCTAAGACTGCCATTTTTTACGTAAGACTGCCAAAAAAGCCGCATAAAGTTCAAATAAGCACGTAAGACTGTCACAACCATGGGGTAAGACTGCCAGAAAAATCCGTCCCAAAGGATGTGGAAAGGCGCGAAAACACAGGTTTTATGCGACTCCGGCGGCTTTTTAACGTTAGAAGCACTGGCAGCGGGTTATATGGAGCGGGTGCTGCCTTCCTTATTTTAGATGAAGGTGGTGCATGATAGGCATAGAACAGCAAATAGTCCACGAAAAGGCGAATGGAATCCGCCAAATGCGGACTGTTTTTTGTTATGATACACACAGAAAAAATGGCTGTGTTCCTGCCATGATGCACAGAAGGTAAATGCACATGAAGGAGACATTCGGGAGCAGGCTTAAACAGTTAAGGCTGAAGAACAATTTAAAACAACAGCAGCTGGCAGCATTGCTGGACGTAAATAAAAGAGCAATCAGTGCGTATGAAAATGATGACAGACAGCCGTGCTTTGACATCCTGATCAGGATAGCTGAGATATTCCATGTGAGCACGGATTATCTTTTGGGCTGTGATTCTAATACGACGATAGATGTGAGCGGGCTGACCGCTTTTGAGATTGGCCTGATTTCAGAACTCGTGGCGGATATGACGGCTAAGAACAGGCGCTTGAAAAAACAGTGAAAGTACAAGGAATGTGGAAAGATGGAGAATAACCCGTATCAACTATATTCATCTGTAGAGCGCCAGCAGGTTGACTGGTTGTGGTATCCCTATATTCCCTATGGTAAAGTGACACTTCTGCAGGGAGACCCGGGTGATGGAAAGTCAACATGTATGATACATCTTGCTGCAAGCCTTTCCACAGGTGGGAGGCTACCGGATGGAACACTAATATCGGCGGCACAGAATGTCATTTACCAGTGTGCAGAAGATAACGTAGGGGATACGGTAAAACCGCGGATGGAACAGGCGGGTGCTGATTGTAGCAGGATCGCCTTTATATCCTGTTCAGAGAAAGAACCACTGCGGCTGACGGACAAAAGGATTGAGGAAACAATCCGTCTGCTTGAGGCAAGGCTGCTCATCATTGATCCGGTGCAGGCTTTTTTTACCCAAGACGGCGAAATGCACAGTGCAGTGAAGGCGCGCGCAGTGATGGGGAACCTGGCCAAAATTGCAGAGAAATATAAATGCGCTGTTGTATTGATTGGGCATTTGAATAAATCGGCGGGAGGAAAGAGCTTATACAGGGGATTGGGGAGCATTGATATTGCGGCAATCGCGCGGAGTGTGTTGATGGTTACGAGGGATAGACAGATGCCAGACATCCGTTACCTTAGCCAGATCAAATCAAGCCTTGCTCCTGAAGGTGGTTCGGTGGCTTTTATCATAGATTCTGATGTGGGATTCCAGTGGATCGGCAGATGTTCTGTAAGAGCTATGGATGACCGAGTGGAATTGATGGAACCTGAACGCAAAACAAAGATATGGCGTGTGAAAAATATTATCCGCCTGATGCTGACAGCGGATGATGTTCCGGCAAATGCTATTATTGATACGATGAAGAATTTAAATGTCAGCGAACGTACGGTGCGCAGGGCTGCAAAAGAAATTGGGGTAACGGCATACCGTAAAAGATACGTCTGGTACTGGAAACTGGAGCCGGAAAGCAGAGATGGAAATGAGTGAGAAAATCCGTGTGGCAGGATATGTTAAACTCGCAAAATTGTGGGAGAAACGCCGGGAACAGGCAGTGGCCTATCACAATTCGTATTATGAGAGTAAATTTGCCAGGTCAACGAAGTTCCAACTGGTAGGTGTTTATATTGATATTACCGGGAACAAACAGACTGCAAAGCGACCAGAGATGGTACGGCTGCTTGGAGACTGCAGCAGCGGGAAAGTCCAGTGTATCGCTACGCAGACAAAAGCGTATCTCGCTGCAAATATGGGGGATTTCTGTTATCTGGTCAAATTATTGTCGGAGATAAACGGTGGAATCGACCTGATAACAGAGGACACGGATTATCAGATAGATACTGTTACAGATTTTGACGGGCAGAAAAAAGCACTGGTTGGAATGGCAGATGAATATATCCGGCTGAATCCGGACGATTACAGGTTATGGAAAACAGCGGTTACAGAGAACTTTCATGGAAAGGGCTGAGAAATGATGGATGGTAAGGAACCAAATGTTAGTGGATATGAATTGGAACTGCCAGCCTGTGTGGAAAGGGACGAGCAAAGAGAGCGTTCAGATGTGTCAGAATGTCCGGAACCGGAGCCTGAAGCGTGGAGAAACCGCCATGAAAACCGTGAAGAGAGAAAGCAGCGGACAAGGGAACGAATCCGGAATGCTTCAGCAGGGGATGCCGTCCTTATCAAGGCAGATGAGCTTTCATTAGATATAGATGACAGTGAGCATAAAGTGGGCGTTTATGTCAGGGTCAGCACGGCAAGCGAAGAACAGGTATCTTCCTATGAAAACCAGAAAAAATATTATACAGAGAAAGTGACGAGAAATCCCAAATGGGAGTTGGTGGATATCTACGCAGATGAAGGAAAATCTGGCACCTCGATGAAAAAGAGGACAGAGTTCTTGCGTATGCTGGATGACGCAAAGAATAAGAAGATTGACCTGATCCTGTGCGCGAGCGTCTCTCGTTTTGCCCGGAACGTCGGTGATTTTGTCAATGAAATCCAGAAGCTGCAGACACAGAATCCGCGCCATCCGGTCGGCGTATATTTTGAGACGGAGCATCTGAATACACTGAATCCGGATGCAGGGGTAAACCTGCAGGTACATGCGATGCTTGCCGATTGGGAATCGGCAAATAAGAGCCGCCGTATGATTTTATCCTACGATCAGCGTATCTGTACCGGCCAGTATCCGTTATCAGATTTGTTGGGTTATCGTCATACGCAGGATGGTAGGCTTGTCGTGGTTGAGGAAGAAGCGGTGACTGTAAGATATATTTTCTTTGCCCGCCTTTCCGGTCAGTCAAATGAAGAGATTGCCGAGACACTGACAGAGTACCGCAGGCCGACCTTAAAAGGCAGGACGGAATGGAACGCGGGGATGGTAGGCGCTATCATGCTGAACGAACGCCGCTGGGGTGATCTCATGGCAAGAAAAACAGTCGTGTTGAATTATAAGGAGCAGAAGGTTGTGAAGAACGAGAGGATCAGGGACGCGGCTTTCGTGGAGAAGCATCATGAAGGCATTGTGACACCGGAGATTGCCAGGGCTGTACATATGCTTTCTGCGAGCAGGCTGCGCCATACGGGAGTACCGGAAGTAGGAGTGATCCGCTCCGGGGGATTAAAAGGGTTTGTGAGTCTGAACCCGTCTTTCAACGGTATTGACCATGATACCATCCTGGAGCTTTCCCGCAGTGCTTATTCTGAAGACGAATATGAGGAGATCGAACATCGGTCCCGGATTATCAATGGGGAAGAACACAGCAGGATTTCCCATATGGATTTCACTGGTTACTATGTTCCTTACAGTGCCTTTTTTATCGGGCGGGATACACCGACTCTGACGATCAGCCGCAGGCAGCTTAAGTTCAACAAAAAATGCTATGAACGGTTGGGGAACTGTGACCGGATTGAGCTGCTTTACCATCCTATGCTGCAGACACTGGTGCTCCGGAATAGTGATGGGGAAATGGGCTTTCCGTGGGTCAATGAGCATGGGAAATGGGTATCGTCATTTAACGGGAAAGCATTTTGTGAAGCCGTTTATGAAGAACAGGACTGGATCACGGATTATACGTTTCGTTTCCGTGGTATTACCCGTGCACGAGGGAACCGGGTGATCATGGCATTTTATCTTGATGAGCCACAGATCGTGAAAACGAGGGCATCGCAGCTGGCTGCAAAATCTGTGGAAGCGGAGCAGAAGGATTTGCCCTCAAGGTACATTCCAATAAAAAACAGTGAATTGGCAGCAAAAACTACACGCAATGGGAATGGAATGCTGTATCCGCTCAGGAAAAAGCGTGACAGCATTATCAATTCCCTTACGGCTTCTGATATTGAACAGGATGGGGATGTGGCAGTGAATCCGCTGATCGGAGACATACCGTCCCACGAGAGTATTGCTGAAGAAATGGAATTATTATTGATGTCAATGTGACAGGCGGGAGATTTGAAATGGAGAAGTTGGGACAGCTTACGAATATGACAGAAAGGTCTGAAAGCATGGAGACAGGAAAAAATAATAAAACGGTTGGAACATCAGCGAATGGGGAAACACCATCCGGCCAGTCTTATGGATATAACGATCAGGAATTAATCCGGGCGCTTGTAAAGTCAAGGCTGGAACAGAAACAGCCGCTGGAATATGAAGATCTGGATGGCTATGAAATGCCGCCGCGGACACAGTTCTCGATGCTTAAAAAGCCGGCTGTAAGCATTAAATACGGAAAACTGACATTCAATATGGCCTGCATCCGTCTCTTCGAAGGAGTGCAGTATATTATCCCAATTTATCATCCGCAGAAAAAGCGTATGACGGTAGTCATGTGCCAGGAAGAAGAATATGCTTCTGTTGATTGGGCGCGCGTCCGGCAGAAAGACGGCGTGTGGGTTAATAAAGAAGTGACATCAAGGGAATACGTGGACAAGCTGTACCGCCTGATGGGTTGGAATAAGGAATGCCGCTATAAGGTGCTTGGCCGTGTGGCAAATTCAAGGGATGGACTTGTTCTTGTGTTTGATCTTGAGGAAGCTGTTATGTTTGAATCAAAATCAACGCAGTACGTGGATGAAAGAACAGGAGAAACGAAACAGAAGAAACAGCAGGTTATGTATTACCCGGAATATTATAAAGACCGGGTCGGCAAGTCCTATAACGATTATGTTTCTGCGAAACAGATGAATATATTTGAGTATCTTGAGGACTATGTTGGGAATACATATTCTGATTATAACGGAACAGAAAAGACTGATAAAGGGGAACAGGATAAAGCTGAAAAAGAAAATTTAAGAGAACAATCCAGCACTATTTCCGATGAGAAAAAAGGCGGGGAAGAAAGCGATTATAACGAAAAAAATTCCTTAAGCAAAACAGAATCGAACGATGATGTATCATCGGAAGATTCATATAGTCAAATGACTTTTGATGTTGCTCCGATTGCACTTGAGGATGACAGAGAAATGAAAATAGAAAATAACAGTTCTACTGGATATGCTCTCACGATACAGGAAAATAATGATGTAAACGAAAAAACTGAAACAGAAGAAGTAAAACAAATAGACAGCAATAGTTATTACAGTGGGTGGAGATGATTTATCATGCGCTGATAATTCCTTGTTGTAAAACTTCTGTGATAGATAAAAAGAGGGATAATAGCATTGGATGAAAATAATAATAGCAGTCAGGATTTAAAAATGTGGAACGGAAATAAACACTCCGTCCGTGTAGAGATTTCCATCTCCGGAAAAAGAAAAGAAATACATATTGGAAAAGATGTGGTGCGCCTGTTGGGAGCGCCGAAATACTTGTGTTTGAAAATAAATAAGGCGATGGATTCGATTGCGGTGATGCCGTGTCCAGGTAAAGAATATATGTCCTTTAAAGTACCGGATGGCATTTTGCTTGGTAAGCACGTTTCAATGCGAGTTGTAAGCAGTGCATTCGTTGAAAGAATTCTTGCGGTAAATGGTTATAAAGATAACAACACCTATCAAGTAACCGGAAACTATTTAGAAAAAAACAATGCGGTGATTTTTAATATGGCAGATATGCGTCTGTTCAAAGAAGAATAGTATGCTGCAGCTAATAACACGATGAGCGAAATAATGGAAAGAGGTTTGTATTGTTAGTTTAAATAATGACGGTGACTGAATACCTGCAGCTGAAGCGGATCAGCTGTTCATAGAATAGACAAATATATATCTGATGTGGAACTGGCAACATATCAGATAAGTGACAAGTTCATATGGGTACATGATTTAGGAGCTTTTGAGCAATCAGAGGCTCTTTTTTGTGTCTTGCGATGAGAAACATTGCATTTTGAGAAAAAATCAGAAAAAAAGTTGTTCCTCTCTTGACATTAGCAGGGCCGAGGCCAGAACTGCTCAGATATACAGGTGCTTATGACGGATTAGATAGGAATATCTTAAATGTCCGTCCTGGTATTACAGACTACAGTTCTATCAATTTTATAAACCTTGATGAGATAGTAGGGACCCAGAATGCGGATGAGATGTACGAGAAGTACGTGTTAAAACGAAAGAATCAGCTCCGATTGAAGTATGTGGCGAATGTGTCGCTTAAAACAGATTTAATCATTTTTTGGGAAACCGTGTTTTATGTGATTAAGAAGATTCTGAGAGTTTTGAGGGGTAATAGATAGTGGAGTACATAACATTAAAAAATACAGATATTAAGGTATCCCGTCTCTGTATGGGTGGTTGCCCAATGGGCCAATACGGCTGGGGAGCAGTGCAGGAGCAGGAACTTCTGGATATGGATTTCATGCCTTCTATTGCTAAAATTACAAAAGAAAGTATAGAACCATATAGATTTAATGAATCTGACACGGAATGTATGAAAAGACTGCTGGATAGCTTTTCCAGAAATTATGATGTTGTTATTTTTGATAAACAGGGCAGAAGAGATAGGTTATTTGAGAATAAAGGTTCCTATTACGCTATGCCAGTTACTTTCTATAATAATCAGGAAGCCTTGGTTGAAGCTATTCTTTTGATTTCTTCCTATGGGAGAAATTTTGTGCCTTTACCAGCTTCGGCTAATGATGAAAATGAATTTAAAAAAATTATGGCTTATGAAGTTTTGCCATATTATATTTCAATCATTCAAAACGAACTTGCTGCGTTGTATCTAAGGCATAACCTGGAGAAAATGCATTGTATTAAAAATCCTGAGTATGAAAACACATTTCATACTCGGCGAGCAGATATGAATCTAAAGCAGATTTTACAAAGATGGGTGTGTAAGTAATATTATATGAGGAATGAAAGGGAAATTAAGAAAAAATTGGAAGAAAATGGGTGGAAACACATGGGGCTTGACCCTCATTCGCGTGTTAGAAGAATTTTGATTGCTGTTGTGGGAATTTTGCTTGTGACTATAATCATTTTTCTTCCCTATATAATTGAATGGATTTACTACAACGTGAATCCTCCCATACCGTTTTTTGATATTCAGATGCTGCCACAGGATCTTTTATCATATTTTGGTAGTGCATTCACGTTGATTGCTACAGTTGCCCTTGGAGTGATAACATTACATCAGAATCAAATTGCCCAAAACAAATCTGATATGATTGATTTAATGACACTGGATTTGCAAAGAAAATCCATGGCTATGGCTGAGGCACAATACAAAAGAAATGAACAAGACAGCATTTATTTGCCCAAATTTGAAATAAGGGTTTTAAATTACTTGAGCCGTTATGCTAATTTGAATCTATCAATAAAAAATGTAACGTCAAAAATCATTTCGCAAATAGAGCCACTTGAGCTTATTGCAGAAGATTCCGATGGGAAAGAGATTACAAGGGCTTCGCGCTTATACTGTGTAGATTCTAAGGGGAGAAAGGGTCAAAAATCCTTGGGGCCGGGAGCAGCATTTATTGTTAAGACGGATACAGAAGAGCTAAGTCAGCTGAAAACTGGAAGTGGAACAAAAGTCTCATATCAGAATTTTAGACTCATTTTTAAGTTCTCTTGTGAAGATGAAAAAGGATATAAGTATTATTATACTGCACAAACACAAATTGTTGATTCAGGAACATATTCATCAGGAGATTGGAAATGTGAAAGAACGGGATAAACACAGATTAAGACGAGAATGCAAAAATGGAATTACTGCGATATCCCTCCGAAGTGCCACGATTCGTGTCATTCTCTGCATTTTCAGCAAAAATTTAATGACAATCTGCAATATCTGTGGTAGTATATGTGTAGCACAGCGGGATTCCAGGCTCTCGTCGTGCGGCAGCAATTGACAGATAAGCCCGTTTTTATAACGCCAGAAGACGGCACTTCAGAAATGGGAGGTGTAACACCATAGACTACAAAATGTTTTGCACGGATCGTGCAGATGGTGTTACGAAAGATGAAGCTGTTGTTTCGGAAGGGACAGCAGAGAAAGCGATAGTTACAGAACTGGATGTACTCGTGGAAGAGAATGGCGATGGCCGGTTGCGCCAGCCGCACAAGGCAGGAGAGCCTGAGCAGGAACATGTCGGTGACCCATATGACGATGTGTACCGGACGCTGTTGGAAGATTGTCCGCAGCTTCTCATTCCGCTGGTGAATGAGATCTTCAATGAGCACTTTACAAAAGAGGATCAGGTTGTATTTTCCAAAGACGTACATATTACAAAAGAGCAGACGGGAGCTTTGTCCAAACGCACGACCGATTCGAGCTTTGAGATCATCGGGGTTGTAAGGAAGAGATTCCTGATCGAAGAGCAGACCCGACCGGATAATCACATCCTGAGGCGGATGCTTGAGTACGCAATGCTGGTGGCGAGAGACACCGAAATTTTGACTGGCAATGTGCTGAGGGTGGAATTTCCAAACTGCGCGGTGTTGTTTTTACAGAGCACGAGAAATACTCCGGATAAGATGAGGATAGAGGCGAAAGCACCGATGGGTGTGCTGCCGATAGATGTCCTCGTAATGAAACTGCGGGATTACACATTGGACGATATGATCGAGAAGGATCTGCTGCTTCTGTTTCCGTTTTACCTGTTTCGCTTCAGCAATTATATTCTGGCAAAAGCGAATGAGGATGAGACGCGGCTTAAGGCAATCACGGATGATTACCGCAGGATGCGGGAGCACCTGACTCGTTTGGCTGAAAAGGGAGAATTGAACGAGTTTTACAAGTATACGATCATAAATCTGAGCAATATCGTGGTTGAGAATCTGGCAAGAAAATATCCAAATGTCGTGAAAGGAGTGCAATCGGTTATGGGTGGTAAAGTGATTGAGACAGAAGCTAAAAGGATTTTAAATGCCGGGAAGCAGGAAGGAATACAGCAAGGCAGACAGGAAGGAATACAGGAAGGAATACAGGAAGGAATACAGCAGGGCAGACAGGAAGAACGCGAGAATACAGAGCGCGAACGGCGCCGGGCTGATGTGGCAGAGCAGGAAGCCGATGTGGAAAGGCAGAAGAACAGTATCCTGCAGGAAGAACTGGAAAAGGTGAAGCAGCAGCTTCGTGATGCATTGTTATTGCAGGGAAGTTCAAAACCGATGCCGCAGTAAACTGTGCGCGAAAGTTTGATAAATTGACAGATAAGCCCGTTTTTATAACGCCAGAAGACGGCACTTCAGAAATGGAGGTGTAACACCATAGACTACAAAGCGTTTTGCACGGATCGTGCAGATGGTGTTACGAAAGATGAAGCTGTTGTTTCGGAAGGGACAGCAGAGAAAGCGATAGTTACAGAACTGGATGTACTCGTGGAAGAGAATGGCGATGGCCGGTTGCGCCAGCCGCACAAGGCAGGAGAGCCTGAGCAGGAACATGTTGGTGACCCATATGACGATGTGTACAGGACGCTGTTGGAAGATTGTCCGCAACTTCTCATTCCGCTGGTGAACGAGATCTTCAATGAGCACTTTACAAAAGAGGATCAGGTTGTATTTTCTAAAGATGTACATATGACAAAAGAGCAGACGGGAGATTTGTCCAAACGCACGACCGATTCGAGCTTTGAGATCATCGGGGTTGTAAGGAAGAGATTCCTGATCGAAGAGCAGACCCGACCGGATAATCACATCCTGAGGCGGATGCTTGAGTACGCAATGCTGGTGGCGAGAGACACCGAAATTTTGACTGGCAATGTGCTGAGGGTGGAATTTCCAAACTGCGCGGTGTTGTTTTTACAGAGCACGAGAAATACTCCGGATAAGATGAGGATAGAGGCGAAAGCACCGATGGGTGTGCTGCCGATAGATGTCCTCGTAATGAAACTGCGGGATTACACATTGGACGATATGATCGAGAAGGATCTGCTGCTTCTGTTTCCGTTTTACCTGTTTCGCTTCAGCAATTATATTCTGGCAAAAGCGAATGAGGATGAGACGCGGCTTAAGGCAATCACGGATGATTACCGCAGGATGCGGGAGCACCTGACTCGTTTGGCTGAAAAGGGAGAATTGAACGAGTTTTACAAGTATACGATCATAAATCTGAGCAATATCGTGGTTGAGAATCTGGCAAGAAAATATCCAAATGTCGTGAAAGGAGTGCAATCGGTTATGGGTGGTAAAGTGATTGAGACAGAAGCTAAAAGGATTTTAAATGCCGGGAAGCAGGAAGGAATACAGCAAGGCAGACAGGAAGGAATACAGGAAGGAATACAGGAAGGAATACAGCAGGGCAGACAGGAAGAACGCGAGAATACAGAGCGCGAACGGCGCCGGGCTGATGTGGCAGAGCAGGAAGCCGATGTGGAAAGGCAGAAGAACAGTATCCTGCAGGAAGAACTGGAAAAGGTGAAGCAGCAGCTTCGTGATGCATTGTTATTGCAGGGAAGTTCAAAACCGATGCCGCAGTAAATGTTGCGCGAATATTTGATACTTTGATACAGGTAGAGGAGGTCACAGTTCATGGGAATCTATTTAAATCCGGGAAACAGAGGGTTTCAGACAATTTTAAATGGAATCTACGTTGATAAAACCGGTCTGATCGATTTCATAAATCGAACGATCAATACTCCTCAGAAGCTGACATGTTTTAGTCGCCCCCGCCGTTTTGGAAAGTCATTTGCTGCGAAAATGCTTTGTGCCTATTATGATAAAAGCTGCGATTCCAGGTCTTTGTTTGAAGGGCTGGAGATATCGAAGAAAGATTCATTCGATATGCATCTTAACAAGTATGATGTGATTTATCTGGATATTACCCGCTTTATATCCACTGCAGTATCGGTGAAAGATGTAGTGGGGAATATACAGAAAAACGTAATGAAAGAGCTTAAAGCAGAATATCCTTCTTATATTAAAGAACAGGAGGATGTATTAGCCGATGCGCTTTTTGCAGTCAGTCACAAAACCGGCAGCCAGTTTATTGTAATCATAGATGAATGCGATGCACTATTCAGGGAAGCAAAAGACAATATCACACTGCAAAAGGAATACATTCAGCTGCTGCGAGGATTGTTTAAAGGTGGAACAGCAACGGATGAAACAATTGCGGCTGCTTATATGACAGGCATACTTCCGATAAAAAAATATGGGACAGAATCGGCATTGACTGACTTTAAGGAATATTCCATGATAACACCCAAAAGACTTGCAGAATATATTGGTTTTACGGAAGCCGAAGTGAAGCAGCTTTGCGATGAGTATCAAATGAATTTTGATGAAATGCAGTCCTGGTATGATGGATATTCGTTTAGTCGTATGCAGCATGTCTATAGTCCAAATTCAGTAATAAATGCCATACAGGAAGAGGAAATACAGAATTATTGGGCTCAGACAGAATCATTCGAAAGCCTGAAGAAGTATATTGAAATTAATATGGATGGCTTAAAGGATGCAATCCTGCTAATGCTGGGTGGACAGAGAATACAGACTGATGTAAATACATTCCAAAATGATATTACGTCCTTTGAAAATAAGGATGATGTTATAACGTTGCTGATTCATCTGGGATATCTGGCATACGACCAGAAGAAAAAAGAGGTTTATATACCCAATCAGGAAGTGGCGGAAGCTTTCCGGTCTTCTGTTAAAGGTGGGAAATGGAAGCCTGTGGAACAGGCAATAAATAACGCTGAACGTCTTCTGGATGCCACCCTTCGGGGAGAAAGTGATACTGTAGCACAGGCACTGGAAGCAGTGCATGAAGAATGTTCTTCCGTATTGACCTACAATGATGAGAATTCGCTTGCCTGTGCTATTTATATAGCATATTACACCGCGAAGAATTATTATAAAGTCATCAGAGAACTGCCAAGCGGCAAGGGATTTGCAGATTATGCGTTTATTCCGGGGAGGGATACAGATAAGCCTGCAATGATCATTGAGCTTAAATATGATAAGGATGCCGACACTGCAATTCGCCAGATACATGAGAATCGCTATGACGGTGATTTAAAGAAGTATTATGGCAATCTGATTTTGGTAGGAATCAATTATGACAAGGACGTTAAGGGAACGAATGCGAAAAGACATAGTTGTGAAATTGAAAAAATATAATCAGTAGAAAATCAGTAAAACGGAAACACCGCAGCAATAAATTGAGTGAGAATGTTTGATACTTTGATACGGGTAATTGAGATAAGAGTCCTTTATGGGCTCTTATTTTTGTAACAGTTCAGAACAGCATCGAAATGAAAAGACAGGCGCTGAGCGCCAGTGGCGCTCGTTTAGCGCCGACCGAAGCGGCAGCGGAGATGTGCAGGTTTACCTGCCAAGGGCTGTCTTTTCATTTCGGGATGGGCGGGTGCTGCGTGCCAGTGGCACGCGTTTAGCACCGACCGAAGCGGTAGCGTAGACGCCCATCAAGCCTCAGACATATGACGCGCAGCGGCATATAGCCTTCGGAGAAGGCGGCGCTGAACGTCCAGTGGACGTTCGCTTAGCGCCGACCGAAGCGGAGCGTAGACCTGTGGCCTGCTGTTCCGAATAGTTACATGAACTTTTATGAGCAACCATCATTTTTATGGAGGAGAAGCAAATGTCTACATCAAAATTTTTCAAGGATAAGACTCTGATGATCACGGGAGGCACCGGCTCGTTCGGCTCCACGGTCTTGAAGCATTTTCTGGATTCGGATCTGAAAGAGATCCGGATTTTTTCACGTGACGAGAAAAAGCAGGACGATATGCGTCATGACCTGCAGGCGAAGCATCCGGAGCTTGCCGCGAAGGTGAAGTTTTATATTGGGGATGTGCGCAATATGCGCTCGGTAGAGGATGCGGTGCAGGGCGTGGATTATATTTTTCACGCGGCGGCGCTGAAGCAGGTGCCGTCCTGTGAGTTTTTCCCGATGGAGGCGGTGCGGACGAATGTGGAGGGAACGGACAATGTCCTTCATGCGGCAGTAGCGGCCGGGGTTGAGAGGATCGTGTGCCTTTCCACGGACAAGGCGGCTTATCCGATCAATGCGATGGGCATTTCCAAGGCGATGATGGAGAAGGTCATCGGCGCGAACGCGCGTGTGGCGGCGGGAAAGACGACAATCTGCTGCACGAGGTATGGCAATGTGATGTGCAGCCGCGGTTCGGTGATCCCGCTTTTTATCGATCAGATCAGGGCGGAAAATCCGATCACGATTACGGATCCGAACATGACGCGTTTTCTGATGAATCTGGACGAGGCAGTGGCACTTGTGATGTTTGCGTTTGAACATGGGGAGCCGGGAGATCTGTTTGTGCAGAAGTCGGATGCCAGCACGATCGGCGATCTGGCGAAAGCGGTGCAGAAGTTGTTCGGGGATACCGGGACGCATATCATTGGTACACGCCATGGCGAAAAGCTGTATGAGACGCTGATGACAAATGAGGAGTGTGTCCGCAGTGTGGATATGGGGGAGTATTACCGGGTGCTGCCTGATGGCCGCGACCTGAATTATGACAAGTTTTTTGTTCAGGGGCAGGTGCACACGATGGCAAATGAGGCGTATACTTCACATAATACAAAACGGCTGGATGTGGACGGGACAGTGGAGAAGATACTGACCACGGATTATGTGAGAGCGGCGCTTGAAGGCTGGAAAAAATAATTGACGCAGGTGCGGAAACGGCTTTAGAATGTCTGGGAATCAATAATGACAAGGGAGCATTTGAGGGCAGACATCGGTAAGGCAATTCGTAACTGTGAAGATACTGAACAGTTACGATTGCTTTACGTTTTGCAATACTTCAAATTAGAACTTTCATTACAATTTGTGCCGCCGACATGGCGGCGGAATGGAGAATCAAATGAAGACAGACTACTCTGATATACATTGGAATAATAATGGCAAATTGAAGCTTCTGATTATCGTCGGCACCCGGCCGGAGATCATCCGGCTTGCCGCGACGATCAACAAATGCCGGCTATATTTTGATACGATTCTTGCCCATACGGGCCAGAACTATGACTATAACCTCAATGGCGTATTTTTTAAAGACCTGAAGCTGGCGGATCCGGAAGTGTACATGGACGCCGTGGGAGATGACCTTGGCGCTACCGTGGGCAACATCATCAACTGTTCTTACAAGCTGATGAATCAGATCAGACCGGATGCGCTGCTCATCTTAGGGGATACAAACAGCTGCCTTTCTGCAATCGCGGCAAAGCGGCTTCATATTCCAATCTTTCATATGGAGGCGGGCAATCGCTGTAAGGATGAATGTCTCCCGGAGGAGACGAACCGAAGAATTGTGGACATTATCTCCGACGTAAATCTGGCCTATTCTGAGCATGCCCGGAAGTATTTGCATGAATGCGGCTTGCCAAAAGAGCGTGTCTATGTGACCGGAAGCCCGATGGCGGAGGTGCTGCGCGCAAATTTCGGTGAGATTGAGAAGTCCGATATCCACAGCAGGCTTGGTCTGGAGAAGGGGAAATACATCCTCCTTTCCGCGCACCGGGAAGAGAACATCGACACGGAGAAGAATTTCCTGTCCCTTTTCACAGCAATCAATAAGATGGCGGAGAAATATGACATGCCGATTCTGTATTCCTGCCACCCTCGTTCGAAGAAGAGACTGGAAGCATCCGGTTTTCAACTGGATGAGCGTGTAATTCAGCATGAGCCGCTGGGCTTTCATGATTACAACTGCCTGCAGATGAATGCTTTTGCTGTCGTTTCCGATTCCGGGACGCTGCCGGAGGAGAGCAGCTTTTTCACATCGGTCGGTCACCCATTCCCGGCTGTATGCATCAGGACAAGTACAGAGCGGCCGGAGGCATTGGATAAAGCCTGTTTTATCCTTGCCGGGATTGATACGGTTAGCTTGCTGCAGGCGGTTGAGACAGCGGTGGAGATGAATAAGAATGGGGATTCCGGTATTCCGGTACCGGACTATATCGAAGAGAATGTAAGCACGAAAGTGGTGAAGATTATTCAGAGCTATGTAGGCGTGGTGAATAAAATGGTGTGGCGAAAATTTTGAATTACGGTCAAATTTATGTATAATGGTCGTAGGGGAGAGACGAAGCGAAGCCTGCGATGATCATTGAGCTTAAGTATGATGGACGATGGAGATATGACGTATGAATATTCTGATCACTGGCGCGAAGGGTATGGTGGGGACCGCCCTGACTGCCAACCTGAAAAATATACGGGAGAACAAAAACCGCACAAGGCCGGATCTTGCCCCGGGCGGAGAACGCGAAATTCAAGAGATTTATGAATATGATATAGATTCGACTGCGGAAGAGCTGGATGAGTATTGCAGGAAGGCGGATTTTGTGTTTCATCTGGCGGGGGGTGAACCGTCCGGAGAATCCGGAGGATTTCATGAAGGGGAACTTTGGATTTACATCCCGGCTGCTGGAGAATCTGAAGAAACACGGGAATAAGGCGCCAATCATGCTTTCTTCTTCTATTCAGGCAACACTGGCTGGGCGCTTTGGTAATTCCGAGTATGGCAGATCCAAACTCGCCGGGGAAGAACTGTTCTTTGACTATGCCAAAAAGACCGGCGTGAAAGTAGCTGTCTACCGTTTCCCGAATCTGATGGGCCATTCCCGCCCGAAGTACAATTCTGCTGTGTCTACCTTCTGCTGGGCTGTGGCAAACGATGAACCGTTTACGGTGAACGACAGATCGACTGAACTGGAGCTGCTTTATATCGACGATCTGGTCGAGGGTATGTTTGACTTACTGGAGGCAAAAGAGCAGCACTGTGAGTTTGACGGTGTGGAGACGGTTTTGAAAGAGGATGGGAGATACTGCTGTGTCCCTGTCACGCATAAGGTGACGCTTGGCGAGATCGTGGATCTGCTGGAAGAGTTCCGGCAGCAGCCGCAGACGCTGATGATGCCGAAGATGCCGGAGGGGAGTTTTGCGAAGAAGCTGTATTCTCTCTATCTGACCTACCTTCCGACAGAAAAATTCAAATACGAATTGAAAATGAACCGCGACGATCGGGGCAGCTTCACGGAGCTTGTCCACACAGCCGACTGCGGGCAGGTCAGTATCAATATCAGTAAGCCGGGAATCACCAAAGGGCAGCACTGGCATAACAGCAAGTGGGAACTGTTCATCGTGGTAGCTGGACACGGACTGATCCGGGAGAGGAACATCGTGACCGGTGAGACGGTGGAATTTGAGGTGAGCGGCGATAAAATCGAAGCTGTCCACATGATTCCGGGATGGACGCACAATATCATAAATTTGTCGGAGACAGAGAATCTGGTCACGGTGATGACGTGCAATGAGATTTTTAATCCGCAGAGGCCGGATACATTTTATGAGCCGGTGTGAGTTCGGTTACATGACCGTTCAGGGATATACGCACTCTGTTGAAGTACGGTGTTGCCTGTCCATTTCCTTAAATTTTCCTAAAAACAATGAAGTTTTCATAGGTTGGTTGACAAACCAACCTCCTTTTGTCATAATGCAAGACGGTAATGTGCGGCAGAATGTTCGTGGCTGCGCAGTAATTGACTCAGGGCGGCGCGTCTTATTTTCGGGCGGAAGAATCTTCCGAATTATATAGAAGCGCAGTATGAGCAAAGAGCATGAGAAAGAGGGCAAAAGGATGTTAGAGCTGAAAGCGATAAAGAAGGATTACCTCGCGGGAGAGAACACGGTTCACGCGCTGAAAGGGATTGACCTGAAGTTTCGCAGCAGTGAATTTGTCGCAATTCTGGGGCCGTCCGGCTGCGGCAAGACGACGATGCTGAATATCATCGGCGGGCTGGATCAGTATACCGAGGGGGATCTGATCATCAACGGCGTTTCCACGAAGAAATACAAGGATCGGGATTGGGATACCTATCGGAACCATTCGATCGGTTTTGTATTTCAGACTTACAATCTGATCCCGCACCAGACGGTGCTGCGCAATGTGGAGCTGGCGCTGACGCTGGCCGGAGTGTCCAAGGCGGAGCGGCGTGAACGGGCGAAGGCGGCGCTGGAGGAAGTAGGGCTGGGCAATCAGCTGCACAAGCTGCCGAATGAGATGTCCGGCGGGCAGATGCAGCGCGTGGCCATCGCGCGTGCACTGGTGAACAATCCGGATATCATCCTCGCGGATGAGCCGACGGGCGCGCTGGATACAGAGACGAGCGTGCAGGTGATGGAGATCCTGAAGAAGATTTCCCACGACCGCCTGATCATCATGGTGACGCACAATCCGGAGCTGGCGGAGCGTTATTCCTCCCGGACGATCCGGATGCTGGACGGGGAGATTATCTCTGATTCCATGCCGCTCACAGAAGAAGAGGTGGAAAAAGAGAAGCAGACGGACCGCCAGGCGCGGATCCGGAGCGGCAAGTCGAAAAAGCCGTCGATGTCGCTGTTTACTTCGTTTGGCCTGTCGCTGAAAAACCTGACGACAAAGAGCGGGCGGACGCTTCTGACCGCGTTTGCCGGGAGCATCGGCATCATTGGCATCGCACTGATTCTCTCTATTTCACAGGGACTGACGACGTACATCGATGAGGTTGAGGAGGATACGCTTTCCTCCTATCCGCTGACACTGGAGGCGGAGAGCATTGATATCAGCTCTGTGCTGGAGACCTTTATGAACGTGCAGAGCAGTGAAGTGGAGCACGACACGGATGCGGTGTATCAGAAGGCTGCCCTGCAGGAGATGCTGAACGCGATCAACAACATGGAGGAGAGCGAGAACGACCTGGCCTCCTTTAAGGAATATCTGGAAAATAAGATGGCGGAGGAAGACTCGGAGCTTTATGAAGCGTTAAGCGGCGTGCAGTATACTTATGATCTGGATCTGTCCGTTTATACAGAGAATGTGGACGGTGAGATTGAAGAGTCAGATGTGACCAATCTTCTGATGGAAATCATGGCCAGCTACATGAATCTGGATTCTGAGACGATGTCCTCCCTGATGGGAGATACGGAAAGCTCCTCGATGTACTCGTACTCGGCGATGAGCACGATGTCCAGTTCCATCTGGCAGGAGATGCTTTCCGGCAACGACGGCTCTTACGTTAATGACCTGCTGAAAAGGCAGTATGATCTGGTCTACGGCTCCTGGCCGAACGATTACAATGAGGTCGTACTGGTGCTGGATGAAAATAATGAGATTGACGACATGACCCTCTACGCACTGGGGCTGATCTCCGAGGATACGATCATGGAGATCGCGGACGCGGCCAATGACGGGACCGAGGCGCAGATTGACGATACCTCCTGGACCTACGAGGAGATCTGCGACCGGGAATACCGCGTGATACTGGACTGCGACGCGTATTCTTATGACAGCGCGACCGGCACGTACATCGACCTTCGTGAGACCGAAAGCGGCCTGCAGTATCTCTATGACAATGCGCTTTCCCTGAAAGTAGTCGGCGTTATCCGGACGAATGAGGATGCGACCACTGCCATGCTGGACAACGGGATCGCCTATACGAGCGCGCTGACCGAGTATGTGATCGAGGCGTCTAGGGAGTCCGATGTGGCGCTCTCCCAGCTGGAAAATACGACCACAGATGTGCTGACCGGCCTGCCGTTTGCAGAGGGGGCTGACAGCCTGACAGACGAGGAAAAACAGGCGGATTTCCTTGCGTGGGTGACGGAGATTTCCGATGAGGAAAAGGCAGAAGTCTATATGGAGATCATGAGCACTCCGTCGGATGAACAGCTGGAAGCGTCGCTTGAGGAAGCGATGGCAGGCTATACGATTGAGGATATGCGCGAGACACTCATCCAGTCTCTGGAATCAGAGATGAGCCTGGATGAGGAGACTGCGGCGGAATATGTGGAAAGTATGAGTGATGAGAACATTACTGCAATGTTCTCGCAGGCACTGACCACGCAGATCACAGAGCAGTATGCGGTGCAGGTATCGGAGCAGCTTGGCACCATGACTACGGAGGAGCTCGCGGCGGCTCTGGACGCAACAGTGGATTCTTACACGGCGGAAGAGTGCGCAGAGTTTTACGAGGATGTGATGGAATTCTCCGACAGCACCTATGAGGATAATCTGCTGAAGTTGGGATATCTGGATCTGGATGATCCATCTTCCATCAACCTGTACGCATCCTCGTTTGAAAATAAGGATGTGGTAGAGGATGCGATCGCAGAGTACAATGAGGGCAGAGACGATCTGGAACAGATCCAGTATACGGATTATGCCGGCATCATGATGTCGTCGATCACGACCATCATCAACGCCATCACCTATGTGCTGATCGGCTTTGTGGCGATTTCACTGATCGTATCCTCGATTATGATCGCGGTGATCACGCTGATCTCCGTTCAGGAGCGCACGAAGGAGATTGGTATCCTGCGCGCGATCGGCGCGTCGAAACGCGATGTATCCAGTATGTTCAATGCAGAGACTGTGATCATCGGTTTCTGCTCCGGTATTCTGGGTGTAGTCGTGACCGTGCTGCTGTGCTTCCCGATCAATTCCCTCATCCACACGGCGACCGGCATTACGGCTTTGAACGCCTACCTGCCGACTGAGGCTGGCGCAATACTGGTTCTGATCAGCGTGCTGCTGACCCTGATCGCGGGTATTATCCCGTCGCGGAGCGCCGCGAAGAAGGATCCGGTGGTTGCGCTGCGGACAGAGTAACCGAAGCACGAATCACGCGAAAGCAGGATTTCAAACAGCGGGCTTTCACGTGTTATTTGTCAGAGAAACATCAGGCTGTTACGAATACAGGATGAATCATAGTGGGCTCATGCACTTGCTGCGTGAGCTCATTTCATGTGCAGACATACGTAAAAACTTATAGGCATAAGTATATTGCCAGGCAGGAAATCAGCAGATTCTGCTTGTGAATTTATATTGCAGCGTGTATAATCGGACATGGTTACTATTTGATATGCCGGACAAATTATGAAAAGATTGGGGAATGGATATGGAAACGAAGAAATTTGTGGGAGAAGTAAAACAGCACCTTACGGAAAAGCTGATTCCGTTCTGGTCGGGACTGAAGGACGAGGAGAACGGCGGGTTTTGCGGGTATATGGGGTATGATCTGCAGCGCGATCCGACCTATGAGAAGGGCTGTATCCTGAACAGCCGGATCTTATGGTTTTTCTCGAATGCGTATCTGCTTTTGAAGGATGAGGCGCTGCTGGAGAACGCTGTGCATGCGTACCGTTTTCTGCGGGATCACTGTCTGGATAAGGAGCAGGGCGGCGTTTACTGGTCGGTGACTTACGACGGGAAGCCGAACGATGATACGAAGCATACGTACAATCAGGCATTTGCCATCTATGCGCTGTCTTCTTATTACGATGCCTCGAAGGATCAGGAGGCGCTGGATATCGCCTTTGGCCTGCAGGATGTGATCGAGGAAAAATGCACGGATGAATACGGCTATCTGGAGGCATTTGACCGCTATTTCCGGCCGGTGTCAAATGAAAAGCTTTCGGAGAACGGCGTGATGGCGGAAAAGACGATGAACACGCTGCTGCATGTGTTCGAGGCGTATACGGAGCTTTACCGCGTGACGCATCACAGCTACACGGCGGAGCGGCTGGAGTTCATGCTCGATCTGTTCTCGCAGAAAGTATATAATCAGGAGAGAGGCAGACAGGAGGTGTTCTTTGACCGCACCTGGAATACGCTGATCGATCTGTATTCCTATGGACATGACATTGAGACCTCGTGGCTTTTGGACCGCGGTCTGGAAGTGTTGGACAATCCGCTCTATACGGAGCCGGTCGCGCCGATTACAGCTGAGATCGCGGAAAATATTTACGAGCGCGCCTATCGCGACCATTCTGTACTGAACGAGGCGGAGAATGGCGTGGACGATACGAAGCGCGTCTGGTGGATTCAGGCTGAGGCCATCGTGGGCTTTATCAACGCCTGGCAGAAAGAAAGCGGCGCGGATGCTGCGAAGGCAGAGAAATATCTCACTGCGGCGAAAGACATCTGGGGCTATATCTGCTCATACTTTGTAGACCCGCGCGAGGGCTCGGAGTGGTTTGAGAATGTCAACGCGGACCATACGCCGATGGAGCTGCCGATTGTGCAGCCGTGGAAATGCCCGTATCACAACGGCCGCATGTGCATGGAAGTGATCCGCAGACTGGGAGAATGAAAGTAGTGACTGCTTTATGCAGTACATATAACCGGCCGGTTGTTTCCGTATGCAGGTGGCAGGCGGCTTTTTGAAGATGGAGAAATTTATGATTCAATATGACGAAGCGCACCACATTTTTAAGCTGGATACACCGAATACCAGCTATGTATTCGGTTTGACAGATGAAAGCTATCCGGGGCAGATTTATTATGGAAAGAAGATAAAGGATACCGACCTCGGCTATCTGCTGCGGGAAGATGAGCGGCCGCAGCCGCCGTCCGTACTGCGACGCGAGAAAGCAGGATATTTTGATTTTTATCCGATGGAGTATCCGTCCGCCGGGATCGGCGATGCCAGAGAGAGCTGCATCGGCATCCGTACGATGGACGGCCAGGAAGGACTGGAACTGCGGTATCGCTCACACCGGATCTATGCCGGGAAAAAGCCTCTGGAGGGGTTGCCGGCGACCTGGGACACGGAGCCGGCCGGGACTTCAGAGATGGTTCCTGGCAGCTGCAGTACTCTGGAGGTGACTCTGGAGGATGAGGTGACCGGTCTCCGGGTGATCCTTTCCTACACGGCGTTTGAGGATGTGGACGCAATTACGAGAAGTGTCCGCGTGGAGAACAAAGGAGAGCGGAGCATCTACCTGACAAAGGTGCTTTCCGCCTGCCTGCATGTGGAGCAGGAGAATCTGGAAGTGCTTACCCTGCCGGGTTCCTGGTCAAGAGAGCGGCAGATCCAGCGGCAGAAGCTCGGTCACGGCAGCGTTGTGACGGAGTCGATCCGCGGCATTTCCAGCCATCAGGATCATCCGTTCATGGCGCTTGTCACGGAGAACTGCACGCAGACGACAGGCGATGTCTATGCGATGAATTTTGTCTATTCGGGAAATTTTATCGCCAAAGCGATGCGGGATCAGTTTGACCAGACCCGCATGGTGATGGGGATTCATCCGGATCGCTTCTGCTGGAAGCTGGGGCCGCAGGAAAGTTTTCAGGCACCGGAGGTGGTGATGGTCTACTCGGATGAGGGACTCGGGAAGATGACGAGAGCCTTTCACAGCCTGTATCGGAACCATCTGATCCGCGGCTACTGGAAAGACCGGCGGCGCCCGGTGCTGATCAACAACTGGGAGGCCACTTATTTTGATTTTGATACGGAAAAGCTGCTGGCCATCGCACGGGAAGCCGCGGAGCGCGGGATTGAGATGTTGGTCGTGGACGACGGCTGGTTCGGATATCGAAGCAATGACGACAGCAGCCTGGGCGACTGGCAGGTGAATGAGAAAAAGCTTCCGGGCGGATTCACTTATCTGGCACAGGAAGTCAATAAGCTGGGCATGAAGCTGGGCATCTGGCTGGAGCCGGAGATGGTCTCAGAGGATTCCGATCTTTATCGGGCGCATCCGGACTGGGCGCTGCAGATGAACGGCCGGGAGCCGGGGCAGGCCCGTGCGCAGTATGTGCTGGATTTAAGCCGTCCTGAGGTCGCGGAGTATGTCTACGGGATGATCCGGGACGTGCTCTCCTTTGCGAATATCGAATATGTAAAATGGGATATGAACCGTCTGCTTTCGGATGTCGGCAATCTGACGCTGCCGTCTGACCGGCAGGGGGAGATCATGCACCGCTATATGCTGGCTGTCTACGGTCTGCAGGATCGTCTGACGAAGGATTTTCCGCAGCTGCTTCTGGAGAACTGCTGCTCCGGCGGCGGGAGGTTTGACCCGGGCATGCTGTATTACAGCCCGCAGATCTGGTGCTCGGATGATACGGATGCCATCGAACGTCTGTCAATTCAGGAAGGCACGCAGCTGCTCTATCCGCTCTCCTGCATCGGCGCGCATGTATCGATCTGCCCGAATCATGGCACGGGCCGCGTGACGCCGTTTGAGACAAGAGGAGTGGTGGCGCTCTCCGGCACATTCGGCTATGAGCTGGATATTACAAGACTCTCCGATGAGGAGAAAGATCAGATTCCGGGGCAGGTGGCGCATTATAAGCAATACAGTCATCTGATCCGCAATGGTGAGTATTACCGCATTGCCTCCTGGAGAGAGAATCATTTGTATGACTGCTTTATGGTCGTCTCAAAGGATCGGACGGAAGCGCTGTGCACGTATGTTCAGGTGCTTTCCCAGATTAATTGTAAGAGTCGCCGCATCCGCCTGCAGGGACTGGATCCGGACGCATTTTACAGCGTGACAGAGGTGACACTCGCGGAAATTCGAGAGGAAGATCGGGAGCAGATAAAAGAGAATGAGACCGCAACGGACAAAGAGGATGCCGTCGCGGCAGACAGTGCAGGCACCGCAGCAGGCAGTGAGAACGAAGCGGCCGGGAAGCGATACCAGGGTGCGGCTCTGATGTACGCAGGGATTCTGATGCCGCGGGTGATGGGAGATTTTAAAGCCCGGCTGCTTTATATAAAGGAAATCTAAAAATGGAATTTTATGCGGAAATTCTATTGACAAAAGCAGAGAGTATTGCTATAGTAGTTAGTGCAAGCTAACAAGTAAAAGCATAAACTAACTCCGGCGCAGTGACCAGATTGAATGATAAGCAGCGGTCATTTTTTACATAAGCGATAACGAACTGCCAAGGTGATTTTTACAAAACAATGCGCAAATGTTCACCGGCGCTCATAAGAGCGCCTTTTTAAGGGAGAAGGGTTAGACAATTCTAACCAGGGGGTCCATATGAGTGTAGTGATTATAGGCGGAAACGAAGGAATGGTATGTCAGTACGAGGGGATCTGTAAGGATTACGGCTGTAAGGCGAAGGTTTTCGCGAAGGAAAACGGCGCGATCCGCAAAAAGCTCGGCAATCCGGATATGTTTATTCTGTTTGTAAACACGGTATCCCATAAGATGGTGAAAAGTACGCTTCAGGAAGCGAAGCGGAACAAAATTCCGGTGCTTCGCTGCCATTCAAGCAGTGCGTCGGCGCTGCAGGATCTGCTCAGTGAACATATCGCGTGAGAGGATGCTTGCACTCCGACACGGATAAAATACGAAATTATGCAGATGATAAGAGCAGCAGGTGGTCGGGAAAAAGCAAAACGGACAGAGCCGTTATAACGGTGGGAAGGTCCGATGATCTTTAGAGACGGAGGCTGAAATCTATGGGAACGGAAGCAATCGGATATGCGCTCGGACAGCAGTGCGCGCCGGTGATCGCCGGTGTCAAGCCGTCCAATCTTCTGATCGTGGAAAAAGGAAATCAGAACGGGTTGAGGCATGTGCTGAAAGGGACTGAGCTTTGCGCGCATCTTTTGCACTCTTCGGCGGTAAAGGATTACTGGTTTTTATATGATCCGGACGCGCTGCGGGAGGTTCTGGCGGAACCGGAGAAAGAACAGTATCTGAGGGAATGCGGATATGCGGCCAAAGATATGGGCAGGGTACTTGAACGGCTGGCGGAACGTTTCCGGAATTACAAGCGGGGCGCCGATGCGTTTCCGCATGAGATGGGAGTCCTTTTTGGCTATCCGCTGAACGATGTGAAGGGATTTATTGAGAATGGCGGTCAGAATTTTAAGCGGTCCGGTTATTGGAAGGTGTATGATGATGTGGCCTATGCGGATCGGATCTTTGGCCTGTATGAATCTGCAAAAAAGACGGCTCTCCGGCTTTGCGGTCAGGGATGGCGCATAGCCGATATCTGGAAAAGTTTTCACGCGGCGGAGCTTCGTTGGGAGCCGGATCTGGCCTGAGCGGCGGTGATGGCGATTAACAGAAATGATACTGGTAGTTCATGGCTTTGACAGTTCATCTGAACTGTCTGGACTGACTATAAAATTATTATCGGAGGATAAAAGAAATGGCAGAATTAAAAGTAGTATTCTGGAGCGGCTCAGGCAACACGGAGTCTATGGCGGAGGCCATCGTAAAAGGCGCTAAGGAGGCGAAAGCAGTCTCCATGGAGGACATCACCCCGGCGGATCTGGCGGATGAAAAAGTATTTGCGCTTGGCTGCCCGGCCATGGGAGATGAAGAGCTGGAAGAGACAATTGTTGAGCCGTTTGTAGCTGAGCTGGAGAAGAATGTGGAAGGCAAAACGATTGGTCTGTTTGGCTCCTACGGCTGGGGAGACGGAGAATGGATGCGCCTCTGGGTGGAGCGTATGCAGAAAGCCGGCGCCACAGTCGTGGACGGAGAGGGCGTGATCTGCGCGGATGCCCCGGATGACGAGGCGGAGCAGGCGCTTGCCGCACTGGGTGCGAAGCTTAGCGAAATGCTTTAAGCCGGAAAAACTCCTGCGCCGGCCGTGCGCACTGAAATCGGGCTAGAGACGGCTTGCCGGCTCCTGCCCGCCGCGCGAGCTGCGTCCGACGTCAGTCGGAAAAACTCCTTACGCAGCTCTGCGCATAAAAAGAAGCGCTGTCCAAATCGGACAGCGCTTCTTTTTATGGCACACATATTCTTAAAGCTTTACCACGTTAGCAGCCTGCATTCCGCGAGCGCCTTCTGTCAAATCATAAGAAACTGCCTGGCCTTCTTCGAGGGTCTTAAAGCCTTCGCCCTGGATTGCAGAAAAATGTACGAATACATCAGAACCGTTCTCACCGGTAATAAAGCCATAACCTTTTTCTGCGTTGAACCATTTTACTGTACCCTTATTCATGATGGTACCTCCTAAAAATATTGCTTTGAACATGTAACCGGAAAAAAATTTCACTAACTGTTATAGACTACAAGGGGTTTCATTTCATAATCTATAAAAGTTAGTGAAATTTTATCCTGTCAATCCTTTAGCACTGCTCATTATAGCACAATATGGGGGGCTGTCAAGCCAAAAGACAGAAAATTTTATTCTGTCTCACCTTCGTCTGCATCTTCGGTATCATCCTCGAGAATTTCTTCTTCAATGACATCTTCTTCCAGATCTTCTTCGTCAAGCTCTTCCGCTTCCTCATCGGTCAGCACCATCTCATCGTAGGATACGGTTGTGATATCGGCAGTGCTGTAGAGAAGCTCTGTGGCCTGAGATTCGTACAGACTCCATACGAGATAGGAACGGACCATGTCGGCTTCAAAATCCGCAGCGGAATCATAACCGTAATATTCGGCATATTCCTCCACGAAGGCAACGTAATCCTCTTCGGTCACTTCGATGTCGTTTTCCTCGCAGATATAGCTGACCAGCAGACGGCGCTCTGCCATATCTTCAACTTCTTCGTCGAATTCCTCCTCCGTCATTTCAAAATCTTCGTACAGCTTTTCCAGGATCTTTTCCGCATACTCCTCCTGCGTGATCTCCTCTGCTTCGAGCGCTTCATCCACATCCTCAGTGTCAAGGAAGAACACGTAGCTTTCGATGTTTTCCTCGTAGCAGGCGTCATACAGGTCGTCAGGGATCTCGGAAATCTCGCATTCATCCAGAGCGGCGGTGATCAGCTCTTCCAGAAGATCCGCGTAGCTGGTTTCCTCATATTCCTCCTCCAGCTGCTCTCTTAACGCTTCTTCGTATTCTTCTGTCGTGGAATAATCGGTATTTTCCGCTACGAAATCATCATCGTACTCCGGTGTGGACAGCTCGCAGACGGTATCGATGTAAGCTTCGAAATCGACGGTCTGTCCGACCCAGACATCGTCGATCAGCATCTCTTCCGCAGCATCTTCGGAAAATGTAATGCTGAATTTCACGACATCTGCGGCTGACGCTCCGATCAGAGCCTCATCGAATTCTTCTCCGTAGTCTGCGTCACCGAGATAAAAATAGGTCTCTTCGGAATTGGAATCACCTGTAGCTTCGACAGACCAGACCAGTGTCAGGTATACCGTATCGCCGTACTCGGCAGCCCGATCCACTTCTTCCTCTTCCCCGTACAGATCCAGTTCATATTCAATCTCTTCCTGAACGGCTTCATCCGTAATTTCGTAGGTGTACTGTGTCACCTCCAGACCTTCCAGGTCACCGACAGTGATATATTCTGATGCGTTTTCTACCAGATAATCCGACGGAGTGATCGCCGCAAGTTCACCCTCTTCCGTTTCGGCCTCTGCCTCTGTTGCGGCGGGCGCTTCCGTCTCTGTGTTCTCGGAGTTGTCACTGCCGCATGCAGAAAGCAGCAGTGCGGCGGACAGGCCCATGAGGGTCAGAAATGATTTTCGCTTCATAGTTTTATATTCCCCTTTTCTATATTTTTGTTGTAACCGTTCAGTACATTTGCAGTTATATCAGGCAATTGTTTTTAAGATCAGTACCGGGTTGTGATGAGTACTTAAATGCCGTTATGATACAATAATTACAGGTACTATAACATTGAAATTCGGCAAAGTAAACAACATTTCCGGATGAGACACACTTTTTTCACTTTTGGCTTTTCAGAAAAAAAGGGTTGTGATAAGATAGGAAAGGAATTGCCGGGATACGGGAACCGGACGCGACAGGACAGACGGACAGCCGGAAAGACGGACGACAGAAAAGACCGGAATGACAGAAATGGGAGGCAGCATGGCGTTTATTGAGATTCCCCCAAAAGCGGGGCGGATTCTTCGGATTTTACATGAAAACGGATATGAGGCGTATGTGGTAGGCGGCTGCGTGCGGGATTCTCTGCTTGGAAGGAAGCCTCAGGACTGGGACATCACGACTTCGGCGTCGCCCGCACAGGTAAAACGGCTGTTTGCGCATACAGTGGATACAGGCATTCAGCACGGCACAGTGACGGTCCTTGAGGATCACGAGGGATTTGAGGTTACGACCTATCGGATCGACGGCGACTATGAGGATGGGAGACATCCGAAACAGGTGACGTTTACGTCCAGCCTTACGGAAGATTTAAAAAGGCGTGATTTTACGATCAACGCGATGGCGTATTCGCCGGAGAGCGGGCTTGTGGACGAGTTCGGCGGGATGAAGGATTTAAAGGAGCGGATGATCCGCTGTGTGGGCCGCCCTCAGGAACGCTTCGGAGAGGATGCGCTGCGGATGCTCCGGGCGGTGCGCTTTGCCGCGCAGCTCGGATTTGAGCTGGCGGACGGCGTCAAAGGTGCGATTCATGAGATGGCAGAGAATCTGCGTCTGGTGAGCGCGGAACGGATACAGACAGAGCTTGTCAAGCTTGTGGTTTCGCCGAGACCGCATTGGCTGCGGCTGGCGTACGAGTGCGGGATTACGGCGGTGGTCCTGCCGGAGTTTGACCGGATCATGGTGCAGAGGCAGAACAATCCGCATCACGCGTATACGACCGGAGAGCATACCCTTGTCGCGATGCAGAACATTCCGGCGGACAGGGTGCTGCGGCTTACCATGCTGTTTCATGATATGGGAAAACCAGAGGTGTTTGAGACGGATGAGGCCGGGATCGATCATTTCCATGGGCACGCGGCGCACAGTGAGGTTCTGGCGAGGGAGATCATGCGCCGGCTGAAGTTTGACAATGAGACGACACGGCAGGTCTGCGCGCTGGTGCGCTGCCATTCGCGCTACCCGAAGCTCAGTGCGTATGATGTGCGCCTGTCTGCTTACGAGATCGGCGGGCGGGAGCTGTTTGAACAGTTTCTTCTTGTGAAACGGGCGGATATCCTGGCGCAGCATCCGGACGTGATCGGGCAGAAGCTGGATTATCTGAGGGAAGTGGAGCGTATCTGGCAGGATGTGAAAGATCATGAGGACTGCCTGTCACTTGGCGAGCTGGCAATCTCAGGCCGGGACCTGATTGCCGAAGGGAAAAAACCGGGACCCGGGATCGGGGAAATCCTGCAGACGCTTCTGATGGAAGTGCTGCGATACCCCGAGCGGAATACAAAGGAATATCTGCTGGCCATGAGCCGGGAGATGTGATGCGCACGGGTGTGAAAGATATTTTATGATACACATGGCTGTGAAAGTTATTTTATGATGCGCACGGCTCGCAGGACGTGCTTTCCAGGGAAAACGTGCGGTGAGAAATAGAGAAAAGGAATAGAGGAAAGAGGAGACAACATGAAAAAGACATCGATGAAAAGCTCTCTGACTTTATTGTTGACTGCTGTGATCTGGGGCGTGGCGTTTGTGGCGCAGAGCGTCGGCATGGATTATGTGGAGCCGTTTACATTCAGCTTTACGCGCTGCATCTTAGGCGGACTGGTGCTGATCCCGTGCATCGCGCTGATGGACCGGCAGAAGGGAAAGCAGGAGCGGGAACGGGAGAAAACGGGCGGTTCCGTGAATACAGAAAACGCTGCGTGTTTGAACGGTGCCGCGGAACAGGAGAAGAACTGCAAAGACAAAGCGGAGCGCCGCACGCTTCTGGCTGGAGGCGTCTGCTGCGGCATCGCCCTCTGCGTGGCGTCCAATCTGCAGCAGATCGGGATTCAGTATACGTCCGTCGGCAAGGCCGGATTTATCACGGCTCTGTATATTGTCCTGGTGCCCGTCATTGAGATTTTTCTTGGGAAGAAATCAGGTATCAGGACCTGGATCAGCGTCGTGATCGCGGTGGCGGGACTGTATCTGCTGTGCATTACGGACGGCTTTTCGATTGGCACCGGCGATATTCTGATCCTTCTGTGCGCACTTGCTTTTTCCGTACATATTCTGGTCATTGATTATTTTTCCCCGAAGGTAGATGGGGTGCGCATGTCATGCATACAGTTTTTTGTCTGCGGAATTCTTTCCGGGATAGCGATGCTGATCTTTGAGACGCCGTCTGTCGGCGCGGTCATGCAGGCCTGGTTGCCCATCGGCTATGCCGGTATTCTCTCCTGCGGCGTGGCGTACACACTTCAGATCATCGGGCAGAAAGGGACGGATCCGACCGTCGCTTCTCTGATCCTCAGCCTCGAATCAGTGGTTTCTGTGCTCTCGGGCTGGCTGATCCTGCACCAGAGCCTAAGCAGAAAAGAGCTTCTGGGCTGTGTGCTGATGTTCCTGGCGATCATTCTGGTACAGCTGCCGCAGAAAGAGACCGGCACCGAACATTGACAACGCTGTGTCTTGAAATTACCATGGAATAATGGCGGAAAAGCGGCAGAGACAACCAGGGCATCAGTGAATGAAAATGACGGAAAGGGGAAATCCCGACATGGACACAAAGAAAAATACAAAAGAGGTTTCAAAGAAAACGATTGGTATCCTTTGCGCGCTGACCGGCGGCATGCTCTGGGGCATCTCCGGTGTGTGCGGTCAATATCTGTTTCAGAATAAAGGAGTGACGGCGACATGGCTGGTGCCGATCCGTCTCACCAGTGCCGGGCTGCTTCTGCTGTTGTATTTTTTGCTCCGCGACCGTAAAAGGGCATTGTCTGTCTGGAAAGAGAAGCGCAATACTAAAGATATTCTGGTGTATGCGATCGCGGGTATGATGCTCTGCCAGTATTCATATTTTCAGACCATTGAGTGGTCGAACGCGGGGACCGCGACGGTGATCCAGTATTTAGGCCCCGCAATGACGGTCGTGTATGTCTGCATTTCCGAGCGGCAGCGGCCGAAAAGGAAGGAAGTCCTTGCGGTGCTGCTTGCGCTTTGCGGGATTTTTCTGATCGCGACGCATGGAAGGCCCGGGTCGCTGGCACTTTCCGGACGCGCGCTGGGCATGGGACTTTTGTCTGCCGTAGGACTTGTGATTTATACGGTAAAGCCAAGAAGGCTGCTTACACAGTTCCCGTCGCCTCTGATCCTGGCGTGGGGAATGCTCATCGGAGGGATCGTACTCTCGGCGGTCATGCGTCCGTGGAACCACATGCCGCAGATAGACGTGGAGCTGATCGGCGTGCTGCTTGTGATCATCTGTTTTGGCACAATGACGAGTTTTTCCCTTTATCTGCACAGCGTCAGCCTGATCGGACCGGTGCAGGCGGGACTGTACGCCTGTATTGAGCCGGTGGCGGCGACGGTATTTTCTGTGATCTGGATGAAAGAGACGTTTGTGGCGATCGACCTGCTGGGGTTTGTACTGATCATAGCAACGGTATTTGTGCTGGCGGCGCCGGAAAAGCACTGAAGGAAACGGAACAGTTACGGAAATTTACGAAAGTGCGGTCTTTGAAAGAAAATGGGATCATCGGGAGTTAGTCAGGTAAACGGCTGCACACTCTGCCCGCGCAGATGCGGCGCAGAGCGCGAAAATGGGCAAAAAGGACGCTGCCATGCGGACGATAAAATACGGGTGGCGCGCGCGGCACTGCATTACTGGGAGGAGCCGTGCATATCGGGGGAAAAATCTGGCTCTGAGGAAGTGCTCTCCGCTCCGCTTCGGTCGGCGCTAAACAATCGTCCACTGGACGATCAGCGCCCTCACATGCGTTCGGCGGCAGGTCGAGCCGCCCATGAAAGAAACGCTGCGCGTTTGGGCGGCTCTGGAGCGGTGTTTTTTTCCGGCTGCCCATTAGGCTGCATTTATTGTCAGAACCGCGCGATCTCCCGCGGACAGGCGGGAAAAGAGATATCCGTGGAGCGTCTGGCGGAGATCTTTCTGGAACTGGAGGCGCAGGGCGCGCTCAACATCAATCTTGTGACGGCGGGACATTACGCGCCGCAGGTCTGTACCGCGCTGCGGCTGGCCAAAGATCAGGGGCTTTCGCTGCCGGTGGTCTGGAACAGCAGCGGCTATGAGACGGTGGAAACGCTGCGTATGCTGGAGGGACTGGTGGATATCTACCTGCCGGATCTGAAATATCTGGATCCTGCGCTGGCAAAATTATATTCTCACGCGGAGGATTATCCGGAGGTCGCGAAAGCGGCCATCCGCGAGATGGTGCGCCAGCAGCCACAGCCGCGGTTTGAGGAAGGCGATGCAGATACCACAGAGACTGCGAAAAATGCGGAGACTGTGAAAAGCATTGATGATATGGAAGACAGGGGAGCTTTGATGAAGTCCGGGGTGATCGTGCGTCATCTGCTGCTTCCCGGGCATGTGCGGGAGGCAAAGCATGTGGTATCTTATCTTCATGAGACATACGGAGATCAGATCTATATCAGCCTGATGAACCAGTATACGCCGCCTGCGGATATTTTTTCAGAAGCTTTTTCAAAAACCGGCAGCGCGGATCCAGGTGATAGAAATAATGTTTCGAACCGGACAGGCAGTCTGGAATTACTCCGACGCCCGGTCACAAAGCGGGAGTATGAGCGGCTTCTGGACTATGCAATACAGATCGGCGTCACGCAGGGATTTTTTCAGGAGGGCGGCACTGCGGCCGAGAGTTTTATCCCGGCGTTTGACGGGACAGGAGTCACGAAACCGGGCTCATGAAAAAGGGGAGAGCAGTTCGTGTGGGAAGTGTGTGGGTGAGATAACTGTTCAGGACAGTACAGTTGCTGTGGGAGATTCCATCAGAAAGGGGAACGGATGCTTCATGGAAGAATTACACAATCACACGGAAAACGCGGAAAAATTCAAAGGCGCACTTGACGAGACTGCCAGCATTTATCAGCAGCGGGAAGTAAAGAGCGGCCGGGAGCAGATGGCTGCGCTGCATGGAGAAGAAAAAAGAGAGTTTTTCAGAGAGTATTACGGGAAAAAACTGCTGGCTGCAGTGGTGATTGCTGCGGTGGTACTCTATTTTATCTATAATTATGTGACGACGCCGGAAACGGCGCTCAATATTCTCGCGGTGAATGCGTCGGAGGAAGGGAATGAGGAATACGAGGAGACGTATTTTTCGGATTTTCTGGAACAGAACGGGGTCGATTCCTCCCGATACGTGGTCAATGCGAACCGTTCAGTCAATGTGGATGCGAACTCGGAAGACTCTTTTAATACAAGCAGTGTGGAGACAATCGTAACCCTTTTTACGGCACAGGAGGTCGATCTGTTTTTCGCAGACAACGATTTTTTCCTCTCTATGGCAGCGCTGGATTATATGGAAAACCTGGAAGATTACCTGAGCGAGGAAGAAATTGCAGCTCTGGATGAGGACGATCTGGTCTATGTGACAGTGCAGGAAAGCGACGATGAGTATGAGATGGAGGAGGATCCGGACTCCAATGCCGGCGAAACGATTCTGGCCGGGATCCGTCTTTCGCAGGAAGAAGGGTGGCTCAAGGAAATGAACTGGTATCCGGATGGATTTGATGTAATTGTCGGGATTCCGCTTTCCGTCAAAAACGAGGATCTCGCGCTCAAAATGTTCAGAGAAATCTTGGCTTATGGGGAATGAGCCGCGGGGAGGCACTGCTGACGTTCAGGGGAGCGATTCCTTCTCCGCTTCGGCCGGAGCTCTGCGTAGGATGGGGGTGAAAACATGCCGAAAACAGTAAAGCTTTCTGATATTGCTGCACGGGCCGGCGTCAGTACGGTCACTGTGTCTAAGGCGCTTTCTGATAAAAAGGGCGTCAGCCGGGAAATGCGCACGAAGATTAAGACAATCGCAGATGAGATGGGGTATCAGACCCCGTCTGCCGTAAAAAAGAAAAACCAGATGCGCAGCTATATATTCGGGATCCTGATCGCGGAGCATTTTCTCGGAAAATATGACTCCTTTTACTGGCAGATGTATCAGGATGTGACGACGAAGGCGGTCGCGGAAGGCAGTTTCACGCTGCTGGAGCTCGTTTCCGCAGAGGCGGAGGAGCAGATGGTGCTGCCAAAGCTTTCTGTGGAGAAGCGCGTGAATGGCATTATTATTATCGGGGAGCTGAAGAAAGGATATCTGGAACACCTGAAAAAAGAGTGCGAGGTGCCGGTGGTCTATCTGGATTTCTATGATGGGACGCCGGACTGCGACGCGGTGATCTCGAATGGGTATCACGGCATGTATGCGCTGACCAATCATCTGTTTGATCTGGGACACCGCCGCATTGCGTTTGTCGGGAATCTGCTTGCTACAAGGAGCATCACTGATCGTTATTTCGGGTATCGACATGCCCTGCTTGAGCATGGTGTGGAGATGGAGCCGGACTGGCTGATCGGTGACCGGGATCCGAAGACAGGTAACATGGATGAGGCACAGATGCAGCGCTTTCCGAAGGAGATGCCGACTGCGCTGGTATGCAACTGCGATCTGACGGCGGCCACCATGATCCGCATTCTGGAGGAACGCGGCCTGCATGTCCCGCAGGATATTTCCGTCGTCGGCTTTGACAATTTCCTGTATCCCTGGCTTTGCCGGACCGCGATCACGACTTATGAGCCGAACAGCAAAGCGATGGTGGCAAAGGCGCTCGAAAAGCTGATTCGTAAAATTGAGGATGCCGGCTACCAGCCCGGAGTCTTTATTGCGGACGGGCATCTGGTTTATGGGGAGAGTGCAGCCCGCATACCGTTGCCGGAGCATTCTTTTTAAAAAGCATGGGGGTAATCCCGGTGTTTTTTTTTGAACAGATTGATAAAATGGTTTGTGTTTTCGATGCCCACTGCGTTGCCGACCTCGTAAACACGCATATTGGTGGAAAGCAGCAGATCCTTTGCTGCTTCGATGCGGCGCGCGTTCAGGTAGCGGAGCGGCGGCATTCCGTAATAATGGGAGAATTCCCGGCAAAGCCGTTCCTTATGGATGGAAAAGCGAGATTCAAAATCCTCCAGATGAAAGGGAGCCTGATAAGACAGGTCGAAGGTCTCTTTCATTTCCCTGATGTAGTCCGGGATAAACTCTGCGGCACGGTTCTCCGTCAGGATCAGGCTGCAGAGTTCGGAAAGTATGCTGACGATCCATTTCGAAGCACTGACAGATGCCAGAACGGAGCGGATCGGAACAAGCTCCAGAAGCTGACGGATGGAGTATCCGATATCAGAAGAAAGAGGCAGGGAAAGCAAGGGGGGAGCCTGTGCGTTCAGCAGGTCATAATATGCCGCAGCCTCGTCCGGCCGCAGAAAAAACATGGCGCAGTCCATCTCCGGCGGCGCGATCCGAAGCTGAAGCGGCTCCCCGCCTTCACAGTTGAGAAACAGGACAGACCTTTCCGTCAGAAACAGAGAACTGCCCTGCCGGAGCAGCGTACCGCTTCCGGAAAAAACATAGAGAAGCAGAAAACAGGGGAGAGAATCGGAACGGAGCTGTGTTGTAGAACTCAGACGGAACCTTCCCCCGTAATACATTCCGGGCATATGATCATTCAGAAGCCAGTGCTCTTTCTCAAAGTATGACAGGACTGATTCGTAGCGAAAAAGTCTCTCCGGAGCCTCTTCCGGTGGGGCCATGATCTGATTTATCGTATCCATTCGCGCTATTTTCCTTTTATCTTTTTCAGAATCTCCATAATATTATATATCCTTTTTCACAGGAAAACAAGAAAGAGTAATTTTAAGTAACTAAATTAACTCAATTAGATTAAATTAATCTCCAACATGAAAAAACACAGGCAAACATGAACAAAAATTCGGACTAAATTTTGTAAAAAACATATAAAATGACGTGAAAGACAAAAATAGATGATAAAAAGCCAAAAATGAATGATGCACAAGATGGAAGAAATTCCTATAATGGGGCTATGTTATCGAAACAGATTTCATAATAATAAGGAGGAAAAGACTATGAAACTGAAAAAAGCACTTGCTGCGGTTATGGCACTGTCTATGGTGGCTTCCCTGTCACTTGTGGCATCCGCGGAAGAAGGCGGCATTCCGGCTTACGGCGATATCGTACTTGGCGAGGATTACACGGATCTGGAAGCTACCATCACATTTCTGAATCATAAGACAGACCGTGCGGAAGACGGCACAATGGATTCGCTGATCGCGGCATTCAATGAAGTATATCCGAACATCACAGTAGAAGCGACTGCTATTACGGATTATGCAGAGGATGCTCTGCTTCGTTTGTCCGCAGGCGACTGGGGCGACATCATGTTCATCCCGGCAATCGATAAGAGTGAGCTCTCCACCTATTATTATGCATATGGCACAGTGGAAGAGATGAGCGAGGAGATCAATTTTGCAAATCAGTGGGCATATGACGGACTCAGCTATGGTATTCCTTACATGGGCAATGCACAGGGTATCGTTTACAATAAGGCAGTCTTTGAGGCGGCAGGTGTGACAGAGCTTCCGACTACTCCGGATGAGTTCATCGCGGCTCTACAGGCGATTTCAGACAACACAGACGCGATCCCGCTTTACACGAACTACGCGGCAGGCTGGACGATGGGTGCGTGGGATGCTTACATCGGTATCGTATCGAACGGCGATGCGACTTATCTGAATCAGAAGTTTGCTCATGACGCAGATCCGTTCTCGGATAATGGCGATGGTACAGGCATCTATGCTCTGTATAAGATTCTTTATGACGCAGTTGCGAATGGTCTCATTGAGGACGACTACACCACGACTGACTGGGAAGGCTGCAAGGGCATGATCAACAACGGCGAGATCGGCTGCATGGTACTTGGCTCCTGGGCATACGCGCAGATGGTTGAGGCCGGCGACAACGGTGACGACATTGGCTATATGCCGTTCCCGATGACGGTAGACGGTACACAGTACGCTCTGGCGGGCGGCGACTACTGCTACGCGATCAACGTAAACAGCTCCGAGACCAATATCACGGCTTCTCTCGTATTCATCAAGTGGATGACCGAGGCGTCTGGCTGGTGTGAGCTGGAGGGTGGCTATCCGGTAGACAAGGACGGTGCGCTTCCGGATATGTATACAGCATTTGACGGCTGCACGATCCTCTCTGACGAAGCGGCTCTGGAAGGTGAGGAGACTCTCCTTGACGACATCAACAGCGAGTCTGAGCTTTCTTTCAACGCTGGCGGCAACACCAAGGTTCAGAGAATCGTAGAGTCCGCATTCACAGGCGCTGAGACCTTAGACGAGATCATGGCGGACTGGACCGCAGCGTGGAACGATGCACAGGATTACCTCGGCATCGAGACGACTACTTACTAAAATGAAATAAAAACCGTTCGGGTAATTGCTGCTGCATGCAGGAGCGGTTCGTGACTGCCTGATCTGCTGCGGTTCCGGATGGTTGTGATGAGAAAAAGTGAGCCAGAGGGGAGATTCTCTCTGGCTCCTTTACTGACAGGCAGGGCCGGGCGATGTGCTTTTATACATACAGATACACCCGGCAGTATTTTACAGAAAAACATGCTGTGATGATGTGACGATTCGGGAAGGAGGAATATCTGTGGCGGGGACAGTTGCTGCAAGGAAAAAGAAAAAACGCACATTGAAAGAATGGATGCGCAGCAGAGACGGCCAGCAGGTGCAGGTGATGATCGCCTTTATGACGATTCCGCTGCTGCTCTTATTTGTGTTTACATATCTGCCGTTTGGCGAGATGTTTCAGTTCAGTTTTTATAATATGAAATACATAGGAACGAGAACCTGGGTCGGATTGAAGAACTATATCCGTGTGTTCCAGAGAGATGACTGCTTCGGCGCACTGAAGCTGAGCCTTTATTACATGGGAGGTTCTATCGTACAGCTGGTGCTGGCCCTCTATCTGGCGACAATCTTAAGTTTTAAGGTAAAGGGCGGAAAGCTGTTTAAAGGCTTTATGTTTTTCCCGTATCTGATCAATGGTATCGCGATCGGTTTTATTTTTAAATTTTTCTATACCAGAGGCTATGTGTTCGATACCGTGCTGCAGTGGTGCGGTTTTGATCTGGAGAATCTGCCGTACTGGCTGCGTGACCAGAGGATCAATAACGTTTCGCTGGTGGCGACCTCTGTATGGCGCTATTTCGGACAGAACATGGTGTTGTTTATCGGAGCGATCATGTCCGTGGACAATACGCTCTATGAAGCGGCGGAACTGGATGGCGCGAACAAATTCCAGCAGTTCCGTTATGTCATACTTCCGAGCATCAGTACGATCGTCACGCTGAATGTGATCTTGTCAATCACAGGTTCCTTAAGCGCATTTGAGCCGTCATATGTTATCACAAGCGGTGCAAACGGTACGGCGACGTACTTTGTAGTCATGCATGAGATCGCGCATACACAGCAGAAGGTAGGTCTGGCGTCCGCGATGGCGATGGTTCTTCTGGCAATCATCCTGTTCGCGACCCTGCTGCAGAAGCTGTTCTTTAAGTATGTGTTCCGAAACAGTGAGGATGAGGATCCGAATGCCGCCAAAAAGCGGGACAAACAGGCGGCGCGTGCTGCAAAGCGCAGAGCAAAAGCAAAGAATTAGGAGGACAGGAAAATGAGTGCTGCAAAAAAAATAGAGAGTGGCGTTCTCACATTTCTGAAATATTTTTCACTGGTATTTTTCTCCTTTGTCGCGATTTTGCCGGTCGTCTCCTGCGTGATCACCGCGTTTAAGACCGAGACGGAATACCAGCAGACGAATGTCATGACACTGCCGGAAAGCTGGCTGTATTTTGGCAACTTTATAGAAGCATTCCAGAAAGCGAATATGGGGCGGGCGTTTTTCAACTCCGTGCTCATTCTGGTCTGCGTACTGATCGCCTCCGTATTTATCGGAACACAGCTGGCGTATGTGCTGAACCGGTTCAAATTCCCGTTCAACAATCTGATCCGGAATCTGTTCCTGTTTGCCTCCCTGCTTCCGGGTGTGGCGATGCAGGTGTCCCTGTATCAGATCATGAATAATTTAGGATTTATCAATACTCTTTATGGGTATATTATCATGATGTGCGGAACCGATGTCATTTCGATATATATATATATTCAGTTTTTCGAGAATATTGATATCTCACTGGATGAGTCGGCGATCGTGGATGGAGCATCGCTCTTTACGATTTTTTACAAGATCCATCTGCCGCTCTTAAAACCGGCCATCGTGACTGCCTGCATCTTAAAAGGCGTGGGCACCTACAACGAGTACTATTCGGCAAACCTGTATCTGCAGGATAAGACGAGGCTGGGAACGATGGCGACCTCGCTTTACACTTTTGTGGGTCCGCTGGGTAGCAAGTATAATCTGATCTGCGCGGGCGTGATCATCTCACTTCTGCCGGCATTGATCCTGTTTATTTTCTGTCAGGATCAGATCTACAGCGGCCTGACCGCCGGATCTGTCAAGGGATGATGAAGCAGGTGCCTGAACACACTTTCTGTTGAAAAGCAGGTGAGCTAAGGGAGGACCGGACGGTAACTGGAAATGTGGCCGGAAAGGTGTTCAGACAGGCAGGTGGAAAGCCGGAGCAATCGAAAACGTAAGGAAAGAGAAGGAAAAACATCATGTATATTTCACCGGACCATGAGCTGCTGCAGTACAGCGGCAGGATCGATTTTGAGGAGCCGAAAGCTCCGGTGTTTGTATTTCCGTGCAGCAGTGTCGCCCTGCGTTTTACCGTACAGGGCGGCGCTGACCATGCGGAAGTCGATTCGTGCGTGGGAGCCGATTCAGGTACGGACGCTGCCGTGCTTGTGACTGTGACAAATAAAAACGCATATTGCGATAATTATCTGGGTTATATTCTCGATGGCGAGCAGGGAAAGTTCCGGATTGAAAATACGGAACAGCAGACTTACACGGTTGCAGAGAAGCTTGCACCGGGCGAGCACAGCCTGCTGCTTTTCAAACGCATGGATTCCTGCCATACGTTTACCCTGCACGGAATAGAAATTCAGGGCGCGGTTGAGCTGCTGCCGTGCCCGCCGAAGCCGGAGCGCCGGATCGAGGTCTATGGCGACAGCGTTTCGGCAGGTGAGGTAGCTGAGGCGGTGGATTATGCAGGCAAGCCGGATCCGGAATGGCACAATGGCGAGTTTTCTAACAGCTGGTATTCGTATTCGTGGATCACGGCGCGAAAGCTGAATGCCGAGATTCATGACATTGCGCAGGGCGGTGTGGCGCTCATTGACGGCATTGGCTGGTACAACGATACTGACTATGTCGGGATGGAGAGCGTGTACGACAAGCTGCGGTACAGTCCGGCGCTGGGCGTGATGAAGCCCTGGGATTTTTCCCTCTGGACGCCGCAGGTCGTTGTCATCGCGGTCGGACAGAACGACAGCCATCCCTATGATTTTATGAAAGAAGAGTATGAGGGCGCGCAGGCCGCGCACTGGCGGGAATGCTATGGCGCGTTTGTGCGCCGTATCAGAGAGATTTATCCGGATGCGGAGATCATACTCGCGACGACGATCCTGGAGCATGACAAAAGCTGGGATCGCGCGATCGACGCAGTGTGCAAAGCCCTGAACGACCCGAAGGTTCATCATTTCTTATATAAGAGGAACGGCGCCGGGACGCCGGGACATATCCGGATTCCGGAAGCGGAAGAAATGGCGGAGGAACTGGCGGGCTATATCAACTCATTGGAGATTCCGTGGTAATATGGCTTGAAAATCCATGATTATTTCTGCATTAAGAGGGAGAAGAATTATGTACGACATCAACAGAGAAGCAGGAATCGTAAACCGCGGAAATGAGGAGCGCCTTGAGGCAGTCATGCGGCGCGCGGCCGCGGGAGAGCGGCTGACGGTCGGCTTTATCGGGGGATCCATTACCAATGGTTCGCTTTCGAGTACGCCGCAGACCTGTTACGCGTATCTCGTGTATTCCTGGTGGAAGGAGACGTTTCCGAAAGCAGATTTCACGTATGTGAATGCCGGCATCGGAGCGACAGATTCGCAGTATGGTGCGGCAAGAGTAGAGGAACATCTGTTACAGTATAAGCCGGATGTCGTATTCATTGAGTTTTCGGTCAATGATGAGAGTACGGAGCATTTCCTTGAGACCTATGAGGGCCTGGTCAGACGGGTTCTTTTCAATGAATGCGCTCCTGCTGTGATATTGATTCACAATGTCTGTTATGACAACGGAGCGAGCGCGCAGCTGCAGCATGCAAAGGTGGGACGGCATTACGGTCTGCCGGGTGTCAGCATGCAGAGCTCGATTTATCCGGAGCTGCTCGCCGGGCGCATTCCGAACCGTGAGATCACGCCGGACGACCTGCACCCGAATGACGCCGGACATGAGCTGGTGGCATCGGTGATCACGTACTATCTGGAAACGGTGCGGGTGGAAACACTGGCAAAGACGGGTGAGGAAAAAGCGACGGAAAGCTATAGTGACCATGCGGGAATTGGTTCGAATTGTGTTAAGCAGAGCCAGAATGACAGCAAAAGCATGGTTTCTGCAACAGATGTACAGCCTGCTCCTTTGACAGCGAACACGTATGAGCACAGCGTCCGTTACAGCAACAGGAATTATACTCCTGCAGAGGTGGAAGGCTTCGCGGCTGATCAGCGTCCGCAGAGCGATATTACAGACAATTTTAAAAACGGCTGGGAATCTTCTTTACAGGGCGCGCATATGACATTCGAACTGGAAGGCACCGGTGTGGCTGTGCAGTTCCGGCGCTCGGTGCAAAAGCCCGCTCCGATCGCGGAGATCATTGTGGATGGAGACCCTGCGACGCGGAGACTGCTGGATGCAAACTTTGATGAGACCTGGGGGGATAAGCTGGAGCTTCTGACAGTTACCGAGCACATGCCAAAAGGGATTCACCGGGTGGAAGTGCGGCTGGTGGAAGCGCAGGATGCTGTGGTGTCGTTTTACCTGAATGCGATCATTATGGCAGATTAAGGAAAGCTGCCGATATAGAATGGGAATGAAAGGCGGGCGTTCTTCCGGAAGGATGGAAGCGCCCGCTTTTCCCGTTTTGCGAAAGCGTTTATGCGAATCGTTTGAGATTAGATACCGTATTCTTTTAATAGCTTCTGCTGGTAAGATTCGTCAGTTACAGATTTTTGCCAGTCGTCAAGTCTGTTGCTGCTTAGGAGTTTTTCATATAACTGGTTCACTTTGTGCATTCCGTTTTTTTCCTGCTTACGCATTTCATCAGCAAAAAGCTCTTCTAATGCTTCACATAACATACGTTCATCCTCTCCTCTCGATAATTTATTGGCCCGAATAAGGGTATTCATATATGTCTGGTAATCTGGTTCATTTTCGTGCTGCCTGTAAGCGGCAGCCACTCGTTGAAGAGAATCCGTAGGCAGAGAGTTTGTCAAAGACTGCAGCCACAGATATTCTTCTCCGGTCAGCTGTGAAGTGACGACTAATTGTGTGGGTATCATTTCTGTATTGATATGATACAGCCCCGGAAGCATTTTTTCAAGAGAATTTTGGGAACTTTTATGCGCTGGATGCAAATTTTTCCTTTTTAAATGATTCCATAGCTTTTGCGGAAAAGAATGTGAAATCAGTGTCAGGGAAGTATCTTCAAGAATTTTATCTGAATGAAAATGTGTTGGAAAACTGTAAATGTATGAAAGTGATTTATAATAGTTCTGGATACCAAGTGAATCGCCGGGCCCCTTGTATTCGATGAGATTGTATTTTTGAAAGATCCGGCCGATGGGAGAAGCGATGCTACGGCTGTTATCTGCTTTGGTGATGAGCAGATCACCCCGCCTCTGGCCTGTGTTTAATACAATTTCAGACTGATAACTCAGTATATCCTGATAATCAGCCAGTTCGATTTTCATGGCCGATACGATTGCGGAATGCCAGTTGATACGGCAATCGGTCAAACAGTAAAACCTCCTTTCTGCCTCTGAGATGTTTTAAGTGACGCTATGTATTTCGGTTTTATCTTTGGTATCTGCCAGAAAACGCATGTAGTTACTGGAAATATCTGCGAACTGAGAATAAATGGCATCAAGAATATAACATAAACATATAATAAAGTCAACAAAAAAGTTATAGAACATTCAAACTGAATAATAATATTTCAGAAACATAATTATAAATGCTCAAATATTCCTCAAAAAAAGACAAAAGTCCTTGCCATACGGACATAAAAGGTATAAAATAGGGAACAGATTTGGTCTTTGCCGACGTGGCATGGTCAATGATAATCCGGGGCAGGTAAATATGCCTGTGCCGCACGCGGATACGGCAGCGCAGCTGCGTGTGATATACATAGGTCCGCGTACACAATTAAATTAAGAAAGAGGAGGAAATGAACTATGAAAAAATTAGCAGCAGCTCTGATCTGTGCGACGATGTGCCTGTCCTGCGTGGCAACGGCATCCGCAGAGACCGTGAAGATCGGTGTGTTCGAGCCGGCATCCGGAGATAACGGCGCAGGCGGCAAGCAGGAGACCCTTGGTATCCAGTATGCAAACGAAGAGACTCCGACCGTAGAGATCGACGGTGTAGAGTATGATGTAGAGCTGGTGATCGTGGATAACGAGTCCTCGACAGAGAAGGCTCCGACAGCGGCTTCCGAGCTGGTAAGCAACGGCGTATCCGTAGTGCTTGGCTCTTATGGTTCCGGCGTATCGATCGCGGCTTCTGATATTTTCGCTGAGGCGGGCATCCCGGTGATCGGTGTTACCTGCACGAACCCGCAGGTAACTGAGGGCAACACGCATTATTTCCGCATCTGCTTCCTGGATCCGTTCCAGGGCACGGTTCTGGCGAACTTCGCGTCTGAGAACTTTGGCGCAACAAAGGCATATGTGCTGACAAAGCTTGGCGATGACTACTCTGTAGGTCTTGGATATTACTTCCAGGAAGCGTTTGAGTCGCTTGGCGGCGAAGTAATCTCCGATACATTCCCGGAGGGCACTGCAGACTTTACTTCTTATATTACGACCGCTATCAATGAAGGCGTAGACGTTATCTTCGCTCCGACCTCCACCGAGGCTGCTCAGCTGATCATCGCAACGGCTGCATCACAGGGCGTAGAGGTTCCGCTTCTGGCTGGCGATACCTGGGATTCCAACGTAATCCTGAACGCAGCAGAAGGCACAGACCTTGGCGTTTATGTAACGACTTTCTATCAGGAAGGCGCGAATGAAGAGTTTGATGCTAACATCAAAGAGTGGATCAACGCAGACAGCACCAGACTGGCAAACAACGGCGGCGACGACACCGTAGCAGCTGTTACGGCCATGGGCTATGACGCTTACTACACAGCTCTTGCGGCAATTCAGAACGCAGGTTCTACAGATGCAGCGGCTGTAAACGAAGCACTCTGGGATACCACCTACACGGGCGTGACCGGCGAGATCTCCTTCGAGTCCGAGAACGGCGATGCGAACCGCGATACCGCTTATGTAAAGGTAGCGAACACTGAGACCGTTGCATGGGATTTCGTAGCGGAGCAGGGCGTGCAGTGACAAACCGCCATATATAAAGTTTGAGCTTATAAACATCGCAGGAGGCTGCACAGGCTGCAGCCTCCTTATATGTAAAGGGGAAATTTTCCATGGATTTTATCAACAGAAACCTGCCTTACCTGCTGGCCGGCATCTCGGTCGGCGGGCAGTATGCCCTGATTGCCATCGGCTACACGATGGTGTACGGCATTTTAAGGCTGATCAATTTTGCCCACGGCGATATCTTTATGGTGGCCGCGCTGGTGCTTGTGTATGCGTCGGCGTCTTTTCCGCTGTATGTGTCGATCCCGCTGACGATCATAGCGACGGTGATCCTGGGCTTTGCGGTAGAGCGTGTGGCATACAAGCCGCTGCGCAATGCGCCGCGTATGTCGGTCATGATCTCGGCGATCGGCGTTTCCTATCTGCTGCAGAATCTGGCACTGTATGTGACCGGCGGTCTGGCACAGGTGGTGCCGTCGATTCCGGTGATTTCGGATACAATTAAGATCGGCAGTGCAACGACCAAGGTCGTGACAGTTGTGACGCCGATCCTGACGATCGTTCTGGTGATCGTGCTGATGCAGTTGATCAACCACACCAAGATCGGTATGGCGATGCGTGCGGTGTCAGATGACTTTGAGACAAGCCGTCTGATGGGAATCAAGATCAATTCCGTTATCAGCACAACTTTTATGATCGGGTCGTTCCTTGCGGCGGTCGGAGCGCTTCTGTATTTCACAAACTATCCGTCCGTGGTGCCGACATCCGGCGCGATGCCGGGCCTGAAGGCGTTTGTGGCGGCCGTGTTCGGCGGCATCGGATCAATTCCGGGCGCAGTGATCGGCGCGTTTATCATCGGTATCTGCGAAAACATTATCAAAGGACTCGGCTGGACGACGTTCTCCGATGCGTTTACGTTTGCCCTGCTGATCGTTGTCCTTCTTGTAAAACCGACCGGTCTGTTTGGCGAAAAAGCCACAGATAAGGTCTGAGAGGAGGACGATAACATGAGTAAGAAAACAAATACGATCATTTCCGCTGTGCTCCTCGTGGCACTGTGCGGGTTTGTACTGATCCTGGAGCAGATTCTCCCGTCGACGCATATCGCGCTGACAGTCCTGAAAAAGAGCTGCATTTACGCGCTGCTGGCGGTGTCCATGAACCTGCTGAACGGCTTTACCGGCCTGTTTTCCTTAGGACAGGCGGGATTTATGCTGATCGGCGCGTATACATACGGTGTCCTGACGATTCCGGTGGCGGAGCGGGCCTCCGTCTACCAGTATTATGACGGCGGCCTGATCCAGTTTGCGGTGCCGGTGTTTGTGGGCCTGATCGCCGCAGGTGCGGTTGCTGCAATCTTCGCATGGCTGATCGGACTTCCGGTACTGCGTCTGAAAAGTGATTATCTGGCGATCGCGACTCTTGGTTTTGCCGAGATTATCCGTGCAATCTTCCAGTGGGACAAGCTGGGCGTGATCACGAACGGCTCAAACCTGCTGCGCAAATTCCCGACCTTCAAATCGACATTGTTCCCGCTGATCGTCTGCGGTATCTGTATCGCGGTGATCGTGTTGGTGATCAATTCCTCCTACGGTCGTGCGTTCCGGGCCATCCGGGACGATGAGATCGCAGCGGAGGCAATGGGCATCAACCTCGCGAAGCACAAGAGAATGTCGTTCTGCATCTCCTCATTCTTCGCCGGAGTGGGCGGCGGCCTGCTGGCGATGTACCAGACGTCCATCCAGGCGTCGACATTCAAGTCGTCCATGACTTATGAGATCCTGCTGATCGTCGTGATCGGCGGCCTCGGCTCCGTGACCGGCAGCTGCCTGGCTTCGTTCCTCTACATCGCATGCTCCGAGTGGTGGCTGCGTTTTCTGGATACGGAGACTTATATCGGAAGCTTCAAGGTGCCGCTTCTGCGAAGCGGATTCCGTAAGGTAGTCTTTGCGGTCATCGTCATGGTAGTCGTGCTGTTTTACCGCAAGGGTATCATGGGCGATAAGGAATTCTCACCTGCCCGTGTGTATGACTGGTGGCAGAAGAAAAAGGCGAAAAAGAAAGCCGGGAAGGAGGCCACACAATGAGTACGAACATCCTTCGGGCGGAAGACATCACCATGCAGTTTGGCGGCGTGGTGGCGGTCGATAATCTTTCCATAGAGGTAAATGAGCACGAGATCGTCGCCCTGATCGGGCCGAACGGTGCCGGAAAGACGACCGCGTTTAACTGCATTACCGGCGTATATGAGCCGACCAACGGCCGTGTGGAATTCTGCGGAAAGGAGATCGTGGAGAGCTATCCGCACGGCAAAATGAAAAAGACTTACAAAGGAGAGAACGCCGGAAAGTATTCAAAGCGGCTGGTGCAGACCCCGGATAAGATTACCCATGCCGGGATCGCCCGTACGTTCCAGAATATCCGCCTGTTCAGCTCCATGACTGTATTTGAGAACGTGCTGATCGCGAAGCATATGCGCGCAAAGCAGAACCTGTTCACCGCGACCTTCCGCCTGAATCATGCGGAGGAGCAGCGGATGAGAAAGGAAGCGCTGGAGCTTCTGGAGATGCAGAATCTGGCGCATTTAAAGGATGAAATCGCCGGATCGCTGCCTTACGGTATCCAGCGCCGTCTGGAGATCGCGCGAGCGCTGGCGACCGAGCCGAAGCTTCTGCTGCTCGACGAGCCTGCGGCGGGCATGAATCCGCAGGAGACACAGGAGCTGGCGGACTTTATCAGCCAGATCCGCGACCAGTATGATATGACGATCTTCATGATCGAGCACCATATGGATCTTGTCATGCAGATTTCCGACCGCGTGTATGTGCTGGATTTCGGAAAACTGATCATGGAAGGAACGCCGGAAGTGGTACAGAACGATCCGCGCGTCATCGAGGCATATCTGGGGGTGAGTGAGGATGCTTAAAGTAGAGAATCTGAAAGTGAATTACGGCGGGATCGAAGCCGTGAAGGGAATCAGCTTTGAGGTACCCGAGAACAGCATTGTCACGCTGATCGGAGCGAACGGTGCGGGCAAATCCACGACCCTGCGTTCCATCGTATCGCTGGAAAAGCCTGCATCCGGTTCGATCACCTTCAATGGGGAGAACATTACCGGACAGGATACGGATGTCATTGTATCCAAAGGTATCACGCTGGTGCCGGAAGGCCGCAGGATTTTCCCGAGCCTTACCGTGCTGGAGAATCTGAAAGTCGGTGCTTATATGCGCAAGGACAGCCTGAATGACGATCTGGAATGGGTCTACAGCCTGTTCCCCCGTCTGAAGGAACGCAGCTGGCAGGCTGGCGGCACGCTTTCCGGCGGCGAGCAGCAGATGCTGGCCGTGGCGCGTGCTCTGATGAGCCGCCCGAAGCTGCTGATGATGGACGAGCCGTCCCTCGGACTGGCGCCGCTGATCGTGCAGGAAATTTTCAACATCATCCGCGAGATCCACAAGGACGGCGTGACCATCCTGCTGATTGAGCAGAACGCGAACATGGCGCTTCGCACCGCGGACGTCGGCTACGTTCTGGAGACCGGCCGCATCACCATGACAGGCAGCGGAGCCGAGCTGCTGGCGGATGAGAAGGTGCGCGCAGCATATCTTGGGAAGTGATGATACCAGGATTTCGGGAGGCGCTCGTTTAGCGCGGACCGAAGCGGCAGCGTAGACCGTAGCACGCAGGGAATCTGTAAGTATCATCAAATGAAAGATTAGAGTTCCTCCAGCACCGCCTGGATCTTACGGAATTCTTCACCAGTGCCCCCGACGATCGCCTGAGAGTCCTCTCCGGCGACGGGGGCTTTTTCTTTGCGGTATTCTTTGGGCGTGCAGCCCTTAATCTCTTTGAATTTACGGATAAAATAACTGAAATTTTCAAAGCCCGTCTCGAACGCGACGTCCATCACAGGCAGATCGGTGGTCTTCAAAAGGATGCAGGCCTGGTCGATTCGGTAATGGTTGATATACTGCGTGAAACTTACCAGGAACGTTTTTGCAAAAAAAGAGCTGAAATACTTCGGGGACATATGCATGATTTCCGCGCCCTGTTCTAATGAGATGTGCTCCTGATAATGGGCGGAGATGTAGTCCGTCAGCTCACGGATGCGGATGGTGGTCTGCGTATGGTTGACCGGGATGGCTGAATTTACGGGGACGAAGAGCTGGTTCGACTCCAGCAGGAGCAGGATTTTGTACAGCTGGATCTTGATCATCAGGCGGTAGCTGTCCGGCTGCATGACGTAAATCTGTTTGATGGTAAGCAGATCCCGCTGCAGGATTTTGTGGCAGCTCTGCCCGGAGGAGACTTTCAGCGGGAATCCTAGTTTTTCCTTCAAAGGATTCAGTATCGTATGCTGGACATAGTCGGTCTGTTTGAAATCCAGCCATTCCGGATCAAACACAAAGGAAAAATACGAGCTGTTTTGCTGCTCGAGAACGAGCTGATGTACCTGTCTGGGATTGATAAAGAACACATCACCGGCATGTCCGACGTGTGTTTCGCCCTCCACCATAAGCACCAGCTCGCCCTGATTCACGCAGATGATCTCAATCTGCCGGTGCCAGTGATAGTTTACTACAAATCGGTTGGATTCCGCCTGTGCGCCATAGCATTCAAAGGGAAAATAATCCGTGCCGTGGCTTTTCTTTTCCTCCAGATTCGTCGCCATAGTGTTCTCCTTTCTGGATTTTGTGTTATTTTTTCTGTATATAAAACAAGAAATCTGTACTTTTCTCTGGTATGATGTCACCATAAGATCATGAGCGAAAAACAGTGATGGAACAAAAGGAATTACGCGATTTCAGTGGATTATCGCAGAAATTCCGAGAAAAACGCCTGAAAAATGGTAATATTTAACTGAAAATGTCAAAAAACGCGTAATACATACAAAATACCGACATTTTTCATAAAATATGAACGATGCACTGCAGAACGGAATTCCGGCATCCGGACATATAAAAATGTGGAAATACTTCACTGTTTTTGTCTTATGATTATACACGAAAAAGAACAGTAATTCAATCAGAAGGAGAGCTATCATGAATAAAAGAAAAACTTCTATGGCACTGGCGGCATCAATGATCCTGTCCCTGACAACGGGAGCACTTCCGGTACTGGCGGATGATACAGTATCCATTACTATTTTCAACTCGAAGTCTGAGATCCAGAGTCAGCTTGAGGAAAAGGCGGCGGAGTATTCTGCTGAGACAGGCGTAGAGATCGAAGTTTACTATTCCAGCGACACTGTTTCCGCTCATCTGGCGACCAGATACGCGTCCGGCGACCCGTATACGATTTCCATGGTAGACGCAAAGGATGTCTACTCACTGGCAGAAGAGTATGCGGTAGACTTAAGCGATGAGGACTGGGTGAACGACACAGAGTATGAGATCGCGATTGACGGAGTGGTATACGGCTTCCCGGTCTGTGTAGAGGCTCGCGGCATTATCTACAACGCAGATGCGATCGAGGCAATCACAGGCGAGACCTTTGACCCGTCCGCATATACGACTCTGGACGCGTTCACAGAGCTGCTGGAGACGCTGGTCGCAGGCGGCATGGAGACACCGGTTGGCATTATGAAAGAGGACTGGTCCCTTGGCGCACATTATCTTTCTGAGGTATATGAGCAGCAGGAGGACGTGGAGGCATTCATTTCCGCTCTCCAGGAAGGGACGGCGGATCTGATCAACAATGAAAAATTCAATTCTCTGATGGACGTCTTTGATGTGCTGATGCAGTACAATTACGCGGCAGGTTCCGCAATCGCAGCAGAGCGTGAGGTGACAGAGATGATGCTGGCAGACGGCGAGATCGCGTTTATGTTCGGCGGCAACTGGGACTGGTCCGTGATCAATGCGTATGATTACACGGAGAATATGGGTATCATGGCAGTTCCGCAGAACACGGACGATGGGACAAATGAGAAGCTTGTAGGCGGCGGTTCCAAGTTTTTCTTCATCGATTCCTCTGAGAATACTTCCGAGGAGCAGGTGCAGGCGGCGAAGGATTTCCTGAACTGGCTGGTATACGATGAGGACGGACAGTCTTTCCTCGTGAACGATTGTGCGCTGGTTCCGGCTTACAGCAACATCACACTTGACGTATCGGATCCGCTTGGACAGTCTGTGAAAGAGTATGCGGACGCAGGCCTGCTGATCGACAATTACAATTATCTTCCGGATGACCACTATTCGCTCCTTGGCGCTGCTTTCCAGAAATATCTGGCCGGCCAGATCGACCGCGAAGGATTTGCGGCAGAGATCGAGAGCTACTGGCTTACCGCTGAGGTGGCAGAGCACTGATAAAAATCTGAAAACATCGGGCAGGGAAGTATCCCTGTCCGGTTGTGAAAACTCAGGAAAGAGATGCAATTGAAAAAGTGGCAGACAGTTACAAGTCAGGAGGGTAGACAGAAATGAAAAAAAATACTACCTCATATAAAGTATCGCAGTTTCTGATGTTTGCCGGACCGGCAACGATACTTTTTGCAGCAGTAGTACTTCTCCCGTTTGTCTATGGTCTGTATCTGACCTTTACAAGCTGGGACGGTGTATCGAAGACAAAGCCTTTTGTAGGGCTGGAAAACTATATCAAGGCGTTCAGCGATTCCGCGTACTGGGCGGCTCTCGGCAGGACCGCGGTATACACGGTCATCGCGGTCGTGCTGGTCAATGTCGTGGCGTTCCTTCTCGCTTATCTGGTGACGAGCGGCATCAAAGGACAGAATTTCTTCCGCGCCGGATTTTTCATCCCGAACCTGATCGGCGGTATCGTACTTGGTTATGTGTGGAAATTTGTATTTAACCGTGCGCTGGTAGCGCTTGGGAAATCCCTTTCCATCGGAGCGCTTTCCACCAGTCTGCTGGCCACCACCGGGGGCGCGATGCTCTGCCTGATCATCGTGTCCGTATGGCAGTATGCCGGCTATATGATGCTGATCTATGTGGCAGGATTTATGAGCGTGTCAAAAAGCCTGATGGAGGCGGCTGAGATCGATGGCTGCACCAAGTCTCAGGCAATGAAAAACGTCACGATCCCGCTGATGCGCTCTTCGTTTGCACAGTGCATTTTCCTGACACTGACACGGTGCTTCATGGTATACGATGTGAACCTTTCCCTGACCAACGGTGAACCGTTCAACAGCTCCGTGCTCGCGGCAATGCACGTATACAATCAGGCATTTACCTATAAGAACTATGGTACCGGCCAGGCGGAGGCACTGATCCTGTTCGTGATCTGTGCAGTCGTAGGCGTGACGCAGGTATATATCGGTAAGAAAGGGGAGGTGGAAGCATAATGGACGCAAATGCAAAAGCAGCGCGCAAGAAAAAAGTGACGAATGTGATTCTCTGGATCGTGCTTCTGCTTCTGTTTATCGCATTTATCTTTCCGTTCCTGCTGGTTCTGATCAACGTATTTAAGACGAAAGCGGATATCACCATGTCGCCGCTCGCCCTGATCGGTTCGCATGGCTTTACGCTGGAGAACTTCCCGAACGCCATGAAGAAGATGAACTTCTGGGTAGCGTTTAAGAACTCACTGATCATTACCTGCAGCGCAACGGTCCTGACTATCCTGTGCTCCGCGATGGCGGCGTTTGTCATCGTCCGGAACAAATGGAAAGCATGCAGCCTGCTGTTTACCGGCATGGTTGCTTCCATGGTCATCCCGTTCCAGGTGCTGATGATCCCACTCGTATCTCTTTACGGCGGCATCTTCGGAGTCCTGAACAGCCGTGTCACATTGATACTGATGCACACCGGCTTCTCCGTATCCATGGCGACCTTTATGTTCCACGGCGCAATTCACACGAACATTCCGCTGGAACTGGAGGAGGCAGCTCTGATGGATGGCTGCACAAGATGGCAGACATTCTGGAAAATCGTATTTCCGCTGTTGAAACCGACGGTCGCAACCGTAGCGATCATTGACGCGATGGCATTCTGGAATGACTACCTGCTTCCGAGCCTGGTGCTTGGCCGCAAGGAGTTGTATACCATACCGATCGCAACCCAGGTATTCTACGGAACCTATTCCACGGATATGGGTATGGTGATGGCGGCTCTGCTGCTGGCAATGCTGCCGATCCTGATCTTATATCTGTTCCTTCAGCGCTACATCGTCGAGGGTGTTACATCCGGTGCAGTGAAAGGCTGATAAATGACTGCAACATGTGGCGCGGTGGGACCATTCATACGTCCCCACTGCGCCATTTTTATAATAAAATTGATGGAGATCGTTTATGACTTATTCGACAGACCTGCGTGTTCCGTATCTGGGGCTTCCGGTAAAAACGGGACAGAAGAGAACAACTCTTGAAATTTTTGCGGATAATGAAAAAATACTGGAACTGGAGATCGCGGATCTGCAGGGAGATTTCTGTGACTATTACTGCTGGCTGCGGCTTCCGGAATGTATCGGGAAGACGCTCACGCTGAAAGGGGAGCTGTCAGATGCCTTTTTTGCGCTGGTACAGCAGACGGAGCACTACGATTATGAGCTGCTTACCCGTCCGCTGCTGCATTTTACCGCCGAGAGAGGCTGGCTGAATGACCCGAATGGCATGGTTTATCAGGATGGCGTGTACCACCTTTATTTTCAGTACAATCCGGCAGACTCCGAATGGGGAAATATGTCCTGGGGACACGCCGAAAGCACAGACCTGCTGCATTTTCGGCAGGCAGATACGGTCCTGCTGCCGGATGAAAACGGACCGGCCTTTTCGGGAAGCGGTCTTGTGAATGAGCGGGGGCTTCTGGGGCTGCCCAAAGACGCGCTGGTTTTCTATTATACAGCCGCGGGCGGCCTGAATCCATGGAGTCGAAATGTATCTTCTGGTACCGCCTCGGCTGTGAAGAATGCGGCGGCGGAAGCAGCTACATTGCAGACGGTGGGAGATGCGGCGGCAGAAGCAGCTATATCGCAGACGGTGGAAAATATGGCAGAATCGACATTTACCCAGCGGATTGCGGTAAGTACGGACGGCGGACGGACGCTGAACAGGCTGCCAAAGGAGGCTCTGGGCGTCATCCGTCCGGAATCGAGAGACCCGCAGGTGTTCTGGCATGAGGCCTCCGGTGCGTACGTGATGGCGCTCTGGATCGAGGGCGAGGAGATGGCTGTTTTGCGCTCGGACGACCTGCAGAATTGGGAGATGACGGACCGATTCACGCTGCCGGGAGCCTTTGAGTGCCCGAACCTGTTCTGCCTGCCGGTGCCGGGGGGAGACGATGGGCTATCCTCTGACAGAGATCTGCCGGCAAAGCCGTCGGAGACATCCGGGATGCAGTGGATCCTGCTCGCGGCGGACGGTTCTTATTATTTCGGGGATTTTGACGGATATCGGTTTGCCTCAGACGGCGTACGGCGGAAAGTGTATCTGAATGAGCTGCCCTATGCCGCACAGATTTATAACGGAATATCGGATCGTAAGGTGCTGATCCCCTGGCTGCGTACGCGGAACGAGGGAAAGCTTTATACGGGATCAATGGGGCTGCCGAGGGAACTGGGTCTGCTTCGAAAAAATGGAGAACTGCTTCTTAAAATGCTTCCGGTGCGGGAATACGAGAAAGAGAAGAAGAAGCTGGCATCCTTCACGATGAACCATGAAAAAACATTTTTGACAGCACCGGAGGGAAAGTTTCCATTTGAAGCAAAGTCAGACCGGATTTCCTTTGAAATAACAGAAGAAGCTGTGACGGAGCTCGTGCTGGCGCCTGAAAAAGAAGGGAAGCTGCGGATAGACTTCTTCGGTCAGACTCTGACGGTGGAAGAGGACAGACTGTGCCTGGACGGCGTCGGGGAACCGACGTTACTGCCGGAAGCATTTGCGGAACTGCACATTCTGATCGACCGACAGGTCATTGAGGTTTATGGAAATGATGGTACGCTGACTGCTTACTATGAGACCGGCTCGGATATCCTGACGGGGAAGATTGCCGTAAGCGGATTCTCCGGGACTCTGGATGTGTATCAGTGGAAATAACAGTGCCTTTAAGCGGTAACCCGTAACTGTGAAGGTACTGAACAGTTGCAATGCGAGGTAATAAGAACGAAGAATGTAATGGCACTCAGGGAGAAAGGCAATGAAAAATGGAGAAAATAAAACGAAAGCTGCGGAAGTCGCAACAAGGACGAGGACGATAACGGAAAGGACGTCTGGAACGCCCTCCAGATCTTCGGCCGGAAACGCGAAAATGACGAGAACCTTGCCGAGATCACGAAAAAGAGCAGGGACTTCAGTGAGGACGCTGAATCAGGCAAATATAAAGGAGACAGAAAAGCCATCAAAAGAATCTGCTGCAGATGTTCTTTTTGAGCAGCGTCTTGCCAGACACATGGATGAATTAAAGTGGCTGTACATGGAGCTGTACAGCAACGGTTCCATGTTTGCGGAGCTCTGCGAGCAGTTGAAACGCTTCTATCAGGAGCGGAGAACATCGCTGAAAGAGCTGGATGAGAAGCGGGAGAGCGATCCTGCCTGGTATCGGCAGAACGACATGCTGGGCATGATGTTTTATATCGACAATTTTGCGGGCGACATGCAGGGCGTGGAAAAAAAGCTGGACTATATTGAATCCTGCGGGGTGAACTATATCCATCTGATGCCGTTTCTGGATACGCCGAAGGGACGCAGCGACGGCGGGTACGCGGTGTCGGATTTCCGGAAGGTGCAGGAGAAGCTGGGCACGATGGAGGATCTGGATGCGCTGACGGACGACTGCCACAGGCGGGGCATCAATATCTGCATGGATTTTGTCATGAACCACACTTCGGAGGATCATGAATGGGCAAAGCGGGCCCGCGCGGGCGAGGGAGAGTACATGAGCCGGTACTTTTTCTTTGACAATGCCGCCATCCCATCGCTTTTTGAGAAGACGGTGCCGCAGGTCTTTCCGACGACTGCTCCGGGGAATTTTACCTGGCTCCCCGACATCGGACACTATGTGATGACGACCTTTTATCCGTATCAGTGGGATTTAAATTACCGCAATCCGCGGGTGTTCAATGAGATGATGTACAATTTCCTGTATCTGGCCAACCAGGGCATTGACATCATCCGCATTGACGCCGTGCCTTATATATGGAAAGAACTGGGAACCAACTGCCGGAATCTGCGTCAGGTACATACGATCGTGCGCATGATGCGCATGATCTCCGAGATCGTCTGCCCGGGTGTGCTGCTTCTGGGCGAGGTGGTGATGGAGCCGGAAAAGGTGGTGCCTTACTTTGGCACCGTGGAAAAGCCGGAATGCCATATGCTCTACAACGTGACGACGATGGCGACCACCTGGCACACGGTGGCGACGCGGGATGTGCGTCTGCTGAAAAAGCAGCTTGATATTGTGAGCTCGCTTCCGAAAGACTATACCTTTTTGAATTATCTGCGCTGCCATGATGATATCGGCTGGGGACTGGACTACGGCTTCCTCGCGCAGCAGGGCTTTGATGAGCGCACCCATAAGCAGTATCTGAACGACTATTTTGAGGGAAAGACCGGCGCGAGCAACAGCCGCGGCGAGCTGTACAACGCTGACCCCGTGACGGGCGACGCTCGTTTTTGCGGGACGACCGCTTCCATGTGCGGCATCGAGAAGGCCGGATTCGAGCAGGATGAGGCGGCGATGGAAAAAGCAATCCAGCTGGATATCATGCTTCATGCCTATATGTTCATGCAGTCGGGAATTCCGGTCCTGTACGGTGGCGATGAGATTGGACAGGTGAACGACTATTCCTACAAAGAAGATCCGGAAAAAGCGCCGGACTCCCGCTACATCCACCGCGGCACGATGCGCTGGGATCTGGCGGAGCGGATCAGCGATCCGGATTCCGTAGAGGGAAAAGTGTTTCGCCGGCTGAAAGAGCTGGAAGATATCCGAAAGAAAGAGAAAGTGTTTGTATCCAATGCGGATACCTGGACGGTGGAGACATGGGAAAACAGTGTTCTCTGCATCGGCAGATATTACGACGGCGACAAGCTGTTGGGACTCTTTAATTTCAGCGAGTACGACAAGACCGCCTGGATTAACGAGACAGACGGGCTGTACCGGGACCTGCTGAGCGGGCGTGCCATGAAAGCCGCGGGAGTGGATATTCCGGCGTATGGGTTTTTCTATCTGAAAAAAATTTAAGTGACAATTTAGAGCAGCAACGCGGACGGCTCGCTGTCCTGAATATTTAAGCGATGTCTTTCTTTGAATCTGCTGAAACGAAAAGCTCCGGAGGTGTGATGCCTCCGGGGCTTTTGTATCGATTAATATTGGCATAACAGGCCCTCCTGGAAATTATTTTCGTACGGATGATACATGGCTGTACTGCTCTTTTCAAGTAAAAACCATGCAACTTATGAAGCTGTATTTACAATGCAAATGACTATCTGTCGGATTTTGCAGACTTCCTGTGTTCCCCGGGCGTACTGAGAAGATTCATATCAAATAAAACGCAATGGATATAACTGATTATAATAGAATATTTTGACGGAAAATTTGGATAATATAATGAAACGAAAAAAATATTTGCGTTTTATCCCAAAAAGTATATAATAAAAGTGCCTCGATGAAAGGAAAGGTGAAGATACCATGAAACTGATTCGTGTAAAAATTGAAGGCTTTCGCAATATTGAAGAAGACGAAATTATTCTGGGGAATGAGATTACCTCTCTTGTTTCAGAAAACAGTTATGGGAAATCTAATTTAATGGAAGGCATTGATTTTGCTGTTTCTTTTATTTCTGCAACTCCAGCTGAGAAGTCCTATATGATGGGTTGGAAGCGAGGAATCCCGCTTAATAAAAAAACAGAGAATCATGATTTTAAAGCAAATTTTATTTTTGAGACAGAGTTTCAGGATGAATCATATGAAATCAATTATGGTTTCTCTTTTACCTGGATTAAAAATGATGGCGGGAAAAAAATCCAGAATGAGTGGTTAAATGCGCGCAGACTGGGAATTGCCAGAAAGTATATTAAATTGATCAGCCGCGATGAACGGGCATTATTTAAGTCTTCTCCGACAGGCCGATGCAGCAGTGTCGTAAGGATAGCCGATGAGGAACTGATTCTTAATAAGCTGCTCAATTTCGATGATTTATATTATATGCCGATTATTGAAGAATTGAATCATATCAGTGTATATGTAGAACGTCATCTTGACGCTTCTTTTTCTTATACGAAAAATCCTCTGGTAATGAAAAACAGCGACCAGTCGATTTTACTGGATTTTACTGATATACCGAGGGTGATTTATCAGCTTAAGAAAAAGCATAATGATAAGTATGAAGTCCTTAAGGACGCATTCATGCAGTTATTCCCGAATATTACAAATATTACGGTACAGGAGTTTGATATAAGTCGGAATCACGGCATAAAAATTGACATTGATGCTCCATATACCATTTCGGATAAGGTATACTCTATATTCGTACAGGATAAGAATCTTAACCAGCCGTTGGATTTTAGCGGTATGTCTGATGGGGCGAAAAGAGTTTTTCTGATGCTGACATTTGCTGTTGTAGCAAATATTGAGAAGATGACATTGATTGCGTTCGAAGAGCCGGAGAATTCTATTCATCCATCCTTGCTGCAGGGATATCTGCGAGTACTGACGCAGCTTGCCGGTGACTGTAAGATCATCGTTGCAAGTCATTCGCCCTATATTATTGAATATGTGTCCACAGAGGATATTTATATTGGCAAGCCAAATCCGTATGGACTTGCGGATTTCTCCAAAATAGACGCAAAGAAAGTGAATCGATTAGAACGTGATGCCATGAACGACAGTGTATCTGTAGGCAGCTATATTTTTGAATTGCTTTCTGGCGGAGAAGATGAGCTTGATATTCTAAACACATATCTGGAGAAATAAAAGTATGCATTGGATATGGGAAAAATTTTTCCACATATCTGTAGGGAAATACGAACCATCTGTAATACGATGGGAGTAAATTGCAGTACAGATAATGAACGCTGCAATGGCTGATGCTGGCGAAAAATTGTCGGAAATCAGAGAAAATGAAGCGCTGTATGGGTTTTTCTATCTGAAGAAAATTTAAATAACAGTTCAGAGCAGCATTGAAACGAACTCCCCCGGAGGTGTAATTCCGCCGGGGGAGTTGTATGCTTTTTATTGTTTTTCATACGCGCTTCAGATATACCTGCCATGCCTGATACTCACCGTTCATCCATGGAACCGGCAGTCCGGCGGCCATCAGAGCGCTTCCCGGGTACAGCGTCTGTTCATCTTCAAGCACCTTGTTCCCGGCACTTCGTTCGCCGCGCCCATTCTGGGTACTCAACGTTTCGGTGAGTCGGTACCAGCCATTCGGATCCAGCCCGCACAGCTTTACGTATTCGACTGGTGAGTTGCAGTGCGCACCGGTCTTGATCAGATTCAGAAGCGCCTCCGCACCGTCTTCAGAAGAGAATTCCCAGGCGGTATATTCCTCGTTTTCCATCGGGCTTGACAGCCGGAAGTAGCGTCCTTCACGGATCAGATCACTGTATTTTATATAATCCCGGATCTGACGGCGGACGATTTCTTTTTCTTCTTCTGAAATCAGATTCAGGTCAAGCTCATAACCGAAGGTACCGGCCATCGCCACGACGCCGCGCGTCACAATGTCCGTGCGCCGGCCTGTCTGGTGATTCGGCACTGCGGATACATGGGAGCCGACCGCAGAGATCGGGTAGCCGAAGGAAGTCCCGTACTGGATGCGCAGCCGTTCGATGGCGTCCGAATTGTCGCTGCACCAGATCTGCGGCGTGTAATACAGCATTCCCGCGTCAAAGCGTCCGCCTCCTCCGGCGCAGCCCTCGATCAGAAGCTCCGGGAACCGCGCCTGCAGCCGCTCCAGAAAATCGTAGACGCCCAGCACATAGCGGTGGAGGGTCGCCCCCTGATTCTGTTCACGGGCGGTCAGCGAATAGATATCGGAGAGATGGCGGTTCATATCCATCTTTATATAGGAAACATTCGCTGCAGAAATAACCGCGCAGATCTGTTCCAGAATATGGTCAACGACTTCTTTTCTCGAAAAATCAAGCACGAGCTGATCTCTGCCGCGCACCGGCTTCCTTCCGGGGATGACAAAAGCCCAGTCCGGGTGCGCGCGGTACAGGTCGCTGTCCTCCGATACCATCTCCGGCTCGATCCAGAGGCCGAATTTCATGCCCAGCGCATTCACCTGCTCTGAGACCGCTTTCAGAGTAGAGCCCAGCTTTTCTTCATTCACATACCAGTCGCCGAGTCCGCTGGTATCCGAGTCGCGTTTTCCGAACCAGCCGTCGTCCAGCACGAGCATTTCCACGCCCAGCTCCGACGCCTGTTTTGCGATCCGCACCAGCTTGTCCGCATCAAAATCAAAATACGCCGCTTCCCAGCTGTTGATCAGCACCGGGCGCCTGCGGTCTCTCCAGTAACCGCGGCACACGTGGCGGCGAATCAGACGATGGTATTCCTCTGAGAGCGCTCCAAAACCGGCATTGCTGCAGCAAAGAGCCGCTTCCGGCGTGTCAAAGGCTTCTCCCGGCATAAGCTTCCAGGAAAACAGCTCATCCGAAATGCCCAGCAGCGCACGCGTCTGCTTATACTGATCGACAGAAGCTTCTCCCTTAAAATTGCCGCTGTACAAAAGCTGGAATCCATAGCAGTCTCCGTTTGTCTCCCCGGCATCATTGGACGCCAGGATAAAGAATGGATTCTGCTGATGACTGGACGCTCCGCGGCGGCTCTGCAGGATTTGCTCGGCGTGCGAAAGAGGCGTGCGTGAAAACTGCCGCTCCATCCCATGTCTTCCGTGAAAGTGGATCAGGTCAAATTCTCCATACAGAAAATCAAGGCAGCAGCTGGCCGCTTTTTCCACATATATAGTGTCGGCCCCGGTGTTCCGAATCCGGGCCGCGCGCGTGATCACATCGCTGTCGGAAAGTACCCCGTAGAGCAGGGTCACTTCGACGCCGGACGCCTTATCCTCCAATATAACCTCGAGGGTCTGTGCTGGCGGCTGAGCAGGCTTCTTTTGCCCGCCATTATCCGTTTCCGGGCAGTCTTTGCGACAGCATTCGTCTGCATTGGCCTCCGCTGCCGCTTCGCGCGGGATATCGCTGTAGATCGCCGGCATCCCGGGAATGCTGTATTTTTCATCCAGTATGCGTGCGGATTTATAGCGCAGGTCGCAGCTGGCAGTACCATCTGCATTTCGGATCTGCAGCGCAGTACTGCGGTAGTCGCCGGTGCCGAAGCAGGGGTATTCCTGCGGCAGCGCATCCATTGAGTATGTGCGGTCTGTCCCGGCGTCATACGGATTACCGGAAAAGCCGCGGTCGTAGAAGGTCAGAAGATAGCGCAGATCCGGGGCAATTTCACTGGGCTCAACGTCAGAACCGCAAGAGTCCGGTGCATCATGGAAAGCGAGTTTCTTCCCATAGTAAAGATGCAGAAGATGCCCATATTTCCCCACTGTCATCTGGTAGGTGGTATGCTTTGTGTGAATGGTAAAAAGCCGGCGTGTCTCATCGATGAATACTGGCATAACAGGTCCTCCCGGAAATTATTTTCGTACGGATTATACATGGCTGTTCTGCTCTTTTCAAGTAAAATATTTGCAGCTGATGAAGCTGCATTTCCGTGCTGAATGACTATATACCGGATTGTGCAGACTTCCTGTGTTCCCCGGGCGTACAGCCGAAGCGCCTGCGGAACAGTTTATTAAAATAAGAAATGTTGCGGAAACCATTATCCAGTGCGATCTCTGTCACGGAAAGATCGGTTTCCTCCAGCGCGGCCGCCGCCTTTGTCAGGCGGAAACGATTGATGTATTCGACGCAGGTCATGCCGGTATACCGGCGAAAAAAATTCATAAAATATGTTTCGCTGAAATGACAGACTTTGGAAAGCTCCTGTATGGTAAGGGGATCCCGGTAATGTTCCTGAATATAACCCAGAATTCCCTTAAGCTTTTCTTCTGTATGCCGACTGCTGCTGTTGAGGTCGGCTTTTTCGATATAGCCCAATCGGTACAGATCTGCTAAAAGTGTTAGCAGGAGCGCTTTTGTCTGAAGCTCATATGCGGATCCTTTTTTCTGAAAGATATGGCATAAATCAAGAAAACATTTTTTTAGTTCCGGATAGCCTGGCTGATCCGGATGAATGACCGGCACGAAACGATGCTTTCCGGCCAAAAGCGGATTCAGATATTTGACAGTACAGATGTCCGGTGTCAGTCCCCCCGGATAATTCAGGTGAAAGACCAGACTCTGCGAGGCCATGGTGCAGCCTGGTTCCTCACTGGCGCCATGCAGGACATGCGGGGAAATGAAAAGCAGGTCGCCGGCCTGTACCCGGAAAGGTGTAAAATGAATCGTGTAGTTGGCAGATCCATTTTCAATGTAGGTAATCTCCGCTTCCTCATGCCAGTGAAGCTCAAGATTGCGGTAACTTTCCGGTATGCGGCAATAATAATATTCCACCGGAAGCAGAGCGCTTCCATGTGTGGTTTTTTCCTGATAATCCGGAATCTGTTTTTCCATGATACAGGTGTCCTCCCGTTCCACAAATACCATAGGATTGTGTTAATACTGCGTAATATTTTACAAGAAATTCTGCGAGTATTATAGTATAATTCTATCATAAATGCCACTGTTCTTTTCGGACTTTTTCAGGAAGAAGAGCTCCGGCGGCGGAAACACGTATTGGAAAAAACGGGAGGATAAAAGAATGCCAGGATGGTTAAAAAACGCAGTGTTTTATGAGATTTATCCGCAGTCATTTTACGACACCAACGGAGACGGGATCGGAGATTTTAACGGTATCATTGAAAAACTGGATTACATCAGGGAACTGGGATGCAATGCCCTGTGGATTAATCCGTGTTTTGATTCTCCGTTTAAGGATGCGGGGTACGATGTGCGTGACTATAAAAAAGTTGCTCCAAGATACGGAACAAATGACGATCTGTATCGTCTTTTTGAAGAGGCGCACAAAAAGGGAATCCATATTCTGCTGGATCTGGTTCCCGGACATACCTCGGAAGAACATCCGTGGTTCAGGGAGAGTCAGAAGGCAGAAAATAACGAATATACGAATCGCTATGTATGGACTGACCATCCTTTTGCACCGATCAAAGGGTATCCGTATATCGGCGGAGAGAGTGAGAGAGGCGGCGTATATCTGCTGAATTTCTTTAAGTGCCAGCCGGCGCTGAACTATGGATTTCTGAATTGCGAGGAAAAGTGGCAGCTCCCGCCGGACCATCCGGACTGCATTGCTACCAGAGAAGCGATGAAAGATGTAATGCGATTCTGGCTGGACCACGGGTGCGACGGATTCCGTGTGGATATGGCTGCGTCCCTCGTGAAAAATGACGATGAGGCAAAATCCGGTACCTGTGCTCTCTGGAGAAATATCCGGGAAATGCTGGATAAGGAATATCCGGAGGCGGCGATGGTTTCAGAGTGGGGAGATCCGGTAAAAGCGCTGAATTCGGCCGGATTCCACATGGATTTTTATCTCAACAGACGCGGCAACGGGTATAATACGCTGATGCGGGATTATGAGACCGGGGAGGACAACAGCTTTTTCAAAAAGGACGGGAAGGGGGACATTACCCGTTTCCTGAACGAGTATCTGCCGGATTATGCTGCTACAAAAGAACACGGATATTATTGTATGCTGACCTGTAATCATGATACGCTCCGGCCAAAATACAATCTGGATGATGAGGAGCTGAAGCTCGCCTATGCATTCCTGTTTACCATGCCGGGCGTCCCGTATCTCTATTATGGCGATGAGATTGGTATGCGTTACCAGAAGCTGCCGACAAAGGAAGGCGGTTATCACCGCACCGGGTCACGTACGCCGATGCAGTGGAATGCTGAAAAGAATGCAGGTTTCTCTGACGGTTCGGCGGAAGATCTCTATCTTCCTGTGGATCTTTCAGCAGGTGCTCCTGATGTGGCTGCGCAGGAAATGGATGCAAATTCACTGCTGAATACCGTAAAAGCTCTGCTTCGACTTCGCCAGGAGGAAGAAGACCTGCAGGCAGATGCAGGATTTGAGGTCGTTTATGCGGAAAGCGGGAAACTGCCTTTTGTGTACCGCAGAGGAAATCTTCTGCTCGCGCTCAACCCGTCTTTGGAAACAGTGACTGCCGCAGCTGATGTGGGAAACAGAACGGTTCGTTTCTCAATTGGCAAAGGAAATGCGGAGGACGGAATGATTATCATGGAGCCGCAGTCGTTTCTTGTGTTAAAATAAAACGTACATTTATGTACTTAGACAACAGCTCTGTGCGTCAACACAGAGCTGTTGCTGCGCATACGAAAATTACGACCGAAATGAAATATTATGCTAATAGAATATGACATTATACCTTTTTATACCTTGCTCCATGCCATCCTTAAATCCGAGGCTGTATAACTCATCCGCTTCTGCACTCATTCGTTTATAATCACCCTCTCTTCGATTTTGTGGATTTCCTCCACCGGCATATTCTGGTAAATTGCAATTTTCTCGACAGGCATCTTATCTTTCAGCATTCGGATTACTGTTGCTTCTTTTTCTTTGGCCTGATTTTTTTCCGACTGTGCAATACCTTTTTCAATGCCATCCTCTACTCCGAGGTTGTATAATTCTTCCGCTTCTGCACTCATCCGTTCATAGCCCCCTTTCTCTCGCTTTAAATACCGCACACGTTTTGATAAATCGCCATGACGCATGTCATCATATGGGATTACTGATTGTCAGATCTTTTCCGTTGGTGTGTTTTCATTATAATAAAAAAAACACTGTCTGGCAAGCTTGACATATTTGATTTATTTTGCCATATTAATGCAACAAAGACAATATAATATACAGAAAGATAAATGTCAACAACAATTTAAAACAAATAAGAGACGCGGATTAGATGTTTCAATAATATGACAGGCAATGGAACGCACGGTCAATGATGTGCTGCCACGCATCAAAAGGTTTGATCTGCCTGTTCGGCACAGAGTTACAGATAATGTCACTTCAAAATGAAAATATTTTTACGAAAATACGAAAATTTTAACGAAAATTGTTTCGTAAACGCTGGAAGTATTGACAGATTCTACAAATCGTGAGAAAATATTTAAACTCTAACATGGGGAAAGTGACGCTTTTGTAAAATTAGCGAATGCTATTTTGATAAAGATGACGGTTCTATAGGAATTTGTTTTATGGGTATGCTGCCTGCGCAAAAGAGGATGTGTGTAGGGGCGGCATTTGGAAATGGGGGCTTGCAGGTAAATGAAATGGAATAATTCTGAAAAAATGCGGAGATGGCTGGCGTGGATTCTGACGGTAGCCATTGTTTTGTGTAATCTGTCGACGCCGACGGTGGCTGTCAGTGAAGAGAGCGATGTGGTGGTGCAGGCCGAGACGACCATCGAGACGGAGTCTGCCGCGACAGTACAGACGGAGACGGCTTCTCAAACAGAGTCGACAGCACAGACGGAGACGGCTTCTCAAACAGAGTCGACAGCACAGACGGAGACGGCCGCGCAGACTGAGTCGACTGCCCAGACGGACGCTGCTGCGCAGACGGAAGCAACGAGTCAAACAGATGATACAGCTGCCCAGACAGGGACAGCGTCGCAGTCCGGTTCGGAGACGCAGACGGAAGCATCGGAGCAGACAGCAGAAGCCGGGACGGAGACTGCTGCAGAGACCGGGACCGGTTCCGTGGCGGATGCAGAGAATGTGACGGATGCTTCGGCAGACTTGACTTCAGGCTCAGGTTCGGATACGGAAACCGAAACCAATTCCGGGGATGAGACAGAGCAGGCGAGTGAAGGCGGGAACGAATCTGAGACGGAGAATAACGACGACGAGGCATCTTATACATTAGATACGACGGTTACGCAGGCGGTTTTCATTGACACTACGAATGAAGAGGATGCGGATGGGAACGCGAATAAGGACGGCTTTTTTGCGGTCAAATATACGATCAAAGTGAAGAATACCTCGACAGACACAGACGCGGAGGATGTGTCTGTAAAGGTTGTATTCGGGGAAAACTTGACCTGGTATGAGAAAGACGAAGAGACTCTCGCTGCGGAGACATCCGTGGAGGAGGATCAGACGGATGCCTGGTATTATATTAAGGATATCAGCAATCTGTCAGGAGTTCCTACGCAGGTGGATCTGGATGAACTGACCGAATACGCCAAAAACAGTGCCGACAGTGAAGAAGCGCTGGAGCCGTATGCTTCGGCGGTTGTCTGGGTGGATCAGACCATCGCCGCAGGGGAAACGGAGGAATATGTCTTCTACGCGGCGATTGCGGAAGGAGTCACGACCACAGACGAACTGCCGGCTCTTTATTTTGTGGACGGGGAGCAGGTCGCAAATACGGCGCAGGATCGGACCATCATCCAGTGGCAGAATGAAGCACTGCTTGCGGAGAACGAGACGGAAGAGGAGACAGAAACAGAGTCCGAGACGGAAACGGAAATCGAAACAGAAACTGAGACAGAGACGGAAACCGAAACAGAAACAGAAACCGGAACAGAAACCGAGACAGAAGAGGAAGCCTACAACTTCATCGCATATGAAGTCTCCGAGGGCGGCGAAATCTGCCTGACCTATACAGACGGCTACACGGAGACCATTACGCCGGACATGATGAGCGATGACTATGACATCGAGGTCAATATGCCGGTGACGGAGCCGGTCGAGGTATCCGTGGCGGCGTATGACGGCTACGCATATGTCTGCGCGGCTGTGCTGGATGAAGAGGGGAACACGATCGCATCCTATGACGCGGATACGACGGCGTTTACCGTGACGGCAAACGCGGACTATAAGACGACAGTACAGGTGACGTTTGCCGAAGACGGCGAAGCGTATTATTTCAGCGAGGAAATGCTGGAAGTGGCTTCCTATGAGCTGCTTGCGGCCGCGGCGGCGGAGGATGATCCGGACACGCTGCAGGGGCAGATCAATGCGCTGTTGGACTCGGATGACGATACGTCAGGCGGGCAGATGCTCCTTATGGCATCTTCACTGGTCGGTGAAGATACAGAGAACGGAACGACCATCACGCTTACAAAGGATTATACCGATGATGACGCGGAAGACCTTGTCATCTGGGACGGTCTGACTGTCACGATCGATCTGGCCGGTTATACCCTTGCACCGGCGGGTACGGATAAGAACGCGGTCACAGTATACGGTACTCTGACGCTTACAGACAGCAGTACAGGCGGAACAGGTGCACTTCAAAACAAAGCATCCCTTTCCAACATCCGCGGCGTTATCGTCGCGCAGGGCGGTTCCTTTACCATGACTGGCGGCACGATCTCCGGCTTCTCTGCCTCCGGCAACGGCGGCGGTGTGCTGGTGGAGAACGGCGGCACGTTTGCCATGACGGGTGGTACGATCGATTCGAATAAAGCCACGAGCTACGGCGGCGGTGTATTCTTATATGACGCGGATCAGATAGAAGACATGATTGGCGGCACGATCTCCGGCAACACATCGGGACTCTCCGGCGGCGGCCTGGCGGCAAACCGTGCCTCAAAATCAACCATCACTTTCCCCTCAGGTCTTACCATCAGCGGCAACACTTCCGGCGGTTATGGAGGCGGTGTTTATTTTAACAGTGTTTTGACCACACTTACCATTTCATCAACCATTTCGGGCAACACATCTGCCAGCGAAGGCGGCGGTGTCTATTTTGGCGCGACGGTTACTACTCTGAATATCACAGACGCAACCATCGATGGCAACACAGCAGGCGCAGCAGGCGGCGGCGCTTATTTTGCCGTGGCTGTTTCTGCAGCGACTATCAGCGGTGCCAGCATTTCTGATAACAAAGCAGCAGGTAACGGCGGCGGAATCTGGCTGAACGCAGGGACAAGCCTGACTCTCGAAAGCGGCAGCAGGATTAACGGCAACACGATCTCTGCAGCAGGAGCCCTTTTTGGCGGCGGTATCTTCCTGTACAGTACCAGTGCAAGCAGGAGTACATTTACGTCCACCGGAGGCGAGATATCGGGTAATACCATTGACAGCACGGATCTTACGAATTCCTATGGCGGCGGTATCAGTATTGGTAGTACTGTGGCCCATGCCTACGCTTCCGTAAACATGTCCAACACGACCGTATCAGATAACTCCGGCGCGACATATGGCGGCGGCATCTCCATATATACTTACGCGCAGGAAGCAACGTTTACAAACCTGACTGTTTCTGGAAATAAGGCTGTCTCTTCTGCAGCGTCCGGCACTGGATACGGCGGCGGTGTTTACATTGCAGGTAACAGCGCATGTACGGTCACTGTCTCAGGCGGGTCATATAGTGGAAACTCTGCCGACTACTATGGCGGTGGTATGTATGTCACTACAGCAACCTCGTCCCTGGTTTTGCAGGACGCAGCAAAATTCGACGGAAACACTTCCTATAATGGCGGCGGCGGTATCTACGCAGAGGGACAGCTGACACTTGCCGGCGGGGATGGTACAGATACTGCGATACGGATTTGCAACAACGTGTCCACAATCGGCGTGGGCGGCGGTGTATACTCATCTACTTCCAACAGCTATGCCATCACTTCAACCGGTTATGTGGATGTTTATGAAAACAGTGCGGGAACAAACGGCGGTGGCCTGTGCGTAAATGCCGGTGGCATGGATCTGTCAGGTCATATCACCATACATAACAACTACTCAAAGGGTACCAATTACGGCGGTGCCGGACTCTATTCCGGCAGCAATACGACAGGCACCATCTGGCTGCATGACGGCGTATATATCTATGATAATACAAGCAATCTGCATGGCGGCGGCGTATACAGTAGATGGGGGTTAAAAATAGATGACGGCGTATATATTTATGGTAATTACGCAAACAGCAACGGCGGTGGTGTGGACGCGATAACTCTTGATATGTCAGGTGGAGAGATTCATGACAACAGCGCAGCAAATGGCGGTGGTGTCTATATCGTACAGGGAACTGCCGGCTCCATAAATCCGGAAAGCTGTATCTCCGGAGGTAAAATTTATAACAACACTGCCAGAACCGGTTCCGGCGGCGGTATATATGAAAATTCATATCCTAACATCCTGTGCATAGAGGGTGATGTGGAAATCTATGACAACAGCGCCTATTCTTACGGCGGCGGTGTGTACGCTTCTGATCTGTTCACCTTTAGCGGCGGAATCATCACAGGGAACACAGCCCAGAGGGGCGGCGGTGTGTATATTATCGGCTACCTTGGACAGGATGCAACGATAGGGATTAGCGGCACGGATTCCGGCATCATATATGACAACACGGCCACCGCTGTCAATTACGGTAATGATGTGGCACTGGGCTATAATTCAACCAGCGTCAGCAGTGATAACTCAACAGGCAAGGCATATCCGAGCTTATCGATGGGTGCTGCCAGCACCTTTACTGATAATGCAAACGACATAACCGGCGTCTCCTGGTATGATGAGGTGGACGACAGTACTGCAGAGGATGCGTTTAGCACTTATATCACCAGCTCAACCCAGCAGGCAGGCCAATACTATACACTGTTGTATAAGACAGTAGATGCAGCAGTTGCAGAAATCTGGAATACGGAAGACAATAAGTATGAAACCTTCACGTCCGTTCAGGAGGCTGTGGACGCGGTTGAAAGTAACTCTGGCATATACGGCACAGAGGGCGGCTCGGATGGTACCATTACCATCATCATGCTGGACGACAACCGCGAGGATGTGACCATCCCCACAGGTGTTAGTGTCACGCTGGATTTGGCAGGGTGCACGCTTACCGGTCTTGCAAAGAGCGTAATCACTGTTGATACAGGTGCCACTCTCGTGATAGATGACAGCAGCACGGAGGGCACCGGGCTTATCACGGGCGGTGACGGAACCTATTACAATTACAATGACACCAGCTATGCTTACTGTGGCGGAGGTCTCTTAGTAATTGGAAGTGCCACATTTAAGGGCGGCACCATCAGCGGAAACACGGCTGCAATAGGTGGCGGTGTGTTTGTAGCAGGGCATTCAGGTAATAAAATCAATGGAACCTTCATACTTGACGGCGGCACCATTACAGGGAATACTGCAACAAGTAACGGTGGCGGTCTGGCTGTTTATAGCGGATATGGCTCCACCGGTTATAAAACCGCGGCAACCCCGAATTTCACTATGAAATCAGGTTCCATCACGGCTAATAAGGGCGGAAGCGGCGGTGGAGTATATGTATATGTATATGTTAACGTAGAGATAACCGGCGGAAGCATCACGAACAACACATGCTCCTCCAGCTCGTCTATGGGCGGCGGAATGTATATATCCAGCCAAACCCTGTTTAACATGACCGGTGGATTGATTACGGGAAATACCGCTGTTACAGGTGGAGGAATTTACAGCAACAATATAAATTCCAACTTAACCTTCAGCGATGCTGCCCAAATTTACGGCAACACAGCCACAAGCAATGTAGCAAATGATATCTACGCGACCATTACAGGTGGAAGCATCAGCGTCCTGGCCGCGTCGAGTATGGGAAACGACGCTTATAACAGCTGGTTTGATTCCAATGCTGACGGCAGTGATGATTTTCCGTATTACTATACATCATCGATTTCCTATGGAAGTAATTCAAATCACATATTCGCCCTCACGGCTACCAACTACAAGGGCGGCTATGTGGCATATATACCGGACGCTGACAGTACCAATACGGTTTATCAGATTGCGGACACGGATTCGGAAACCGGCAGCACAACATATTCATATACGACGGATTTGACGACTGCGGAAGAAGCTACGAATGCAGGAAAAACAGTAATATCCGCGTCCGGAACTGCCTACGCCACACTTCAGGCAGCCATAAACGCTGCTGTCACTGGCGACACCATCTATCTGCTCTGTGACGTAGAGGAGAGCCTAAGTATCTCAGGCCTGGCTACCAGGACAGAATTTACCATCGACCTAAACGGCTACACTGTTTATTCCACGGGAGACTATGGATTTTATATAAAATACGCAAACAGTGTGGTGATGCATATTACCATACGTAGTACGTCGGGAACATTTGCAAACACCAAAAGCGATGCTGTGGGTACCATCACAGTTGCTGACTCAAATTCCAGCAGCTTCCCCTACGGCATATACATGCCTGCAGGAATTGTGAGCTGTGAGACATACCTGACGGTTGACAGTGTTTTGATCACCGGCTTTGGAAATGTGGAACAGGCGGATGTCTCCGGTTCAAGCACATACAGCGGAGCAGGTATCTACACCAGCAGCTATAACTCAGTTACACTGACGGGCACTACAAAGATTTCAGGAAACTACGCATATCAGGGCGGCGGAGTTTACATGACCGGCTACAACATCTATCTGACCATGGAGTCAGGGGTTGAGGTCAGTGGCAACACGGCATACCAGGGCGGTGGAGTTTGCTTTAATGCTGGTGGTGATAGTGTTACTGACGGCGTTTATAAGGGATATACAGAAACTGTCACGATAAACGGATCAGAGATAAGCGGCAACAGTTCAATAAACGTTGCCGGCGGACTTTATATCATTGGATGGAACAGCACATATAACACCAGCGAGGGAGCCTGGCCAAGGGTTACCATAACAGGTGCTACCATTAAAGAGAACACGGCGGGAACTGAGGTTGGCGGTGCTTATTTGCTGCGCGTTTCGAATGCGACGATAACAGGCTCCTACATAACAGATAACTACTCAACAACCCAGTATGGCGGCATGTATCTTAACGCCAGCGGCAATCCAGGGGTAAACGGGCTCTATACCATAAAGGACTCGTATTTTACAGGAAACACGTCAGGAACTAGCTATGCAGGCCTGATTGTAGGCACAGGTGTGGCAAAAATAGATAACTGTACATTTACCCAAAATACATCGTCTACAGGCTGCGCCGCACTTTATTTGAACACAGTGGCAAGTGGCAGTACGTTAACTAACTGTACCTTCACGGGTAATGAAAGCACTGTAAGCGGATATATAATTTACATAACCAGCTCATTCGTGGACATAAGTGGTATAGAAGTTACAGGAAATTCGACGGCCACAAACACGGGTGCTGTATGTGTACATGCCAACAGCGGTACCATTAAGGGCGAGGTAACTATTACTGACAGTGATATTTCAAACAACAGCGGCTACGGCCTGGATCTGTATCTGCAAAATGATATGGGCGAGATAGTGACCGTTACAAATACGACCATCACTAATAATTTTGGCTATGGCATCAACATGAGGCAGTCAAACAACCATTACAAAACCCGCAGCGAGTATGTCCTAAATATTGGGGATGGCGTGGAGGTTGCGTATAACGGAAACACCGGAATCTACGCCAATGGATACGGCACATTAAATATAACTGGCGGAAAAATTCATGATAACACGGGCGCCTCAACTGGCGGCGGTGTCTACGCGGCATACACGGATTTCAATATGTCAGGCGGTGAGATTTATAACAATAGTGCGACCAAAGGCGGCGGTGTGTACCTGGTTGAGAGCACTTATACATATAATGGCGGAACCTATAGCGACGTTGAATATAATCAGGCTGCCACAGATACCATTACCGGTGGCAAGATTTATAATAACACATCTACCGTTACGACGGATTCCGGCGGCGGAATCTATGTAGGAGCTTATGATGAACTGGTTATGACCGGCGACACGGTGACAAATAACACCGCCAGCGGTCAGGGCGGCGGCGTGTATGTGGCCAGCAATTCCGCGTCATTTGAGCTGGGTTCTGGAACAGATGCAAATGGTGGAACTACAGTGGGTCAGGTCTACGGCAACACGGCACTGCTGGGACAGGACGTTTACGCGGAATACAGCTCGAGCTATGCAAACACTGCACTTGCGCTTCTCAAAGCGGAGGATATGTTTGACGATGATGACGGAATGAAAGGGATCGGCTGGCTGAACGAGTCCACCAGTGTCGTGACCACTACGTCCATTGGCTACGATCCGGTAAAGAAAGCCTACCCGCTGACACTGGAGTACGAGACAAACACAGTCGTGGCAGTGATCTGGAATACATCGCTAAATGACGGCAATGGTGGATATCAGACATTCACATCTGTTCAGTCAGCAGCGGATGCGCTTTTGGCGGATAAAACAGATGGTACGGGATATTACTATACCACTGACATCACCAGCCCTGAGATTATCATGGTGGACGACGCTACAGGTGACGTGGAGGTTTCGGGCGGTCTGACACTTACGCTGAATCTGAACGGTTATACGCTGAAGGGGAACACCACGGCTATCACATGCTACGGCACGCTGACTATAAAGGATGTGCAGTACAGTTCATCTGCTGTCAGTGGTGATGATGATTACTGTGAACACTGCAGCGAGCTGATTACAGTAAATCAGTCTGTACATAACGATACTTCACTTGGCGCAGGCGCGGGAGATGGCTGTACTGGTACGATCACCGGCACAGCGGCTCTTACAGGCGGCGGCATCCATGTATGTACCGGCGGCTATGTCACCATGGTAAGCGGCCAGATTGCGGACTGTACTGCCGGCGGAACGACGAAAAACAATGTTTCCTACGGCGGAGCCGGCGTCTACATTGAAAGCGGTACCTTTATCCTCTCCGGCACGGCGTCCATAAACAACTGCTCCACGAAATCTTACGGAGCTGCTGTTTACTTAAATTCCACATCCGGAACCTTTATCCTGGAGGAGGATGCGGTAATTAAGGATAACACATCCTACTATGGCGCTGTCTACATCAGAAGCGGTACCTTTAAGATGACGGGAGGCTCCATCACCGGGAACACGGCGGAGGGAAATATTGATAGTAACACGAACAGCGGCCAGGGCGGCGGTCTTTATGTGTATGGCGGAACGGTAAAGCTCTCCGGAGGGGAAATTACCGGAAATACTGCCACAGGAAAGGGCGGCGGTATCTACATAAACAGCGGTACGGTTACGCTTTCAGGCAGTATAAAGGTGACGGATAACTCCGTCACCGGCACCAGCTCGACAGATGCTTCCATCGGCGGTGGCGGCGGCATCTATATGAACAACGGCACACTGAACATAAAGACAGGTGTAGTGATCTCAGATAACTCGGCCATCCGCGGCGGCGGTATCTACCAGTACAACGGTAAGATCAACATGAGCGGCGGCCGGATCACAGGAAATACCGCGGAATATGGCGGTGGACTGGTGCAGTATCCGACACAGGGCGGAACCTTTACCATGACGGGCGGTGTGCTCTGCGACAATATATCGAACTTAAGCAGCGCAGGAAATGATGTGTACTCTGTATCAGAGGACGGCTATACTTACACCGGCACAAGCTACCCCACAGCCACGCTGGTTCGTGCCGCAGATATGGACTATACTGACGAAAAATATACTGCTTCCTACAATGTCTGGAAGGACGATGGTTATGAGGGAACTACACGCACAGCGGAATATGTAGGTGATGGACAGTATATCACAGAAAAGATTACATCCAGCTATAATCTGATGCTGACGGCAGCGAAATACGGGGATACAGAAGCGACGGAGACGGAGACTACGCAGCTGGAAGTACAGAGTCTCACACTGACCGGCAGCGGCATTGTGGATGGATCTTCAAAATGGGATTCCTCTGATAATATTTCCTATGAACCGGTCACTTATATAGTGGAAATTGAGGAGACAGAAACAGAGACAGAAACAGAAACACAGACAGGAACAGGAACGGAAACAGAGACAGAGACAACAGCAAAAACCACCACCACTACAACAACAGTCAGCGACTGGAGCGCGACCAGACTGCAAAATGCCCTTGCAAAGGAGTGGACGGCTGGCAATGATTCCAGCGCGTCAAACGGTCTGGTGCGGACTTTTGACAAGATTACCTACAATTGTTCTCTTGCGCTGGGCTTCCCCGGTGCCGTTGTGGGTGATAAGACAAAAACCGTTCGCCTTTATGTGCAGGTGACGCTGCCGCTTACTTCTGACGAGGCGGAAATGAGCATAGCCGGTCTGGATGGTTATGAAGTAAATGAATCGGATGACGGGGAATCGCTGATCCTTCTTGGGTATGCGGATGTGAAGGAAGCGGCCGACAACAAGTCTATTGTCCTTACGATCAACGTAAAGGCGATGCAAAACGGCGAGTTGGTTGAGCCGTCTTTTACATCCTGGATTGAAGAGAATGAGTCAAACAAGAAAGACCCGGTCACCATGGATCCTACTGCGGTGACGGTGTCCGCTGCCGGAAAATATAATGTGACGCTGCTCCCGAATTCCGAGCTGGCCTACACCGGGTATTTTGATCTGACGACAGGGGAGGAGACGACAAAGGCAGTCTATGATGAGGCACAGAAAGCGGGAGATTCTTCTATCGTTTACGGTACGGTGCTGGGCTACGGCATTACCCTGTCTATGTGGAATGATGACACTGGGAAAGGCATGAAGGGGCTGGAAATTCCGGAGGGCGAGATTACATTTGACCTCTCCATGACCGGCACGCTTTCCTCTACGGCGGAGGGCAGTACTTTGTCGGTACAGGCGGCTCCCTATGTCTGGGCGTATAAGGCCAATGAGGACACGGAGACCGGAAGCAGTCTGAATGATACGCTGCGCAGCGTCAATATGAACTGGAATGATGAGGACGATTCCTCCAGTACGACGCAGTACGCTTACGATGGAGCTCCCTTTAACACGCGCGGTTCCAATGCGTCGTCCAGCTGTTATTCCGGCGGCGCATGGTCTGCGACCGGCAGTCAGCCTTCGTCCGGGGATTTGATAACGACGGTGCAATTTTCCGTCAGCGGCTATACGATAGACAGTACGTACAGTACCAGCAACCCGACACAGACCTCGAACAGTGTGTCTTCGGAGGTATTCAACAACAACTATTCCCGCGCTTTTTCCGCCGGATATATACAGATGCTCTATCCGATCGACACATCACAGGTGGGAGAAGACGATTATGGCTACCTGTCCATTTATATGGAAGGGATCGTTTCAAAACTTGACCTGACGCCGGGGCCGGGCGGGATCGTGGATGCCGCGGAGACAGAGACTTCTGCGGACAGTGATCTGCAGCATTTTGTGAGCTGGTATAAGGATCCGGGATATGAATCTTACGCGACAAATGAGATCGTTTACCTGGATAACTATGTGGGGAACCAGACCGGATTATATGTGACGCAAGGCGGCGGGGAAACAATCGTCAAGACCAATTATTTTAATAACGAATCGAACAGCAAGCTGTCCGGCGAGGGGGGGCACGGCTTCCACACCGCTCGGATCGACGGTTTATATAGGAAGTGATATCAGGTATTCCAGTAACTCGATCGATGCGACGGCGCGGGAGGATTACGATTCACAGGAAGACAGCGCCATTGAGTATAATTACCTGACGGCGGCGGATCTGCTGCAGAAATTTGACGCGGATGCCTATACCCCGACCGGGACTTATAAGGTCACGACGACGGAGTCGGCGACCACCTGGTCTACGAACAAGACGACCACCTATGATCTTACGGTGCTGTATGCCGCAAAGCCGGATGGAACCAACTGGACTAAATCTGAGGAGTATTACGCAGGATACGAGTCCCCTGCGCCGGAGATGGATGATTATGGCGAGGAAGATCTGATTTATTTTACCTCGCTGGATGAACTGTATGCTTATTTTGAAGGGCTGGGAAAAGAAGGAGTATGTGTTGGAATCCTCTATGAATTCCGTGACTGCTGTATCCGTACCGGCCGCAGCATCTCCGTGACCTCACAGATGACGGTAACCAATGATTTTGCGAAAACCGGCCAGACCTGGTGTATCACGAACGATGTGCTGGGGTGGAGTACTTACCGTCCGGATTATAAGGACAAATATGCAAAAGATTTGGCAAACAATACCTCAACAAGGCTTGAACTTTCCTATCAGTATTCCTGGACGGATACGACCTATGGCACCAGCAACGGCGTGACCGCGTATGGGGCGGGCGGAAACACTTCCCTTCAGGCTGCCAGCAAAGCCGCAGCAGCGATATATACAGAAAAATCCGGCTATGACTGCAGCTCTGAATGTGATTTTGCCAAGATCGCGATTTATGAGCCCGGATATGTAAAGACCGAATATTCTGGAGGCTGGTCCATAGACGGGACGCATTCCGGTTGGTATGAAGGCAACTGCCTGCTGCTCTACACGATGGAAAGCAGTATCGCGATCGAGGTTACAGATACGGTGACAGGCTCCAATACGCCGAAATCGGTGTATGACGTGGGTCAGGGCGAACGGACAGCGAACTTCCTTGTCACACCGACGCTGGCTTCCTCCAGCTCCGTCTCCAACGAACTGGTATCGAACGGTACGCAGGCGGCGGAAGTGGAGATCACGATCACTCTGCCGAACCATCTGAATTACAATGATGGAACGCTTCAGTTCAACTATGGCACGGAGGATACGGATTATCAGGAAGGCGAGCTGAGCTGGGATATTAAGGTTGAGGAGACTGTAGACAGCAAGGGAGCTGTCACCACTACCATAACGCTGACCACGACCGTGGCTGATATCAGCAAAACGCTTCCTACCATCAGCTACAGCACGACCATCGGAGTGCCGGGGGCGGCTGATGGTGCTGAAGGAGAAGTAGCAAACGGAGATACCCTGACCACGAAAGCGGCGATCAATATTCAATATGAAGAGATTGGTCAGATCAGCACGTACGCGAAGAAAGCAGAGACCACCATTTCCGTGGTCAAGACGGAAGAAAACTACATCTGGATCGAGGCGGATGGCACACAGGAGCTGGGGACAGATCTGGTTTTCAAGCTGAATTACATGAATGATGCGAATAACGCTACAACGATCGAGATGGGGGATATCCTGCCCTACAACGGAGACGGGCGCGGCACGGACTTCCACGGCGGATACCGGGTGACCTCTCTTACGCTGACGTTTGAGAATGTGGCCAGCTATCAGGCGTTTCTGACAGAGGCCGGCTTAATTGCCGGTACGACCAGTTCGAACGGCACGGTCAGCTTTATAAAATATGGTTCAGGTTATGATTGTACGGATACGTCCAAGCTGGGAAATGTGCTGGATTCTCTGGCTGATGGCGGTACGGCGCTTACTTACAGCTCTGCCGTCTGCGCTTCAGATACGGGTTCAGGACCGTATACGGTCACCTTTACATTATCGGCGGCGGCACAGAAATATCTCACGCAGCTGGCAGCGACCGGCACCGGACTTGGGTTGTACTTTTATATCCCATACGTGGCGGAGTATGAGACGCTCACGATTGACGTGACGCTTTCGCCAATGGAAATGGATAATGACGGCAACTCGCTCACCACGATGATTTTATCTGGTACCTCTACACAGCAGGGCGGAGATATCTACTGGGATAACCTTTTCTACCGGATAATTTCAGCCGGAACTGGCAGCAAAGGTACGACCGTTCTGGGAAGCGCGGGCAATATTGGTATCTTAAACCGTAAGATCACCGGTCTGACGTGGCTGGATCAGGATCAGGACGGATATTACAACACAACCGCTGCCAGTACGGATAAGCCGCTTGCAGGGATTGAGGTTTACTTATATGCAAGTGAGAAGCCTGATATTGCAACATACACTAATATAACGAGGGGACAGACAGTGATGGGAATACATACTGGACCGATGATGATGGAGCGACGAAATATTACGCTACGACTCTGACACTTTCAGATGGTATAACAACAGTGAATGTGTACCCGGTGGCCGATATTAATGGAAATATGTTGGGTCCGGTAACTACGGGTACGGACGGCACGTATGCCTTTGAGGAGCTGGCGGCAGGCACCTATTATGTGGTATTCAAGGACAGCTCCGGAAGCTATTATGTGGTGGGTTCCGGTTCGACGGAAGCACCGATCGACTTTTCAGACCTGAGTGTAACGACCGATATGTCGGCTCTCTCCAATTCTGTAGCAGTCAATCAGTCTCAGGCGGATTACGATGGCACAGATACTGCTGCTGCCAGCGGCGGGGCAGCCGATCTTGCGCAGGCAGTGATCACGAATGAGACCGGCAACACCAGTGGAAGCGGCATTGAGCTGCCGAAAGATGTTACCGGTAGCAGTACCTATATTACATCGAACTGGAACGCCGGGTTCTGCTACATCGAACTGGATATGAAGAAGGTGTGGGAGAACATCATCGGCGGGATTGAAACAGGGAAAGAGGTGACGTTTGAAGTTACGGGAACGACCGGTTCCGGGGCATTGACGGTAGTGGACGACAAATATACATTGAAGCAGGGAAGCACTTCGACCAATGTCAGTGTTTCGAAGAATAGTACTACGGTCACTTCTCCAACGGTAAAGGTGACTGATAGTGCGGCGAATGGCATAAGCACAGTGACCTGGGAACTTGGAACGGTGGCATTGAAGGCAAAAGGTTCATCCGGCAGGATCAGCTACACTATTACAGAAGCTGCTATCAATGGCTTCGTGACGAATGTCAAAACAACAAGCGACAGCGCATCGGAATTATCTGTGACTGCGACCAATACGCAGGTGCTGTATGAACTGGAACTGTACAAGATTACTACAAGCTCAAGTGGGCAAACAACCACGGAATCGTACCTTTCCAATGCAGAATTTACGCTGTATACAGATTCTACATGTGAAACGGTAGTTACAGCGATTACCGGCAGTGCCTCCGCAACATCAGGTGCATCTGCCGCCTCCGGAAGCGGCACGATCAGCACGACAGATACCAGCGTCGGCAAATTGTACATCGGTCAACTGGCGGCAGGTACCTATTATCTGAAAGAAACGAAAGCACCGTCCGGGTATGAGCTGAACAAGAGCATTTGGAAGATAGACATCTCGTATGTTGCATCTGATCCAACGACTCCGGTGATCAGTGTGACGTTGGTGCAGAAAGAGGATGGAACTCCGATAGCGGAATCTGATCAGAAAAAATATGATTTGACTTCAGCATCTACGGTTCCATCTGCTTCAACGACGGGCGGGACTGATACCGTCTATGTGACATCGACGAAAAGTGGCAGTGCCACTGGTAGTACGGATCCTGACACTTTGTACACATTATCGTTCAAGATGAATAATGAAATCATCTACTCCCTGCCGCAGACCGGCTCCATTGGCATCATCTGGCCGACCCTTGCGGGTGTCGCGCTGATGCTTGCGGCTCTGGCGATGAACGAGAGAAAGAGGTGGAAGGCCTATGCGTGAAAGAAGGACGATAGAACGGCGGGCACCGGATGAGCATATGCCGGGAATCCGATTGCATGAACCACCTGGACCGAAGAAAATGCTGCGTGAGAAACGCATCGCAAAAAGCCGTGACGGATAATGAGACGGCGTTGAGCGCATGAGAGTGCCTAATCAGATTCCGGCAATAAGGCAGTAAAAACGGGCCTGAAAAACAAATGACTCGGTGAAAACGTAAATAAATGGTGACGGATAGACACCACATAAAATAAGAAAAGGAGAGGTAAATGAATATGAAAAGAATATGGAAAAGAGCGGCTGCATTCTTGATGACAATGGCGATGGTACTGGCAATGGTACTGCCGGTGCAGGCAACCACTGGGGTCACACTAAGTGTCAATAATCCTATTGATATGGTCGTTACGACATCAGAGATGGTTACGATTCGGGATATCCCGGATGATGCCGATACTATTACATACAAGACCTATCAGGTACTGTATGCGACATATGATAGTGGAACTGGCGAACTGGAATATCATTTGAAGGACTGGGCGAAAGCAGCATTAGTCGACGCTTATTTTGCGAATGAAACTGCTGCGATTGAGGCAATTACGGGGCTGACAACAGATGGCAGTAGTGCCACAGAGCAGGCGGACATTGTTAATATTCTGGCAGCGTATATCGTGGACCACTCAAACACGGATGAATGGACTTCAACATTTTCGGCTGCGTCAACTACAACAGCAACGGCTAACCTTGCTGTTGGCTCCTATCTGGTGGTCCCGAGCTGCTCCAACATGGCATTCCTGAATATGTTGGTCAGTGTCAGCGCAACAGCAGATGACAACAATACCTGGGAAATTGCTGCACAGGGAGCCGTCTTGAAAGGCAATACAGTATCTCTTACAAAAGATGTAAAAGAGACAGATTCTACGGAAGTTGCAGACGGTTCTACTGATGCACAAATTGGAGAGAAAGTTACTTATACTATTACGGTTGATGTGCCGCGGTTTGCATCAGATATTGCTAATTCTGATATCATGTTCAAAATCGTCGATGTTCCGCAGAACGTGACAATTGCTACAAAGAGCGTTGTTGTATATGGCGTAAATAATAGCGGCAGTTATCCTCTGGATTCAATTACCGATTATGACGTTACTTGGGATACTATAAATGAGCAATTGATTATCGACCTTTCAATTAATTATCAGGATGTATTTAACAATAACGGTACATATCCGTATACAACTGTAAAGGTAACGTATGACGCGGAAGTGACCAGTGATGCACTCATCAATTCTGCGAACGAGAATACTGCTACCTTGTACTACGGCCATGATATTACCAGAGAGTCTGATGCCAATTCGGATGAAGGTCAGGCGCAAGTTTATACTTATAAGTTAAAAATTACGAAGGTAGATACGAAGCAGAACACCCTTTCCGGCGCTTCGTTTGAGATATCCCTTGACGGTAAAGCGATTAGTTTTGTAGCGGTAGACGGACAGGAAGGTACATACTGTGTCGCGGATTCCGAAGATCTTGCTGGAACATCCGCAACCACGACTGTAACCACTGCTAGCAATGGCACGATTACTCTTCTTGGTCTTGATTCCGACAAGGAGTATATGGCAAAGGAGACTTCTGCTCCGGCGGGTTACAGCATTAATACCAATGTTATTTACTTTACACTGAATGCTCCGGATACACTTAACGGAACAATTTCTACCGTGTCCTCTAACGAGTATACTGCGAGCGACAAGGAAACAGCGGTTACAACTGATAAGTCGTGGGGGGGTCATTGTTGCATCTGACAGTTCAGGAGCAGAACTGACTCTTACAGATACTGAGATGCCCGCCCTCCCGGCCACCGGCAGCGTTGGCATCATCGTCTTCACCATCGCGGGTGTGGCAATCATGATCCTGGCTCTGGTGCTGATCAATTCGGGGAAGAGCAAAGCGAAGGAAGCCTGACAGTAGTTATTTAGGACTGTACTTCGGATTTAGGCTTGACATTTCCTGCCTGATTGAGCAGAATAGTCTTATTATGAAAAGGCTATTCTGCTCGATTGTGAAAGGGGCGTGGAATATATGGGAGTTTATTTAAATGGAACAGGTGCGTACAGCCTGTTCAGGGCAGATTATTCGCTCACTTATTTTGTTGATAAATCAGGTATTATGAAAGAACTTGTGCCGATTCTGGAATTAAAGAACCCGGCAGAGAAGGACGGAAGTAAAGGCAGTGATCCCAGATATGTGTGCATTACCAGACCCCGTCGCTTTGGAAAGACCGTGATTGCCAATATGATCGCCTCTTATTTCGGAAAAGGGATCGACAGCAGCGCGGAATTTGATACGCTGCAGGCAGCGTCTTATGACTGGTATAAGAAGCATCTGAATACGCATAATGTCATTCGTATTTCGTTTAACGAATTGCCGGAGGAACCGGTGACTTACGCAAGTTATATGGCCAGGATAAAGAAACGTCTGCTTAAGGATCTGAGAATGGCGTTTCCGGAAGCGGAGATTGAGAAAGAAGATGCCCTCTGGGATGCGCTGACGGCTGTCTATGAATATTGCGGTGGTGAAAGATTTATCTTTGTTCTGGATGAGTGGGATTATATTTATCATCAGGATTTTGTTACAGACGCGGAACGGGAAGTTTTTACAAAGTTCCTGAGCAACCTTCTGAAGGATAAACCATATGTAGAGATGGCTTATATGACAGGCATTTTACCGATCGCGAAGTACTCCAGCGGTTCGGAATTGAATATGTTTTTCGAATATACAATGGCCTCGAATGCGAAATACAGCGAGTATTTTGGCTTTACAGATGAGGAAGTGGATGATCTTTATCAGAAATATCTGTATGTGCAAAAGGAGCCGAGACTTTCCAGAGAGGATCTGGCATACTGGTATGACGGTTATCAGACGTTTTCCGGTGTACGGCTGTACAATCCGCGTTCGGTGGTTGGAGCGCTCAGTAACAACCAGGCAGCCAACTATTGGACCAGCTCAGGCCCGTATGATGAGATTTATTATTACGTGAAGGAGGACATTGGCGAGATCCGGGATGAGGTTACGGAGATGATCGCCGGAAGATCTGTTCCTGCGAATGTGCAGGAATATGCGTCTACATCCATGGAGTTAAATACCAGAGATGAGATTTATTCCGCGATGGTGGTATATGGTTTTCTTACCTGTGCAAATGGCTGTGTGTCGATTCCGAATAAGGAATTGATGGATAAGTTTGCAGATATGGTAAAACAGAAATCAGATTTCGGATATATGCACAGACTTGCGGCAGAGTCGGGCAGAATGCTGAAAGCCACATTGGCCGGGGATACGAAAACCATGATTGAGATTCTGGAGAGGGTACACGATACAGAAAGCCCTCTGATCCGTTACAGTGATGAAGCGGAGCTTTCGAAGGTGATTACTTTTGTGTATCTTCAGGCTCGAGAGTTTTATGACATCAGGCAGGAAGACAGATCTGGAAAAGGGTATGTGGACTTTGTTTTTTACCCTTACAGGAAAACGGATGATGGGTTTATTGTAGAGTTGAAGGTTGATGATACCGCAGAAAGCGCGATTCAGCAGATCAGAGATCGAAATTATTTGCTTGGCTTTGACGGGAAAATGGGAGACAGACCAAAATGCACCGGCAGGATTCTTGCTGTCGGTATCGCGTATGACAGAAAGGATCCAAATAAGCGGCATACGTGCAAGGTAGAGGTTTTGCGCAGGCGATTATGATTCTGGCTTCCATACTTATTCATTCGGGATCATGATTTGATGAATGTCATAAACTCAAAAAAATAAGAAGTTTGTGGAATGAATGCAATAAAGTTTGATTTCAGCGTATTCTTATGTCGTGCAATGGGGTTTCCTTCTGGATGATTGATTTTGTGCCATGTTCTTTCCACGGGAAAAGATAGACAGAACGACTGTCAAGAAATTAATTTGTTGACAACCATTCCCGACAGCGGTATGCTAAACAGAAGCAGGAACTGTTAATTGCAGCATACCGCCCACGTGGCAGGCGATGCTGTGTGGAGACGGCATTTGCCTGCCGGGGATGCGGATATGCAAAGATTAGATAATTTTAAGAACAGCTACGAGAATAAGTTTGAAAAGCAGGATAGAAAAACCTCTGGAAATGTTTCTGGCAATTCCAGAGGCGCAGGTCGTAAGCGCCGCCTTTCACCGGAGCAGCTGGAGCAGATTCGGCAGGCGCATGCGGAAGGGAGAACGATTACTGAGCTGGCAAAGGAGTATGGGATTTCGCGGCAGGCTCTTTCCGGTTATTTGAATGAATCCCGGGAAGAAGAGAATGTGATTAAATCAGCCAGCAAATGGAGAAAGCTGAACCGGGAGTTTACTCCGGAGCATCTTGAGAGATATTCCATGCGTATGGATTATATGTGCAGAGAAGAGCTTTGTACAGTGATTTTGATTAATTTCCGAGACCAGGAGATTTTGATCAGAAATCATACGATGGATGTGATTCACCGGGCGTTTGGAATTAAAGAAAAACCGGATTGGAAAGATTTTGAGGATTTTTTGGAGGATCGCTGCTTTCCGAGAACCAGATTCCATCTTGAGGTAGTGCTTTCGGATCTGGGGCTGGACTTTTATGACCCGCTGTCGATTATTGAGAAGACGCAGGGGAGAATGGCAGAGGATAAGCAGTGGATTCGAATCTGGTATTTTCGCCCGGACAGGCGCGGTGACACTTTGATAGAGTGACGGGAGAAGGGATTTATATGCGTATGGTAGAAATCCATACAAAGACGGTGCAAACCGGAGATGATCATTCCTCAAAGGGGAACCAGTTGAAATGGTTTCAGGATGGCTGGTGGTACAAGGCGGACGGATTTAGCTTTGAGAGCCTGGCGGAGACCGTTGTCTCAGCTTTGCTGAAACATTCGACAATATCGGATTTTGTACAGTATGAGCCGGTAAATATTCGATATGAGGATAGAGTATATCGTGGGTGCCGCAGCCAGATTTTTCTCAAAGAGAATGAAGAGTTGGTGCCTTTGGAGCGCCTGTCCCGTATTTTTACCGGTTTCGGTCTGGCGCAGGAATTGTCCAGAATCTCTTCGTGCAGGGAACGAATTCTCTATACAGAAGAGCTGGTGCGCAATGTGACCGGTATCCGGAATTTTGGGGAATATCTCACGAAAATGCTGGAGATTGACGCCTTTTTCCTGAATGAGGACCGCCACACGAACAACATTGCGGTTCTCTATGACAGGGATGGAAAATCCTGGCGGCTTTGTCCGTTTTTTGATATGGGTCTCTCTCTTTTTTCGGATACAAAGGAAGATTATCCGCTGGAGGACGGACTTGACAAATGTCGGGAGAAAATAAAAGCAAAGCCGTTTTCTGCTGATTTTGATGAGCAGCTGGATGCGGCAGAGGAATTGTATGGGACATTTCTTTGTTTTGACTTTTCGAGAGATAAAATGGCAAGACTCTTTGCAGATGCTCTCGCACAGTTGCTGATGGACGAGGATGTTCGGGATTCGTCTGACAAGGCAACAGAACTGGAAATGTGTGAAACACCTTCCGAGGGGCTTTATACGGCGGAGGAACTCAGGCGGGTGAAAGAGGTATTGCGCTATCAGTCCGGAAAGTATCAGTATTTTTTTTAAAACAGGCCTGGGAGCATGAAACGCTGGATTGATGTGTAAGAGGTTTTGTGATAAGATAAATTATCTATATCCGGATGTAAGACTGGAGGTGGGCAGTGTGGAGAAATTAAGGATGCCGATTGGCGTTGATGATTTTGGAAAGCTGCGCACGAATCATTTTTATTACGTAGATAAAACCGGCATGATAAAAGAGCTTCTGGCGAATTGGGGAGAAGTAAATCTTTTTATACGTCCGCGCCGCTTTGGCAAAAGCATCAATATGAGTATGCTCAAATATTTCTTTGAGATCGGTACAGACAAGGGCCTGTTTGACGGGCTGGCAATTTCAAAGGAAACAAAACTGTGCGAGGAATACATGGGGCAGTATCCTGCGATTTCGATTACATTGAAACAAGTGACGGGAGCAACGTTTGAAGATGCAAAAAATAACATATGGGATGTGATCAGTGAGGAAGCTATCCGTTATTCAGGTTTATTGAAATGCGAGCATGTCGCGGAATGGGATAAGTCTCATCTTCTGGATATTATTAACAGGAAAAGAGGACTGGAAAGCTCATTAAAATTCCTGTCAAGGCTTCTCAATGAACATTACGGTAAAATGGTCATTATATTAATAGATGAGTATGATGCACCCCTTCAAAAAGCATATGAGAATAATTATTACGATGATATGGTTGGACTCATCCGCCAGATCTTTGGTTATGCTTTAAAATCGAATGAGTCCCTGTTCTTCAGTGTGCTGACAGGGTGTATGCGGATCTCAAAGGAAAGCATTTTCTCCGACCTCAACAATCCAAAGATTCACTCAATCAGCGATGAGCGTTTCGATGAATGGTATGGGTTTACGGATGATGAAACTGTTCGGATGCTGAATTATCTTGGATTGACGGAATACTATGAGGTTACAAAAGAATGGTACGATGGCTATCGGTTTGGTGAACAGAATGTGTATTGTCCGTGGGATGTTATCAACTGGTGCGACCAGCTTTTGAACACATCCGACCGCATCCCGCAGAATTTCTGGGTAAACTCCGGTTCGACAGATATTATCCGCCAGTTTGCAGAACAGGCGGACAGCATTACCCGCGACCAGATTGGTGCTTTGATAGAAGGCCGGACCGTCCGTAAAAAGCTGGTACAGGATCTGACATATAGAGATATGATGGATCAGCCGGATAATATATGGAGTATTCTATATACATCAGGTTATCTGACGCATCGGGTACGGTATGAGGACGGAAGCTGCGATCTGTGTATTCCGAATCGCGAAGTAAAGAACATTTTTATAACGAAGGTTGATTCCTGGTTTACAGCAAAGGTTCTCGAAGATGAGGATGGACTGAAAGAATTTTTTGAAGCTTTCGTCTCTGGAAATACGGAGGCTTTGGAAGACTGCCTGAATTACCATCTTGCCGAATCAATCAGCTATCTGGATGGCGGAAATTATGAGGATAAAGAAACATTCTATCATGGTTTGCTGATTGGAATGTTCAGAACAAAAAAAGGCTGGGAAATTAAGTCCGAGCGTGAAGCTGGAAATGGAAGAGCGGATATAACTGTGTTTGATCTGCGTAAGAAGGAAGCATACATTATTGAAGTAAAATATTCAAAAGAAAATGCGGATCTGACGACGGATGCACAAGAAGCGATCGACCAGATCAACAGGCTTCATTATGATCAATACTTCAGTCAACGGCTGCCGAAGAGTATCAGGCATTACGGAATTGCGTTCTGCCTGAAACAGTGCAGGGTTTTGACGGAGTAGAAGTGTCTGCCATGAGCAGCTGCTAAGGGAATTTTGTAATGAGGAAGATCAGACGGAGAGAGAAAACAGCAAAGACCCGGGGAAGAAATCCCGCTCTGATTCTGCTGTTCGCGGCGGGCTTCCTGCTGGTGCTGTACCCGGTGGTGGGTAATCTCTGGAATTCGTATCGGCAGCAGCGTCTGGCGAATACGTATGAGGCTGCGGTAGAAAGTCTGGAAGAGGACCAGTACGAGGAACTGTGGGAGGCAGCGTGGGAGTACAATGCCACGCATTCGCCGTATCGGGTGCCGGATGCCTTTGCCGGAGGCGAGGTGCTGGCGGAGGAAGAGGACGAGGAATACCTTGAGTATGAAAGCCTTCTCAATGTGGCCGGCGATGGCATTATGGGGTATGTGGAGATTCCGAAAATTGACATAAAGATTCCGATTTATCACGGGACGGACGATGAGGTGCTCACGAAAGGCGCCGGGCACTTATACGGTTCGTCGCTGCCGGTCGGCGGAGAAGGGACGCATGCGGTGATCGCGGCACACCGGGGTCTGCCGTCCGCGCCGCTGTTTACGGATCTGGATCTGCTGGAGATCGGGGATCAGTTTTATCTGTATGTTTTGGATGATATTCTCGCCTATGAGGTCGACCAGATCCTGGTGGTGGAGCCGGACGAGACGGAGTCTCTGGTACCGACGGAGGGTGAGGACTATGTGACGCTTGTGACCTGCACGCCCTATGGCGTGAACACGCAGAGACTGCTGGTGCGCGGCCACCGGGTCGAGTATTCGGAAGAACAATACGAAGAAGAGGCGGGCAAGAGTGCTTCTTCTCTTGTGACCAACTATGTGCTGGTGGCGCTGATCGGATTTTTTACCGTGGCGGTAGCGGCGGTGCTGATCCGGCTGCATTATGAGAAGAAAACCGCTGCTGCGTCTTCGCCTTCGGGAAGTGTTGATGCAATGAATGGAGAATCAGAAGAAAAGGAGTAATTGTGAAGATACTGAACAGTTACGAAAAGGACATATAAATGAGTTCGGAGGAGAACCGGGACAAACAGCGTGAAAATAAGCGCTCAAAAAGAATCAGCCTGCGCACGCTGCTTGGAGTACTGGTGTTCGTGGTCGGCTTAGGTGTAGTGCTTTATCCGGCGGTGAGCAATCTCTGGAACAACTACCGGCAGTCGAGGCTCACGCAGAGCTACGATCAGGCGGTTGAAGAAGCCGCGGAAGAAGACCTGTCCGCGATGTGGGAGGCAGCCTGGGAGTACAACGCGAACCTGACCGGAAATCTCCTTGGCGATGCGTTTGAAGGCGCACTTGAGGACGAGGAGACTGCGGACGCGGAAGCTCCAGATGCGATGACAGAAGCAGCTGCTGCAACCGGAACAGACAACGTATCAGAAAATGAAATAGTAAACGACTCGGAAACCGAATCTGAAACAGAGGAACTTTCGGCAGCAGAAAAGGATACCCTTTATCAGTCCCTTCTGAACCTTGCGGGCGATGGCATTATGGGCTATCTTTCCATCCCGAAGATCGATGTGTATCTGCCGATTTACCACGGGACGGGCACGGAGGAGCTGCAGAAAGGCATCGGCCATCTATACGGAACGTCGCTGCCGGTCGGCGGAGAGGGTACGCATACGGTGCTGGCCGGGCACAGAGGCCTTCCCTCCGTGGCGCTTTTGACCGACCTGGATCTGCTGGAAGAGGGAGATTATTTCTATTTTTATATACTGGATGAGATCCTTGCCTATCAGGTGACGGGCATCGAAGTGGTAGAGCCGGATGAGACGGACAGCCTCGCAACAGTGGCGGGTGAGGATCTGGCCACGATCGTGACCTGCACACCTTACGGCATCAATACGCACCGGCTGCTGGTGCATGGGACACGCGTAGAGTATGTCCCGGACATGGAGCAGGAACAGGAACAGACGCAGACCGGACAGATCCTGAGCTTTCACGGATACGCGTGGATGGCTTATGGGCTCCCGGCGATCGGGATCGCGTTTGTGCTGCTTCTGGCGCTGCTGCTGCGTGCGCGGCGGAAACGGCGGGAACGGAAGCGGAATGGATAAACAGGCCTGTAATTGCAAAGATACGGGGCAGTTACTGGAAATGAAGTATGAAAAGGAGAGTTCAGATGAAAAAATTCGTTCGTAAGATGGGATGTCTGGTTTGTCTGCTGCTGTGCGGGCTGTTTTATACGAACGCGGCGGCGATGGAGGAGGCGGTTGATACAGAGGCTTCAGGGACTCTGAAGGTCAGCTATATTTATGGAACCGATGCGGAATCTGAAAACAATCTGGCCTTATCAGGCGTTAGCTTCCGCATTTACCGGATTGCTTCCATCAGCGCGAATGGAACGTATTCTCTGACTGATGAGTTCGCGGGAAGCGGTCTGACCAATGATGAGCTGAACAGTCTGGAATACGCACAGGACGTAAACGCAGTGGTGGATACGCTGGTCTCCTGGCTGAACGAAAATTCTCCGGAGACGGAAACCGAGACAGAGAAAGAGGAACCCCAGACAGAAAAAGCGGATGCCGAAACGGAAGACGCAGGTTCTAAAAAAGAAGATACAGAGTTTAAGACAGAAGCGGAGAGTGTAAATTCCATATTGACGCAGACTGCGATTGCTGCTGCGCAGGAGGCCGCGACAGATGCGAACGGCGCGGCGGTATTTGAGAACCTGCAGACGGGCCTGTATCTTCTGGTGGGAGAAAGTCTGACGGACGGGGATAAGCTCTACACCAACAGCCCGTCTCTGATCAGCATTCCGAGCCTGAACGCGGACGAGACAGGCTGGGAATATGAGGTAACCGTCAACGCGAAAGCTGAGGTAACTCTGTTGGCAGCGGAATCCGAATCGGAAAGCGAATCAGAAAGTGAATCGGAGAGCGAATCAGAGAGCGAATCAGAGAGCGAGTCGGAGACGGGAACGATGACGGAGCCGCCAACGGAGCCGCAGACGGGAACGGTGACTGAGCCGGAAAGCGAACCGCAGACAGGAACGGTGACTGAGCCAGAGAGCGAACCGCAGACGGGAACAACAACTGAGCCAACGACTGAGCCAACGACTGAGCCGCAGACAGGAACGACGACCGAGCCGACAACGGATCCCCAGACAGAGTTGCCGACAGAAACGCAGACGGAGCCTTCGACCGATCCCCAGACAGAACTGCCTGCAGAAACCCAGGCCGAACCGTCAACGGAAACGCAGTCAGAATTGCCAACGGAGCCCCAGACCGAATCTTCGGCGGAACCGTCAACTGAGACCGTCACAGAGCCTCAGACTGAAACATCGACAGAGTCATCCACTGAAACCGATACAGAGCTTCAGAGCGAGACGGAATTAGATGCGCCGACAGGGGCATACGTCGAACCTTTGACGGAGTCGTCTGACAGTCTGGTCACAGAGTATTCAACCGATATCGAGGTCGTCACGGAGACACAGACCGAAAGCGAGACCTCGGATGCAGTTCAGACCGGCGATGATACGCCGGTCATGACGTGGCTGGTACTGCTGTGCGGTTCCTGTATGGTGCTTGCCGTATGCGGGCAGCGAAGAAGAAAGGTGAAAAAGAGCTGACGCTGCTCATAGAACAGCATATTACCCCGACAATAAGCACATGAAGAATTAAAAATGATATAGAGAGTCCGAATAACCAACTCGTAAGTTGGTGTATTACGAGTTGGTTATAGGTTCCCAATAATAATCAAAGGCATAAATCTCAAAGCATCTAAAATATAAATTAAAAAACATCAAAAGCACAGATTAAATTACCTCAAAAATACAAAACAAAAAACCTCAAAAATACAAAACAAAAATCCTCAAAAATACAAAAGAAGAAAGCTTTTCCATTGCAACTTTAGACTCATATGTAAATGCACTGCAGAGGCTGTTTGTACTGGAAGATGTTGAGGCGTGGTGTCCGTCTATTCGCTCGGCAACGGTTATCAGATCCGGGAAGAAGCACGAATTTACAGATCCATCGATCGCAGTGGCAGCTATGGGATTGTCTCCTGAATATTTAGAGCAGGATCTGAAAACATTCGGCTTTTTATTTGAATGCCTGTGCATTCGGGACTTAAAAATTTATTCGCAGTCATCAGGTGGTATGCTGTCTTACTACCATGATCGCTATGGGCTGGAAGCGGATGCGGTTCTGCACCTGCGAGATGGAAAGTACGCGTTGATAGAATTTAAGCTTGGAAGCAGGGAAATAGAGGAAGGCGCAAAACATTTGCTGGAGATTAAACGTCTTGTTGGAGAACATAATAAGAGAGAAAAGCAGTGCCCTTTAAGAGAGCCGGATCTGCTTATGGTTATCACCGGAGGAGAGATGGCATATACAAGAGAGGATGGGGTTAAGATAATTCCGATTGGATGCTTAAAAAACTAGTCTTGTCACAATGCCCGGATTTTTCAGTCAGCAAAAACATTTGTAGTGTGGTTTTCAGTTGCGATTTAAAACAGCGCATGGTATCATATGTCCGTACTCGCAAAGCGAGTATGGACGCAGGCAATGTCCCGATTTCCGTTGGAAATCGAGGGCGGTACCGCGCTTTGCGCGGCTTCCTGAACACGGAGGAAAGAGTATATGGAACGAGTAAAGACACCCTGTAATAAGAATGCGACCCCGGAGGCTGTAAAATTAATGGAATACCTGGATGAAGTGGCCGGAAAAGCGGTACTTCTCGGGCAGCATACACAGACGAGAGCGCCGAAGGAGCTTGCCTATATAAAGGAAGTGACAGGCAAACAGCCGGCCATTTGCGGCTTCGAGATGCTGGCGTATTCCGGCAATATTCAGTGGGATACGTGCGATGAGGACTGCTTAAAAGAGCTGTATGAGAATCTGGGAACGATCGAAAATGCTCTGGACTGGGGCCGGCGCGGCGGCATCGTCACGATCACCTGGCACTGGTATTCGCCGGTCGGCGGCAGGGACAAAAGCTTTTACGCGGAGAAGACGGATTTTGACGGGGAGAAGGCACTGGCACCCGGTACAGAAGAGCATCGCGCGATGCTTCGCGATCTGGATCTGCTGGCGGTGCATCTGAAACGGTTTATGGATGAGAATATTCCGGTGCTCTGGAGACCGTTCCATGAGTCGGAGGGCACCTGGTTCTGGTGGGGAATGCAGGGACCGGATCTGGCGAAGCGGCTTTACCAGTTTATGTATCGCTATTTTACCGAGAAAAAAGGCCTGAACAATCTGGTATGGGTCTGGAATTCACCGCTTCCGGAAGGGTATCCGGGAGATGACATGGTGGATATTATTTCGAGAGATATTTATTCTCCGGCACATGTTCATGACGCACAGAAGCAGGGATACGAGGAGCTGATCTCCATCACACCGACCTGTAAGATCTGTGCTCTGGCGGAGGTCGGCACGCAGCCGGATGTGGATACTATTATTAAGGAAGAGATTCCGTGGTGCTGGTACATGACCTGGTCGAATGAGTTTGGCTCTTCGGAAGAATTTACGGATAAAAAACAGCTTTACGCCAATTATCACAGCCCGTATGCGGTCTCTTATGAGGATCTTCCATGGGTGAAGGCGTGAAAAGACAGGTTGAAGATGTTGGGCAGTCATACAGGACGGTAAGATCTGGCGGAGCATCCGGAACGGAACAACAAAGAGACAGAATGGTAAAAAGATAGAACGATAAAGAGATAGAACCATAAAGCGATGGAACAAGGAAGAGGAATAAGTATATATGTGGGTTGCGGATCAGTGGAAGGACTACGAAGTAATTGATACATCAAAAGGCGAAAAGCTGGAGCGCTGGGGAGAGTATCTTCTCGTGCGCCCGGATCCGCAGGTGATCTGGGACACGCCGCGCCGTCACCGCGGCTGGAAACGGCCGAATGGGCACTATCACCGCAGCAGCAAAGGCGGCGGCGACTGGGAGTTTTTCAATCTGCCCGAGCAGTGGAGCATTGGGTATCGTGACCTGACATTCCGGCTGAAGCCGTTCAGCTTCAAGCACACCGGCCTGTTTCCGGAGCAGGCGGTGAACTGGGACTGGTTTTCCGCGAAGATCCGGGAGGCAACTCACCCGATAAAGGTGCTGAATCTCTTTGCTTACACCGGCGGCGCGACGCTGGCTGCGGCTGCCGCGGGAGCGCAGGTAACGCATGTGGATGCATCGAAGGGGATGGTCGGCTGGGCGAAAGAGAACGCCGCGGCGTCCGGACTTTCCGAAGCGCCGATCCGCTGGCTGGTTGACGACTGCATGAAATTTGTGGAACGCGAGATCCGGCGCGGGAACCATTATGACGGGATCATCATGGATCCGCCGTCCTATGGCCGCGGACCGAAGGGAGAGATCTGGAAGATCGAGGACTCCATTCATCCGTTTATCCATGAGTGCGCAAAGCTTCTCTCAGATGAGCCGCTGTTTTTCCTTGTGAATTCCTATACGACGGGGCTGGCGCCCGCGGTGCTGACTTATCTGCTGGCGACGGAACTGAAAGAAAAAGGCGGCCATGTGGAATCGCAGGAGATCGGGCTTCCCGTCACGGAAAGCGGCCTGATCCTGCCGTGCGGCGCGTCAGGAAGATGGGAAGCGTGATGCGCAGACACTCAGCTTGCTTTTGAAGACTGATTTTGAAACTGTATGTGGAATGCATAATAAATTAGGAAAGGAATGAGCAGGAGGGATTCGAAAAGAAGCCCTCCTGTCCTTAGTCAAAATTTACATTCTTCAGCCGCTGCCGCCGCTCCCTGTAGTCAGGCAGTTCCTGCTCGACGATGGCCCAGAATTGCGGGGAATGGTTCATCTCGCGCCGGTGCGCCAGCTCGTGGACGATGACATAGTCCAGCAGCTCTCTCGGCACCAGCATGAGCTTCCAGTTGAAGTTCAGATTGCCTTCCGAACTGCAGCTGCCCCAGCGGGTCTTTTGCTCGCGGATGGTGATCCTTCCATAGGAAATGCCCATACGCGCCGCAAAATACGCGACTCGTTCGGGGATATACATGGCGGCGGCTTTTTTGCCCCACTCACGTTCCTGTGGCGTGACCACCCGTTTGTTTTTCTGGGCGTCCGCCAGTTTTTCTTTTGTGTCGGCGATCCAGCCCTCGCGAGACCGCACAAAAGCGTCAATTTCCCGTCTGGAGCGGTGAAGCGGCGCGCGCACGATCACTTCGCCGTCGCTTTTTACCTGAAGTACCGTGGTTTTCCGGTTTGAACGGATGAGTGTATATTCCATTTTTTGAATTCCTTTATCATAGTAAAAGATATAGGTTATTTTGCTTTGCTTTCTGTACAAATCCGGCTGTTCTGCGAAAAGTATAACGCATTTCATTCTGCTTGGGAAGATGAAAGATGCCCGTCCGCGTCAGGCACATCGTCTCAGGCGTCCACCGCAAAAATCAACGTGTCTGCGGGGGGGTGCCGGGGCTGATGCGGGATATGTAAACAATCAGATAAGATTGTACCGAAAAAAATACAATTTATGCGCAAAAAAAGATTTGATTTCCGGAAGAAAAACCTTGCAATACCTGGAAATTTCCTTTATAATAGCGCTGTTGTGGCCTTGATAGCGTAGAAGCGTGAGGTTGCTGCGGTGTGCGCCGCAGGTTTTTCCGTGGAGCGAATGTCAGGTTATGAAAGCTGGCGACAAGTCACTGTACAAAATTTAATGGTTCCGATAAGCTTATCGGACACCGTGTGGGCGCATGACACACACGGGTGAGTGTACAGTCACCGCTTGTCGTACTGAATGCCGGTATCTGCAGAGCAGATGCACGGCGCGGAACACGTCTCGCGCAGCAGCGCAAATCCAGATGACGTGTTTTTCGAAAAAAGTGCGAATAAGGAGGCGACTTTTTTATGGCAACTCAGGTAATGAGAATCACACTGAAAGCGTATGACCATCAGCTGGTGGATGCATCCGCGAAGAAGATCATCGACACTGTAAAAAAGAATGGAGCACAGGTGAGCGGACCGGTGCCGCTTCCGACGAAGAAAGAGGTAGTTACGATCCTTCGTGCGGTACACAAGTACAAAGACTCCAGAGAGCAGTTCGAGCAGAGAACCCACAAGAGACTCATCGATATCATCGCACCGACCCAGAAGACGGTCGACGCACTGTCCAGACTGGAGATGCCGGCGGGCGTGTACATTGATATCAAGATGAAACAGAAGTGATTCTGCACGCAGTATTGAGCAAATCCTATTTGGGTTGAGATAGCTCCTCAGACTAGGATGATTATGGTGTTCTGATTTCGCCAGAACATCGGCCACAGACCCGTTCGCGATGCGAACTATTCGCTGCTTCGCAGCTGCTGTCTGTGGCGATTATGGGCGTCCCGCCCATACCAAAATGAAGATACGTCCCTTAGCGGATAAATCCGCACGGTCCGCCCTTCATTTTGCTGATGTTCTGGACTTGGGAGACCATAATCCGCTGTAGAAAAACAGGAGGAAAGGCAATGAAGAAAGCGATTTTGGCAACAAAAGTCGGGATGACACAGATCTTCGACGACAACGGTTTACTGATCCCGGTAACTGTTCTTCAGGCTGGACCGTGCGTGGTGACGCAGGTCAAGACCGTGGAGAAGGATGGTTACAGCGCAGTTCAGGTCGGTTTTGTGGACAAGAGAGAGAAGCTTGTCAATAAGCCGCAGAAGGGCGCGTTTGACAAGGCGGGCGTTTCTTATAAGAGATACGTAAGAGAGTTCCGTCTGGACGACGCGGAATCCTATGAAGTAAAGCAGGAGATCAAGGCGGATGTGTTCGCGGCAGGCGAGAAGGTTGACGCGACCGCAATTTCCAAGGGCAAAGGTTTCCAGGGCGCGATCAAGAGACATGGACAGCACAGAGGCCCGATGGCGCATGGTTCCAAATATCATCGTCACGCAGGTTCCAACGGTTCCGCGTCGGATCCGAGCCGCGTGTTCAAGGGCAAGAAGATGGCAGGACGTATGGGCGCTGACCGTGTGACGGTTCAGAACCTTGAGATCGTCCGCGTGGACGCAGAGAACAACCTGATCCTGGTAAAGGGCGCTGTTCCGGGTCCGAAGAAGGCACTCGTTACACTGAAGAATACCGTGAAATGCGGTAAGTAAGCCTTGAGACAGGAAAGGAGGAGAACACAGATGGCAAACGTATCTGTTTATAATATGGAAGGCAAAGAAGTCGGCCAGATGGAACTGAATGACGCCGTGTTCGGTGTGGAAGTGAACGAACACCTCGTACATCTGGCGGTCGTGAGCCTGCTGGCGGGCAAGCGGCAGGGAACGCAGAAAGCGAAGACCCGTTCTGAGGTTTCCGGCGGCGGCAAGAAGCCGTGGAGACAGAAGGGCACCGGCCATGCGAGACAGGGATCAATCCGTGCTCCGCAGTGGACGGGCGGCGGCGTAGTATTCGCTCCGGTTCCGAGAGATTATTCCTTCAAGATGAACAAGAAGGAAAAGAGACTGGCTCTGAAGTCCGCGCTGACCAGCAGAGTACAGGAGAACAAGCTGATCGTCCTTGACGAGCTGAAGCTTGCTGAGATCAAGACAAAGAACATGAAGGCTGTTCTGGACGCACTGAAGGTAGACAAGGCACTGGTTGTCCTGGATGAGAAGGATGAGAATGTGATGCTCTCCGCAAGAAATATCCCGGATGTAAAGACCGCGCTGACCAACACCATCAACGTCTATGACGTCCTGAAATACAATACAGTAGTTGTTACAAAGGCTGCTGTGGAAGCAATCGAGGAGGTGTACGCGTAATGGCAGATATCAAGTATTATGACGTGATCTTAAAGCCGGTGATCACCGAGAAGAGTATGGGTGCCATGGCTGAGAAGAAATACACTTTCCTGGTTCATCCGGACGTAACAAAGTCTCAGGTGAAGGAAGCTGTCGAGAAGATGTTTGACGGCGCGAAGGTGAAGAAAGTCAACACCATGAACCTGGAAGGCAAGACAAGACGCCGCGGCATGACCTACGGCAAGACAGCGAAGTCGAAGAAAGCGATCGTCTGGCTGACTGAGGACAGCAAGGACATCGAGATCTTTGAGGGACTGTAAAAAGCTGTTCCGGCACAAAGGGATCGTTTCCCGATGTGTACGGATATGACACGCGAGGCAGTGTTGTAAGGAAGTTACAGGCTGCCGGATACCGCGTGATATGGTAATAAACTATCTGCTACAGTGCAGGATAATAATCTGGAAAAGGAGAAACATCATGGGAATCAAGACCTATAATCCATATACGCCTTCCAGAAGGCATATGACCGGTTCTGATTTTTCAGAGATCACCAAGAAGACTCCGGAGAAGTCACTGACCGTATCACTGAAAAAGAATTCAGGCCGGAACAACCAGGGTAAGATTACAGTAAGACACCAGGGCGGCGGCAACAGAAGAAAATACAGACTGGTGGATTTCAAGAGAAATAAAGACGGGATTCCGGCAAAGGTACTCGGCATCGAATACGATCCGAACCGCACCGCGAACATCGCGCTGATCTGCTACGCAGACGGCCAGAAGTCCTACATCCTTGCTCCGCAGGGCATGCAGGTTGGCTGGACAGTGATGAACGGTCCGGAAGCAGAGGTTCGTGTCGGCAACTGCCTGCCGCTCTCCGCGATTCCGGTTGGTACTATGGTACACAATATCGAGCTTTATCCGGGCCACGGCGGACAGATGGTTCGCTCCGCAGGCAACGGCGCACAGCTGATGGCGAAGGAAGGAAAGTACGCGACCTTGCGTCTTCCGTCCGGCGAGATGAGAATGGTTCCGGCTGACTGCCGCGCTACCGTTGGTGTCATCGGCAATGGCGACCACAACCTGGTCAATATCGGCAAAGCAGGAAGAAAACGCCATATGGGCATCCGCCCGACTGTCCGCGGTTCTGTTATGAACCCGAACGACCATCCGCACGGCGGTGGTGAAGGCAGGGCTCCGGTAGGACGTCCGGGTCCGAGCACACCGTGGGGCAAGCCTGCACTTGGTCTTAAGACCAGAAAGCAGAAGAAGGCTTCCAACAAGCTGATCGTAAGAAGAAGAGACGGTAAGGCGTTAAGCTGATTGAGAATATAAGGAGGGTAACAATGGCTCGTTCACTGAAAAAAGGACCGTTTGCTGATGAAAGTCTGCTGAAGAAAGTAGACGCGATGAATGCTTCAGGAAACAAGCAGGTCATCAAGACCTGGTCCCGCCGTTCGACGATTTTCCCGCAGATGGTTGGACATACCATCGCGGTGCATGACGGAAGAAAACATGTTCCGGTATATATCACAGAGGATATGGTAGGCCACAAGCTTGGTGAGTTCGTAGTGACGCGGACATACAGAGGCCACGGCAAGGACGAGAAGAAGTCCCGTGCGCGCTAAGTATTAAGAACCGGGTAGAGGAAAGGAGACGAATCCAATGGCAAAAGGACATAGATCCCAGATTAAGAGAGAGAGAAATGCCCAGAAGGATACGAGACCGTCGGCGAAGGTATCTTACGCTCGCGTTTCTGTCCGTAAGGCATGTTACGTTTTGGATGCCATCCGTGGAAAAGATGTGCAGAGTGCGCTTGCGATTCTGACTTATAATCCAAGATACGCATCCGAGGTGATTTTGAAGCTGCTGAAGTCCGCGATCGCGAATGCTGAGAACAACAACGGCCTGAAGGCGGAGAACCTCTATATTGAGGAATGCTACGCGAACAAGGGTCCGACAATGAAGAGAATCAGACCGAGAGCACAAGGCAGAGCATACCGCATTGAGAAGCGTATGAGCCACATCACCATCGTGCTGAATGAGAAGTAAGGAGGACTGGCATGGGACAGAAAGTTAATCCGCATGGTCTTAGAGTTGGTATTATCAAAGACTGGGATTCCAAATGGTATGCAGAAGCAGATTTCGCAGATTGCCTCGTTGAGGACCACGAGATCCGCAAATATCTGAAAAAAAGATTATACAGCGCAGGCGTATCCACGATTGAGATTGAGCGCGCTTCTGACAGAGTAAAGGTGGTCATCCATACGGCGAAGCCGGGTATTGTGATCGGCAAGGGCGGCGCTGAGATTGAAAAGCTCAGAGCAGATCTGCAGAAGAAGATTTCCAAGAAGCTTATCGTAGACGTTAAGGAGATCAAGAGACCGGATAAGGACGCTCAGCTTGTAGCGGAGAACATTGCCGCACAGCTGGAGAACCGTGTGTCTTTCCGCCGCGCGATGAAGTCTGCGATGAGCAGAACGATGAAGGCCGGCGCATTGGGTATTAAGACCGCAGCATCCGGACGTCTGGGCGGCGCGGACATGGCGCGTTCCGAGTTCTACAGCGAGGGTACGATCCCGCTTCAGACACTGAGAGCAGACATCGACTATGGATTCGCCGAGGCAAACACCACATACGGCAAGGTTGGCGTAAAGGTATGGATTTACAAGGGCGAAATACTTCCATCTAAGAAAGAAGGGAGCGATAAATAATGTTAATGCCGAAAAGAACAAAACACCGCAAGCAGTTCCGTGGCTCCATGAAGGGCAAAGCCTTAAGAGGCAACACGATTTCGAACGGTGAGTATGGCCTTGTGGCGCTCGAACCATGCTGGATCAAATCCAATCAGATCGAGGCAGCCCGTGTTGCGATGACCCGTTATATCAAGCGTGGCGGTAAAGTTTGGATCAAGATCTTCCCGGATAAGCCTGTGACCGCGAAGCCGGCTGAGACCCGAATGGGTTCCGGTAAAGGTACCACGGAATACTGGGTAGCAGTAGTAAAGCCGGGCCGCGTATTGTTTGAGCTGGCCGGAGTTCCTGAGGATGTTGCTCATGAGGCACTGCGCCTCGCCATGCACAAATTACCCTGCAAATGTAAGATCGTTTCTCGTGCAGACTTAGAAGGCGGTGATAACAGTGAAGAGTAAGAAGTATGTAGATAATTTACAGAACAAGACCGCGGCAGAGTTACAGGAAGAGCTGGTGGCTGCCAAGAAGGAACTTTTCAATCTGAGATTCCAGAACGCGACGAATCAGCTGGATAACACAGGCAGAATCAAAGAAGTTCGCAAGAACATCGCAAGAATCCAGACTGTTATCACAGAGAAAGCGAACGCGTGATCTCTGGTGATTTCGTAAGGAGATAGCCACCGCCCGGAACCAGTATGGCAAAAGGAGCGGCGGTCTTAAGTCAGAAATCCTTCGTGGAATTTATGACAGTACAAGAAAGGAGCACTTCCGTGGAAAGAAATCTTAGAAAAACCCGTACGGGTAAGGTTGTCAGCGACCGCATGGATAAGACGATCGTGGTAGCTGTAGAGGATCACGTAAAGCATCCGCTCTACAACAAGATCGTGAAGAAGACATATAAGCTGAAAGCACACGATGAGAATAACGAGTGCAATATCGGTGATACAGTAAAAGTGATGGAGACAAGACCGCTGTCCAAGGACAAGAGATGGAGACTTGTCGAGATTGTTGAGAAGGTTAAATAACGGAGGAGGTATATCGGCATGATTCAGCAGGAAACCAGACTCAGAGTTGCAGATAACACCGGTGCGAAAGAGATCCTCTGCATCCGTGTTGTGGGCGGTTCCACCAGAAGATATGCGTCAGTCGGCGATACGATCATTGCTACGGTCAAAGATGCAACGCCAGGCGGTGTTGTCAAAAAAGGTGATGTCGTGAAGGCTGTTGTAGTCCGCACGGTTAAGAGCATCCGCCGTAAGGACGGATCTTATATCAGATTCGACGAGAACGCGGCCGTCATCATCAAGGATGACCTGACTCCGCGCGGAACGCGTATTTTTGGGCCGGTAGCGCGCGAGCTTCGTGATAAGAAGTTCATGAAGATCGTTTCTCTGGCGCCCGAAGTATTATAAGGAGGACCGGAACATGAATAAGATTAAGACAGGCGATCAGGTAAAGGTGATCGCCGGTAAGGATAAGGGCAAAGACGGCAAGGTCCTGGCAGTGAAGGATGGCAAAGTCCTGGTCGAGGGCGTGAATATGGTGACAAAGCACACCAAGCCGTCCGCTGCGAACGCAAACGGCGGCATTGTGCAGAAGGAAGCTTTCCTTGACGCGTCGAATGTGATGTACCTCCACAAGGGCCAGACGACAAGAATCGGCTTTAAGATGGATGGAGACAAGAAGGTCCGCGTGGCAAAATCCACCGGAGATGTGATTGACTAATCAGGAGAGGAGGGTGCACAATTGAGCAGACTGAAAGAAGCCTATCAGAATGAGATCATAGACGCTATGATCAAAAAATTCGGCTATAAAAATATCATGGAAGTCCCGAAGCTTGAGAAAGTCGTTGTCAACATGGGTGTTGGCGAGGCAAAAGAGAACGCCAAGGTTCTGGACTCCGCAATGCAGGATATGGAGCTCATCACCGGCCAGAAGGCTGTGAAGACGAAAGCGAAGAACTCCGTCGCAAACTTCAAGATCAGAGAGGGCATGGCAATCGGATGCAAGACCACTCTTCGCGGTGAGAAGATGTATGACTTTGTAGACCGCCTGATCAATCTCGCACTGCCGCGTGTACGTGACTTTAAGGGTGTGAACCCGAACGCGTTTGACGGCAGAGGGAACTATGCGCTTGGCATTAAGGAACAGCTGATCTTCCCTGAGGTCGAATATGACAAGATCGACAAGGTCCGTGGTATGGATGTGATCTTTGTTACGACCGCGAAGACCGATGAGGAAGCAAGAGAGTTGCTGAGACTGTTCAATATGCCGTTTATGAAGTAGGAGGGAAGTTCCATGGCAAAGACTTCAATGAAAGTAAAACAGCAGCGCACACCAAAATACTCTACAAGAGCGTACACACGCTGCAGAATCTGCGGACGTCCGCATTCTGTACTGAGAAAGTACGGCATCTGCCGTATCTGCTTCCGTGAGCTGGCATACAAGGGTCAGATCCCGGGTGTGAAAAAGGCGAGCTGGTAAATTGAACTAAGGTGAGCCTCGCATTAAAAATTCGCTTCGCGAATTGGCTCGGCCTACGTCGTACATTTGCTGCGCAAATATACGACACGGGAAAGTCGTCGTATAAGAAATTGTGCTTCGCACAATGACGACGACCTGCGTCGAAAAACTCTGACGAGTTTTACGACATGGCATGTAAAGTCTGGAAAAATATAGGAGGAAACTTACATGACGATATCAGATCCGATTGCGGATATGCTCACGAGAATCCGCAACGCAAATATTGCCAAACATGACACAGTGGATGTACCGGCGTCCAAGATGAAGCTTGCGATCGCTGACATTCTGGTCGATGAGGGATATATCAGAAAGTATGATTTAAGAGACGACGGTAATTTTAAGACGATCCATATCACTCTGAAATACGGCGCAGACAAGAATGAGAAGGTCATCACAGGTCTTAAGAGAATTTCCAAGCCTGGTCTTCGCGTGTATGCAGGCAAGGACAATCTGCCGAGAGTGCTTGGCGGACTGGGGATTGCGATCCTGTCCACGAATCAGGGCGTGATCACAGACAAGCAGGCAAGAAAGCTGCAGGTAGGCGGCGAAGTTCTGGCATTTGTGTGGTAAGGAGAGCCATCGCATGCAGAATCATGCTTGCGCATGATGCGATGGCCTACGTCGCAAATTTGCTTAGCAATAATGCGGGAATCCGCTTGAACCTTAGTAGTTCAAGCGGCAGGAATTACTGAAAACAGAGAGGACGCATAAGTCCTTTCCGAAAATCTAAGTAAGGAGGAAATACAGGCATGTCACGTATAGGAAGAATGCCAGTGGCAATCCCGGCAGGCGTTACTGTCACGATTGCGGAAGGAAATGTAGTCACAGTGAAGGGACCGAAGGGAGAACTGAACCGTGCGCTCCCGAAGGAGATGGACATTAAGCTTGAGGACGGCCATGTGGTCGTTTCCAGACCGAATGATCTGAAAAAGATGAAATCTCTCCACGGACTTACCAGAACTCTGATTCACAATATGGTGATCGGCGTCAGCGAAGGATATACCAAGACGCTTGAGATCAATGGTGTTGGTTATCGTGCTCAGAAAGCCGGCAAAAAGCTGACTTTGACCCTTGGCTATTCTCATCCGGTAGAGATGGAAGATCCGGATGGAATCGAGACAAAGGTTGACGGCAACAAGATCATCGTATCCGGTATCAGCAAAGAAAAGGTCGGCCAGTACGCTGCGGAAATCCGTGAAAAGAGAAAACCGGAGCCGTACAAGGGCAAGGGCATCAAGTACGCGGATGAAGTGATTCGCCGCAAGGTTGGTAAGACCGGTAAGAAATAAGTGAGGAGAGTGCGAAGATGATTAATAAGAAATCAAGAACAGAAGTTCGTTTGAATAAACATAAGAGAATTCGCAACCGTTTCAGCGGTACAGCTGAAAGACCGCGTCTTGCCGTATTTCGCAGCAATAATCATATGTATGCGCAGATCATTGATGATACGGTTGGAAACACTCTTGTCTCCGCAAGCACCCTGCAGAAGGAAGTCAAGGCAGAGCTTGAAAAGACCAACGATGTAGCGGCAGCGGCTTATCTGGGCAAGGTAATTGCCGAGAGAGCGCTGGATAAGGGTATCAAAACAGTCGTTTTTGACAGAGGCGGTTTTATCTATCAGGGTAAGATCAAGGCACTGGCTGATGCGGCAAGAGAAGCCGGACTGGAATTCTAAGAGGAGGGAAGACACATGAAACATGAGATCATTGACCCGAATCAGTTAGAACTGACTGATAAGGTAGTGGCAATCAAGCGTGTATCCAAAACTGTAAAGGGTGGACGCACCATGCGTTTTACCGCTCTTGTTGTAGTCGGGGACGGCAATGGCCATATTGGAGCCGGACTTGGCAAGGCAGTAGAGATTCCGGAAGCGATCCGCAAGGGTAAGGAAGACGCGACAAAGAAACTGATGACGATTCCGATGAACGAAGAGTCAAGCGTACCGTATGACGCGATCGGCAAATTTGGCGGAGCAAGCGTTCTGCTGAAGAGGGCTCCGGAAGGTACCGGTATCATCGCGGGCGGCCCGGTCCGCAGCGTGCTGGAGATTGCCGGCATCAAAAACATCCGTACAAAGTCACTCGGCTCGAACAACAAGCAGAACGTAGTTCTGGCTACACTGGAAGCTCTGAAGCAGATGAAAGCACCGGAAGAAGTAGCAAGACTTCGCGGCAAATCTGTAGAAGAGATTCTGGGTTAGAACAGGAGGTCGTGTTATGGCAGACAAGGTAAAGGTTACACTGGTAAAATCACCGATCGGCGCGATTCCGAAGCATCGCGCCACGGTTAAGGCTCTTGGCCTTACGAAGATGCACAAGACGGTAGAGCTTCCGAACAACGACGCCACGAAGGGCATGGTAAAACAGGTTGCTCATCTGGTAAAAGTCGAAGAGGCGTGATTCCAGGACATAGGATAGGAGGTTCATCATGGATTTATCAAATTTGAGCCCGGCTGAGGGCAGTGTCCACAGCAATAATTTCCGTCGCGGCCGCGGACATGGATCCGGAAACGGCAAGACGGCAGGCAAGGGACATAAAGGTCAGAAGGCACGTTCCGGAGCACCGAGAATCGGCTTCGAGGGCGGCCAGATGCCGCTGTACAGACGTCTCCCGAAGAGAGGCTTCAAGAACAGGAACACTCTGGATATCGTTGTGATCAATGTCAGCGATCTTGAGCGTTTTGAGAATGATACGGTTGTTACAGTCGATACACTGCTTGAGAACAAGGTGATCAAGAATCCGAAGGATGGTGTAAAGGTACTCGGAAACGGTACGCTCACAAAGAAGCTGACCGTGCAGGTCAATGCTTTCAGCGAGGGTGCGAAATCTAAGATCGAGGAGCTCGGTGGAAAAGCAGAGGTGATCTAATATGTTAGAGACACTCAGAAACATGTTCCGGATCAAAGATATCCGGAAAAAGCTGTTCTACACTTTTCTCATGATTTGCGTGATCCGTTTTGGGTCTCAGCTGCCTGTACCGGGTGTAGACAGGGACTATTTTGCATCGTGGTTTTCTTCTTACTCCAATGATGCGTTCAACTTCTTCTCCGCGTTTACGGGCGGCTCTTTTGAGAATATGTCCATATTCGCTCTGAGCATTACACCGTACATTACATCGTCCATTATCATCCAGCTGCTTACCATCGCCATTCCGGCGCTGGAAGAGATGCACAGAGACGGTGAGGACGGGAGAAAGAAGATCACGCAGATCACGCGTTATACGACAGTTGGTCTTGCTTTGATCGAGAGTATCGCAATGACGATCGGCTTTGGCCGCAGCGGTCTCCTTGAGGAGTTCAACGCGCTGAACGCGATCACAGTGATCGTTGCGCTTGTAGCCGGCAGTACGTTGTTGATGTGGATCGGTGAGCGTATCACAGAGCATGGCGTGGGAAATGGTATCTCCATCGTCCTGATGGTCAATATCCTTTCCAGTGTTCCGTCGGATTTTGTGAGCCTGTATGAGCTTTATGTCAAGGGAAAGACGATTGCAAGGGGTGCACTGGCAGCGGTTATTATTCTGGCTGTTGTCCTTGTCACGATCGTTCTGGTAATCTTCCTGAACGATGGCGAAAGAAGGATTCCGGTGCAGTACGCGAAAAAGATGCAGGGCAGAAAGCTGGTGGGCGGACAGTCCACGCACATTCCGCTGAAAGTCAATACGGCTGGTGTGATCCCGGTAATCTTTGCATCGTCGCTGATGTCAATCCCGTCGATGGTGGTCAGCTTTGCCGGAATCAGTACATCCGGAGTCGGAGCTACGATCATCAGCATGCTGAGTCAGAACAACTGGTTCAATTTCAGCCATCCGGTGTATTCCGTTGGCCTGATTCTCTATATTGTCCTGATCGTGTTCTTCGCGTATTTCTACACATCGATCACGTTCAACCCCATTGAGGTAGCGGATAATATCAAGAAGCAGGGCGGCTTTATCCCCGGCATCCGCCCGGGCAAGCCGACGACAGAGTATCTGGATAAGGTGCTGGGCAGCCTGGTATTTATCGGTGCTGCGGGACTGATCATCGTGGTGCTGGTGCCGATCTTCTTTAATGGTGTGTTCGGCGCGTCGGTTTCTTTCGGCGGTACTTCGATCATCATTATCGTGGGCGTCATTCTGGAGACCATGAAGCAGATCGAATCCCAGATGGTGGTTCGTAATTACAAAGGATTCCTGATGGAGTAGTCAGGAAATCTACAGAAAACAAAAGAGAAAGTGTACTCTCATTTCATGACCCGGAAGTTATGCGGGGGCTGATTCGTGTGAACAGGCTGTCAGTTGGCTGCAGGCGCGAATGCGGATGAATGAGAGTACACTAAAATGGGTTATAGGGCAACGAGAAAAGAGGAGTCAGGATGAAGATTGTCATGTTGGGCGCGCCGGGTGCCGGGAAAGGCACGCAGGCGAAAATGATAGCGGCAAAATATCAGGTTCCGCACATTTCCTCGGGAGATATCTTCCGGACAAACATCAAAAACGGAACGGAGCTTGGGAAGAAAGCGAAGGAATATATGGATCAGGGACTTCTGGTGCCGGATGAATTGACAGTAGATTTGGTGATCGACCGGGTTTCCTGGGAAGACTGCCAGAACGGTTATATTCTGGACGGATTCCCGCGCACGATTCCCCAGGCAAAGGCACTGGACGCGGCACTCAATAAAAATGGTTCCGCGGAAGGCGGACTGGATTTTGCAATCAATGTAGATGTACCGGATGAGAACATTGTCAGAAGAATGTCCGGAAGAAGAGCCTGCTTAAAATGCGGCGCTACGTACCATATCGTTTACAATCCTTCAAAGAAGGGCGATGTGTGCGAGGCCTGCGGTGATCCGCTGGTCCTGCGCGATGATGATAAGCCTGAGACGGTGCAGAAGCGGCTCGCTGTATATCATGAGCAGACACAACCTCTGATTGACTATTATGACGGCCAGAACATTCTCAGGACGGTGGACGGAACGCAGGACATGAATGATGTCTTTGCAGCGATCGTCCGGATTCTGGAGGCGTGAGATGGCCGTAACGATTAAAACCGCGCATGAGATCGAGCTTATGCGGGAAGCCGGAAGGCTTCTGGAACTGGTACACGAAGAATTGGCAGCGGCCATTCGTCCGGGAATATCGACCTGGGAGCTGAATAAGATCGGTGAGCAGGCCATCCGTCGGTATGGCTGCACGGCAAATTTCCTGAACTACAATGGATTCCCGGCATCATTCTGTATTTCCGTTAATGAAGAGGTTGTGCACGGGATCCCTCACAAGGGGAAAATCCTGCATGAGGGCGATATAGTAAGTGTCGATGCAGGACTGATTTACAAGGGGATGCATTCCGATGCGGCACGGACCTATGGTGTTGGACAGATCACTCCGGAAGCACAGAAGCTGATGGATGTCACCAAAGAGAGCTTCTTCCGCGGCATCGCCTTTGCCAGGGAAGGGCATCGCCTCCATGAGATTTCTGCGGCAATCGGTGATTATGCGGAATCCTTCGGATACGGGGTTGTACGTGATCTTGTCGGACATGGAATTGGCCATGCGCTTCATGAGGATCCGCAGATTCCGAATTTCCGGCAGAGAACGAGAGGAATCCGTCTGGTGAGAGGCATGACGCTTGCGATTGAGCCGATGATCACCGCCGGCAGACCGGATGTGGAGTGGCTGGATGACGACTGGACTGTTGTCACGGAAGACCAGAGTCTGGCGGCACACTATGAGAATACTATTCTGATCACGGACGGAGAGCCTGAGATCCTGTCTTTGACGAAGTAGAAGATGCACAGGCATGCATTAAGCAGCTGCGGTGACTGTGAAGGAATTGAACAGTCACCAGCTGTTTGGCAGAAAGGCAGAAGCTGCATGAAGGTATGGAAAACAGAGAAGCTTGCGATCTCGAAGGCAGGACATGATAAAGGCAGCCTGAATGTTGTGCTGGAGGAGACTCCGGAATATGTTTTGCTTGCGGATGGCAGACTTCGCACACTGGAACATCCCAAGAAGAAGAACCCAAAGCATGTTCAGATGATCACACACCTGCCGGAAGAGTTGCTTTTGCAGATGAATGAGATTGCGCTCAACGCGCATGTACGCAAAGTCCTGAAAAATTACAGGCAGATGCAGGAATCGCGTGGACAGGAACTGTCTGGCGGCAGTGAACTGAATTGAGAATGGGAAGAAATCGAACAGGAATCCGGGCGCGTATCGGGTTTAAATAACGTAACTGTGAAGGTACTGACAGTTACGAAATAACATAAAATCGCGGGATATACCTGGTAATAAGGAGAATATTATGTCGAAAGCAGACGTCATCGAAGTAGAGGGAAAAGTGATTGAGAAGCTGCCGAACGCTATGTTCCGGGTAGAACTTGAGAACAAGCATGTCGTGCTGGCGCACATCAGCGGCAAGCTTCGCATGAATTTTATCCGTATCCTTCCGGGTGATAAGGTGACCATTGAACTGTCTCCGTATGACCTTACAAAGGGCAGGATCATCTGGAGAGATAAATAAGTTTCGCGCAGATTTTAAGCGGGCAAAAGACCTGCTTTAAAGTGAAAAAATGCTTGCATTTCCGGAATCTGCATGATATACTGGAAAAGCTTTTTGCGGAGACAGAGTATCTCTGTATCTTTTTTGCGCAAAAAGCAAAGCAGCAGCATGTGTCGTTCATTGAAAAAAAGAGCGACAAATGAGCGAAAGGAGGATGGACCATGAAGGTTCGATCATCAGTGAAGCCCATCTGTGAGAAGTGTAAGGTGATCAAGAGAAAAGGCAGGATCATGATCATCTGTGAGAATCCGAAACACAAACAGAGACAGGGCTGACACAGGAAGCAGGCGGAAAAGGCAGCGGATCTTCCGACTGTCAGAGAAACAATATAACGATGGAATAAATGAGCTCCGGCCGCTTAAAAACGGCAGTGCTGTGCTCTTACTTTAATATAGAAGATATGCAGCTGCTCAGAACAGCTGCGAAGAGATATATTTAGACAGAGGATTTATTTCGTTGCGATATTGCTTTTAATACCGGCACAGGATAAGGCGATGTACAATTCCCCCCATGAAACCGCCGGGGGAAAAGGCACTCGATGCTGCCGCTTAAGCGGCGGGAGTGTACAGGGATGGTTCATCACTGGAAGCATAGGGTTGCCGCGCAAGGTGGATCACAAAAGCCCGGGACAGCTATAGGACAGATATTCAGGGGGCCGGAGCAGATTGCACCATGGCTTAATGAGCCGGAAAGGTCGTCGAAGGACGGCTGGGCATAAGAGTATGCCCCAGTTAGAAACAACATCAAAGTTGCACTCGCAAATAAGATCGCTGGCGCGATGGGCGGGTGCGTAGGTAATCCATCCGTGAACGGATGAATTACATGTAATGGAGGACAATTACATGGCACGTATTTCTGGTGTAGACTTACCTAGAGAAAAACGCGTGGAAATCGGTTTGACCTACGTCTATGGCATTGGCCGTACGAGTTCAAACAAGATTCTTGCCGCAGCGAATGTAAATCCTGACACGCGGGTCAGAGATCTGACTGATGATGAAGTCCGCAGAATCCAGGACATCATCAGCGAAGAGTATGTAGTAGAGGGCGCGCTTAAGAACGAGACCGCTCTCAACATCAAGAGACTTCAGGAGATCGGATGCTACAGAGGTATCCGTCACAGAAGAGGCCTTCCGGTGCGCGGACAGAACACCAAGAACAACGCGAGAACGCGCAAGGGACCGAAGAGAACTGTAGCGAACAAGAAGAAGTAATGGTTCTGTGGAGCAGATGCGAAACAGTCAGGAAGATTGATACCAAAGGAATAATTTATAAGAAAGCAGGTTAAGTCAGATATGGCAGCTAAAAAAGTTACAAAGAAAGCGACAAAGAGACGTGTAAAGAAGAACGTCGAGCGCGGACAGGCACATATCAAATCATCCTTCAATAATACGATCGTTACTCTGACGGACGCACAGGGGAATGCTTTGTCATGGGCAAGCGCAGGCGGACTTGGCTTCAGAGGTTCAAGAAAATCCACTCCGTATGCAGCACAGATGGCTGCGGAGACTGCTACAAAGGCAGCTCTGGTTCATGGTCTGAAGACCGTAGATGTATTCGTAAAGGGACCGGGTTCAGGAAGAGAAGCGGCAATCCGCGCACTTTCCGCTAACGGTCTTGAAGTTACCAGTATCCGCGACGTGACGCCGGTACCGCACAATGGATGCCGTCCGCCGAAGCGCAGAAGAGTCTAATCAGGGAGGTCTATAGAAATGGCAGTAAACAGAGTTCCTGTTCTTAAAAGATGCAGATCGCTTGGCCTTGAGCCGACCGTTCTGGGATATGACAAAAAGTCCAGAAGAGAGCTGAAAAGATCGAACCGCAAAGTCAGTGAGTATGGTCTGCAGCTTCGTGAAAAACAGAAAGCAAAATTCATTTACGGTGTACTTGAGAAGCCGTTCCGCAATTATTATAAAAAGGCAGACAGAATGCAGGGTCAGACCGGTACGAATCTGATGATCATGCTGGAGACCCGTCTGGACAATGTCCTTTTCCGCCTGGGATTTGCGAGAACCAGAAAGGAAGCTCGTCAGATCGTTGATCACAAGCATGTGCTTGTGAACGGCAAGCAGGTGAACATCCCGTCCTACCTCGTAAAAGCCGGTGATACGATCGAGATCAAAGAAAAGTGCAAAGGCTCCGTAAGATACAAGGACATCCTTGAGTCTACAGGCGGACGTATGGTTCCGGAGTGGCTGGAAGCGGATCCGGAAGCATTAAAGGGCACTGTGAAGGAGCTTCCGACCAGAGAAGTGATTGATGTTCCGGTAAATGAGGTGCTTATCGTCGAGCTCTATTCTAAGTAATCAGTGCGCGCACTGCGCGATACCCTCAGTTAACGAACCCAGAAAAGGAGGGGCTATAGAGTGCTTGATTTTAACAAACCGAAGATTGAAATCGCGGAAATGTCGGAAGATAAGAGATTTGGAAGATTTGTAGTAGAACCGCTTGAGCGTGGCTACGGAACGACACTCGGCAATTCCCTGAGAAGAATTATGCTCTCCTCATTGCCGGGCGCGGCCGTCAGTCAGGTTAAGATTGAAGGTGTGCTGCATGAATTCAGCTCTATTCCCGGAGTAAAGGAAGATGTTACCGAGATCATCATGAATATTAAATCACTGGCGATCAAGAATACCAGTGAGACTGACGAGCCAAAGATCGCTTACCTTGAGTTTGAAGGGGAAGGCGTGGTGACTGGTGCGGATATTCAGGTGGATCAGGACATTGAGATCATGAATCCGGATCAGGTGATCGCAACCTTAAACGGCGGGCAGGATTCCAGAATTTATATGGAGCTGACCATCACAAAAGGACGCGGTTATGTCAGTGCCGAAAAAGGCAAGACGGAAGATATGCCGATCGGCGTGATTGCGGTAGACGCGATTTATACACCTGTTGAGCGGGTAAATATCACAATTGAAGACACCCGTGTAGGTCAGGTGACGGATTACGATAAGCTGACATTGGACGTATATACGAATGCGACATTGGAGCCGGATGAGGCAGTCAGCCTGGCGGCGAAGGTGCTGAGCGCGCATCTGGGACTGTTTATTGATCTCTCTGAGAATGCGAAGTCCGTAGAGATCATGAATGAGAAAGAAGACAATGAGAAGGAGAAGGTTCTTGAGATGAATATCGACGAACTGGAGCTTTCTGTCCGCTCTTTCAATTGCCTGAAGCGTGCAGGCATCAATACGGTTGAGGAGCTTTGCAGCAAGACATCAGAGGATATGATGAAGGTTCGCAATCTTGGCCGGAAGTCGCTTGAAGAAGTATTAAGCAAGCTTAAGGAATTGGGACTGTCCCTGAATCCGAGTGATGAATGATATTGAAAACCACAGCAACGCATGCCGTCAGTAAGCCCGAAGAGCGTGGCGGTATGGAGAATCATGAAGGAGTACTATAATGTCAGGATATAGAAAACTCAGCAGAACCTCTGATCAGAGAAAGGCACTGCTCCGCAGCCAGACCACATCACTGATCTACAGAGGCAGGATTGTGACTACAGAGGCGAAAGCCAAGGAAGTCCGTAAAATGGCAGAGCATCTGATCGCTCTTGCTGTCAGAGAGCGCGATAATTATGAGACTGTCACAGTGACCGCAAAGGTTGCCCGTAAGGACAAGGACGGAAAGCGCGTAAAAGAAGTCAAGGACGGCAAGAAGGTTACTGTATATGATGAGGTCGAGAAGCAGATCAAAAAGGATAAGCCGAGCCGTCTGCATGCTCGCCGTCAGATGCTGAAAGTGCTCTATCCGGTAAAGGAAGTACCGAAGGAAGCTGCCGGACGGAAGAAGAACACAAAGGATGTGGATCTGGTAGAAAAGCTGTTTGACGAGATTGCGCCGAAGTACGCAGACCGCAACGGCGGTTACACCAGAATTGTAAAGATTGGACAGCGCAGAGGCGACGGTGCTCCGACTGTTGTCCTTGAGCTCGTATAATCTCATTTCGGATCGTGAAATCCGTGTAACTGTGAAAGTGCTGAACAGTTACACGGATTTTCAATTGACAATTAAAAAAAACTGTGCTATCGTTTTTTACAGATTAACGTGAACGTTTCTGTCTGATCAGACAAATGGTTTTCCCGTGAATTCATCAAAGCATATTCCAATTTATTTCAATCTATTTTTTTAAGAGGTGTTTATGAAAGAAAAATATGAATCGCTGTCTTTGGCGATTTTGAAAGACCTTGCGAAAGCCAGAGGCTTGAAAGGTACGTCTGCGTTACGCAAAGCGCAGTTGATTGAAGTCATGCTGCAGCAGGACGAAAAAGACAAGGCCGCGGAAAGCCATGAGCCTGCTGTTTCAGCCGCGGACACGGAAAGCCATGAGCCGGCTGTTTCAGCTGCGGACACGGAAAGCCACGCGCCGGCTGCTTCTGCTGCGGATACGGAAAACCATGTACCGGCAGATACGGTAACGGATGATGGGAATCATGCAACTGCGGCCTCGGCTGCAGACAGCGGGAAGCGTCCGGTGACAGGAACACCCCGCACGGATACAGGAAGGACGGATGAGAGACGCAGCCGAACTTCCCGTCAGGGGGCATCCCCGGACGACAGCACAAGACCGATGCAACGACGCAGGCGTTTGCCGGAGAACGGGACGGAGTCACACCTCTCGGACGCGGATCGTCCGCCCGCGGAGCTTTCCCAGCTGGACAGCGGTCAGTCGGTGAGCGGGATTCTTGAAGTCATGCCCGACGGCTATGGCTTTATCCGAAGCGATAATTATCTTCCGGGTGAGAACGATGTCTATGTCTCCCCTTCGCAGATTCGCAGATTTAATTTAAAGACCGGAGACATTATTTTTGGCAATACAAGGATCAAAGCGCAGCAGGAAAAATTCAGCGCACTGCTGTATCTGAAGAAAATCAATGATCTTCCGCCGTCTGAAGCCATGCGCCGTGCCAATTTTGAGGATATGACGCCAATCTTTCCGAACGAACGCCTCAGACTGGAACGTGACCCAAGAGGAACGGCCATGCGCATTGTGGATCTGTTTTCTCCGATCGGAAAAGGACAGCGCGGTATGATCGTATCCCCGCCGAAAGCCGGTAAGACGACTTTGCTAAAAGATGTCGCAAGGTCGATATTGAGAAATAATCTGGAGATGCGGATACTGATCCTGCTGATCGACGAGCGTCCTGAGGAAGTCACAGACATAAAGGAAGCAATCTGCGGGGATAATGTGGAAGTCATCTATTCTACGTTTGATGAAACGCCGGAGCATCACAAACGTGTTTCTGAAATGGTGATCGAGCGAGCAAAACGTCTGGTAGAACAGAAACAGGACGTGATCATTCTGCTTGACAGCATCACACGTCTGGCAAGAGCCTACAACCTGACGGTACCGCCCAGCGGCCGTACTCTTTCCGGCGGTCTGGATCCGGCGGCGCTGCATATGCCGAAGCGTTTCTTCGGTGCGGCCAGGAATATGCGTGAGGGCGGCAGCCTGACGATCCTGGCGACCGCGCTGGTTGATACAGGCAGCAAGATGGACGATGTGGTATATGAGGAATTTAAAGGCACCGGCAATATGGAACTTGTCCTGGACCGCAAGCTTTCGGAGAGACGCGTCTTCCCGGCTATCGATATTCCGAAGTCCGGTACACGGCGGGAGGATCTGCTGCTGAACCGTGAGGAACAGGAAGCCATGTATATCATGCGCAAGGCATTGAATGGCATGAAGTCGGACGATGCGGTTGAAAACATTATGAATATGTTTGTGCATACGAGGGATAACCATGAGCTCGTGACGCGTGTACGGAGACAGAAGTTTATCTAAAACATAAAAAATCCTTGCATTTCTGTATGAATTATGCTATGCTCCGTTTGTTGTGAAAACAGGATACAGGGTAACTGTTCACGATATCTTTTCGTGTCTGATGCGAAAGCATGGAGCAGTTACGATAAGAACTGCAGGGACTTGCAGGGATAGCCCGGAGAGACTTGCCGCGGTAACAGTCGAGCGGCATTGACCGGGAATATGACTGGAGCCACCAGAGGTGTTTTACCGGCTTCTGACAGGTGAAAGCAGGAAGTTCACGATCATGAAAAGAAGAGGTGAATAAGATGAAAGAAGCAATTCAGCCGAAGTATTATCAGGCGGAGGTGACCTGCAACTGTGGCAACACGTTCGTGACAGGTTCAACAAAGCCGAGCATTCACGTGGAGATTTGCTCCAAGTGCCATCCGTTCTATTCCGGACAGCAGAAGGTAGCTACCGCGCGCGGACGTATCGAGCGCTTCAACAAGAAGTATGGTCTCCAGTAGAAAATAGACGGGGAAAAGATTGGGTTGGGGTTCGCAGGATCTCAACCTGTTTTTATAGTATAGGAAAATAAAAATGTTTTTGATATAGAGAAGCATTTCCTGATTCTCTGCGTACGAAAGTCGGGCGGGTGATCAGGAAGGTCTGGAAAGGGACGATTATATGAAACCATCCGGTATCGGAGGTCAGGCTGTGATCGAAGGCGTCATGATGCGCAACCGCGGCCGCTATGCGGTAGCTGTGAGGACGCAGGACGGGAAGATCGTGGTTGATACACAGGATTGCTCCAGTGAAAAACTTCAGAAGCATAAATTCGTAAAGCTCCCGATCATCCGCGGCGTTGTGAATTTTTTTGATTCTATGATCTTAGGAATGAAGACGCTGATGTTCTCTGCGTCCTTTTTTGCGGAGGAGACGGAAGAAGAGCGTGCAGAGCGTGAGGGCAAGGCGCGCAAAAAGGCTGCTGCAAAGGCAGAAAAGCTGCGGGCGAAGGGCAAGACGGAAGCAGCGGAAAAGACACTGGAAAAATGTGAGAAAAAGCTGGCAAAAGAAGCAGCCAGCGGGGAAGGTTCTGACGATGACGACTGGCTGATGACGCTGACGGTCATTTTTTCACTGGCTTTTTCTGTTGTGCTGTTTATGATGCTGCCGTATTTTATTTCGAGGCTCCTGAATCCGGTGATCAAATCAGAAACGATACTGTTGATGATCGAGAGTGCGGTGAAGCTGCTGATCTTCTTTGGATATCTTCTGCTGATCTCGCGGATGAAGGACATCCAGCGCACCTTTATGTATCACGGTGCGGAACATAAGTGCATCAACTGTATTGAGAACGGACTGGAGCTGACGGTAGAAAATGTACGGAAATGTTCGCGTGAGCATAAGCGCTGCGGTACAAGCTTTCTGTTCATTGTCATGTTTATCAGCATTATCTTTATCATGCTGTTCAGTATCCCGCTGTTTGCGTTATTCCATGTAAATTCGTCCTTATGGCGGATCGTGCTGCGGCTGGCGCTGCTTCCTCTGATCGCCGGCGTGTCGTACGAGTTCATTCAGCTCGCTGGCCGGACGGATAATAAGGTGATCAATGCCCTGAGCCGTCCGGGTATGATGATGCAGCATATGACGACGAAAGAGCCGGACGATTCCATGATCGAGGTCGGTATTGCTTCCGTGGAAGCTGTCTTTGACTGGAGAAAGTTTGAAAATGAACAGTTCGGGACGCACTATGAGTTGAAAGAGGATGCGGCTGCAGAGCAGGATCATTTGCAGACAGCCGCGGAACCGACAGATCAGGTAGCCGGAGCGGATGCATGAAACACGCAGAAGGACAGGAACTTTCAGAATGCAAAAAGTCTGGCGCATCCTCCCGGTTTGTGCTGAATGGAGAGAATTCCCTGGCATTTGCCTGTAAAAAAGCGGAAGCTTTTCTGACGTCCTGCGGAATAGAGGACGCGGCGGTCGATGCGTGGCTCCTGCTGGAATATGTGACCGGGATCAGCCGGGCCGCTTATCTGGCTGACCGTGACAACTGTATGAGTGAAGAACAGAGGGATGCGTATGCTGCGCTGGTCGATCGACGCGGTGCACACATCCCGCTTCAGCATCTGACCGGGGAGCAGGAGTTCATGGGAATGCCATTTCTGGTTAATGAGCATGTTCTGATTCCCCGACAGGATACGGAGACGCTGGTGGAGCTGGCGCTTGCGAAGCTGGAACAGCTTGCGGCCGCGGGAATGGAGAGCGGACAGATTTTGCAGGAGTCGGTGCAAAATGCTCCGGCAGATGGATCGATTCGGGAATCAATGCAAAAAGCTCTGACAGAGATACAGGTACTCGATCTTTGTACCGGATCGGGCTGCATTGCGGTGAGTCTGACGAAACTGTGGGAGCGGCATTACGGCAAAACATCATGGCAGCCGCGTCAGGAGAGCCCGACGGACAGGAACAGCTGCCGGCCGCGACAGGAATACCAGTTCGGACAGACCGCAGCAGGAAGCCTGCGAATCATAGCCTCCGACATTTCGGAGAAGGCACTTATCGTAGCACGCGAAAATGCCCGGCGGCTGCAGGCGGATGTACAGTTTGTGCGGAGCGATCTGTTTTCTGCGTTTTGTACGAGGAAACTGAATAAGAGGGATTTTTCCACATTCCATATGATCGTCTCTAACCCGCCATATATCCGATCCTCCGTGATTGAGGAACTGTCGGAGGAGGTGCGGGCGCACGAGCCGCGTATGGCTCTGGACGGCGGAGAGGACGGATTGGAGTTTTACCGGAGGATCATCCGGGAGAGCCGGGAATATCTGCTGCCGGGCGGCTGGCTGCTTCTGGAGATCGGATTTGACCAGAGAGAAGCAGTGTCAGAGCTGATGCGGCAGAACGGATTTTTGACGGTGCAGGTTGCAAAAGATCTGCCGGGTCATGACCGGGTCGTGTCGGGACAGATGCCGTTATGCGAATGTGTGGGATGACCGGAACGGAAGACTGCCTGGAAATTCATAACGGTTATAGATTTTTCTGGAGGAAGTTATGTTTGATAAACTGGAGGATTTGCTGATTCGCTTTGAGGAAATCCTGAATATGCTTAATGAGCCGTCCGTGATTGCGGATCAGGCGAGATTTCAGAAGCTGCTGAAAGAGCAGGGCAGTCTGCAGCCGCTCGTTGATGCTTATCGCGAATACAAGAAATACCAGCAGACGGCAGAGGAGTCTCTGGCGATGCTGGAGGAAGAATCCGACGAGGAAATGCGGGAGATGCTGAAGGAAGAGCTTTCTGACGCACGGGCTAAAGTCAGTGAGTTGGAGAGAAAGCTGAAGATCCTGCTGCTTCCTAAAGATCCGAATGATGAGAAGAATGTTATCATTGAGATCCGCGCGGGAGCAGGCGGAGATGAAGCGGCGCTCTTTGCCGCGGAGATCTACCGCATGTATGTGCATTACGCGGAAAGCCGCCGCTGGAAGGTGGAGACGATGGATGTCGAAGAGATCGGCATTGGCGGGATGAAGTTTGTCAGCTTCATGGTGACCGGACAGGGCGCGTACTCCATGCTGAAATATGAGTCCGGGGTACACCGCGTCCAGCGTGTGCCGGAGACGGAATCCGGCGGCCGTATTCATACTTCGACGATCACGGTGGCGATCATGCCGGAGGCGGAAGAAGTGGATGTACAGCTGGATCTGAACGACTGCAAATTTGATGTGTTCCGTGCTTCCGGCAACGGCGGGCAGTGCGTCAACACGACGGATTCGGCGGTCCGGCTGACGCATATCCCGACCGGCATTGTGATCTCCTGCCAGGACGAGAAGTCACAGCTGAAGAATAAGGACAAGGCTTTAAAAGTGCTGCGTGCGAAGCTGTACGATCTGGAGCTTCAGAAAGCACATGATGCGGAGGCGGAAGCCCGCCGCAGCCAGGTGGGTTCCGGAGACCGCTCCGAGAAGATCCGCACCTACAATTTCCCGCAGGGGCGTGTGACCGATCACCGGATCAATCTTACGCTGTACCGGCTGGACAAGATCATGGACGGCGACATACAGGAAATCATCGATCACTGCATCGCGGCCGATCAGGCGGCAAAGCTGAGCCGTCTGGAGAGTGCGTAAGCACAAGGAATACGTGGGACAGAAAAATGACAGAATTGTACTGCTGTATATAAGATCAGGTACCAATAGAACTGCATGATAAGTAATAAAAAGGAGCAAGATTATGCCGAGCCTGAAACAGATTTTCGACAAAAACGCGCGCACGCAGACGGAAGCAAAGGAGCCGGAAAAACGCTCGGAAAAGCGTCCGTGCAAAAAATGCGGCGCGACGTTTACCGCGCAGGAGCTGAAGGAGAATTACTACATTTGTCCGAAGTGCGGATATCATTTCCGCGTGCATGCTTACCGACGGATGGAGATGATCCTTGATGCCGGGACTTTTGAGGAATGGGATGCGCAGATGGAAGAAGTCAATCCGCTGGACTACCCGGAATATGAGGACAAGCTGGCGGCTGTGAAGGAGAAGACCTCCCTGAACGAGGCAATCGTGACCGGATACGGGAAGATCAATGGTTTTGAGACAGCGATCATGGTCTGCGACTGCCGGTTCCTGATGGGAAGCATGGGCTACAACGTTGGCGAGAAGGTGGCCAGAGCGTTTGAACGTGCGACAGAGAGAAGGCTGCCGGTGATCGTGTACGCGGCGAGCGGCGGCGCGAGAATGCAGGAAGGCATCGTTTCCCTGATGCAGATGGCAAAGACGTCCGCAGCGGTCAAAAATCATTCGGACGCGGGACTTTTATACATCAGTGTGCTGACTGACCCGACGACTGGCGGTGTGACGGCGAGCTTTGCGATGCTCGGCGACATCATTCTCTCAGAACCAAAGGCGCTGATCGGATTCGCGGGGCCGCGTGTGATCGAGCAGACGATCCGGCAGAAGCTGCCGGAAGGCTTCCAGAGAGCGGAATTCCAGCAGGAACATGGATTTGTGGACCGCGTGGTAGAGCGGAAGGATCAGAAGGCGATGCTGGGGCTTTTGCTGAAGCTGCACAGCGGGCAGGAATCCTGGCAGACCTGGTCGGAGGAAAATAATCTGCACACCTCCTCAACGGAGTCGATTCCGGAGGCCATGCGGCGGCAATTTGAGAGCTGGAGAGATAATGCGCCGAAGAGCCGCCGTGCGCCGTTTTCCGGTACGATGCGGCAGAAGACGCTGAACAAGATTGCGAAGCGCCACACGGAGCCTCTGGAGGCAGTCCATCAGGCAAGAAAGACCGGGCGGCTGGTCGCGGACGATTATATTCACTTCCTCTTTAAAGATTTTATAGAATTTCATGGAGACCGTTATTTTGGGGATGACGCTGCGGTGGTCGGCGGTCTTGCCACTTACTGTGGCGTGCCGGTGACTGTGATCGGTCAGGACCGCGGCAAGACCATGGAAGAAACCATTGGAAGAAACTTTGGCATGGCTTCCCCGGAGGGCTACCGCAAATCTCTGCGCCTGATGAAGCAGGCGGAAAAGTTTAACCGTCCGATCATCTGTTTCGTTGACACACCGGGCGCGTATCCGGGTATGGAAGCGGAGGAACGCGGCCAGGGCGAAGCGATCGCGCGCAATCTCTATGAGATGTCTACAATGAAGGTGCCGATCCTTTCCATTATCATCGGTCAGGGCGGCAGCGGCGGCGCACTGGCGCTCGCGGTGGCGAATGAAGTCTGGATGCTGGAGAACGCGACCTACTCGATCCTTTCTCCGGAGGGCTTTGCTTCGATCATCTGGAAAGACGCGAGCCGTGCCGATGAGGCGGTGAAGCTGATGAAAGTGACCGCTCAGGAGCTCTACGAGCTCGGCATCATCGAGCGCATCATCTGCGAGGATGAACCGGCGGAAGAGGAGAGTCTTGAGGAAATCGCAAAGATCATTGATAAGCACATGCGGGAATTTTTCCATGAGTGTGCGGATAAGAGTCCGCAGGAGATCATGGAGCAGAGACAGAACCGGTTCCGCCAGATGTAGGGCATTCAGCGGAGAAGCTGATCGTGATCAATGAAAAGGGAACCTTTGTGGATGGACTGCAGATATCGGATGTAGACATCCAGCGGTTTCATCTGGACTACAAGAGTACAATCCGGTTTAAAATGCAGGTGTCGGACGACGCACATCATGTCGGCGGCCTGACCCTGTTCGGAAGTGGATTTGGAAACTATGGTCAGGATATACGGACACGGATTTCCTACAGTCCCTCCTGACAGTTATGATTCGAAACAGCAGAATGATCATGTAAAAGGAGACTAAAAACAATGGCTAAATTAATGATTCATGCGGATCATGTACTGAACAAGATCGATAAGGAGATTTACGGACACTTTTCCGAACACCTTGGAAGATGCATCTATGAAGGGCTGTATGTGGGGGAAGATTCTCCGATTGAAAATGTAAATGGGATGCGCACAGACGTCGTGGAGGCGCTGAAAGAGATCCGGGTACCGGTGCTGCGCTGGCCGGGCGGCTGCTTCGCGGATGAATATCACTGGAAAGACGGCATCGGCCCGAAAGAGAACCGCAAGAAGATGATCAATACACACTGGGGCGGCGTTGTGGAAGACAACAGCTTCGGAACGCATGAGTATTTTGAACTCTGCCGCCAGCTTGGCTGTGAGACATACGTGAACGGCAACGTGGGAAGCGGCACGGTGCGGGAAATGTCCGAGTGGGTGGAGTACATGACGTTTGACGGCGTGTCCCCGATGGCGGACGAGCGTGCAAAGAACGGACATGAGGCATCCTGGCGGGTGAATTATTTCGGCGTCGGCAATGAAAACTGGGGCTGTGGTGGGAACATGAATCCGGACTTTTATGCCAACGAATACCGCCGTTATCAGACCTATGTGCGGGATTATCATCAGGATCATAAGATTCAGAAGATCTGCTGCGGGCCGAACGTGGACGACTATGAGTGGACCCGTGAGGTTCTTAAGACCTGCTTTACGCGCAGTCAGGAAGAACAGCACGGCTTCATGGACGGTCTGTCGCTGCACTATTATACGGTTCCCGGAGAGGAATGGAACCATAAGGGCAGCGCGACAGTGTTTGATGAAAAAGAATACTACAAGACCCTTCATAAGGCATATTTTATGGAAGAACTCGTGCAGAAGCACGGCGCGATCATGGACGAATTTGACCCGCAGAAAAAAATCGGCCTGATGGTCGATGAGTGGGGTACCTGGTACGATGTGGAGCCGGGGACGAATCCGGGCTTCCTTTACCAGCAGAACACCATGCGTGACGCGCTGGTGGCGGCTCTGACGCTCAATATCTTCAATAAGCACAGTGACCGCGTAAGGATGGCGAACATTGCGCAGATGGTAAACGTCCTGCAGGCTGTGATCCTGACGGACGGCGCGCAGATGATCAAGACGCCGACCTGGCATGTTTTCCGTATGTACCGCGACCATCAGGATGCGCAGCTTGTAGAGAGCAGCATCGAGGCGGCTCCGATCGGACTTGAGACGGAGAATTATGTGCCGAACCTGACGGAATCCGTATCTGTCGATCAGGATGGCGTGCTGCATATCACGGTGGCGAACCTGTCGCTTGAGGAAGCTTACGAGATTGATGCGGAAATTCAGGGCAGAGCCTCCGGCAGCAGTGCTGTGAATGCGGGAACAGCTGCGGAGAAAGGCGGCTGCGCAGCGGTTACGGGAGAAATCCTGACCGGAACGATGGCAGCCATGAATACGTTTGAGGCGCCGGAAGCGGTAAAGGCGATTACTTTTAACGATGTGAAGCGCACAGAGAACGGGCTTTGCTTCACGATACCGGCCTGCTCCGTGATTCATCTGGCTGTGCGGTAAAATCTGATCTTTGGGCAGGCAAATTCAAATGAAAGAGACTTCAACGCGGATCTGCAGAAGATGCCTTTTGCGGGACATGGCGGAACGCGACAGTTATGCGAATCTGTATACGTATCTGAACAGCCTGTCATCGGACGATAAGGTGCCGGATGCGGTATACGAGGAAAGACTGGCAGTTTGCCGCACATGCGACAAACTGCTTTCCGGTATGTGCGTTTTGTGCGGCTGTTATGTTGAGCTGCGCGCGGCGATGCGCGTGAGAGGATGCCCGCATGTTCCGGCAAAGTGGGGACCGTGTGTCTGTTGCGATACGGAAAGAACGTAACCGGATATGCGCTTGTTAACAGGAAGACGGCAGCACCGGTGCGTATCTGCTGTATTGCTGCACTTCGTCGATCTGGATCCGTTCCTGCATCGCCTGCCTGGCGTCAAAAACGACCGACTCGGACTATACCTACGTGGATACTCTGATCTATTCGGGCTTCACGGCCAACGGTCTGACCGACGGCGCGACGATCATCTGGACCTCCTCAGAGCCGGACGCAGTTAGCGAGACAGGCGCGGTGACCCGCAGCGAAGAAAACGTAAAAGTGGAGCTTACGGCAGAGATCACCTACAACGGAGAGACCGTTACAGAAACCTTTGAAGTAACTGTGCGCAAGAGCGCATGAGTGATAAAAGAGTAAATGAAACGAGAAGCCCCACCAGCGATATGCTGGTGGGGCTTCTCGTTTATCAGGCTTTACGCCCCGATCGCGTTTCCCGTATACAACTGGTAGTACCGCCCCTTCTCTTCGATCAGCTGGTCGTGCGTGCCGCGCTCGATGATGCGGCCCTGCTCGAGTACCATGATGCAGTCGGAATTCTGAACAGTGGAGAGCCGGTGCGCGATCACGAAGGTCGTGCGTCCGGCCATCAGGTGGTCCATGCCCTCCTGAACGATGCGCTCGGTACGGGTATCGATGGAACTCGTCGCTTCATCGAGGATCAGTACCGGCGGGTCGGCAATGGCAGCGCGGGCGATGGCGAGCAGCTGACGCTGGCCCTGGCTTAAGTTTGCGCCGTCGCCGGTCAGCATGGTGTCGTAGCCCTGCGGGAGACGGCGGATGAAGCCGTCCGCGTTCGCGAGCTTCGCGGCAGCTACGACCTCCTCGTCGGTCGCGTCCAGCTTGCCGAAGCGGATGTTCTCGCTGACCGTGCCGGTGAACAGGTGCGTATCCTGCAGCACGATGCCGAGCGAGCGGCGCAGGTCGGCCTTTTTGATCTTATTGATATTGATGCCGTCGTAACGGATCTTGCCGTCCTGGATGTCATAGAAGCGGTTGATCAGGTTCGTGATCGTGGTCTTTCCGGCACCGGTGGAGCCGACGAACGCGATCTTCTGACCCGGCGTCGCATAGAGCTTAATGTCGTGAAGGACAATCTTGTCGTCCGTATATCCGAAATCCACACCGTCAAAGACGATATCGCCGGTCAGCTCCTTATAGTCTACAGAGCCGTCCGCCTGATGGATGTGCTTCCATGCCCAGCGGCCGGTCCTTGTCTCGGATTCGGTCAGCTTTCCGTTGACTTCTTTTGCATGAACCAGCGTCACATAGCCGTCGTCGGTCTCTGATTTCTCGTCCATGAGGCGGAAGATACGATCCGCGCCGGCCATCGCCATGATGATGGCGTTGAACTGCTGGCTGACCTGATTGATCGGCATACTGAAACTCTTGTTGAACGTCAGGAAGCTTGCAAGCCCGCCGAGCGTGAAACCGCCGACACCGTTCAGGGCGAGGATGCCGCCGACGATCGCGCAGAGTACGTAGCTGACATTGCCCAGCTGGGCGTTGATCGGGCCTAAGAAGCTGGAGTACGTATTGGCTTTGTCCGCGCTGTCGCGGAGCGCTTCATTCAGCTCAGAAAACTGCTCAATGCTTTCTTCCTCATGACAGAAGACCTTGACGACCTTCTGACCCTTCATCATTTCTTCGATATAGCCGTTCACGATACCGAGGTTTCTCTGCTGCTCCATGAAGTATTTGCCGCTTAAGGTAGTGGATTTCCTGGTACAGTAGAGCATCACGCATACCATGACGAGCGTCACCAGCGTCAACGGAATGCTCAGGATCAGCATACTGATGAACACACTGACGATGGTAAAGGCTGCATTGATAATCTGCGGAAGACTCTGGCTGATCATCTGGCGCAGCGTATCGATGTCGTTCGTGTAAACGGACATGATGTCGCCGTGCGCGTGCGTGTCAAAATATTTGATGGGGAGCGTCTCCATATGGGAGAACAGATCGTCCCTTAAATGCTTCAGCGTCCCCTGCGACACTGTTACCATGATGCGGTTGTACAGGTAACCGGAGACAACGCCGATCGCGTAAAAGCAGGCCACCCGGCCGATCGCGCGGGCAAGCGGGCCGAAGTCCGGATTATCCGTCAGCAGAAACGGCGTGATGTAATCGTCAATCAGGTTTTTCATAAAGAGCGTTCCCTGTACATTGGCCAGTACGCTCAAACAGATCAGTATGAATACGGCAATGCAGTGAAATTTGTAATCACGGAAAATATAGCCCATCAGCCGGACGAGCAGCTTCCCGGGATTCTGTACGTTTGATTTGACTCCGCGCGGGGGTCTTGACCCTGGTCCTGGCATAATCAGTCACCTGCCTTTTCATCAAAATCGCCGCCGCCGCCCGTCTGGGATTCGTATACCTCGCGGTAGATCTCATTCGAAGCAAGCAGTTCTTCGTGAGTGCCAAAGCCGTTGATCCGGCCTTCGTCCATGACAATGATCCGGTCCGCGTCCTGTACACTGGAAATGCGCTGCGCGATGATCAGCTTTGTCGTGTTCGGGATGTCCTCGCGGAACGCGCGGCGGATCTTTGCGTCGGTCGCGGTATCCACGGCGCTTGTGCTGTCGTCGAGGATGAGGATCTTCGGATTTTTCAAAAGAGCGCGGGCGATGCAGAGACGCTGCTTCTGTCCGCCGGAGACATTGGAGCCTCCCTGCTCAATGTGCGTATTGTAGCCGTCCGGGAATGAGCGGATGAAATCGTCTGCGCAGGCGAGCCGGCAGGCTTCCTGGCATTCCTCCTCCGTGGCATTTTTATTGCCCCAGCGCAGGTTCTCATAAATGCTGCCGGAGAAGAGGACGTTCTTCTGGAGAACAACAGCCACCTGGTTGCGCAGCACTTCCATATCATAGTCGCGTACGTCGACGCCGCCGACTTTAATCTGTCCGTCCGACACATCGTAAAGACGGCTGATCAGGTTCACCAGGCTCGTCTTGGCACTGCCGGTGCCGCCGATGATGCCGATCGTCTCGCCGGAACGGATGTCAAGATTGATATCGGTAAGCACATGCTCCTGACTTCCTTTATGATAGGAAAAGTTTACATGCTCAAAGCAGATGCTGCCGTCCGCTACTTTCATGACCGGCTGCCTGGGATTGACAAGCTCCGGTTCCTCATCCAGCACCTCGCAGATACGGCGCGCGCTGGCCACACTCATCGAGATCATGACAAAGATCATCGAGAGCATCATCAGACTGGAGAGAATGTTCATGCAGTAGGTCAGAAGACTCATCAGCTCTCCGGTCGTAAGAGAGGAAGATACGATCATCTTTGCGCCGATCCAGCTGATCAGGATGATGCAGCTGTATACGGTAAGCTGCATCAGCGGATTATTGATAATGACGTTGTGCTCCGCTTTTACAAAAAGCTTATAGATGTTTTCGCTGGCTTTATTCAGTTTTTTCGTCTCATGATCCTCACGCACATACGCTTTGACAACGCGGATGGCGGAGACGTTCTCCTCAATTGACGCGTTCAGGTCGTCGTATTTCGGGAAGACCTGCTGGAAATATTTTGTGGCGTGCATGACCAGAAAGATCAGAGCCGTGCCGAGCAGGAGCGCCGCGACAAGATAGATGGAGGCAAGTCTGGCGTTGATCATAAAAGCCATGACCAGAGCGCAGATGATGCTGGCCGGAGCCCGCATTGCCATCTTCAGGATCATCTGCCAGGCGTTCTGGATGTTGGTCACATCCGTCGTCAGGCGGGTCACAAGACCGGCCGGACTGAATTTGTCAATGTTGGAAAAGGAAAAGGACTGGATGTGCTCGAACATCGATGCACGAAGATTCTTCGCCAGTCCGGCGGAGGCCTTGGCGCCGAACCGGCCGCCCAGCATACCGCCGCAAAGCCCGATCAGCGCACAGACGATCATCAGGCCGCCAACGCGGTAGATGTGTCCGATGTCGCCCTTGTTGACGCCGTCGTCAATGATGGAGGCCATCAGAAACGGGATCATCGTCTCCATCACTACCTCCAGCAGCATGAAAAGCGGCGTAACGATCGAGGCGTTCCGGTATTCCTTTACCTGCTTCGCAAGTGTACGAATCATGGGAATCTCCTTTCTGCTTTCTTTGTAACCGTTCAGATTCTTCACGGTTACTTTTTTTCTATAATACTGCGTATATATAACGTGTAAAAGCCGGCTGCCGTGTTCCTTCAAAACTGCTTTTACACGAAAAGACACCGTCGTGTCAAAAAGATTTTTTCGCAGACGGCATCTATACCCTAAGCTATGATAGGAGAAATAAAAAACAATGTCAAGTGAAAAAAGCATGAAATAATGAAGTGAAATCATGCAGCCGGGGCTGATCAAACGGGGGAATTTTCAGACGGTGACGGTGTGTACCGTAAGTAAGAGAGAAAAGGCATAAAAACAGATACGAAAATACGAGGAATTTGTTAAGTGAAAACGCACAAAAACAGAAAGAAAATCATGCGTTTTCACAAACAGGACACGTTTTTTTCACGAAAAGAACAAAAAGTTGCAGAAAAGAGTTGACAAAAACCATGGAAGAGGTGTTTAATAATACTAACGTTTCGAGAACGTAAACGTTTGAAAATAGCAAATTGTACAAGGCGTACTGGTCAGATGGTACGCGGGGGACGGATGTACATAGAAGGGCGTTCTGTACATCATGAGGACGGTCACACACCTTTGCAGGGGCGTTTTCGCCTGCACTGGTTTTTGACATATTAAAAATTAAGGAATGAAGACATTCCAATTTATTAAGGAGGATGAAACATGAAAAAGAGACAGGCAGTAAGTGTAGTCCTGGCAGCAGCTATGGTTGCATCTCTCGGCGTGACAGCGTATGCTGAGGAGAGCGAGAAGGAAGTAAAGAATCTGGCTGTGAACGACCTGGCTTACACAGGAGAGCTTACCATTTTCCATTATTCCACATCTGAGGAGTCTGAGGGCAACGGCGGTTCCGACGGCTTCCGCAGCGTGCTGGCAGCATGGGATGAGGCACATCCGGACATCACACTGACACAGGAAATCCTGGCGAATGACGAGTACAAGACCCAGATCGCGACGCAGGCAGCTGCAGGCGACCTTCCGGACGTATTCCTTCTTCAGGGTATGAATACGGTAGCATGGGCTGAGCAGGGACTGGTTATGGATCTGACCGACATCATCGCAGAGTCTCCGTATTATGATGATTACAATACCGCTTATTTCACACCGTTCAGCACGTCAGACGGCAGCATCTACGGCTATCCGGTACTGACCGGCGGTACCTGCACGGTTGTCATCTATGACAAGGCTATGTGGGCAGAGGCTGGTTATGATGAGTTCCCGAGCACATGGGAAGAGGTTGAGGCAGCAGCTGAGTACTTCAGCGAGCAGGGCATCGATACGATCGCGTTTGGTAATGGCGGTCAGTGGCAGGCGAACTCCGATTTCCTTTCTACCCTTGGTAACCGTTACACTGGTCCGGACTGGTTCCAGAGCCTGATTCTTAAAGACGGTGCTGCTTTCACGGATGATGAATTCGTAGCGGCTCTGGCTGAGACACAGTATCTCTTTGCTGAGACCAACATTTTCAACGAGGATTACAACGCAGTTACGAACGAGGATGCTCGTGAGTATTACATCGCTGGCGACGCAGCAGCGTTCATCGGCGGCAACTGGGACGAGTCCTACATCGCAGCTACTCTGCTTGAGAGCGACGAAGAGAAGTACAACAACATGGGCTTCGCAGTTCTTCCGCAGCCGGCAGACGCGACCTATGCTCCGAATTCTCAGAACATCGGCCTTGGCTACGCTGTAGCGTTCAACGCGAACCTGGCTGACGATCCGGACAAGCTTGCAGCAGCGATCGACCTGGCACAGGAGATCACCGGACCGGCATTCGCTACATTCGTTGGCGAGTACTACGCACTGGGCGGCCTGACCGTAGTTGACGACATCGACCTTTCTGCATTCGATCAGATTACGGTAGATTTCTACAACTGGTCCTATGTTGACACAGAGACCTGCGAGATCTATGACTCCTACATCAGCAGCGCTGTATGGGATGTTCTGAACACTGATCTGCAGACCCTTATGAATGGCGACATCACTCCGGAAGAAGTAGCGGCGAACGCACAGGCTGCTTACGAGGAGAACTACTGAAGAGTAGGGCATAAGCCAAATTGAAACGAAATAATAAGTAACCTAAAAACCGTTCTGCTCACAGCAGTGGGCAGGACGGTTTTCTGTACAGAAGCATCGCCGACAGAGAGATTCTGCATGCGGTGGCTTAATATGTCATAGATTCGTGCAGCGAATCTGTGACGCAGGCCGCCGCATCGCCTGAAAGGCGATTCTGCATGCGGTGGCTTCAATAAAATAAGAAAGACAGGAGAGCGAGGGAAGTAAGATGTTAAATGCGACCAGACCGAAGAACAAAACGATTTTCCTGTACCTGCTGATTCCGGTGGCAATGTTCGTATTTACCGTATTCGTACCGCTGATCACGGCGCTGGTGTACAGCTTTTACGAGTGGAAGGGCGGTCCGAATAAGACCTTTAACGGCCTGACGAACTACATAAAGCTGTTTAACGATACCACGTTCTGGCAAGCCTTTGGCCACAACATTTATCTTGTAGTCGCCTGTATCATCGGACAGGTAGGTATCGCGTTTATTCTGGTTATGATGGTAAACTCCAAGCTGGTGAAGTTTAAGACGATCCACCGTACGTTCGGCTTTTTCCCGAGCACGATCTCCGCTGTCTGCATCGGTATGATCTGGACGATGGTTTACCACAACAAATATGGCATTCTGAACTGGTTTTTAAAGGCGATCGGACGGGATGACCTGACGCAGGTATGGCTGAATAATACAAAGCTGGTCATGCTGCTGGTCACGATCCCTCTGATCTGGCAGTTCATCGGTTATTATATGGTGATCATCCTATCGGCGATTTCCGGTATCAGTACGGATATCTTCGAGAGCGCCTCGATTGACGGCGCGAACGGCGTGCAGCAGGCGCTTCATATCACACTTCCGCTGATCAAGAACACGATGCTTGTCTGCATTACGCTGTGTATTGCGGGTAATATGAAAGCATTCGACAGCATCTATGTCATGACGAGCGGCGGCCCCGGCACAGCATCCATGGTTATGGCCATGTATGGATATCAGGTATCGTTCGGCCAGAGTAACATGGGCTACGGCAGCTGTATTTCCGTTGGTATTTTCGTATTGTCCCTGATCGTCATCGGCGGTTCTCAGGCACTGATTAACAGAGCGACAAAGGGAAAGGGGGAGGACTGATATGGCGAAGAATAAAAATCTACCCGTTACCCATAAGGTAAGAAGAGGCGTTCTGGGCTTTTTCATGAATGCGATCCTCTGGATCTTTTCCCTCTCCTGCATCTTTCCGATCATCTGGATGTTTTATTCCTCGCTGAAGGAAAAGCGTGTGTTCAACGCCGATATTGTTGGATTGCCGAAAGAACCGACCCTTTACAACTATATTCGTATCCTGAGCAATCCGGATTATCATCTGGCACAGTCCATGTGGAACAGTGTACGTACCACGGGTATTTCCATTGTGCTGATTGTGCTTTTCAGCTTCATCGTCGGCTACATCCTTTCGCGTGTGCGCTTTAAGCTGAACCGCGTGCTGTATGTGATGTTCCTGATGGGTATGCTGATCCCGATCCACTCGCTGCTGGTTCCGATTTATGTCGTATTCCTGCGCTGCGGAATCTCCAACAAGTGGTTTACCCTGATCCTGCCGTACGTGTCGTTCGGCCTGCCGATGGGCATTTTCCTGGTAGAGGGCTATGTAAAGACGATTCCGGTATCCCTGGAGGAGGCCGCTTCTATTGACGGCAGCAGCTTTTCCTATACACTCTGGAACATCATTTTCCCGATCTGCCGGCCGATCCTGGTGACGGTCGCGATCATTCAGGTGTTCAGCTGCTGGAATGAATTCTCGTTCGCATTGGTATTGATCCGCGATTCCTCTTTGCAGACCGTGCCGCTTGCGCTGACCCAGTTCAAGGGACAGTTTGCGTCGGATTATCCGAAGCAGATGGCCGCAATGCTGATCACCATGTCGCCGATCATCGTGCTGTACTTCGCGTTCAGCAAGCAGATCATCAAGGGCATGGTAGCAGGCGCTGTGAAGGGCTGATGAGAAATAAGTGAATGTGAGTAACTGTGAATGTATGGAACAGAACAGTTACATATTTGAAAATGAAAACGGGGCCTGTGATTCGGACCCCGTTTTTCCCTGTATATTTAAAATTGTGGGAGGAAGACTATGAAATTTACAGAAGGATACTGGCTGCGCTCGGAGCGTGCGAACGCTTTGTTTGCGACAGAGGCGTATGAGGTGGAAAAAATACCGGGAGGCATGCGCATTCTGGCGCCGACCCGCCCGATTCGGGGACGCGGGGATACGTGCGATATGCCGGCGCTCCGCATTGAATTCGTGGCGCGCGGCCCGGAGATGATTGCCGTGAAGGCGTGGCATTATGAGGCATATGACAACCATGCGTCGGAGTTTGAAAAATATGAATCAGATAATAAACCGAATGTAAAAGTTACGATCACCGATGAGGAAGCCCTTCTGGATACCGGCCTTATTCAGGTGCGGGTGGACCGCAAAAACTTCCGTTACGCCTTTGAAAAGGATGGGCGCGAGCTGACCTCCTGCGGGTTCCGGAATCTGGCTTATATGCGCTGGAATCGCCAGCCGAAGACGGTGCTTCCGGCGGATAATTACCTGATGGAGGTCTGCGAGCCCTACATGGTAAATGAGCTGTCGCTCGCACCGGGAGAATGCGTGTATGGTCTGGGCGAGCGCTTTACGCCATTTGTGAAAAACGGGCAGGTGGTCGATATCTGGAACGAGGACGGCGGTACGGCGTCTCAGGTCGCGTACAAAAATATCCCGTTTTACATGACCAACCGCGGCTACGGCGTGTTTGTGGACAGCACGGATCGGGTGTCGTTCGAGGTGGCGAGCGAGAAAGTGGAGTATGTGGGCTTTTCGGTTCCGGGAGAAAGTCTTGCCTATACTTTTTTCTACGGGCCGACACCAAAACAGATCTTAAAGAGCTACACGGGGCTGACCGGCCGTCCGGCGCTGCCGCCCGCGTGGACGTTTGGACTCTGGCTGTCGACTTCCTTTACGACCAATTACGACGAGGAGACGACGAGTTCCTTTATTGACGGCATGGCAGAGCGCGGTATTCCGCTTTCTGTGTTCCATTTTGACTGCTACTGGATGCAGGCGTTCCATCTCTGCGATTTCGAGTGGAACAAAGAATTTTTCCCGGATATCCGCAGTATGCTTGCGCGGTATCATGAAAAAGGCCTGAAGATCTGCGTCTGGATCAATCCTTATATTGCGCAGGGCACGGACTTCTTCCGCGAGGGCGCCGAAAACGGCTATCTGCTGATGCGCGCGGACGGAAAGGGCGTCTGGCAAACGGACAACTGGCAGTCGGGACTGGCCGTGGTGGACTTTACGAATCCGGCGGCGACAAAATGGTATACGGATAAGCTGCGTGAGGTGCTGGACTGCGGCGTGGACGCGTTCAAGACGGACTTCGGTGAGCGGATTCCGGTTGATGTAAAATACTATGACGGCAGCGATCCGCAGGCGATGCACAATTATTATACCTTCCTTTATAATCGTGCAGTCTTCAATCTGCTGAAAGAAGTAAAAGGAGAAAAAGAAGCGGTGCTGTTTGCGCGGAGCGCGACGGCGGGCTGCCAGCAGTTCCCGGTGCACTGGGGCGGTGACTCCTCCGCAAACTATCCGTCGATGGCGGAGACCCTGCGCGGCGGACTCTCGTTTGCCATGAGCGGTTTCGCGTTCTGGAGCCACGACATTTCTGGCTTCGAAAGCACGGCGACGCCGGATCTTTATAAGCGCTGGTCGGCGTTTGGCCTGCTTTCTTCACACAGCCGCCTGCATGGCTCGAGTTCTTACCGTGTGCCGTGGGTATTTGACGATGAGGCGAGCGATGTGGTGGCGTATTTCACGAAGCTGAAATGCACTCTGATGCCGTATCTTTATGACAAGGCGCTGGAGGCGCATGAGGACGGTACTCCGCTGATGCGGCCGATGGTATTCGAGTTTACGGATGATCCGGGTTGCACGTATCTGGATATGCAGTATATGCTCGGCGACGCGCTGCTGGTAGCGCCGGTATTCCGGGAGGACGGCATGTGTGACTATTACCTGCCGCAGGGAACCTGGACACATTTGCTGAGCGGTGAGGTACAGATGGGAGGAGGCTGGAACCGCGGCACGTACGACTATTTCTCACTGCCGTTGTTTGTTCGCGAGAACACCCTGCTTGCGATGGGAACCGTCGAGACACGTCCGGATTACGACTACGCCGGCAACCTGACGCTGCGTCTGTATCAGCTGCAGAATGGCGCGACAGCCTCCTGCCGAGTGGTCACGACAGAGGGAACAGTCGCGAATGAGATCAGCGTGACGCGGAAAAACGAAGCTTTACTTTCTGTGAAGCTTGCGGCGGCACTTGCTCAGGAAGTAAAGCTGACGGTGTACGAGGGCGCACATGTGAAAGAGTACGTGATACCGGCGGGCGTGACGGAGATGGAACTGATTTGAATAGAAAAACGGGTCTCCGCGATGCTTGCGAAGACCCGTGTGGTCTGCTGTTCTGAACTGTTACTAAAAATGAATCTGTCCGAAATCAATGGTAAGATCCGGATAGATCCCTGCCGGAACACAATCTGCGAATGAGTATTCATTTTGCTCACTTTTCACGAAATCATATACGGTGATGCGGTTCTTTTCCGGGTCAATGATCCAGTATTCATGCACTCCCGCCGAGCGGTATTTAAACAGCTTGATGAGATAATCCATCTGCCGGCTGCCGGGGGATACGACTTCAATGATCCAGTCCGGCGCGCCCTCACAGCCCCTGTCGCTCAATTTGTCGGGATCACAGACGATGGAGAGATCCGGCTCCAGATAAGTGCGGTCGTCCTTGTTCAAAAAGACAGCAAACGGGGCAATGTTTACTTCACAGGAGCCTTTTTGGGCATCGATGTAATCTGCAATCCGGCGACTTAATGAAAGTACGATTCGCTGATGCTTTCTGGTCGGGGGAGCCATGTAATAAATCTGACCGTCGATCAGCTCCGCCCGTGTACCTTCCGGTAAACTGTAAATATCATCTGTAGTATAGGTTTGTTCATTTGGCAATGGCATCTATTCTCCTCCTTTTGCTTTTCTGTATGGGTGCAGCTGGCGCTGATCACGCGGGCTGCGGACTACATATGCGCAGGAGCCGACAAGGTGTTTTGCAGCTAAAGCTGCATCCGGCCTGCGCGGGCGATCAGGAGCCGACAAGCTGCCTCCTGATCGATTTACGATTCAGCGATAAAGACAGGCGTTCTTTGTCTTTTGCGTTCTTTTGTATAAAAACAGTATAGCATATGTCAAACCGGCTACGCAACAGAAAAACAGGTTTTCTCTTGCGGGTTTCCCTTTCATAATATAAAATACAGGATATAAAAAGTAATAATGTTGTTATGAAAGAACACAGGGTGTAGTGGGGGCTGCAGCATGGACAGAAATGAAAAGAAACCGTGTACGATTGACGACATCGCGCGCGAACTGGGGATCAGCAAGACGACGGTATCCAGAGCAATTTCCGGGAAAGGCCGTGTCGGCAGAGAGACGCGGGAGAAGGTGCTCGCCTGCGCGGAGCGGCTGGATTATCAGCCGAATGTGATCGCAAAAGGGCTGGCGCAGAGCAGGACATATAATATCGCGCTGCTGCTGCCGGATGATTATTCGGATATCGATTTTCCTTTTTTTAAGGAGTGCATGAGCGGCATCTGCGAAAAGGCTGCGCAGCACAATTATGATATCCTCCTTTCGATGGTGGATGGAAAGGACCTGACGGGGCTTAAACGGCTGACGGCCAACCGCAAAGTGGACGGCGTGATCGTGACGCGGGCGCTGGTCAATTCTTCCGTGCGGAATTATCTCAAAGAAGAAAAGATACCGTTTGTGGCGATCGGCACGCCGGAAGAGGAGGAGCTGGGGCTGATCTGGGTCGACAATCAGAATCGGGAAGGCAGCCGGGAACTGACCGGCATCCTGCTGATGAAAGGATTGCGGCATATCGCTCTTTTGGGCGGCAGCCGCGCGCATCTGGTGACGAAAAGCCGGGTGCAGGGCTTTGAAGATGCCCACAAAGATTATCGGGTAAAGCTTGATGAGACGCTGCAGTTTCTGGATGTGAACAGCTACGCGGAGGTTTCCGCCGCAGCTGATAAAATCCTGACGGCGGGGGCGGACGGCATCATCTGTATGGATGACTTTATCACGAACATGCTGCTGGGCTGCCTGCGCGAACGTAGTGTGCAGATTCCGCAAGAAGTGAAGGTGGCCAGCCTGTATGACAGTTCTCTTCTGGAGTATTACATTCCGGCTGTCACAAGCCTCCATTTTAACACGAAGACGCTCGGCATGAATGCCTGTCAGCTGCTTTTGGAACAGCTGGGGGAAGATGTGAAGGGAGAATTCATGCCGCTGAACTATCAGGTGATCCTGCGGGAGTCAACGAAGTAATCGAATCCGTCGGACAGCGACCAGCCTGTGAAATCCATGACGGTATAATTATCCGTCCCGCTCAGATTAAAACGCAGCCTTCTTGTGCCTGATCGATCGCCGGAAATCGTTTCGGGTACCCACTTCGGTTGAACAAAAGAAAGATTGGAGTGTACGTAAAAGGAATCCATCCCCACATTCTGCGCGCCGCCGATGTCGTTGACGGCGTCGTTGCCGATGAAAAGCGAACGGTTAAAATCAATGCCGTACTGCAGGACAAGTTGGTCGAAAAAGCGGGCATCCGGCTTGCCGGTACCATAATCCGACGAGATCAGAATGCCGTCGAAGCGGCGGTCAATGTCCAGGAGACGCAGCTCATACTGCGTGAAGATCCGCTGCGCGTTGGAGAGCAGCCAGACCTTTTTCCCGGCCAGCCGAAGCGCATCCAGCATCTGCGCGGTTCCCTCGTACAGGCGGATATATTCCGTGGAAAGCACGCGGAAAAACTGTCCGGTGTGAACGACAAGCTCTTCGCCTGCGTCCACGCCTTTTTTCTTATAAAGAGTACGTATCACCCGCGTAATGTCGATCTCCGGAGAAACCTCATAATTCTGGACCGTCCGCGATGCTGCCGGAGAAAACGGCAGCGCGGCTTCGGAGTTCTTTGCGGCCTCTTCTCTGTACCGTTCAGACAGCAGATCCCAGCCGGATTGCAGCTCCTCCGGCAGATACCCCGCTCCGTAATATCCATAGAAAATACTCATCTTTTCCCACAGCACAGGAAGGCTTTCGTCTGTATGAATATCCACAAGTGTTCCGTACAAATCGAATATGTAGTTGTCGTAATTAAGGGGAAGGGATGCCTGCATTGTCTGAAATATCCTCTCTTATTTATAAAAAGTTAATATTTTAAAATATAATACAACATGACAAAAGATAAAAAGTAATATATAATAACGGCATCACCTTCTATAACCGGCAAAGACATCTGCCTGTATACAGATGCTTTAAAAGCTGGTGAGCAGGCAGAAATTCTCAGTCGATTGAGGATTTATGACTTGCTTCGGAAAGGAGGTGAGCGCCATGACGAGCGTAATTTCGCTCATAATTGCTACTACAGCTAATATACTTGCATATTACATATGTAAGTGGCTGGACGGTAGACCGTGAACTGTTGACAATTACACCAGTTGACCTCACTGATAAAGAGGAAGAAACCCCAGAGAGAGCCATTCTCTGGGGTTTCGTTTGCCATTTTACTGGCGAACGTAATTTCGCTTTCGTTGCCACTATACCACAGAGAGGATTTCTTTGCAAGTACTATTTTATCATTTTATAATTATTTTTTGAAAAGTGTGTAATTGCAATTATAACCATTCCTTTCGTGAAGGCATAAATATTTTTTTGAAGTTCCATTTTAGTATGAAAAAGCCGAAACGGCTGACAATCTGATGCGCAAACGGTTGCGCTGACATAAAAGTCTTCAAAAAACGAATGTGCAATTTGCACAAAAAAAGAAATGAATACTGTTTATTTAGTATAGTTGACATGAAGAAACAGATGGGGTATACTGTTCCTATGAGCAAACGGTTGCGCAACGGTTGCGCAACAACTGCATATTAATCCATAAGGAGGATACACACATGAAAATGAAAAAGGTTCTTGCGGTTGCACTGGCAGCGGGCATGGTTATGAGCATGGCTCCGGTTGCTTCAGCAGCTGACGACAATGTCATCACGATCTGGGTGGCAGACAACATGGTAGATCTGACAATCGAGTATGCGACCGCGTATCTTGAGGAGAACTATCCGGATTACACCATCGACGTACAGGCAGTTGGCGAGGGCGATGCGGCTTCCAATATGATCACGGACGTTGAGGGCGGCGCGGATATCTATGCATTCGCACAGGATCAGAAGGCTCGTCTGGTAAGCGCAGGCGCACTGAGTGAGCTCTCTGATTATTATGCAGAGTGGGTAGCGGAGAACAATGATGCAGGTTCTGTAGCGGCTGTACAGAACGGTGAGTCCACCTATGCTTTCCCGATTACTTCTGACAATGGCTATTTCCTGTATTATGACAGCAGCGTTATCTCGGATCCGACTTCGGTAGAAGCGATTCTGGCGGACTGCGAGGCAGCTGGCAAGGGCTTTTATTTCAGCGTTGACAATGGCTGGTACAATGTGGCGACATTCTTTGGTGCAGGCTGCACCCTGACTTATTCGGCGGATGAGAGCGGTACCTATACGGAATGCACGATTGATTATGCTTCGGATGCCGGTGTGGTCGGTATGAAAGGTCTGATCCAGATTGCATCCTCTTCTGCATTCTACGCAGGCAACTCGATTGGTGATGCTACGAATGTTGCAGCAATCGTAGACGGTACATGGGATTCTTCAGCGGCACAGGAAGTGTTCGGCGACAATTATGCCTGCACGAAGCTTCCGACCTTCACAGTTGATGATACGACCTATCAGATGTACAACTTTGGCGGATACAAGATGCTCGGTGTGAAGCCGCAGACCGATGAGAACAAGGCTCTGGCATGCTTCGATCTGGCACAGTATCTCTCTGACGCGGAAGTACAGCTGGCTCGTTTTGAGGCAGAGGGTTGGGGTCCGTCGAGCCTGACCGCACAGGCAGATGAAGCTGTTCAGGAGAACGCAGCACTGTCCGCACTGGCTGAGCAGAGTGAGTTCGCGATTCCGCAGGGCGATTATCCGGATGATTACTGGACTGTATCCGAAGCTCTTGGCAAGGATATCGTTGCAGGCACTTACAATGATTATACAGATGAGCAGCTGCTTGAAGTCCTGACTGACTTCCAGAATCAGTGTCTGGCGGCTGTTACGGGCTGATCGTGAAATGAATGATTTCGTTCAGAGCTGCGCTGATGAATAAAACGATCTGCATTGTCCGTTCATCGGACAGAGGAGTTTCTCCTGTGTTTATGTAATAACAATTAAATAAGCGTGGTCTTCTGATGACGAAAACCAAAAGGAAACCTGAATACAGACCGTCTTTTGGCGGTCTGTATTTCTTTGATGCGCACGGCCGCGTAAGGAATATTTCTGGCTGATGCCAGACGCGGCGGACAGGGGAGAGAATCGCCCCTGTCCGATTACAATAGGAAAAAGGGAGGGACGAGACCGCAATGAGTCAACAAAAACAATCCCTTTCGGTTCGCATGAGTAAGGGCTTTACGCGGATCGGAAGAAATATCGCGGAGATCGGCACGACTTTTAAGGAAGGCGACTGGACCGCGAAGCTGTCTTTCGTGATCATGGGATTTGGCCAGCTGGTACATAAGCAGTTCTTGCGCGGCATTATTTTCCTGGGCACGGAGCTTTTGTTTATTTACTATATGGTCACTTTTGGCGCAGAATATGTATCAAAGCTGCCGACACTGGGTACGGTGGAGACCTACGTGGATAAGAGCGGCAAGATTCCGCTTACCGTATACGGCGACAACAGCTTTTTGATTCTGCTGTATGGCATATTGACCATCTTCGTGATCGTTGCATTTATTTTTATGTGGAGGATGAATGTCGGGCAGCAGCGCCAGATCCAGAAGCTTAAGGAGTGCGGGAAAAATCTGCCGACCACCAGAGACGATCTGAAATCTCTGCTGAATGAGCATTTTGCGGCGACACTGCTGGCGGTTCCGAATGTCGGCGTGTTTGTATTTATCATTCTGCCGATCATTTTCATGGTCTGCATCGCGTTTACCAATTATGACGCGAATCACCAGCCTCCGACGAACCTGTTCTGGTGGGTCGGCCTGGAGAACTTTAAGAACCTGTTTTCTACAGGATCATCCGGTTATGGCGGTACGTTTTTACAGGTGCTGGCCTGGACTCTTGTCTGGGCATTCTTTGCCACATTCCTGAATTTCTTCCTCGGTCTGGGTGTGGCCATTATGATCAACAAAAAGGGAATTAAGTTCAAGAAGCTGTGGAGAACCATTCTGGTCATGACCATTGCGGTTCCGCAGTTTGTTTCCCTGCTGTATATGTACAAGATGTTTGCCAACGATGGACTGGTGAACACGTACTTATTGAAGTGGGGGCTGATACAGACGTATATCCCGTTCTGGACCTACGCAACATCGTCGCGCATCCTGATCATTCTGATCAATGTGTGGATCGGTGTTCCCTACATGATGCTGATGACGACCGGTATCCTGATGAATATCCCTGAGGATCTCTACGAGAGCGCGAGGATTGACGGCGCCAACGCGTGGCAGATGTTCCGCAAGATCACGCTTCCGTACATGTTCTTTGTATTGGGACCGTATCTGCTGACATCCTTTACGGGCAACCTGAACAACTTCAACGTGATCTACCTGCTGACGCAGGGGCAGCCAACGACGATGAGCATGTCGGGAGGCGCGGGTGGTACCGACCTTCTGATTACCTGGCTGTACAAGCTGACGGTCAATGATACGAACTATCGTCTGGCGGCGGTTATCGGTATCATGGTATTTGCGGTTACGGCGATCATTTCTCTGGTTGTATACCGGATCCTGCCGTCTGTGAGAGATGAGGAGGGATTCCAATAATGAATGAGAAAAAATTAAGATCAAAAAGCGGCCATGACAGGATGCTCAATACGATTATTTACATCGTTCTCATTCTCATGAGCATTATCTGGCTGTTCCCGTTTGTAGGGCTGGTGCTGCAGAGTTTTCGTTCTTATGCGACCGAGTATGGAGGCATGGTGGCGTACTTTGTGCCGAAGGAGTTTTCTCTGGATAATTATACCTGGCTGCTGACAGACTCCGGGAGCTCGTTTCCGAGATGGTATCTGAACACTCTGACGATTGCCATTTTCGTGGCGATCATCAATACGATCATGATCGTGGCGGTGGCGTATGCGCTCTCCCGGTCAAGGTTTGCGGGCAGAACGTTCATGATGCAGCTGTGGCTGATCCTGGGCATGTTCCCCGGCTTCCTGACGATGATCTGCCTGTATTTCCTGTTAAAGCAGATGGGACTGACCCAGGCAGGCGCGATTCCCGGTTTGATCCTGGTGACGTGTGCGAGTTCCGGTATGGGCTACTATGTGTGCAAAGGCTATTTTGACACGATTCCCAAAGCTCTGGACGAGGCGGCTCGCATCGACGGCGCTTCCAACGCGCGCATCATGCTGACGATCATCATGCCGCTGACGAAGCCAATTATCATCTACACCGCACTGACAGCATTCATGGCTCCGTGGTGCGATTACGTGTTCGCGTCTTATGTGGCGTTTGGCTACAGTGACAGCTACAACGTGGCCGTGGCGTTGACACGCTGGGTATGGACGAACGATTACCAGGGCTACTACACAAGGTTCTGCGCGGGCGGCGTTCTCGTTGCCATCCCGGTGACGATCCTGTTCATGTGCCTGCAGAAGTATTATGTAGAGGGCGTGACCGGCGGCGCTGTGAAGGGCTGATCGGAACATTTGAGTAACAGTTCAGAACCGACCGAAGCTGTTCTGAATAGTTACAAATTCAGAAATGAATGACAGGACTGCGGCGGCAGGCCGCAGCTATGGCGGAGGTTCCTTTCTTCGAAACGCAGGAAGGAGCCTCCGGGAAAGATAAGAGGCTTTGGGAGCAGAATGAGAAACAACGCATGCGAGAGGGCGTTTTCTACTCTGTCCGCTGTTTTCTGGCGAAAACGGAAGGCAACCGGCAGCAGGCTGAAATACCTGTTGCCGGTGTTTTTTCTGGCAATTTCGACCTGCTTTGGGCAGACGGTGCCGGTAATGGCGGCATCAGACAGCGATATCATCGATTCTGAAATTGCTGAAACAGAAACGGCAGGAACTGAGGCTGCAGAAACAGCAGGGATGATGACAGAAGCCCTCGATGATAATTACCGCAACTACTATGAAATCTTTGTATATTCCTTCTACGATTCCGACGGAGACGGCATCGGCGACCTGAACGGCGTCCGGGAAAAGCTGGATTACATCGAAGAGATGGGGTTTGACGGAATCTGGCTGATGCCGGTGATGCCTTCGACTACCTATCATAAATACGATGTGACGGACTATTATGGGATTGATGAAGAGTACGGAACACTGGAAGATTTTCAGGCTCTGATCGAGGAGTGCCATGAGCGGGGTATCCGGGTGGTCATTGATTTTGTGATCAACCATACCTCTTCACAGCACGAGTGGTTCCGGACGGCCTGTGAGTATCTGGCGTCTCTGGATGAAGGAGAGGAGCCGGATGTGAACGTATGCCCTTATGTGGGGTATTACCATTTTTCACAGACGCAGGAGAACAGCGATTACTACGAGATCCCGGTGACGGGCAGTTCCACCTGGTATTATGAGGGTGTGTTCTGGTCGGAAATGCCCGATCTGGATCTTTCCAATGAGGCGCTGCGAGCCGAGCTGGAGCAGATTGCCGCATACTGGATCGACATGGGCGTAGACGGTTTCCGTATGGACGCGGCGCTGCACTTTGAGGAGAGCGATACTGCTTTCAATACGGAAGTGCTGAACTGGCTGTATACGTACTGCCTGACACTTGACCCGGATTTTTATATGGTATCGGAGGTCTGGTCGAGTGAGTCTGCGATCGCGGATTATTACGCGAGCGGGACGCCCAGTATGTTCAACTTTGATATGGCCGATGCGGAAGGTAAGCTGATCAAAGCGGCAAGGGGCACGCTGAAGGTGTCAAGTCTGATCGATTCCATGATTCAGTGGCAGGAGGATTTCTCCGCGGAGAATCCGGACTACATCGACGCCGCGTTTATCTCGAACCATGACACCGGGCGTATTTCCAATGCGCTGGTTTCGGATGAAAATGATGTGAAAATGGCGGCGGGACTGCTGATGACGATGAGTGGCAATACTTTTGTTTACTATGGCGAAGAGATCGGCATGAAGAGCAAGGGAACCGCGGATGAGAACAAACGTCTTCCCATGATCTGGTCGGATACGGATGATACCGGTATGACAGATGGTCCGGCCGATGCGGAGGAAGGAATCACCTCCTCCTTTGCTGCTGTAGACGAACAGCTTGCGGATGAGACCTCGATCCTGAATTATTACAAACGGGCCATCGCGCTTCGTGAAACGAATCCGGAGATCGCGCGGGGGACGATTGAAAAGGTGGAGGAACTCTGCGACGGCAATACCGCAGCTATTCTGAAAACATGGGAGGAGAGCACGATCGCGATCCTGTACAACACTTCGGATGACGGGGTGGAGATGAACCTGGCCGGGACTGCTTTATCCGGGATGGAAGTCAGCGGATATCTGACGCTGAACGATGAGGAGATTGTGCTTGCGGATGATGTGGCAGTGCTGCCGGCGCAGTCGATCCTGGTGCTGCGGTAGCTTTACCGTTTTTGCCAGTCTGACAAAAATTGTAACCACGAATTGTAACTACGGGATTTTTCAGTGATTTATAAAAAGGTTTTACAGGAAAAATACCACAGGAGAGGAGAAAGACATGGACAAATTTATTGTAAACATTATTCACCGTCCTGAAATGGTGCCGGAGTACGCTGAAAAAGTGACCGGCCATGGGAAAGCGGAGGATATCGGGCGCAAGGAACTGCTGACGGAGAATCTGGATATTTTTAAGACGCAGCAGGAGTGCGCGCACAAGAACGGTTTAAAGACGACGATTGAGATGACCTACGCCAGCCTGTTCAATGAGGAGGCGATCGCGCTTGCGAAGGAGCACCATGAGAAATACGGTGATGAGATCGCGCTGACACTGCTTGGCCTGCCGTGCGAGGAATTCCGTGAAAAATATAAGACGAAAGATTTTTGCATCTGGATGTTCTCTATGGAGGACAAAAAGGCGATCGTGCAGGATGTGTTTGAGAAATTTCATGAATGCTTTGGCTTCTATCCGGAGTCGACCGGTTCCTATTACATGGACGCGGAGTTGACGAATTACATCAAGGAGACCTATCCGTCCGTGAAGTGTGCGGTAGCGACCTGCTGGGAGGAAGGCCCGAAGGCTTACCACACCTGCAACAATAGCTGGTATACCTTTATGGACGGCGGCCCCTGGGCTCCGTGGATCCCGTCAAAGCAGAACACGCACGCTCCGGCGGCAAATGAAGCGGAGGATTCCGGCATTGTGGCGATCCCGCACCTGAGCCGTGACCTGATCGCCTGCTATGATGGCAACGGCTCGAACTTCGGTACCCATCCGCAGAACGTGCTGCGCGGCATGATCTACGACACCGAGACCTGGGAATATCCGTATCTCTACAATCTGATCGACCAGTACCGCTATCAGGCGAAATTCAACAACGGTTACTCTTATAATATGATGTTCGTAGGACCGGGCTGGATGAACAAGATGGGCCGCTGGGAGGCGCCGTATGAACTGTTGCTCAAATCCTACGAGGACGGCTGTGCGTATTACGGCAAGCTGAAAAAAGAGGGCAAACTGATCGACATGACAATGAGCGAGTTCGCGGACTATTACCGTCAGAAGAAGTCCTACACGGAGCCGGAATGCGCGCTCTGGCGAGATATTCTCTATGGAAGCAAAAAGCAGGTGTTCTGGTACTGTGACCCGTATATGCGCGCGGGCGTCAATATGGATCAGGGCGGCGCGATCGTTGACCTGCGCCCGTATGTCGCGAAGCTGAACTGGCCGGTCGGCATCGGCACACCGCATATCCAGGACGCGAGCTACCCGTTCCTGATTCAGGAAAAATACCGCGCCGGATACTTCACCCATTACGCGGGAGAAGGCACCATCCGCAGCGCGAAGATCTGTCACAACGGCGAGGAGGTTGATCTTTGTCTCTGCCGGACAAAGGCACATTTTTCGGAGGAGATTCTTTCTGGCGAAGAGATGTCGTCAAAGCAGTCTGCAGATGTCGCAGTGAAAAACGAAACCGCGGGAATCGGATGCAGCGGTGAGAATGCTCCGAAAAACCGCATCCTGACGCTGGATTCGGTAGACATTGAGTTCTCGGATCTGACTGTAAAGCTGCAGACAGTGATGACTTTTATTGAGGGCACCGGCAGCATCCGCATTGACCGGAAAGTGCTGGAGGTTACGCCTGCGGAAGAAGGCGTGGATGTTTCCGCTGCTGATATTACTATTAACGAGTACATGGTAGGCTGCTACGGCACGACTGAGTATACGGAGGATATGTCCAGCCTGACATTAAGTCTGACAAAGGGCGATGAAAAGACAGAGATTCCTTACGAGTACAAATGTCGCGAAGCATCCCTTGAAGGAGCGGACCGTTCGGCCTGTGTTGTACCGCCGATCGAGACGGTAGTCTCCATGACCTGTGAGGGCAGGGATAAGGCCGGTTATATCAAAGAAGGATACGCGTTCAGCCCGATGTTCACGATCGGCTATACCGGGAAATTATGTGAGAAGGAGGTATTCACGACATGGCTCAATCTGGAAAAGGCAAATTAAATTATCGCTGTCCATCCTGCTTTATGAGAGACCTGGATCTGGATATGTTCTATGATAAGGAAAAGAAAGAATATTACTGCATCCGCTGCCAGTATCGCGGCAGTGAGGAAGACGTTCTTAAGAAAAACCAGATGGCGCGTTTCCGCTACGGCGCGATGATGCGGCGGTTTGAGGAGAAGGATTTCGAGGATTTCTCAGAGGGATGACAGTAAATGGGATGAATAAAACTGCCTTGAAACCGTATATTCGGGCCGGTGTATGGAAGAAGAGTAAACGGTTTCACGGCAGTTTTCGGTACAGGTGACAATTATGGACAACTGGATTACAGGAATGGATCTTTCTACGCTGCAGGCGGTGGAAGAAAACGGCGGTAAATTTTTTGACAACGGGCAGCAGGCGGATGCCATGGAAATTCTGAAAAGCTACGGCATGAACCTGGTACGGCTGCGTCTGTGGAATGATCCGTTTGACGAGAATGGAAATTCTTACGGCGCGGGTGGCGGAGATATTGAAACGACTCTGGCTCTCGCAAAGCGGGCGAAAAAGCTGGGCGTCGGCTGGCTGCTGGATTTTCATTACAGTGATTTCTGGGCGGATCCCGGAAAGCAGCGCGTGCCGAAGGCATGGCGCGGCATGGATGAAAAAGAGCTGGAGCAGGCGGTGTATGAGTATACCCTGCAGATCTTGAACCGCTGCCGTGAGGAAGATATCGTGCCGCAGATGGTGGCAGTCGGAAATGAACTCTCAAACGGGCTGCTGTGGCCGATGGGACAGCTGCCGCCATGCAGGAAACAGGAAGAACTGCTGCATGCGTATAAAAACGTGGCGGCATTTGTAAGTGCGGGCATTCGCGCAGTAAGAGATTTTGCTGCGAATAAAATCCCCGTCATGCTTCATCTTGACAACGGCGGCAATAACGCACTTTACCGCAGCTGGTTTGATCATTATTTCGCGAACGGCGGGGAAGATTTTGAATACATAGGACTGTCTTATTATCCGTTCTGGCATGGAACGCTGGATATGCTTCAGAATAACATGAACGATATTGCAAAACGGTATGGAAAGAAGCTGGTTGTGGCAGAGGTCTCAATGGGATTTACCATGGAGGATTACGCCGCGTATGAGCATCTTGCATCCGGGGAGCGCAAGGGCATGGCAACAAAGCCGGAGATTGCCGCGAATGTGCCGTATCCGATGACTCCGCAGGGACAGGCGGATTTCATGAGAGACTGTATCCGGGTGATCCGGCAGGTGCCGGATGGACTGGGCTGCGGCTTTATCTACTGGGAACCTGCCTGGCTTCCGGTTCCGAACGTTGGCTGGGCGAACGAGGCTTCCTGCGCATACATTCAGGAGTCGGGGCCGTATGGAAATGAGTGGGCGAATCAGGCGCTGTTTGATTACGAGGGGAATGCGCTGCCGGCGCTTCGGGTGATCAAAAAGGAGAGCTGACTCAGCAGCTCTCCCGCACTACCAGACGGCTGGGAAATTCTACGCGCAGCTTTTCCGTATGTCCTTTTTGTATGCGGTCAAGCAGAACCTTCACGGCCGTTTTGCCCATATCCTCGTGGGGAACATGAACGGTCGTCAGAGCGGGAGTTACTTCCTCCGCTTCCTTGATATCGTCAATGGAGATCAGCGCCGGCATTTTGCCGGCGCTTTTTTTGGCGCAGGGCTGCGTAACGGGTTTTCCGGCTGGAGCCGAATCCTTTTTTATTTCCCGACTGTATTCCTGCCAGCCTTGCAGGCAGCCGATGGCAGTGGCGTCATTGGCGCAGAAAACTGCCTCCGCGGTATTTGCCGCGAGCAGCTTTTTCATCGCGGCGCAGCCGCTTTCCGCTCGCTGATCCGTGGGGAAAACAGCGGCGTAATCCATAGGAAGGCCGTTTCGAATGATCGTATCGCAGTATCCTACATACCGGTCTTCGTGAGAGCAGTCGCCGATATAGGCGATACGCCGGTATCCTTTGCTGATCAGGTATTCCATCGCGCACACCGCCGCGGATCTTCCGTCGCAGATGATCTCGTCTACTTCGAACTGCGTCGGATTCCGGCTGATGGAGACGATGTTTTTGCTGATTCTTTTTAATCGCTGCAGAGACTGCGTGGAGATACGCCCAAGGACAATGTATCCGTCTGCTTTTTCCTTTCGCAAAGCAGCCATATCAGGCTCAGAAAAGCAGATGTCCCTGATGGTGCAGCCACAGGCAAACGCTTCCTGTTCCACGCTGCGGTACAGTTCACGGAAAAACGGGTCGTCGTCCAGAGAACTGAATCGTTCCAGAATCACGGTGAGATTGCGGATGGGAGCGGTACGCCGGCTCTCCCCGCCCAGCTTCAGATTCCGCGCGCTTTCATTTGGAATATAGTGGATTTCTTTTGCCGCTGCCCAGATCTTATCCTTCAGTTCTTCCGACGCGCAGTTGTAATCCCGGTTGTTCAGGACCCGGGATACGGTAGATATGGATACGCCTGTCATTTCGGCTATTTTTTTTAACGACATGAGAGATACTCCTTAAATCAGCTGTTTTTCCGTAACTGTGAAGGTACTGAACAGTTACATTATAGATTCGAACAGGAAAAAACACAAGAAAAAAGGGATGCCCACCGCCAGAAGGGTATCCCTTTTTTCTGCATGTGTTGTCGTGAATCCGCAGGACGGATGTGCGACGCGGACGAACCCGCTGTGAGAGGAACATAAGATTCGGCTTTGTCCGCTTTTATCGGTAATCAGTGAAAATTCGGTGTTGCGAAGCTCTCATAATAATCCTCGAGAAACAGAGCTGCTTTCTTCATGAACTTCAACATGGCAATTCCTCCTTTCAAATCCGGAACCGATGCGATTGCGACGAACCTTTGCAGGTATCCGGCAACTGCATCTCGTGTTTCTTTATGGCTGTATCATAACGCATTGACTTATGATTGTAAAATACATATAATAAACGTGTTGTGATACCTGAAAGGTATTATAAAAGACAGGAACGACCCACGTCCCACCCCACATCCAATGTTTGATGCGGGGGCTCTGATGAGCCGGATACTGATATACTCATGATCAAAAAGGTTTTACGAAATGAATGAACGGGAGGACATATGACATGGAACTGCGGCACATTCGATATTTTCTTGCGGTGGCGGAGGAGATGAATTTTACACGGGCAGCGGAGAAGCTCTGCATTGCGCAGCCGCCTTTAAGCCGGCAGATTAAGGAGCTGGAAGAAGAGCTTGGGGTGAGCCTGTTTATCCGGAAACCGCATGCACTGCAGCTGACGGAGGAAGGGCAGCTGTTTCGCCAGTATGCCATACGTGTACTGGATCTGGTCAACAGATCTGCCGAGGATGTAAAGGAGATGCACGGCGGGCTTCAGGGTACGATTTACCTTGCCTCGGTGGAAGGACACGCGCCCGCGCTGTTTTCGCAGTGGATCGCGGGCTTTCAGAAGGAACACCCGCATGTTACTTACAATCTCTGGAACGGTAATTCAGATGAGGTAGTCAATCGCCTGACAAAGGGCCTTTGTGAGCTGGCGCTGATTATGGAGCCGCACAACGCGGAAGGGATCAACGCGCTTCCGGTCTATTCTGAACCGTGGATCGCGATGATCCCTTCCTCCTGTCCCCTGGCGAAAGAGCCGGGAGATACGGTAGATTTTCAGCGGGTCATTCAGTATGACCTGATCATTCCCTCCAGGGAATCGCGCCTGCAGGAGATTGCAGGCTGGCTGTCTTCCCCGGAGAAAAACCTTAAAGTACGCTGCCGGATCGCCCATATGCTGAATGCCTATGAGCTGACCCGGCAGAATGTTGGTATTACGATTTATCCGGCCTCCGCCAACATTGGGACAGATGCTTCCGTGTGTATCAAAAAGCTGATCAATCCGCAGATGACAGCGTCTTATGTGCTGATCTGGAACAAAAATCATTCCCTTTCGCATGCGGCGGAGGAGTTTTTACACTACGTGCAGGAGCTCGTACAGGGATGAAGCCCGGTGCAGCTTCCGATCAACCCTGATTAAACAATGGAGAAAGCACATCCGCGTAGGTCTGGAAGATTTCCAGCAGGAACGTGTTCCAGTGGCGCGCGTCCTGTTCGGTGTTGCCGAACACATAATCCTCCTGCCCGTAATCGATCACATCGAATCCGGGGATCGCTTTGCTTGCGCCTGCCGTGCGGTATGCGACCGCGTCAGCGAGAGAGAAGGAAACATTGGAGATGTCCTCGTAATTCACCCAGGAGGTGAGATCCGTGCCGGTCGCCTCGGTGGCGGTGCCGTTGGTGGTCTGCGCTTCCGCCGCGGCCTTCTCGATGGCTGCAGCACCGTCTACATACTCGCCGTACATCTGATCCACGTAGAGAGCGAGAGAATTACCGAAGATCTCGGACGGTACATGGCCGCCGTTCCACTGCCACTCGATCTCTGCGTCGACTCCGGCGTTCAGCATCGCGATCTGGAGATTCAGAGAGGTAAACATGGACATATCTCCCTCAGAAGCACCCATGACGATCCTCGTCCAGGTAGGATCCTCCGTATCCTCCGCACCGATGTAGTTCAGCGGATTGTAAAGTGAAACAATATTGTTGCCGTATTTGTCGCCTTCCAGGATAGATGCGATGTCTTCCTCATAGGCTGCGACCATCTCTTCGTAGGTCTCATAGTTTGCTGAATCCTGAGAACCGGTAGCGGACTGCGTGGTTCCCGCATCCGGAGTGCCGACCTCGAGCTGATTTGCGGTGTTGTCGTTTACAGCTTCAGTCTCATCCTCGCTGCTTTCTCCGTCTTCAGTGCCTTCTTCCGTGCCGGCAGCATTCGAAGGAATCCCGGCCGCATCGGAACCATCTGTGTCTGCCAGGTCAGCCGGAGCTTCTCCGTCGGGCAGCTCACCGGATACGTCATCCGGCAGACTGCCTGCAGCAGAGATATCGATATCCGGAGCTTCTCCGTCAGGCAGTTCACCGGTCATCTCGGCAGAGGAATCAGTGTCTGAAGCCGAATCAGCCATATCTCCTGCATCCGCTGTCACGTCTGCATCCGTACGGTCGCCGCGTCCGCCGCCCATGCCTCCTCGCATGCCGCCAGTGCTGTCACCGTCCGGAATATCGCCCATCTCAGAAAGGTCGCCCAGTTCTGTAAGATCCTTATCGCCAAAGTCCGCTGCGCCGTTCATGCCGCTCGGGAGCTCACCCATGCCGCCGCCCATGCCGGTACTGCTCGATGACGCGTAGCGTCCTTCAATAAAAGCAGCTGCCTTGTCTTCTGTCGTCATAGCCGCGACTTCTTCATCGCGTAAGGCGTTGCCGTCCGAATCGAACCAGGTCCAGCCATCTGCGTAGTCGAGATTGTCGAGATACCACTGCAGATTGGAAGTGAATTCCGCGAGATACAGATCCAGGTAGGTACCATAGTAGCCATTGGTCTCCGGATACGCATCCAGATCATATTCGATTGTCAGCGCGATCGTGTCATCCTGGTCGCCGTCTCCGTTTAGATCAAACCCGACCGCGGATTCTTCTACAGAGAGTTCCTGCTCGTTAATGTACTCCATGTATGCTTCAGAGAGATAGGCCGCGAGCTGTTCTTGGAAAGAGGAACCAAACTCATAGGTCGTATCCATGTAATACTCGAACGCCATTGCCATGTCGCCCTCGTACAGAGAAGTGATCGCACTGTACGCGACACAGCCCCATGCTCCGTCCGAGATCTCATAGTCGACTCCGTCGATGGTAACGGTGGTAGAGTAGCTGCCGTCCTCCAGCCGGTAAACACCGACCGCACCGGCTTCAATCTGATAATCGTAGAAATCCGAATTGTTCGAAGTTGCCGCAAACATTGTTGCGTGTGCTCCGCCGCCGGAACCGCCGGTCGATACAAAGTAATCCACACTTCCGGGCAGGTTGCCGAGCAGGATGTTGTATTTCACATAGCGGGTTGCCGCTTTCTGGTCGGCCAGACAGGACGGTGCGTCGCCGGTGTAATAGGTATTGCCGTCGTCGTCGGTCGCAGTGTCCTGCTTGCCGCGGTTGCCGCAGGCGACATTGATATAGCCTTCTGCAGCATAAGTCGTAGCTGCTGTAGAGTTGTTGGAGGAACTGTAGCCTGCCGCACCGGTATTGAGGATGACCGGGGCTGTAGCGGCTGTGTAGGTCTGCCCGTTCGTGCTCACGATTTCCGCCTCATAATCGATCACAAGCGAACCGTTGACAGAAGTGGAACCGGATTCTGCCGCTGATTCCGCTGTGACATCCGCTTCCCCGTCGCCGTCCGTGTCAATACCGGTGACATACGCGCCCGGTACGCAGACTGATACGCCCTGCTCATCAGGAAGCTCAGGGTACGCAACTGCGGAAACGACAGACAGTACCCAGGCATCCGCGCTTTCCTGATAAGTCCAGGTCTGATCCTCGTTGTTTGCAAGGTTGAGGGTTTCTTCAATGTACGCCTGATCTGAGACGGCGGTAGTGACATCTGTTGTTTCAGAATTGCTTTCCGCGCAGCTGTTTAACGGCGCTGACAGTCCCGAAAGACAGAGCGTGCCGGCCAGAAAGACAGACAGCCATTTTTTCTTCATTATTAAAATCTCCTTTCCACAATTCGTTCCACACCTTTTCCGGTACGGAATACGGGCCGCGATTTTTGCGCAGAACCGGTTGTAATTACTTGCCGCTGGCAGGCAGAACAATCAGGCACCGCACAGGTGAGCAGAAGCAGACAAGCCGTCTTCTGTTCGAACGGATACATCCGATAAGCGGCAGTCATCCATTTGCCGGAATATCATACTATAAAAACATTGAAAATGAATTGAAAGAAAGCAAATGAAACATATCATTTCATGTGGAAAGTTATTTTCTTAATATAAGGAAAGAATATAAGGAAAGCCGGAAGTGATATTACTTAGCAGACGAAAAAACCAGTCAAATACGCTAAAAAAAATCTGGAAAAAAATTTGAAAAAAGTGGTTGACAAATTCAAAAGTGAGTGGTAGTATAGTCGATGCCGCTGATGAAAAGGGCGGCACAAAAAACAAGAAGCACCTTGATAACTGAACAGTGAGACAACCTTGAAAAGATTCTAAAAGAG
>JAJQHQ010000046.1:11930-45265 GCA_021199655.1 Lachnospiraceae bacterium | reverse complement strand
TGGAGAAAAGGACAGGATTTGAGCGGATTATTTTTTAGAAAAGATTTCGGCTGCCGACTGAAAGTGAATATCAGCCGACAGCCGGGTGGTCAGGCTACTTATTAGTAGCCACGGATTTTGCGGAACTCGTCGCGGTAACGCTGCATCTGATCCGAGAACGTGCGCTGAGGCCTACCGAGAGCTTCTGCGATTTTGCGGTCTGAGATTTTGTCGTCGTCTGCCCACATACCGAGGATACGGTCTGCATCGGAGTCGAGTTCCCGGAAGCGTTGGATGAGTTGCTCCAGTAGCATACGGTCCTCGACAATGTTTTCCATGTTGGCGGCTTCTACCATGTCGTAGAGGCTGGCACCTCCTTCGGTGTTCTCTGCATCGAGGGAAAGAGTGTCATTCCTGTGGTATTCGCAACTGTCGCAGTCTCCATCGCAACTCCAGATGAACTGTTTGGGGCAGAAGCAACGTCCGTGGTATTGCTCCCTCTTGCGAATGCGAGTGACTTCCTTATAGAAGTCTTTGTACTCCTGTTCTGAGACAGGAATTTTCTCTCCGAGGGCTTTGCTATAGATAAAATGGTTCTTTTCAGTATTTGACATAAAAATCGACTCCTTTGGATTTCAAAAATGGAATCCGACAGAGCCGATTTGCGTCATCCCACAGAGCAAACGCAAAATGGCCAGACTGATGCTGTAGTAGATACAACATCCTTCTGGCCATCGAGCAGCTCTGAGGATTCAGTAACTGTTATTTAGTTGTGGGATTTCTTGTTTTTACATTCGTATTTGGGGCATTCTTCACGCACGCAATATGAATGCTCATCCAGTTGTACTTCGTAGTACATATCCTTTCGGATTAGGTTCACTGTTTGAATTTCCGGTTTCCATTCAAACAGTAAGGGACCCTTGCCGTTATTGGCTCGTACTTCCATACTTGCCGGTCCTCCTTTCTTCCAGAATCATAGGCATCACCTCCTGAATAACTTAAAAGTTCTACATAAAAAGAAAAATAGAACCGATAGGTTCAATACACTGTAAAAAAATAAGCTGCCAATTCGAACTATAGCAGTTGCAGCTTGAACCTATCGGTTCAAAATGTATTATACACAATTTTGGAGATGCAGTCAATAGAGATTTGAACCTTTAGGTGTAAATAATTTGTGAATGCTATTGCTTTTCGGTTCGACTCGTGCTAAAATAATAAAGGTAATCTTAGTGGAGGTGAAATGATGACTCTGGGTGAATACATAAAGACAAAGAGAACTGGACTTGGGATGAGCAGGAATCTGCTTGCTACAAAAGCGGGAATCAGTCATACGGAAGTTCAGCGAATTGAGACTAATGAAAGAAAAATGCCATCATTGAAAGTACTCTGCTCGTTAGCTGATGCTTTGAATGTGCCGCAGGAGGAACTCTTAAAAATCGCTGGTTATGCGCCCACTGATGATACACCTGCTGTTGAACGTGCATTTCCAGGACTAAAAACAAAAAAGCAACAAGAAACTGTAGAAAAAATTGCTGATGGTCTTTCAAGAAATGCTGATTTAAAAGATGAAGACTTGGATGACCTTTACAAGCAGGTGGAGATGTTTATCGAGTATGCCAAGAGAGAAAAAGATTCCTGACAAGCCACGATTTGATTTCGTGACACAAACAGCATATAAGTTTCTGCTCGAATGTGGTTATACCAGGTTTCCGATTTCTCCTTACGATGTTCTTGATGAGTTGAAGGACTATGTTGTCTGCCTACCGTGGTCAAAGGCTAAGAAAGTGATGAAGTCAGAAGATCCGTTCCATTTGCGTCAGCAGAAAGCGGAGGGTCGAACCATAAGGATGCGCAGTACAGGATTGTATTACATTATTTATGATGATGTTAAAGTCAGCAGTCCTGACCGAATTTCGTGGACTATTATGCATGAAATAGGTCATGTCATTCTCGGTCATCTTATTGAGTTTAGTGAAACGGCATTAAATCGAGGCGGAATGACTTCAGAACAATACGGAGTCTTGGAAGTAGAAGCACATTATTTCGCAGCTGAATTTCTTATGCCAACTGCTATCTTAAAATATTTTACCGGAATTACTGTTGATGAGATAGCTCTCTTGTTTGGTGTCTCGGACGAGGCAGCGGAGAAAAAATATAAGCGTGTTTTTGAAACTGACTATCTGCCATCAGGTAAACACGATAAACTGGTTTTGCGTAACTTTTACAAGTTTCTTATAACTGAGACAGATGAGGCAATCTACAGAAGCATTTATAGAGCGTGGGGAATGCCGTGGAAATCGAAATATGTGCCAGTATGTCGGAAGTGTCCAGAATGTTATTCGTACATAGACGATTCAAAAGCACATAACTGCCCCTATTGCGGAGGTGTTATTGAACGCTCTGTGATGTACAACAATATGTTCGAGCGTATGAAATCTCGAAGTGAATTTACAAAAATTCCGGGAACCAAGCATCACAGATATCCGTACTCAGAAGAATTAACCATTAATGGCTCAAAACGGACAAAGGTGACTGTTTGCCCGACCTGCTTGAATCATGATTTCTCAAGCGGTGCGACACATTGCCGTATATGCGGTAATCCGTTAATCAACGAAGCTGACTGCATTGATGATTGTTTTTCAAAAGAGGATGGGCGAGAAACAAGTTCAAATACGTGGTATCCAATTTTCGAGAAAAGGTATCAGCGATTGATATCCTACAGAGGCGTGTATTATAGAGAAGACTGGGTGGATTACGATTACTGGGAGTTTACAAAATTTATGATGCGTGGTGTGAGGTCAGAGGTATCGATGGATTTACAATCTGCCATTCTTTATTCATATGCATTTATGGATGACAATGATGATGTTTTTATAATAACAGATACCGTAATGGCAGCACAGATTATTAAAGCAGAGATAAATACTGTTCTTTCATATTTGAAAGAAACAGATAACATAGAGAGAAGTCAGGTGGAGGTGTTTGCTGTAAATGATTTATAACGATGGCTACGAGGTGGACGGAAACCTCAGATTTATAAAGTGTCCAAGATGTGGTAATGAGCAGTACTCTGATAATGCAAAATATTGCCGTATCTGTGGTTTCAATGTATACAACGAATGTGAAGGCGACTATGAACGTGATGAATATGGAAATCAGGAAGGACCGTTTCAGATTCATAGGAACGTGGGCAACGCCAGATACTGTGAATTTTGTGGACAACCGACTATGTTATTAAAAGAAAAATTACTGAGACCCTATACGGAAGTCCAAACCTCACAAGAGGATGAAGAAGTTCCTTTTGATTCAGACGGTCTTCCGTTTTATTAGATAAAAAGCAGAGAGAGGTGAACACATATGGCAAAAAAGAATGATGACTTTTTCGTAGAAAAGAAGCCGTGGTCTGAAGTCAAAGACCAACTGCTGGGCTGCTATTTAAAGCCTTATGTGGCGAAGATTTTACATACAGGTAAACCATTAGTTTATATTGACTGCTTTGCCGGAAAAGGGAAATTCGATGACGGTAAACAGGGTTCGCCGCTTATTGCACTTGATATTATGAATCAAGGGCTAAATGCATCAACTATGAGTGGGCGTCTTAAGATTGCTCCAGCATTTATTGATTTGAATTATGCAAGTGACTTAAAAACAAATCTGAGCGCGTACCCTGGCGTAAAGATTGTTTCTGGTTCATACGAGGATACTATCGACGAACTCTTAAAATACAAGAATGGTTGTAATGTATTTTTGTATATAGACCCATATGGAATAAAGGCGCTTGATTGCTCGAAGTTTGATTCTTTTGCCAGCGGGAAATTCAACAGTATAGAATTGCTGATTAATATGAACTCTTTCGGATTTATCCGAGAGGCATGCAACGCTATGGGTACAAAGTTTAAAATCGATGACAGTGGTTTTTTTGATGAACTTATTGAGTATGATCCAACCGTATTAGATGCGAGTGATAAGTCGATTGAGGCTTTAAACCGTATAGCCGGAGGCGATTACTGGAAGGAAATTATCACGCACTATAAGAGGGGCGAAATTGACGGTTATAAAGCTGAAGAGTACTTTTCAGAGCAATATTGCCAGCGATTGAGTGAAAGCTATACATATGTCCTGAATATGCCGATTCGTATCCAACAGAACCAGCATCCGAAATACAGAATGATTCATGCAACAAATCATCCGGATGGGTGCGTGTTGATGGCTGATAATATGTGTAACCGATGGCAACTCTTGAAGGACATACAAACCGGTGGACAGATGACACTTTTCCAGCAAGACTTCAATAATCAGATAATAGACGATGAAGCAATAAGAGAACGTGTAGTCGAACATTTTTCACAGTGTGACACATGGACTTCGCTTACCGAGGCGGAGGCTGTATTTTATGTGAAGTATGGTGCGATATGTAAATCTGGAGAGATTGCTAAAGTGTTGAAGAATTTAGAGAAGGACAAGCGACTTGAAGTTATGCGAAGCCCGAGTTTAACGGAAAAAGGTAAGCCATCAGCTTTCATGACAGAAGGTCACGGCAAGACTGTATCAGTAAGGTGGGTGAAATGATGAAAGTGGCAGGATACATAGAAAGAAAAAGTATGCTCTATCAGACAGGTGTCGAGTATGGAGATTATACAATGAATCATGTACTCGGATGTTCGCACGGATGTAAGTATCCGTGCTATGCCTATTTGCTTAAAAAGCGATTTGGGCAGGTTAAAAACTACGAGGAGTGGTGCCGCCCGTTTCTTGTATCCAATACTCTCGAATTGCTTGATAGGGAAATCCCCAGGTTCAAAGACAAGATACAGTCTGTACAACTTTGCTTTACTACCGATCCGTTTATGTATGGATACCCTGAGATTCAGGAAATGAGCTTGGCAGCCATAAGGAGATTGAATGCGGACCATATAAAATGCTGCGTCCTCACAAAAGGCCTACTGCCGATTGAATTAAAAGACCTATACTGCGAGAACGAATACGGAATCACACTAATTTCTCTCGATGAGGATTATCGTGAAAAGACGGAACCGGGTGCGGTACCATATGCGGATAGGCTTGCTGCGTTAAAAGCTCTTCACGAAGCAGGATGCAATACATGGGTAAGCATAGAACCTTATCCCACGCCGAATCTGATAAATCAGAGCCTTGGTGCAATTCTTGAATCCGTTAGCTTTGCGGACAAGATTATTTTTGGCAGGACAAATTATAACAAAACGGTTTCTGCTTATAAAGAAAACAAGCATTTTTATAATAAATGCGCAGAGGAAGTCATCGCCTTCTGCGAGAAACATAACATCGCATATTATATAAAAGCAAAAACGATGACAGATGAGTAATCGTTGCGGTTTCAGAAACGGTTACTACAGATTTCAGAAAGGAGGCGTGTCCTCTGTTGGATAGACTGATAGATATCAGCAGCTACCCGGTCGCGTGTGTGCTTGACCTGCTGCTTGAAGATAAATCAACCAAGACTCACAAGTTTTGCCAGAGGAAGTGAGCTTTGTTGACCAGATTATATTCGGTCGGATGAATTGCGGTACCAAAGTTACTGCTTTTGTCCAACACAAACAGTTTTTCAATGAAAGGACTGCAGAGGTAATAAGCATTTTGTAATGAGCGTGGTATCAGTTACCACATCAAGAGCGGAACGGTAACTAAATAAAAAGATACACAAAGGGACCTGCTGTGTGACAGCAGGCTGTATCTCTCTTGAAAGGAAAAATCCATGAAATGTTGATTGAGAACATCCCTGTTCGTGAAGCAACATTTCATGCGAGGCATGGGGTGGCAAGATATTGCTCGTCTTTGTGAAGAACGAGGGGTTTAAGGAGGAACATATGCCAAGGTATGAAATAACAAAATTCTTCTCGAATAGTGGTTCAAGAAATGAAGTTCGGATGCGAGTGGTTGATACTTTTGCTGCTGAGACTCCGGGAACTGGAAACGGAGAGGATGCATCCAAATACATTTATTTTGTAGAAACACTTAGTTCCGGAGATCGCGTTTATCTGCAGCGACCGGCAAATCTTCACAATGGATTTGATTTTCTCGTATGCGTTGAAAACGCCAACTATGCTTTGCCGGGACAGCGAAGAAGGAACTTCCCTAAGCACGAGGACTTAGGCGTAGATTTACAAGCGAAAAAAGCAGAAAACGAAGAAATGTATACTCGTCTCCACGGGTTGTTAAGACGGGTATTTGAATGTGAGGATGTTTCCGATGATGAAATGGAGGCGATTCATTTCAATACCGGATTACCGGTGGACCACATTCTCAAGGCTATAAAGTGGTTGTTTATTGAGCAGGACATTCGTTACTGGAACTATTCTGGCAGAAACATGACATGGGGGTTAGTGCCTCCAGTGAATACGGAGGTGTAATTATGAGACTGGAAGAAGCGTGTCGACGGTTTAATGAACTTGCCGGAATCAAGTTTGGAGATCTTTTCTCCCCGGCTGATATGAACATGATTATTATCAATAAGGGGAAAACCGGGCAGTTGCTTGAGTTGTCTCTTGGGATGCATCTTTCAAGCACTAATTTGGATTTTGATGATGGTGAATTAAAAACGAATAAATGCGATGCAGCAGGAAATCCGAAAGAGACAGTTTTCATAACGCAGATAAGTAGCGTTATCGATGAATTGATTCAAGAGAAGACATTTGAGCAAACGCACCTTTATGAGAAGATAAGCAACATTCTTTATGTACCAGTCTGCAAAGATGGCAGGCCTGAAGACTGGATGTTTTTACCCAGCGTACATATCGATTTATCACAACAGAGGTTTTTACCGTTAAAGGAGATTTGGCGCAACGACTACTACTCAATTTGCGAACAACTCCGATATCATATTGAAAACAGTCCAGATGGCTTTATCCATACATCAAATGGGACTCATATTCAGGTTCGTAGTAAAGATGCTCGTGATGCAAGAGGCAACTACCATCCGATATATTCACGTGTGTACGGACGATATGTATCGAATAAAAACCATGCTTTCTATTTTCAGAAGCAATTTGTCTATGACATCCGACGGATGGACAGGCAGTGATAATGAGCTATAATCCAGAAACAAAAAGTTCAAAAAATATATTTCGAATTGGGCTTGATAAATGAGAAAAGGTATGGCATCTATACTATGACCCAATTTGAAATTAGGAGGAAACCATCATGAAATTTAAAACAGGACCATTTGTGAAATGGGCCGGTGGAAAAAAGCAATTACTTGATAGATTGGAAGCACGTGTGCCTGCGGCTTACGGAAGATATTATGAACCGTTCATAGGGGGAGGTGCGCTACTCCTTGACCTACAGTCTGAAAGTGCGGTTATCAATGATACTAACGAACAGCTTCTTAATGTTTACAGGCAACTCAAAATTGATGCAGAGGCCGTTATTGCTGCAGTCAATGAGCTTGATGCTGAACCGTGTGACAAAGAGCGGTACATGGCAACTCGTGATGCATATAACGCAAAAATCAAGGCCCACGAGTTGGACCCTGAATGCGCTGCACTCATGATCTGGATAAACAAGCATTGCTTTAATGGGCTGTATCGAGTTAATAGCAAAGGTTTATTTAACGTGCCGTACAACAACAAAAAAGGTGGAGTCTCAATTGATGCTGCAAACTTAAGAAATATTGGACTCTACTTGAGAACTAAAGAGGTTGAAATTCGTCAAGGGGATTTTGAGAATGCTTGTTTCGATGCCCAACCGGGCGACTTTGTATATTTTGATTCTCCTTATGTGCCGATTGACGAAACTGCTAATTTTACTGATTATACCAAGGAGGGTTTTTCGCTTGAAGACCATAAGCGGTTAGCGGCACTCTACAGAAGACTATCCGACCAAGACGTAAAAGTTATGCTGAGCAATCACGATGTTCCGCTTGTACATGAATTATATAGCGGGTTTACTATAGACCGTGTTGATGTCAGAAGAGCTATCAACAGCGATGCATCGAAGCGATATGGGAAAGAAGTAATTATCACAAATTACTGAGAGGAGGTGACTTATGAGAGAACTAATTAAAGGTAGAATTTCTCCATATTATTGTACAGAAACTGAAATGCTCTTCTTAGGAGATACTTTTTCAGTTCTCAAAAAGTTGACCCCATCATCTGTAGATATGGTTTTTGCTGATCCGCCGTACTTCTTAAGCAATGATGGAATCACCTGCCACGCCGGACAAATGGTTTCTGTCAACAAAGGTGACTGGGACAAGATATCCTCTTTATCTGAAAAACATGCTTTCAATAGAAAATGGATTCGCCTCTGCAGAGATGTCCTTTCTCCGAATGGAACAATATGGATAAGCGGTACGCTGCATAACATTTACAGCATCGGTATGGCTTTAGAGCAAGAAGGCTTTAAAATCATTAACAACATTACTTGGCAAAAGACTAATCCGCCACCGAATCTCGCTTGCAGATGTTTCACTCACAGTACAGAGACCATACTGTGGGCTCAAAAGGACGAGAAAAAATCAAAGCACTTATTCAACTACCAACTGATGAAGCAGCAAAACGGTGGGAAGCAAATGAAGGATGTTTGGACCGGACCGCTAACACCACAGAAGGAAAAAGTGTATGGAAAGCATCCCACCCAAAAACCGGTGTATCTTCTAAAAAGGATAATTGAAGCATCTACTAATCCCAGCGCGGTAGTATTAGATCCGTTTTGCGGCAGTTCTACCACTGGTGTTGCGGCGAAGATGCTGGGAAGGAAGTACATTGGTATCGATAATGTCGAGGAGTATATTGAACTTTCGATAAGAAGATTACAGCAGGAGGTTTTTCATGAGGAATTTTAACGAATGGCTTGGAAAGATGAGACCAAGCATTAATAATTACAATTATTACGTTGATTTTGAAAAGGTGTATGCCAACGTTGAGGGCATAAGAATTGAACTCAACATTATGAATTCTCTCATTGGATCAAAAAACATTGAGGCAGATTTTGCAGCTTTGCTTAAACGATATCCGGAGACACTGAAGTGTATCCCTACACTGTTGGCAGTTCGCCAAAGTGAAATATACGCACAGGATTCAGAAGGAGCATTCCTTTTTGATTTCAATAGAATGAACTATTCCGTTGCACAATATATGGAATTTATGAGAAAAACAGGTCTGTTGGATCTGATTGCAAACCACCTCGTCAATAACCTTGTTGATTACGTTCTTGGTATTGAAACAGGGCTTGATAGCAACGGCAGAAAGAACCGTGGCGGTCACCAAATGGAGGATCTTGTTGAGGGGTTTATCAAACAGACCGGCACAGAATACTACAAAGAGATGTATATAACTGAAATCGAAAAAAATTGGGGAGTTGACCTATCTGCGATTTCTGCCGAAGGAACATCCACAAAACGCTGGGACTTCGTTGTAAAAACGGATAGAACTATCTATGTCATTGAAACTAACTTCTATGGAAGTGGTGGATCCAAACTCAACGAAACCGCCAGAAGCTATAAGATGATAGCGGAAGAAGCACGAGACGTTGTCGGTGTTGAGTTTGTGTGGGTGACAGATGGCGGTGGTTGGCGCAGTGCAAGAAGAAACCTCGAAGAAACATTTAACACTATGCAGCATCTTTATAACATTAACGATATGGAAGATGGGGTCTTTTTGTCGTTGTTCTCGTAATACCTATAGGCAAGAGTGCAAGCGGTTTGATCAGCTGGAAAACGCCTGACGGAAAAACGCTTAAATCTTTGGAGAATGAAGACTGACTGGGTGTGATTTCGGAAAGGCTATGCTAAAATGAGACAGGGACACATTTTGGCGATAGCTAAACCTTTTGGCGATAGCTAAACCTTTTGGCGATAGCTCATACTTTTTGGCGATAGCTTTGATAGAAAGGAAGGTGGGGACAAAACCTATGCAGACGGCAGCAGTAAGACAAAATTTCAGAATGTCGAGCAGCGGGATTTTCCCTGCCTGCGCGCGGAGCAAAAGTCGCAGAAATGCCCGTTTTTCAAGCATTTCAGCCACTTCTGCCCCGACTTACACAGAAATCTCTTGTATCAAAGATGGCGTCGGGATAGATGCGGTTTCCGGCGGAGGCGGTCTTTTAACCCTGCCGACATTTCTGCTGATTGGCTTTCCTGTTCATCTTGTAGCGGGAACGAACCAGTGTGCCTGCCTTCTGGGAGCTGTCACTGCGCTGATTCGCTATATGAGGGGAGGGAAGATCTACTGGTTTACGGCCATTCTTTCTGCCGTAAACGCTGTGATCGGTTCGTTGCTCGGGGCAAGATTAAATCTTCTGATTCCGGAGGAGTATCTTCGATACATCATGCTGCTTATGCTGCCGGTTGTGGCGGTGCTGATTCTTGTGAACAAAGATTTTGGGAAAGAGAACCGCATTGATACTCTGTCAAAAAAGCAGATGATCATACGGTCAGTACTGATCGGATTGTTCTTAGGAGCGTATATCGGGTTCTATGGTGCCGGAGGTGGAACCTTCGTACTGCTGAGCTTTGCAGTATTTCTGAAGCTGGATTTGGTCGGCGCGTCCGGAAATGCCAAAGTATGCGGTACGGCCGCTACTTTCACGGCTTCGCTGACCTATGCGCTTTCAGGAATGGTGGTGTGGAACGCGGTTGTCTGTGCTTCAGTTTTTAACGTGGCCGGCAATTATCTGGGGGCGGGTCTGGCGCTGAAAAAAGGGGCAAAAGTGATACGTCCCATGTTTATTCTGGTATTGATCCTGCTATTTGTACGTATCATTTGCGATATGATTCTGTAAGGCAAGTTCGCTTTGGGGTTCGGGCTGGCCTGCTGTAATATGTAAAGGAGTGAAAAGCTATGATGAAATATGCCAGGGTTGCGGAAAATATACCGGCATCGCCGATTCGGGATATGATGGTCCGTGTTTCCAGGATGGAGGAGGTCATTTCTTTTGCGGTCGGGGAACCGGATTTTGATCCGCCTGATTCTGTGATCGAGGCGGCAAAAACAGCGCTGGATCAGCGTGATACCAGATATGCGCCGGGCGCGGGGATTACTGAACTGCGCGGTATTTACGCAGAGTATCTGACCGAAACTACCGGTGTTCATTATGAAACGGAGAACGTCATTGTCACGGCGGGCGGTATGGCATCGTTGTTTCTGGGACTGCTCTGTATGGTGGATCCGGGAGATGAAGTGCTTGTAAGCGCTCCCTATTTCAGCAATTACAGCCAGATGATTGCAATGTGTCATGGTACCACCGTTCCGGTGGAGGTTTACGAAAAAGACGACTTTGTAATGACACCGGAGTCTTTACGTGAAGCGATTACTCCGAAGACCAAAGCACTGATCCTGAATTCGCCGTGTAACCCGACAGGAGGAGTGATTTCCCAGGAGGCTCTTAGTGAAATTGCAAAGCTGGCTTTGGAGTACGATCTGAACATTATCAGCGATGAGGTGTATAGTCATATCCTTTTTGACGGGGAGGAATATCATAGTATAGCGTCGCTGGAAGGGATGGCACAGAGAACCCTGATCGTGGACAGCTGTTCCAAGACCTTTGCGATGACCGGATTTCGTGTGGGGTTCGGCGCGGGGCCGGAGCATCTGATTGCCCTTATGACAAAGCTGACTGAAGGTGTTTACTCCGCAGGAGTGACATTCAGCCAGAGAGGTGCCATAGAGGCTTTTCGAAGCGGACTGGATCATTGTTCTGAAATGTGCCGGGAATATGAAAAGCGACGGGATTATATTTACACCGGGATCAACCGGATTCTGGGGCTTAGCTGTATCAGACCGAAGGGCGCGTTTTATATATTTGTAAACATCAGCGGCACAGGGCTTACGGCAATTGAATTTTCCGACCGCCTTTTGGAGGAAGAGCATGTGGCTGTTGTTCCCGGAGATCATTTTGGCGCCAGAGACGGGAGTAAATATATTCGGATTTCTTATGCGGTCAGCATGGATGATATCATAGAGGGTGTGCGCAGAATTGCGGAATTTTGCAGGAATATTGCCGATGACGGGCGATGAAAATAAAATGCGCTTCCCCCGGATTTTCAGTGAGTTAATGTGAAGATACTGAACAGTTATCTGGGAAATGTTATAGTGTGAGCAAAGGTGCTTTTGACAGCAAAGAGCGTTTCATGAAGACCATGAAATATCATAACTGCAGAAGGCACCTTTTTTATATATAAATACACGTAACCATTCATTTTTCAGTTTCAAAACAAGAGGAGGAATTATCATGAAAAAAAGATTTGGAAGAAAGCTTTTAAGCAGTCTGGCAGCTGTAAGCATGGCGGCATCTCTGGTGTTCTGCGGGTCAACAGGTATTCTGGCCGCAGCTGAAGAAGAAAGCGGGACGGAAGAGACTCTGACAGTTGCTGAAGGGGAGGATTTAAAGGAAAAATACGCGTCTTTAGCCGGAACGACATTGAAGATTGGTACCGGATGCGCACAGGCCGGATGGACCATGGATGACGGCACGGGAAATCCGGAGGGTATGGACATCGATGTTATGAATTACATCTGTGATTACTATGGCATTACGATTGAATGGACAGTGTCGGAATATGCGTCCCTGTGGGGAATGCTGCAGAACGGTGTCATTGACACAATTGCCAATCTGACGACTGTCAATGATGATCGTCTGGGTCTTTACTGGTTTACCAACACCTACGCATGGGAGTCTTATTCCATCGTTTCCAGGACAGAGGATGGGATTCCGGAGGATGGCGACATGACCTTCTGGGACGGCAAGACGATTGCCGGTGAGGCTGGTTCTAACGCGACTCTGGTATTGGAAGAAGTGATCGAACAGCAGGCAGAAAACGGGATTATTATCAACGAGCTGGTGCTCGACTCAGCGGCAGTATTGATTCCGGCGGTAGTCCAGAAGCAGGCAGACGCGGAGTTCCAGTGTACGTCGACCTGCGCTTACGCGGTGGCGCAGTCCGGAAACGGCGACATCCTCCATATTCAGGATGTGCAGTGGAAAAACATGCCGATCGTTTATGGCTGGGCACGTGTGGAATCCAACAAAGAATACATTAATGCGTTTAATGATCTGATTGAGTTGATGCATGAGGACGGAACGCTGGAAACTTTTTCCATGAAATGGTTTGACATGGATGTGACAGCCCTTCCGGAAGGGGAGGTGAATTATGTCACCACGACCGGCGATGACGCATGGCAGAGCTATGAAGAAGAGTAGTTGTCTATTCAGGATAGACGAATAAAAATCTGTTCTGGCAGGATGCGCCCGGCGAAATCTGACGGACGCATCCTGATTTTTCCGTTGACGAAAAACTTCTGAACAAGGGGAGGAGGTTGACTTATGTATCATTTTTCGATGAGCTACTTTGCAGATGCGTTCCTTCCAATAATAGAATGTATGAGGGTGACGCTCTTTGTTACATTTGCTTCTTTTGCTTCCGCGTTTGTACTGGCGATTCTGCTGGCGGTCATTGCGATGACGAAGAACCGGGTCATACAGACTGTATTAAAAGTGTGGCTGTCTCTTTTCCGCGGGACTCCGCTTCTGGCGCAGCTGTTTTTATTCTGTTACGGGATTTTTCCCTATATGCCGGGAATCAATCAGCTGTCACTTACCACGCAGGCTGTGCTGTGTCTGGCGCTTTCTTATTCCGCCTATATGTCGGAGACGATCCGCGGCGCGATTCTTTCCGTGGACAAGGGTCAGATGGAAGCTTGCATTACCTGCGGCATGACCTCGATACAGGGATATATCCATGTGGTGCTTCCGCAGGCGTTTCGTCTGGCGGTGCCGTCACTGATGAACAATTTTATCGAATGCTTTAAGGGGTCGTCGCTTTGCTCGATGGTTGGCGTAGTGGACATGATGCTTCGCGCGAAAATGCTCGCGAATAAGACCTATCGGTTTATAGAAGTCTATCTTTGCGTGTTGATTCTGTATTGGGCGCTGAACATGATCTTTGTGGCAGTGCAGAAGATGATCGAGCATAAAGCCAATGCAATCTATTGACAGGGAAATGGCCGGATGGCGGGAGGAAAGCAGATGATCAGATATGAAAACATCCATAAAATATTTGGGGATCTGGAAGTATTAAAAGGTGTGAATTTTGAAATCGCGACAGGAGAAGTGGTGTGTATCTTAGGCCCATCCGGTTCCGGAAAAACAACACTGCTGCGCTGCACAAACTATCTGGAACGGCCTACAAAGGGGGCCGTTCAGGTAGGGGATGTAAAAGTGGATTCTGCATCCTGTACTAAAAAGGAAGTGCAGGCGCTTCGAAAAAACAGCACGATGGTATTTCAGAATTATAATCTGTTTCGCAATAAAACGGCTCTGGAAAATGTCATGGCCGGTCTTACGATTGTGCAGAAAAAGCAGAAAAATGAGGCAAAGGAGATTGCGGAACATTATCTGAATATTGTGGGGATGGGAGAACGTATGAATTATTATCCGTCGCAGCTCTCAGGCGGTCAGCAGCAGCGAGTTGGGATTGCAAGGGGACTGGCGCTAAAGCCGCACGCAATTCTGTTTGATGAGCCGACGGCAGCGCTGGATCCGGAACTGGTAGGCGAGGTGCTTTCTGTCATGAAGGATGTCGCCAGGACGGGAATCACTATGGCGGTTGTGACACATGAAATGGATTTTGCGCGGGAAGTGGCAGACCGGGTCGTATTTATGGACGGCGGTGTTGTGGTAGAGCAGGGTAAACCGTCTGATGTATTTGACCATTCGCAGAATCCCAGGACACAGCAGTTTCTGCGTGCAGTGGCGAAAAAAGAGTGAAGATGCAGCAGCTTTACTAGAAAAGGATGAAATGCGGTAAAACGTGGGAGAAGGATGAGTGGTTATGGATATTTTTGATATGGCGAAAAAAGAATTTGATTACACCGTTTCGATGCGGCGGCATTTTCATGAATACCCGGAGAGCGGCCCGGCGGAACAGGTGGAGACGATGGCTGAGATTACCCGGCAGCTGGAGAGTATGAAGGTTCCTTACACGGTTGTACCGGGCGGAGGAATCCTTGGATATCTGAAAGGGGCAAAGGAAGGCAGGACTGTCCTTCTGAGAGCGGATATGGACGCGCTGCCCATTTTGGAGGCGGAACACAATCTGAAAGGTCCAAGGATCTGTATCTCGAAAATTCCGGGAGTCATGCACGCATGCGGGCATGACGGGCATACTGCAATGCTGCTGACAGCGGCCCGACTGCTGAAATCTCTGGAGCGGGAGCTTCAGGGATCGGTGATCCTGATGTTTGAGGAAGGCGAGGAGGGACATCGTAATGTGGAAAAAATATGTGCCTGGTTTGCAAAGGAACAGACAAAAATAGATACCTGTTACGCATCGCATGTGCGCTGGGATATCCCCACGGGGAAATTGTCCTGCTGTCCGGGAACGGCTATGGCGGGGCATTATCATTTCCTGCTGAGGATTAAAGGTCAGGGAGGGCATGGCTCCCGACCGGACCTGGCGCACAGCACGATTGACTGTTTCCATGAGATTTATTCAGATCTGGAAACCCTGCGGCTGCGTTATGTGCGCCCAGATACCAGTCTGACCTGGTCTGTCGGCTCACTGCATGCGGGTTCCCGTTTCAATCTGATTCCGGATGTACTGACATGTGAGGGAAGCATCCGTATGACCGATCGTGTATGCGGCGCGGAGTTTTTTGAAGAATTTAAAAGAATTGCGCAGGCAGTATGCCCTTTGAACTACTGTACATTTGACCTTGAGGTTGTGGAGCGACTGCTTCCGACCGTCAATCATCCGGGCTGCCGCAGTCTTTTTCTGCAGGCGGTGGAACAGTATCTTGGTCGCGATGCGGTGTACGAGTGCAAACCCTGGATGGCTTCAGAGACATTCAGTTACCTTTGCAATATGTATCCAGGAGTGGAGACCTTTGTCGGTATTCAAAATGAAGCACTGGGGTCGGGAGCCAACCATCACACCCCCGAATTTGATCTGGATGAAAAGGGATTGCTTTACGGGGTGGTAGCCATGGTCGGATATACCCTTAATTTTCTGGATAATCCGCCGGATACGGGTGATTTTCAGCCTGCGTATGAAAGCATGGAAGCACTGCTTGCATCTCTGGGATAAAGGAGAAGATTGGCATACTGGCGCTGTGGAGAATGCTGCGGCCTGATGCCGACGCGGGAATCAGTAATATGCCGGGCAGGATAAGGGTCAGGCAGTTTTTATTGAAGCAGTTGCGTTTAGACTTAATGGTGTGTTAGACTAAGCATCAGAAAATACGTCCGCAGGAACATCCGTTTATAAGAGGCGAAAATGCCTTTTCTTTGGCGGAAAAATTGCGGACTGTGTATGGAGAACCGATATGAAAATGCTTGCCTTTGCAGTTGACAAAGAGGAAATTCCGATTTTTGAGAAATATCACGACCAATATGACATCGAGCTGACGATGACAGAAGAAAAGCCGGGCTTTGACAACATGTACCTGGCGAAAGGAATGGACTGCATCAATGTCCTTTCGGACACGGTGCTGACGCCCGAGCTGTGGGATCAGTATTACGCCAACGGCGTCCGGATTGCCGTGACGCGTACCATCGGCATGGAACATATGAATGTGCCGTACGCGAAACAGCTGGGGATTGCGGTCAGTAATATTTCCTACTCGCCGGCGAGTGTGGCGGATTATGCGATTATGATGATGCTGATGCTGCTCCGTCATGTGAAGCCGATGCTGCTTCGTTATGCCGGGCAGGATTACACTATGCCGGGTCTTCGGGGACGGGAACTGCCGAACATGACGGTGGGAATCTTAGGTGCGGGAAGGATTGGTATTACGACAGCGCAGCATCTTGCGGGATTTGGATGTAAGGTGCTTTACTGGAACCGGCATAAAAAACCGGAGATGGAGCCGTTTGCGGAATACTGCCCGCTGGAGAAACTTTTGAAAAAGAGCGACATTCTGTCTTTGCACCTTGCGTCGAACGATGAGACGTATCACTTTATGAACCGGGAGCGGCTGCAGGCCATGAAAGAAGGCGCGGTGCTGATCAATACGGCGCGCGGGCCGCTGGTCGATTCTGAAGCCCTGATCGAGGCATTGGAGAGCGGTCATCTGGCCGGAGCGGGACTGGATGTCTTTGACGGTGACCGCAGCATTTATTACAGAGACCACAAAAACCAGATGGTGAACCATCACGAGATGGCGATCCTGAACGCGATGCCGAATGTGCTGATGCTGCCGCACGCGGCCTATTTTACGGATCAGGCCATGGAGGATATGGTGCGCAATTCGCTGATCGCGGCGCAACGATTGTACAGAATTTTATAGACTGAAAACAGCGGTTGTTTTTTGCTTTGGGGCTGTGTATAATCATAACATACATGACAGCAGGGACGTGTGCCGGGGGAAGGAGGCTGTTCTATGGAATCCTCGAAGAAAAAGGTTGCTCTTGGAATCACGGATTTTTCAGATATGATAAACAGGAATGTATTTTATGTTGATAAGACTTATTTTATCAGAGACTGGTATGAGAGCGCGGATCAGGTGACGCTGATCACGAGACCACGAAGATTTGGAAAAACCCTGACTCTGAGTATGGTGGAGACCTTTTTCTCAAACCGTTATGCAGACTGCTCCGGCCTTTTTCAGGGACTGGCTGTGTGGGAAGATGAAAATCTTCGTAAACTGCAGGGCAGATATCCGGTCATCAATTTCAGTCTGGCAAATGTGAAACAGAAGAGCTATGAAAGCATGAAAACAGTCATTCGTATGCTGCTGGCCGAATTATTTGACAGGCACTCCTATTTGCTGGAATCGGAGAAACTTTCGGCGGCGGAAAAAGAGGAATTCCTGAGAGTGTCACAGGAAAGTGCATCTGATGAGAAGTGTATGCATGCTTTCCGTTTCCTCTCAAAGTGCATGTACGAGTATTTTGGCGAAAAGGTTATGATTCTGATCGACGAGTATGACACACCCATGCTGGAGGCATACACCGCGGGCTATTGGGAAGAGGCGATCGAATACACGCGGCGGATGTTCCATGCTGCTTTTAAGGATAATCCTTATCTGGACCGCGGCCTTATGACAGGTATTACAAGGATTACACAGGAATCCATTTTTTCTGACCTCAATAATCCTCGCGTTGTGACGACTACAGTAGACATGTACCAGACGTGTTTTGGCTTTACGGAGGATGAAGTGTTCACCGCACTGGAGACTTATGATCTGGCGGATAAAAAAGGGGAAGTGAAATACTGGTATGATGGATTTCAGTTTGGCAGCCAGAGTGAGATATACAATCCGTGGTCTATTCTGAACTTCTTAAGTGAAAAATGCCTGAAGCCTTTCTGGATGAATACCAGCGGGAATGCACTGGTTGGAAAACTGGTGAGAGAAGGTTCTGTCAAGGTAAAGGATGAGTTCGAGATACTTCTTGCAGGTGGCACCATAAAGACCGAGATTGATGAGTCTATTACTTACGCGGAGCTTCGCGGAGATTCGAAAACCATCTGGAGCTGGTTTTTGACGACAGGATATGTAAAGACGGTAAAGCGAACAGAGGAAGGGTATGAAATTTCCCTGACAAATTATGAAGTGCGGGAAGCATTGTACAAGCTGGTAAAAAAATGGTTTTCTGAATCTTATGATGAATATACGGAGTTCATCCGTATGCTGCTTTGCGGGAATCTGGAGGGAATGCAGCGTTATCTGCAAAAGGTAACGTTGTATACGTTCAGCTATTTTGATGTGGGAAGCCATTCTACTGAGAGTGAAAAGGCGGAACAGTTTTATCACGGCTTCACACTTGGAATCATTGCGGACCTGTACCGCACGCACATCCTGACGTCAAACAGAGAGAGCGGGTTCGGACGATATGATGTCTGCATTGAGCCAAAGGATAAAGTGAAGGATGGTATCGTCATTGAGTTTAAAGTGTTTGATCCTCAGAAAGAGGAGACACTGGAGGATACGATAAAGCGCGCCCTTGACCAGATCGAGGACAAAAAATATGAGGCGGATCTGAAAGCAAGAGGAGTCACAAAAGTTCGGAAGTATGGGTTTGCTTTCAAAGGAAAAGAAGTGTTGATCGGGAGCGCCGGTCATTGATCACGGTGAATCGATTATATAAAGGCTGATGGAGCCGAAAATATAAAGAAAAGTATAACTGTGAAGGTACGGAACAGTTGCGAAAGAATGGGAAATGACAGAGATGAAAATCTCCGAAGATGCAAGGGGGCATGGTTTCATGAAAGCAATATTAATAGGAAACCGGGAACGTTTTGAGAAATTTTATCCGAATACGGAGTTTGCGAACGCAGTCGAAAAAATATATCTGACGATGGAGGAAGTCGGACAGGCACTTTCGGGACAGCCCGGACAGAAATTATCGGAACAGACCATCTCAATGAATGCCACACAGCAGCGGCTTCTGGAGGCGCGGGACGCGCAGTTTCTGGCGGCGGATGCAATCGCGAAAGTGCCGGAGAGCCTGATCGCGCAGCTGCCGGATTTAAAGATCATTCACTCGGAGGGCGTGGCTTACAATGGCATTGACTGCGCGGCCGCGGCAAAAAGAGGCATTTATGTCTGCAACAACCGGGGCGTGAATGCGGACGCGGTGGCGGAGCAGACCATCCTGCTGATGCTGGGACTGTTGCGGGATGTAACGGCGGGCGACCGGGCGGTCCGCGCAGGAGAACAGATTCTGCGTAAAGAATCGATGATGGTAAACGGGATTACAGAGCTTGGCGAGTGCCGCATCGGTCTGATCGGTTTTGGCGATATCGCGAAAGCTGTGGCAAAAAGACTGGAGCCGTTTGGATGCGAGGTGTTCTATAATGCCACTCACCGAAAATCAGCGGAGGATGAGGCGAACTATCACGTGAGCTGGATGGAGCGGCAGGAAATGCTTTCCGCCTGCGACATTATCAGCATCCATGTTCCGGTGACGCCGGACACGGTCGGGATGGTTGATGAGGCTTTCCTGCGGGCGATGCGTCCGAACGCACTGCTGATCAACACGGCGCGTGGAGAGATGGTCGACAATGAAGCATTGGGACGGGCGCTTAACGAAGGCTGGATCGCCGGAGCGGGACTGGACACAGTGGCACCGGAGCCGGTCACAGCCGACCACCCTCTGCTTGGACTGTCCGTGGAAGCGGAGAGCCGCCTTTTGTTTTCCCCGCACATCGGCGGGGTAACGACGGGAGTATTCCGAAAAGGACACCGCAACATCTGGACCGCATTTGAACGGGTCAGCCGCGGAGAACGGCCCGCGAATATTGTGAATGGATTGTGATTATTCAATACAGTACTTCGCACTTGCTGCGAAGTACGTATGATGAAGAGCCTAGACCAGGAAAAGTCCCATCGCGCAGCGATTCTAAATGGACTTTTCCTTGTAACTGTGAAAGTATTAAACAGTTACAATGGATTATAATTCAGCTTTCAATTCCCTTCCGCGCCCGCAGCCCTTTGTCAAACGGATGCTTTACCTTTCGAATTTCAGAGACATAGTCCGCGCACTCGATCAGTGCCTCGCTTGGCCCCTGGCCGGTCAGGATCACTTCGAGCTGCGCGGGCTTTTTTTTCAGAAATTCAAGAAGCAGTGCTTCATCGAGCAGCCCGGCGCGGATGGTATAGATGGCTTCATCAAGAAAAAGCACGTCATAATTTTCATCAACAGCCTTTTGCGTGACCGCCCGCAGCTGATTTTCGTAATACGATTTCCTTTCCGCCTTTTCCTGAGATGTCATCTGAAAACTGAATTTTTCTTGCGTCAGTCCGTCCACGATGGTGATATTCTCAGAGAGCTTCAGAACATTTCGTTCACTGGTGGAATTGTTTTTCATGAACTGATAGATCAGAACACGCAGACCGTATCCGGCCGCGCGGGCGCATAAGCCCATACCGGTCGTGGTCTTTCCCTTGCCGTCGCCGCAGTAAATGTGGACGAGGCCGGTTTCTTTATGTTGGGGTGTCTGGTTTTCCATATTTGAGAACTCCTTTCTGAACTATACACTACTTTATCTGATTGTCGTTTCCGCACATATGCACATCCATCTGCGGATAGGGAATGTGCAGACCTGCTTCATCAAAGCGGAGCTTAATGCGCTCGTTCATCCACCAGAGCACCGGATAATATTGATCCGTAGGTACCCAGCAGCGCAGTCCCAGCACGACACCATTGTCCCCCAGCTCCGAGACAAAGACGAGGTGCTCTTCTTCGTGCAGGACATCCGGATTTTCCTCAATCAGCTCCTCCAGCACCTTTTTGGCCGCCTCCAGACTGTCCTCATAGGAAATGGAAGCTTTGACCTCAAGCTTGCGCCGGTTGGCGGCAGTGACATTGACCATGACATTGTCGGCAAGCGTGCCGTTGGGAACGATGACGCGCCGGGTATCGGTCGTCAGAAGCGTGGTGTACATGATCTCAATCTTCTGCACCGTGCCTTCCATCCCCTGCGTGATGATATAATCGCCGACGTGGAACGGCTGAAAGACGAGGATCATAAATCCGCCGGCCAGATTGGACAGGCCGCCCTGAAATGCCAGGCCAATTGCGACGCCGGCGGATGCCACGAGGGCCGCAACAGAGGCTTCCGTCACACCAAACTGCATGCCGATCCAGAGCACCAGAACGCAGTACAGCAGAATTTTGCACATCGAGCAGGAGAACGTGACTGCTCCGGCCTGCATTTTCGTGCTCGTGAGCATCTTCCGGAACGCGTTTACCGCCCAGGCGATTACTTTTCTTCCAATCAGATAAACGACAATGCACAGCAGTACTTTCAGCAAAAATGCCACAACGAGCGGCACGGAGCTGCTGATGTAGTCCTGCAGGCTGTAAAACCAGTTCATGAACATGTAAATCGGCTCCTTAGCATACATAACATACTGAATGGATTATAGCAGAAAACAGGTGCATTGCAACCTTTAAACTTTACTAATTTTTTCAGCTGTGCTAAGATGTATTAAAAGTCCTGAACAGCAACAAAATGAAAAGACTGGCTGTGCAGATTTATCTGCTAAAGACAGTATTTTCATTTTGGGATGGGCGGGACGCCCATCAGCCACAGGTGCTGAGCGCCAGTGGCGCTCGTTTAGCACCGACCGGAGCGGCAGCGGAGAATATGACGCGATAGCGGCATATAGCCTGCATGGCAGGCGGTCTGCGGCTTGCTGTTCAGGACAGTACAACAGCAACAAATCAGGGGAAATATTGATGAGGGAAAACAGCATGCATTGTTCAACAAGATTAACGAACAGGATAAAATTCCGCGCATCAGCCTGCGCGGCGGTGATGCTGCTCGCTATATTTGCGGGCGGCTGTGCGATGGGCAGCGCGACCGGGGAAAATACGGTGGCGGGTCTGGCTGCTCTGGAGGAAGGCAGCTACAGTGAAGCGCAGGAGCTTTTTGAGGAAGCAATCGATGCGGGAGAGCAGCAGATGCTGGCGTATCGCGGACTTGGCCTTGCCTATATGGGACTGGGGGAATATGAGAGCGCAGCGGAGGCGTTTACGGAAGCACTCGCCAATGCAGACAGCCGTATGCCCTCCAATACGGAGGATATTCGCCTGTATCTGGCTACGGCACAGTACCGTCTGGGTAATTATGAAGATGTGATCGATACCTGTACGGCTCTTCTGGAGGACTCTGAGGACGGGAATGCGGACGCATATTTTTTAAGGGGAGCAAGCTATCTGACCGAAGGGCAGACGGAGGAAGCAGCCGCGGATTTTGACGCGGCGGTGGCTCTGGATTCCGGTGACTACGATCTGTATCTGAATATTTACGAGAGCTATGACAACGCGAATCTTTCAGCGGTTGGCGTGGCCTATCTGCAGGCGGCGCAGAGTCTGAAAGGCGACGACACCGAATATTATTATAATCAGGGACGAATTTATTATTACCTTGGAAATTATGACGAGGCACAGCAGATGCTGATCGGCCCGGTGGAGGAGAGCTATGAGCCGGCCATGTATCTGATCGGCAAAGTGTATCTGGCGCAGGAGGATTACACGCACGCGCTTGCCGTTTATCAGCAGATTCAGGAGGAGTTCGGGGAGAGCACGGAATGCTATAACGGGCTCGCAATGTGTGCGATCCAGCAGGGAAATTATGATACTGCGCTGTCCTATATCAGCCTTGGCCTTGCTCTTGACGGGACAGACGGAAAGCAGGAGCTGTACTTCAATGAGATCGTTGCGTATGAAAAAAAGCTGGATTACGCGACAGCAGCGGCAAAAGCAGAAGTATATGTGCAGAACTATCCGAGCGATGAGGCGGGGCAGAAAGAGTGGGCTTTCCTGCAGACGCGGAGCTGAAAACGCTCATAACGTGATAATGCCTGCGGATTTCTCCGCACTTTGTGTTTCCTCATGTCTTAACGGGGTATTAAGGCTTGAATCTAAGCACAAGCGCCCGATTCCGGGCTTTCGGCTCTAATATTATCGTATAAAATGAGGAGTGCCCCCGGCATCTGGCATACCGAGGGCTATTATGAAAAAATTTATCTGTCTGTCGATTTTCAGGGAAGCTTTCCATCTGATGTTTTATGGCGCTTCCTGTTTGAATCTGATAGCATCATAACAGTGAAATATGAATAAAGTATGAACAAAAAGTAAAAACATAGTTAAAATGACATAAAATCGCCTAAAATTAAAAAAACAGTTGTCTGTTATGCACATATAGTGATAAACTGAGATAGAAAAAGATATGTAAAAAATGCTAATATCTAATATAAAGATACAAGGGCGAAAGTGCGAAATGCGGAGGAATCCGTAGTATCATCCCCTTTTGCTGATAAAACATAAAAAAATTAAGGAGGAACTAATTATGAGTCAGACACCTACCCCGCACATTGCGGCAGAACCGGGAGATTTTGCAAGGACAGTGCTGATGCCGGGAGATCCGCTGCGTGCGAAGCATATTGCGGAGACGTTTCTGGAGGACGCAGTACTGGTAAACAACGTCCGCGGCGTCAATGGCTACACCGGCCTGTATCAGGGGAAAAGGGTATCCGTGATGGCGAGCGGCATGGGAATGCCGTCGATCGGCATTTATTCCTATGAACTGTTTCATTTTTATAATGTAGAAAATATTATCCGCATCGGCACGGCCGGGGCATTGCAGCCGGATCTGAAGATTCGTGATCTGGTGTTGGGGATGGGCGCCTGCACGGATTCCAACTATGCGGCGCAGTTTGAACTGCCGGGTACATTCGCACCGATCGCATCTTTTGAGCTGCTGAAAAACGCGGTGGCGGCAGCCGAGGCAATGGGCGTGAATTACCGCGTCGGCAATCTGGTTTCGGCAGATGTCTTTTACAGTGACCGCCCGACGACAGAGAAATGGCAGAAGATGGGTGCGCTGGCTGTCGAAATGGAGGCGGCAGCACTCTATATGAATGCGGCCCGTGCCGGAAAGAATGCGCTGGCGATCTGCACGATCTCAGACAGCATGGTGACCGGCGAAGAGACGACTTCCGAGGAGCGCCAGACCAGCTTCAACGATATGGTGAAGGTTGCGATGGAGATCGCATAAAAAGAACACCGAAAGTGAGCTGTCTGCGGCTTTTTCGGCTAAGCAGAAAGGAATTTTTAGAGAAATATAAGGGTTCAGAGAGGAAGGATGTCGCATGGATATCAAACGAGTGTTTCTCATTGTCCTCGACAGCTTCGGCATCGGCTATGAGCCGGATGCGGACCTGTTTGGGGATGTTGGTGCCAATACACTGGCATCCATCGTAAGATCAGACCGTTATGACACGCCGAACCTGGAGCGGTTCGGGATGTTTAATATTGACGGCGTGACCTGCCGTGATGCGAAGAATGCTGCGCGCTGCGCGGCTGCTATGGAATCTCCGATTGCCGCTTACGGACGGCTGCGGGAGAGCTCGATGGGCAAGGATACCACCATCGGACACTGGGAGATCGCCGGTATGATCTCACCGGAGCCGATGCCGGTGTATCCGGATGGGTTTCCGGAGGAAGTGCTTGCACCGTTCCGGGAGCAGACCGGGCGCGGTGTGCTCTGCAATCAGCCGTATTCCGGCACGGATGTGATCCGCGATTACGGCGAGGAGCATATGAGGACCGGAGATCTGATCGTATACACTTCGGCAGACAGCGTGTTTCAGATTGCGGCGCATGAAGGGGTCGTTCCGCTCGAAGAGCTGTATGAGGACTGCCGCAAGGCGCGCGCGATCCTGCAGGGAAAGCATGGCGTAGGACGTGTGATCGCGCGGCCCTTTGCGGGAACGAATGCTTCGGACTTTACGAGGACCAGGAATCGTCATGATTTTTCACTCATCCCGCCGAAGCGCACGATGCTCGTGAGCCTTACGGAGCACGGCTTTGATACGTACGGGGTTGGAAAGATCAACGATATTTTTGCGGGGCAGGGCATCGCGCACACGACGCCGATCTCAGACAATGAGGACGGTATGAACAAGACGCTTGCTCTGATGGATGAGGACTTCACGGGGCTCTGCTTTGTGAATCTGGTGGATTTTGACATGCTTTACGGGCACCGCAACGACATCGACGGCTATGCGGCTGCTGCGACGCTTTTTGACCGGCAGCTGGGGCAGATGATGGAGAAATTAAACGATGACGATGTCGTGCTGATCACTGCTGACCATGGCTGTGATCCCGGATTTCCGGGCACGGATCACTCGCGCGAATACGTGCCGATGCTTCTGTACGGCAAAAGCGTGCGGCCGGGCGTTTCCATCGGCACCAGGAGCAGCTTTGCGGATATTGCCGCGACCGTGCTGGAGATGTTCGGCATTCCGGAGAGCTTGGACGGCAAGAGCTTCTGGGAAGAAGTAAAGTGCTGAGAATACAGGCTTTTCCGAGCAGAAAACGTATGTCTGCAAACAGAATCCGGGCGTGATAATTCGATGCCGCGGTTATATCTTTGCAGGGTGAAAGGAAGCAGATTTGCTCTGACAGAACAGGAGACAAGATAAGATGCAGGATCAGGAATTGATAAAAAAAGCCTTTGAGGCACGGCAGCGTGCTTATGTGCCGTACTCCCATTTTTCCGTGGGAGCGGCGCTGGAGACGGAGGACGGGCAGATTTTCCTCGGGTGCAACATCGAGAACGCGAGCTACACACCGACCGTCTGTGCCGAACGCACCGCCTTTTTCAAGGCGGTTTCAGAAGGATATCGGAATTTCCGGCAGATTGCGATCGTTGGGGGCTATTCCAGAGATGAGAAGGGGAAAGAACAGACAGCTGTGGAGATGGAACTGGACAGCTTTGCCCCGCCGTGCGGCGTCTGCCGTCAGGTGATGGCAGAATTCTGCGACCCGGAGACTTTTCGGATCGTTCTGGCACGCAGTCTGCAGGATTATCAGAGCTACACGCTGAAAGAGCTGCTGCCGCTGAATTTCGGACCGAAAGATCTGTAAGCAGTCTTAGCTGCGTCAGCAGCGAAACTGGAGCCCTGAAAGGGCGACGGCGCCGGGCGCCAGTGACGCCCGTTCGGCGCCGACCGAAGCGGAGCGTAGATGCGCATGCGGGGTGGAGGGCCGTGAATAGTAACAATTAGTGGAGGATAATTTTGCGATGAGAATGTATGATATTATTATGAAGAAACGCAGCGGTCTTGCGCTGTCGGAGGAGGAGATCCGATGGATGATCACGGGCTACACGAAGGGCGACATCCCGGATTACCAGATGTCGGCGTTTCTGATGGCTGTATATTTTAAGGGAATGACGGACGAAGAGACGGCGCTTCTGACAGACGCGATGGCGAAATCCGGCGAGCAGCTGGATCTGTCCGATCTGCCGGGCGTGAAGGTGGATAAGCATTCCACCGGCGGTGTCGGAGACAAGACGACCCTGATCGTTGCGCCGGTCGTGGCGGCCTGCGGATGCACGGTAGCCAAGATGTCCGGCCGCGGGCTTGGACATACCGGCGGGACCGTTGACAAGCTGGAATCCATCCCCGGGACGCGTACCTCGCTGTCAAAGGAAGAATTCCTTGACGTGGTGCGGCGCACGGGGATTGCGGTAACGGGACAGTCGCCGAATCTGGCGCCTGCGGACAAAAAACTGTATGCGCTCCGCGACGTGACTGCCACGGTGGACAGCATCCCGCTGATCGCGGCTTCCATCATGAGCAAAAAACTGGCGGCCGGGAGCGACTGCATCGTACTCGACGTCAAGACGGGGAGCGGTGCGTTCATGAAGACAGTCGAGGACTCCGTCCTTCTGGCGGAGAAAATGGTGGCGATCGGCGTACATAACGGAAAAAAGATTGCCGCGCTGATCACGAATATGGATATCCCGCTGGGGTACCAGATCGGGAATTCCCTTGAGGTAGAGGAAGCGGTCCGTACGCTGTGCGGACAGGGACCGAAGGATCTGACAGAAGTGAGCCTCGCGCTTGCCTCTCAGCTTCTGTATCTCGCCGGGGACGGAGAGCTGGATCATTGCAGGAAACTGGCGCAGGATGCGCTGAATTCCGGGGCGGCTCTGGAAAAACTTGCTGCCATGATCGAAGCACAGGGCGGCGACGCGGACTGTGTCCGCCATCCGGAGAAGCTTGGCCGTGCACCTGTAGAGGCGGACGTGACGGCAGAAAAAAGCGGCTATATTACAAAGATGGATTCCGCAGGAATCGGGATCGCTGCGATGCTTCTCGGAGCGGGACGCGAGACGAAGGAGAGCGAGATTGATCCGCTCGCGGGTATTATCCTGAAGAAAAAGACCGGGGATTCCGTGAAAAAGGGCGAGCCGATCGCAACACTGCTCACCTCCGATCCGGCAAAGGTGGACGCTGCGAAAGCGCGATTTCTGGAAGCCGTGTCAGTCGGCAGGACAGCGCCGGAGAAAAAGCCGCTGATCTTTGCCAGAGTGACCGAGCAGGGTGTGGAGTGAACGCCTGGATTGACTGAAAAGGACGCAACTGTGAAGGTACTGAACAATTATGGTACTGAGCAGTTACGAAACGATGACAAAAATCGGATGAAGAAGAACTGTGTATGGGTTGAAATAGGTTTTGCGAACAGTTTGTATGGAATGAGGAATAATGTATATGGCAAAAGAAGAAAAGACGACATTGACAGAGATCAGGAAGGATCAGGCCGGACTTGGCAGTCAGAAGCAGCGTAAACGAACGGTCTGCGTGGTAGGACACAAAAATCCGGATACGGATTCCATCTGTTCCGCGATCGCGTACGCTTACCTGAAGAATCAGAGCTCCGTCCCACGCGAAGCGTCTTTAAATGGGCAGGGCGACCTGCCGCCTTCTTATAATTATGTGGCGGCCCGCGCCGGACGGATCAGCGCGGAGACCCAGTATGTGCTGGAGCGTTTTCATGCGAAAACGCCGATTTTGCTGGAAAACATCGGAACGCGCGTCAAGGACATGGAGATCCGCAAGGTGGAGGGCGTGCGCAGCAATATTTCCCTGAAACGCGCATGGACGCTGATGCAGGAGCAGAATATTTTTACACTCCCGATCACAAATTCCAAAAACAAGCTGAAGGGTCTGATCACGATCAACGACATCGCAAAATCCTACATGGAGGAATATTCCAGCTCAATCGTTTCCACAGCGAAGACGCCGTACCGGAACATTCTGGAGACGCTGGAGGCGGAGATGATCGTCGGCGATCCGGACGGTGTATTCGACAGCGGCAAGGTCGTGATCGCGGCAGCAAATCCGGATGTGATGGAGAATTATATTGATGAGCACGATATGGTCATTCTCGGCAACCGCTACGAGGGGCAGCTCTGCGCGATCGAAATGCAGGCAGGCTGCATCGTCGTCTGTCTGGGAGCACCGGTCTCCCGCACGATCCAGAGCATGGCCAGAGACCGCGGCTGCACGATCATCGTGACACCGCTGGATACCTACGCAGTGGCCCGCCTGATCAACCAGAGCATGCCGGTGAGCTTTTTTATGCGGGAAGAAGAAAAACTCCTGACCTTTCACCTTGACGACTATACGGAGGAAATCCGCGATACGATGTCCAAAAAGCGTTACCGCGATTTCCCGATCCTTGACCGGAGCGGCAGCTATGTGGGAATGATTTCCAGACGGAACCTGCTGGGTGTGCGCAAGCGCAATCTGATCCTGGTGGATCACAATGAGGTCTCCCAGGCGGTAGATAATGTGCTTGACGCCGAGATCATGGAAATTATCGATCATCACAGGCTCGGCTCACTTGAGACGATCAACCCGGTCTATTTCCGCAACCAGCCGGTCGGCTGTACCTGCACGATCATCTATCAGATGTTCCTTGAGAACGGCATTGATATTCCGGAGGATATCGCCGGGCTGATGTGCAGCGCGATTCTCTCTGATACGCTGATCTTCCGCTCGCCGACCTGTACGCCGATGGATGTTGCGGCTGCCAATGCGCTGGCCAAAATTGCCGGGATTGAATGCGAGGATTTCGCAAAGAAAATGTTTACCGCAGGCAGCGATCTTTCCACAAAGACGGCGGAGGAGATCTGCTACCAGGATTTCAAGAAATTTGAGGTCGGCGACCGGAATATCGGAGTCGGCCAGATCACCTTCATGAGCACGGAGGAGCTGAAGGGCATCCGGGAGCGGATCGTACCTTTCCTTAAAAATCTGGTCGACTCAAAAGAACTGGATATAGTTTGCTTTATGATGACGAACATCATAGAGGAAGGGACGGATCTGATCTGTTTTGGAAAAGATGCTGAAGATATTATTGACGCATCCTTCCATGAAAAGCTGGAAAACGGGAGCGCTTATTTAAAGGGCGTGGTTTCCCGCAAAAAGCAGCTGATCCCGTCTCTGATGACCGGCATCAGCCAGATCACGGGGGCGTGAGAAATGAGCAGACAGAACTGGAAGCCCGGCAACATGCTTTATCCGCTGCCGGCCGTGATGGTGAGCTGCGCGCGGCCTTGCATAGCTTCGGCGGCAGAACGCAGCCGCGATCCAAAGAATGCTTTGCATTGTGCTGCTGAAGAACGCCCCAATATCATTACCGTCGCCTGGGCGGGGACGGTATGTACGAATCCGGCCATGGTCTCCATCTCCATCCGGCCGGAGCGTTATTCGTATTCGATCATCCGTGAGACTGGCGAGTTTGTGATCAATCTGACGACGAAAAAACTGGCGCGGGCTGCCGATTACTGCGGTGTCCGCTCCGGCCGCGACGTGGATAAATTCAAAGAAGCGCATCTGACTGCCATACCGGCGGTGCATGTCGGTGCACCGCTGATCGCGGAAAGTCCGGTCAACATCGAGTGCCGTGTCAGAGAAGTGCTGGAGCTTGGCTCCCATCATATGTTTGTGGCCGAGGTGCTCGGCGTCGATGTGGACGACCGGTATCTGGACGACAAAGGAAAGCTCCGGCTGAATGATGCGGAACTGATGGTGTATTCCCATGGAACCTATTATGAACTGGGGAAAGCTCTGGGCAGCTTTGGATACAGTGTGAGAAAAAAGAAGGAAAATCATGCGGCTGTGCGAAAAAAACGCTGAAACGATCTTGCTTTTTTTCAGCATCATCAGGCGTCAGACGCTTTCGCTGTATGAAACAGGCCGGCCACGATCTCTTTGGCGTTGGACGGTTATTTGTTTATACCAGAATTACAGAAAAAACCGGAACGTCACATCCGAATATATGTTTGGTTCATTATGACGAAAAAATGATTAACTGTGAATTTTTGTTTACAATTTAATGAAATGTGGTATACTGATACTAATTTCGTTTTGCGGCCGTGCATTTTTATCCCTCAGGAAGGTTCCTGAATTTACCTGTCGGGTATATAGTGAATAACAAAATTCTTTTGTCATTCACTATATATGCACACAGACGCGCATGGAATGGCAGCTTCGCAGCCTCGCGTCTGGCGCAAAGTAAAACGACTTACGTCGTTTACTATAATTATGCGCGCGGACGGGCAGGAGCCGACAAGTCGTTTTCTGTCCGGTCGCAGGGAGATCTTCGGAAGGGGAGAATCGGAATCTCCGGGACCTGAATGGATGTAACTGAGAAGGTACTGAACAGTTACGAGTGGACAAAACGACAGGGACAGCCAGACGTTGGGAGTATGGATAAAAAATAGCAGAGGTAACTTATGGAACAGTATATCATCAGAGGAGGCATCCCGCTGGCAGGCGAGGTGGAGATCTCCGGGGCAAAAAATGCGGCTCTCGGTATTCTTGCGGCGGCTATCATGACCGATGATACCGTGCTGATCGACAATCTGCCGGATGTCCGGGACATCAATGTTCTTCTGGAAGCAATGGAGAGTATTGGCGTCCGCGTCGAGCGGATCACGCGCCATGCGGTCATGTTGAACAGCAAGGATATCGGAGATGTCAGTGTTGATTACGAATATATAAAGAAAATCCGGGCTTCTTATTATCTGATCGGAGCTCTTCTTGGCAAATACAAAAAGGCAGAGGTGCCGCTTCCCGGCGGCTGCAATATCGGCAGCAGGCCCATCGATCTTCATATCAAAGGATTTAAGGCGCTGGGGGCAAAGGTATCAATCCGCAACGGCTTTATCATTGCAAATGCAGACCACCTGCATGGCAGTCACATTTTTCTGGACACGGTATCTGTCGGCGCTACCATCAATATCATGATGGCTGCTTCCATGGCGGAGGGCTACACCATCATCGAGAACTGTGCGCGTGAACCGCATGTTGTAGATGTGGCGAATTTTCTCAACAGCATGGGAGCCAACATCCGCGGAGCAGGTACGGATGTGATCCGTATCCGCGGTGTATCGAAACTCCACAGGACGGAATATTCTATCATTCCCGATCAGATCGAAGCCGGCACATTCATGTTTGCGGCGGCCGCGACCAAGGGCGATGTCATGGTGAAAAATGTTATTCCGAAGCATCTGGAGGCGACCACGGCGAAGCTGCTTGAGATTGACTGTGAGGTGGAAGAGTTTGATAACGCAGTGCGTGTTGTGGCGTCAAAACGCTTAAGCAGCACGAATGTCAAGACCCTTCCGTATCCCGGTTATCCGACGGATATGCAGCCGCAGATCGGTGTGACGCTGGCGCTGGCGCGCGGGACAAGCATTGTGACAGAGAGTATTTTTGAAAACCGATTTAAATATATGGATGAGCTGACCCGTATGGGTGCAGATGTCCGCGTAGAGGGCAACACGGCGATCATTACGGGTGTGGAGAAGCTGACCGGAGCACGCTTAAGCGCGCCGGATCTGCGCGCAGGCGCAGCACTTGTCATTGCGGGTCTTGCCGCGGAAGGCATCACAACGATTGACGACATTGCGTATATCCAGCGTGGTTACGAGTGTTTCGATGAGAAGCTGCGGAGTCTCGGTGCGGAGATTGAGAAAATAAGCAGTGAGAAGGAAGCAAGAAAGTTCTGTCTGCGGACAGGCTGAGAACACGGGATTCACAGCAAAAGACACTGCAAATCTGTAAATAAGAATAAAAGTAAAAATGACTGTGAAGGTACTGAACAGTTACGAATAAAACAATCCGGGATGGGCGATGGGAATGCGCCTGCCCCGGATTTTTTGCGCAGAGCAGCGCAAGGCGTTTTTTCAGGCCGGTGCCGGACGCAGCTCGCGCGGCGGGCAGGAGCCGACAAGTCTCCTCCTGCTCGATCTGTTTGCTGCAATTTTCTAAATTGCTTAAATTATCTGAAATTTATATAATATTCATGAAATTAAGATATCAATTAAAATAAAAAAAGTTCGAATAAAATAAATTAAATAAATTTTCAAAAATAGTGTTGACAAATCGAAAAAGCTATGATATAGTACAACCATCAACAAAACAGTTGTTGTTCCTATAGATCAAGAACCTATAGACGATAACAAGAAAGAGAGGAGGTCGATTCCAGTGGACACAGTCTCACATTCTTTACTTCAAAACAATTGCGGCGGGATAGATGTTTCCTGTAGAGAAGACCTCAGCCGAATCTGATTCAAGAGATATCGTAAAAGAACGATCGATGGAGAGCATACAGAATCAGCCGGCAGAGCACATTTATCCTAAGAAGAAGAGATACGGACTCGCAGGTTCGTATAAAGCACAAAAGAAATCAAACAGCCGAATGTGAAAACAGACAGACCAGATAATAATTAAATCGGTCGGCGTAAAAGCCTTTGGCAAATGAGCCATCCGCGTAAAAGATGTGAATCAGAAAATGGCCTGTGCTGACAGGATTCAGTAGAAGTCATTTGTAAAAATTCGATACCGATTTCGAACTTCATTCACAAAAGAGATTCAGACGAGAAATGAATCCACGCAAAACATCAGAAGATGAAATGAAAAGAAAGGTCTGCTAAGAAGGGTATTCACATAAGATGAGATACCTGCCAGAAGAAGTGATTTCAGTTATGAGATGAAATCAAAACAGAGAAGATCAAAAGATCAAAAGATCAAAAGATCAAAAGATCAAAAGATCAAAAGATCAAAAGATCA
>JAJQHQ010000046.1:0-11830 GCA_021199655.1 Lachnospiraceae bacterium | reverse complement strand
AAAGATCGGAATCACATTCGCAGATAGATTCAGAGAAAAAAGAATGAATCTTCAAAAGATAAAATTTAAGCCGCAGAATTTATAAAAAAGATGATTCGTGTAAAGAAACGAATGATTGGATTTATAAATAAACAGGAAGAAAACTCTCCATGATACCGTACAGAATGTACAGATAAAAAATAAAATTAAATAAATAAATATAAGATCGGAGGACAGAAGTCCTCCGATTTTTTGCTTTATAGGAAACTTCGTTCCTATAAAGTAAAAACGCTCCGCGAGGATGCGCACTCGCGCGAAAAGAATTATGTCGCTGAAGCGACCGCGCTCGGCGCGAGAATGCGCCAAGGCGCATTCTTTTTTATTTTTAAAGAGGAGGCGGTTAGCCGCCTCCCTGACTTCCTGATTACAGGTTAGATTAAAGACTAGATTATAGATTACAGCAGTCCGCGGCACTGTATGTAATTCTCAATCAATCTTACGCTGCCCTCGATACCGATGGAACTGCTGTCGATGCAGAGATTGTAGCTGACAGCGGCGCCCCACTTTTTCTCTGACTGGAAATTATAGTAACTCGCGCGCTTCTTATCCGTCTTTACCAGCATATCACGAACCTTTGCGTCCGGAAGCTGGTATTCCGCAGCAATGCGCTTCGCACGGAAATCATCGTCTGCGTGGATAAATACACTGACCAGCTCCGGGCAGTCTCTTAAGATGTAATCTGCGCAGCGTCCGACGATCACGCAGGAGGTCTCGCCAAGCTGTTTGATCGTGTCGTAATTTGCCTGATAAATCTGCTGGTCAATTGTCGGTCCTGTGTACATAACGGACGGATAGACATCCATCACGATTGAATAGAGCAGACTGTTCGTCGGCTTTTCGTCGTAGCTTTCAAGGACTTTCTCGCACAGCCCGCTCTGCTTTGCGATGACCTTGATCAGTTCTTTGTCATAAAATTTAATGCCCAGTTTTCCTGCCAGCTTTTCTCCAATCTCATGTCCGCCGCTTCCGAACTGGCGTCCGATCGCAATCACAACTTTTTTTGCCATATGCAGTACCTCCCATTGTAAATTTTTGGTTACTATTCACGGCGCAGCTGTGAATAGTAACAATTTTTGTTTTATAAGGATTCCCTGAACCTGACGGAATCTCGGTACTCCTTACAGCATATGTTTCAGTGCAATAATTATAACATGAATTTTCGATTCTGTCTCGAAAAATCTGAAAATAATTAATTGAATATTTTATTTTAAAAAAACTGCCAATTCTCTTTCGGGAAAAGGCAGTTTCGATTCAGGGATTCTTTTTCAAAATAGTGTGATAAAAATCATTTGAAGTCTTTCGCAAACAGGAGAACGTAGTCGTTCTCATCATAGCGCTTTTTGCCCATGGACATTTTGCGCATGAATTTGTTTGAGTGGCGGATTGCCTGATCTACCAGTGCAATGACATCCGCTACTGACATCGGTGTCTCGGTGGGTGCTGCCTCCGCCACTTTCTGACGGATCACTTCGAAGCCGTCCTCACTGATCATATAGTCCAGCTCGTTCGCATGCTGCTGCGCGAACATGGACAGTTCCTCTGCCGTATATACAGGAAGGTAAATCTGTGCGGTAAACTTCATCGTGAAACGTGGATGCTTCATCAGAAGATCGTGCACGTAGCGCTGTTCATCCTCCAGGATAACAATCAGCCCGTCGGTGCGGAATTCCATGGCGGTCGTCATCTGATCAACGGTATTGTCGTCCAGATCGCCCGCTTCCTCGACGATCAGCGTACCGCCGGCTATCCTGGCAATCGTCGCGGCGATATCCCGGCGATTCAGATCGGACGCATAAATGCGTGCCATTTTGGCGGTTTTCATGCCTTTTTCCTGAGCGACCGCTTTCGCGATACCGGTCGCCAGCGTTGTTTTGCCGGAGCCGTGTGGTCCGAAGATCAGGAGGTTCCCGGTGCGGGAGGTACGGTCATCGCCTTTGGCCATCGTCTGGAGAATGGCGTTGGCAATCTGGTCTTCCAGACCGTCTATCTCTGTGAAACCCTTGAAGAGTCCGCGAAGATGGGGCTCAATGGTCAGAGGGTCGTCATAGTACTCCTCACTGTCGTCCTCGTCCTCTGCCGTATGTGCAGCAGATTCTGAAACATCGTCATCCGGAATCGGGGTGCCGGAGGTATTCTCTGCAGGCGAAGCTCCGGTATCCATCCGGCTCTCCTCTGACAAAGCATCCGACGATTCTCTAAGCGAAGCTTCGGTGCTTTCCGGCGTTTCCTTTGCCGGAGCCGCTGCGCCTTCGAACGGTGCTTCTGTAGTATCCTGTATTCCCTCTGTATTATGGGAATAAATCTCCGCCACTTCTTCCGTGGGGATCCGTATGGTCCTTGTTGCGAGCAGTTCTTTCCGGGCGGCTTCCTGCAGTTCCTCTTTTGTATTGACAATCCTGCGCGTCATGCTAAGATCGGTGTCTTCCGAGTAGGACGGAAGAGAATTCCGATTCTTCAGAAGCTTCTCCGGATGGTTGGAATAGCGGATGGCCTCAAGCTGTTTTTCTGTCAGCTCTTCCGTGGCGGCTGCCGCAATGGATCGGCCGGCTGCCGTTGTATCGTTCGCTGTCATATCTGCGGAAGCGGAATTTTCCTTTCTGGCAGGGCCTGTGGAAAATGCGGGTCCTGCAGGGATGGAGTTTTCTGCGGATGCGGTTTCGGTCCTGAGCGTCACGGCTTCCTCAGCCCCGATCTCCGCCGCAGGTACATTTTCAGAGTCGGACACAGTTTCCGCCGCAGGTGCATTTTCGGTGTCGGCTGCAGCGTCCGCCGCAGGTGCATTTTCGGTGTCGGCTGCAGCGTCCGCCGCAGGTGTGTTCTCAGCGCCGGACGCAGCTTCCGCTACAGGTGCGGTTTCTGCCACAGGCACGGTCTCCGCTTCGGACGCAGTCTCCTTTGCTGCTTCTGCCTCCTGCGCGGCCGCAGCCGCTTCCGCGGCTTCCCTTTGTGCTCTGGCCTGAGCTGCTGTCTGCTTGCCCTTCTCACTCATGGAAAGAAGGATATCGTCGATCGAAAGTCTGCCGGCTTTCGGTTCCGGCTCTTCGCGGGGCCGGACGGGCTCCTGAATACTTCTGAGGCGTTCTTCCACCGCGGCCGGGACATCGTCTTCATTCAGCTCCGGATTTCTTGCTACTCCGGAGATTACTTTTCTTACACTTTTGGCGAGTTCTACCTGCAGATCATCCTGTTCCGGATTATCCAGAATCTCCGGTTCATCGGGTGAAAATACAACCGGATTCACTCCCTCATCGATCAGGGAAGAGTTATTCTGAAAAGCAGATGCCGCATGTTTTTCGGAAAGTATCTCTTCTTCAGGAACTGCTGCAGCCCTGGGCAGCTGTGCTTTCTGTGAGGCTTTCTCCAGCTCGGCTTTGCGTGCGGCGACATCTTCGGCGATTTCCTTTTCTGTCTGCGCAATGATGTTTTCCGCGATCACTTCGTCATCCGCATTCTCTGTACTCTGAATGATGGTACCTTCCTCGTCCTCATTTTCGAAGTAGTCGTTCTGCGCGTCTTCCTGCAGGCACACGTCATAGATCTGCTGCTGTTTCGGAGTCAGCATGGCGTAGCGCTTCTTCAGCTCAAGTGCCTTCTTCACATATTTGCCGGAATGGAACCACAGTACCAGGTCATCGCAGGCAGCCAGGCATTTCTGAATCTGTCCTGCCTGCTGATAAACGGTCGCAAGCTCGTAAGCCCAGCGTTCCGTGTATTCCTGACCGAGGTATTCCTCCAGAATCGGGATCAGCTCCTCCGGGGAGCTGCCTCTGCCCTTATAAATCATATATTTCAGAATATAACGGTTGTTGTCATGTGGGGCTGTCTGTACATATTCGGAATAATATTCCAGCGCCTCGTCAAACTGTCCGAGCGCCGTCGTCACTTCGACCAGCCGATAAAGAACCGTGCGCCCGACCGGAGATTTCCGATAGGCGCGTACCAGCATATCCTTGCTCTTGTCAAGCTGTCCGGCAGCCTCATAAATCTCGCTGATCAGACACAATGTGCGGACATTTCTGACCCGGCGCCATTCAATGGAGTCCGCCAGCTTAGCCGCCGCGTCATAGTCTCCCTGGTCTACCAGCTTGTCAATTTCCTCCAGCTTGAGATTGTATTCGTACTTATCCAACTTAGCCACCTCATTGTCTTTTGCTAACTGTTCAGTACCTTCACAGTTACGTCTTTTGTTTTTTCTATCGGTTTTGTTTCCATTTCAAACAGTGTATCATACCAGTTTTGCCTTGTCAAAACTTAGATGAACAAAAACACGCTATATATGCGGAATTTTATGGTAAATAAGGAGAATCAGGAGGATTTTGGCGGAAGGAAAAACGTGGAACGGTTGCAATGCAAATTCGGATATGATAAAATACGGTCTGTTGAGAAGCGCAGGGTACTGTGAAGGTTTTGAACAGTTACAGCCGCAGGAAATAACGAGGAACCGGGAAGACGCAAAAATGAATCTTTTAAAATATCGTATTCAGACCTTTTTTCAATACAAAGACCTTATGATCGAGCTGGTAAAGCGCGATCTGAAGCTGAAATACCGACGCAGCTTTCTGGGGTATGCCTGGTCCATCCTGCAGCCTCTGCTGCTGATGATCGTGCTGACGATCGTATTTTCCAATATTCTGGGAAAAGAGATTGAGAACTACCCGGTTTATCTGCTTTCAGGCCGCCTGATGTATGATTTTCTGAAGACGAGCACAACGCACGCCATGAAGTCTGTGACGAAGAATTCCGCTCTGCTGCAGAAAGTCTATGTGCCCAAATACATTTTTACGGTGGCGGGCATTACGGGATGCATGATCGAGATGGTTTTTTCTTTCGGGGCGCTGTTTCTGGTCATGCTGTTTACCGGGGCCAGATTTTACCTCACTATATTGCTGATTCCGCTGGTGGTGGTGCAGATTTATCTGTTCTGCTGCGGGCTCGGCCTGTTTCTGGCGCAGTTCAATGTCTTTTTCCGCGATGTGGAACATATTTACGGCGCGGTCATGACCGCATGGCTGTATCTGACGCCGATCCTCTATGATATCAATCGCCTGCCGGAGACGCTGCGCTTTCTCGTAAAGGCGTTCAATCCGCTGTATTATTATGTGGCGCAGTTCCGGGATCTGGTCTATTACGGGAATATCCCGGGACCAAGGGTTTTCTGGGGCGGCTGGATCATGGCGTTTCTGATGCTGATCTTCGGTACCTGGAGCTTCCAGAGGTCGAAGGACCGGTTTGTGTTGTATATATAGAAAAGGGATAAACATGAGTACACCGATTATCGAAGTCAATGATCTGACGGTACAGTTTAATATGGCAAGTGAGAAGGTCAACGACCTGAAGGAATACGCGATCAAGCTGGTGAAGCACGAGCTGATGTTTCAGGAATTCCTGCCGCTGCAGAATATCAGCTTTCAGGTGCAGCCCGGCGAAGCCTGGGGTCTGGTCGGTGTGAACGGCGCGGGCAAGTCCACGCTGCTGAAGACAGTCAGCGGCATCTTAAAGCCCTATAAGGGTTCCGTGGTCGTGCGCGGCACGACGGCTCCGCTGATCGAGCTGGGAGCGGGATTCGACCCGGATCTGACGGCGCGGGAAAATATTTATCTGAACGGGCTTGTGCTGGGGCATTCCAGAGCGTTTATGGAGGAGCATTTTGACGAGATTGTTGCGTTTGCCGATATGGATCGTTTTCTGGATTCTCCGCTGAAGAATTTTTCCTCCGGCATGAAGGCGCGGCTTGGCTTTGCCGTGGCTACGGTGGTGAACCCGGACATCCTGATCGTGGATGAGGTGCTGGAGGTCGGCGATATGCGTTTCCGCCGGAAGTGCAATGAGCGGATGCAGCAGATGCTTTCCACCGGGACGACGCTTCTCTATGTCTCACACAACATTGAGTCGGTAAAAGCTCTCTGTGACAAGGCCATCTGGCTGGATAAGGGGCATATGCGCATGACCGGGGATGCCAGAGAAGTCTGTGACGCGTACAAAGAAGAACAGGCGAGGATGATCCATCAGCGCAGGGAAGAAAGACGGATGCAGCTGAAGGAAGAGGGGAAAAAATACGACTATCTGATCGTGGGAGCCGGACTATATGGTGCGGTATTCGCAAATGAAATGACGAAATCCGGCAAGCGCTGCCTTGTCATTGATAAACGCAGCCATGTCGGCGGCAATATCTACACAGAGGATGTGGACGGGATTCAGGTGCACCGGTACGGTGCGCATATTTTCCACACCAGCGATGAGATGATCTGGAAATACGTCACCGATCTGGTGGACTTCAATCATTATATCAATTCTCCGGTGGCGATCTATAAAGATGAGATTTATAATCTGCCGTTCAATATGAATACCTTCAGCCGCCTGTGGAATCTGAAAAAGCCGCAGGAAGTGAAGGATAAGATTGCGGAGCAGGTGGCCGAGCTTCACATCACGGAGCCGAAGAATCTGGAAGAGCAGGCGCTCTCCTTAGTCGGACGGGACGTCTATGAGAAGCTGGTCAAAGGCTATACGGAAAAACAGTGGGGCAGAGACTGCAAGGATCTGCCGGCGTTTATCATCCGCAGACTGCCGCTTCGCTTTACCTATGACAACAATTATTTCAATGACCGTTATCAGGGAATCCCCATCGGCGGCTACACGAATCTGGTGGAGATCCTGCTGGACGATGTGGACGTGATGACGGACACAGACTTTTTTGAATACCGGAAGGATCACGCGGACAGCTATGAGAAGGTGGTATACACCGGGATGATCGATGAGTATTTTGATTTCTGTTACGGCCATCTGGAGTACCGCAGCGTCCGTTTTGAGACGGAACGTGTGGAAGAATCCAATTATCAGGGCAACGCCGTGATCAATTATACGGACCGGGAGGTTCCGTATACACGCGTGATCGAGCACAAACATTTTGAACCGGAGGCAGAGCAGGAGCACCCGAAGGATTTTTCCATCATTTCCAGGGAATATTCGGCCGAGTGGCATCCGGGGATGGAGCCGTACTATCCGGTCAACGACGAGAAGAACAACGCGCTTTATGAGAAATACCGTGCTCTGGCAGAAAAAGAGAAAAATGTGATCTTCGGCGGGCGACTGGGCTCGTACCGGTATTATGATATGGATAAAGTGATCGCGGCGGCGCTGCAGGCGGCGGAAGCGGAGCGTATGCCGTGGCTGAATGACGGCGGAAAAAAGGAATGAAAAAGGAATGATCGCGTTTCGGCTGAAACAGAAAATAAAAATGCTGCTGCAGAACCGGCTGCTTCCCCTGGTGTACGGCATGTACCGCCGCAAACCCGTGGAGAAGGGACTGGTGATCTTTGCGGACGCGCATCATGCGGAGATTCCTTTCTCCATGCGCAGGATGTACGATGCGGTGTGCAGGATGGAGGCGGGAGGGACAAATTCCGCGAACTCTCCGGAAGACACTTCTATGTCAGATAAAGCTGTGTCGGCAGGCAGTGAAGGAGTGGCCGTCCCGAATGATAATACCCGATATCACATTGAGAACTTTGTGACGGATTTCGATGCCCTTTCTTTTATCGCGTTGGCGCGCTATCTGCTGCGTTTTATGCGGCGCTACGCGGTGGCCGAGTATGTGTTTATCTGCGATTATTTTCTGCCGGTGGCATCGTGCCGGAAGCGTCCCCAGACAAAGGTGGTGCAGCTCTGGCATTCCTGCGGACTGACCAAGAAGATCGCCTACGATGCGGGAGAAGATATTCCGAAGGGCTACAGCGGCGATATGTTCGGCAATTATACGTATCTGACGATGAGCGCGGAGGTCTGCGTTCCGGTGCATGAGCGGGCGCTGCGCCTTTCACGGGAGCATATTTTTGCAACCGGGATCAGCCGGACGGATTTTTATTTTGACCAGGAATGGAATGAACAGTGCCGGGAGAATTTTCGGAAACAGCATCCGGAAGCGGCGGGGAAAAAAGTGGCTCTCTGGGCTCCGACCTTTCGGGGAAACGCCGCGGCACCGCGGCTTGAGGGACTGGAGACAGTCCGGCGGGCTGCGGACAGCATGAAGGACGAGTGGTATTTTGTCATCAAAGCGCATCCGCATGTGGACAGGCATGAGATGGTTTCCAACAGCACGATCCCCACGGAGGAGCTGTTCCCCGTCGCGGATGTGCTGATCACGGATTATTCGTCGGTGCTGTTTGACTATCTGCTTTACCGGAGACCGGCGGTCCTGTTCGCGCCGGACCTGGAGGAATATGAGGAAAAACGCGGATTTTATATTGACTATCGAAGCATACCGTTTCCTCTGGCACAGACAGAGGCAGAGCTTAAGGCTGCGTTGGAGCAGGCAGGATCGCTCCCGGAGGCGCAGAATATCGGGGGTCGGTATAAGGGCGGCTGGTATGCAGAACACGCGGAGGAGATTGACGCGTTCCGCGAGACCTATGTCGGCGCCTGTGACGGACATGCGACGGAGCGGATCCTGAAGCTGGCGGGACTTACCTGAAGCCGGGAGGATTTTTCTGAGAAACCGGTACGGTAACTGTTTTGTACCTTCACAGTTACCCGGTACGTTACTTTTGCTATTTTTGCAGAAACATGGAAAATATGGCATCAGACAGGCTGTGAGGTTCACTGACAGCCGGAAACAGATATGGGGTGAGATAAGATGAATATCGCGATAATCTTTGCGGGAGGCAGCGGCATCCGGATGGGGGCAGGGATTCCGAAACAGTTTCTGGAAATCAACGGAAAACCAATCCTGATCCACACACTGCAGCTGTTTCAGGAGCATGAGGAGATCGACCGCATCTATCTGGCCATGAACAGTGATTACATGGAGTATACGGAAGCTCTCGTGAGGGAATACCGCATTGATAAGCTGTCGGCGATCGTCCCGGGTGGAGAGACTGCACAGGATTCCATTTACAATGCCCTGAAAAAGGCGCAGACAGACGGGAATCCGGAGGATTCCGTGGTGCTGATCCACGACGGTGTCCGTCCCTGTGTGGAATATGATGTGATCAGTGACAACATTGAGAGTGTACAAAAGTACGGGAGCGCGATCACGGCGACACCGTGTTATGAGACCATTCTGGTGAGCCGGGACGGGTGTGCTGTGGATGATGTGCCTCTGCGCAGCGAAAGCTACGCCGCGCAGGCGCCGCAGAGTTTTTATCTGAAAGACATACTGGAAGCGCATGAGCGGATGAGGACGAGAGAGAACCGGTATGAGGGCATGGTGGATGCCTGCACGATTTATCGTGCGCTGGGGCATCAGCCGCATATCGTACCCGGGAACCGGGGCAATATCAAGGTAACGACGCCGGAGGATGTCTACACGTTCCGGGCGTTTCTGCAGTATCGGGAGAGTGAGCAGGCGTTCGGGCTGGCGCAGCCGCGAAGACGCGGCCTGCGTCCCAAGTCATAAGGATTGCTGACAAAGTCGGAGGATTCCTTATGACAATATGCATCCCCAACCGATGCAGGACAATAATTGAGAGCGAAGATGAGAAAGTTAACGGACGCCTGACCCGGTGTGGACGGCCTCGCTTATGGTTATGGATGATGATTTTTCGAGGATATTTTGATGGATGATGGAGCAGTATTCAATCGGAATAAGACATGGTGCAGAGACAGCATTCTGCAGGCGGATCTGGAGCGGATCGCGGATTCGGAGCTGGTGGACTGGGAGCGGCTTCGCGGGAAGCGTGTGCTGGTGACCGGTGCGACGGGGCTGATCGGCTCGCTGCTCGCCCGCGGTCTGATCTGTGCGAGCGTGAAACGGTCTCTTGCTATCCGGGTGACCGCTCTGGCGCGGAATCCGGAAAAAGGGAAAGCGGTTCTGGGAGCGTTTCTGGAAGACGGACTGGAACTGGCAAAGGGCGATATCCTGTCGCCGGTCACGGTGGATGGCGAGGTGGATTTTATTTTTCACTGCGCGAGCGTGACAGCGTCAAAGGACTTTGTGGACCGGCCGGTTGAGACGATTCAGACGACTCTGAAAGGGACGGAGCATCTGCTGGAGCTGGCCCGTGAAAAAAACGTGCAGAGCATGGTGTATCTGTCTTCAATGGAGATTTACGGGACGCCGGATATGCAAAGCTACGAAAAAATCCCGGCGGACCCAGTTCAGACCGCGGCCGTCATGCGGGAAGATACCTACGGCAATATCGACCCGCTCAAGGTGCGCAGCAGTTATTCGGAAGGCAAGCGCATGGCGGAGGGCCTATGTGCGGCTTACGCGCATGAATACGGGGTGCCGGTGAAGACGGCACGGCTGGCACAGACATTTGGGGCCGGCATTCCGAATACGGAGAACCGGGTATTCGCGCAGTTTGCACGCAGTATCCTGAACGGTGAGGATATTGTTCTGCATACAGACGGAAGCAAGGCGCACTGTTACTGTTATACGACTGACGCGGTGCTTGGCCTGCTGACCGTACTTTTACGCGGAGAGAACGGGCAGGCTTATAATATTTCCAATGAAGAGACATATTCTACTATCCGCGGGATGGCCGAAATGCTGATCCTAAATCATCCGCTAAGCGGCTCCCGGCTGGTGTTTGATATTCCGGAGGATGCGGGCCAATATGGTTACGCGCCGACGTCGAGGATGCTGATCTGTTCTGAAAAGCTGCGGAAGCTTGGATGGAAAGCCGAAGTGGGGCTGCCGGAGATGTTCGAACGGCTGATGGGGTCGATGCAGGTCACATTCGAGTCAGGCTGATTGCCTCAGCATTCGCAGGCAGATGGCAGGCATTTTTAGGCATTTGAGAAAGAAGGGATAACATGCTTTCCGTAATTCTTCCCGCTTACAATGAGGAGAAAATGATACAAAAGGCGTCCGCTGAAATCGACCGGATCCTTACAGCGGAGCAGATTGACTATGAGATTGTTTTTGTTAATGATGGGTCGAAGGACCATACCTGGGAGGAGATTGAGAAAGCGGCCAGAGGGAATCCTCATGTCACGGCGGTGTCGTTTTCCCGGAATTTCGGCAAGGAATCGGCGATGCTGGCAGGGCTGGCGGAAGCAAGGGGCGATTGCTGTGCCGTGATGGACTGTGATCTGCAGCATCCGCCGGAAACACTTGTGGAGATGTACCGGCTCTGGGAGCAGGGCTATGAGGTCATCGAAGGAGTAAAGCGCACCCGTGGAAAAGAGAGTGCGATGCATCGGATGAGCGCGGGACTTTTTTATAAGATGATATCCAAAGCGGTGAAGATCGATATGTCGCGCGCGTCTGATTTCAAGCTGCTGGACCGTCGTGCGGTGGACGCGCTGTTATCGCTGCCGGAGCGGAATGTATTTTTCCGGGCCTTGTCCTCCTGGATCGGATTCCGGACGACTTCGGTGGAGTTTGATGTGCAGGAGCGCACCGAAGGCGAGTCGAAATGGTCGACCTGGTCCTTGGTGCAGTACGCGGTCAGGAATATTGCGGTATTTTCGACAGCTGCGCTCCAGTACGTGACATTTGCCGGGATTGCCGTATTTGTAGTGGCGATCCTTCTCGGCATCGAGACGCTGGTCCGCTATTTTACCGGACACGCCGTGGAAGGCTTCACGACGGTGATCCTGCTCCTCCTGATCATCGGCAGCCTTGTCATGATCAGCCTCGGGATCATTGGGTATTATATTGGGAAGATTTACGAAGAAGTGAAAGGACGCCCACGGTATCTGATCGCGAAGAAAATTACAAAGAATTAAAAAACGCCAGGGTACTTGTGCAGGAAATGGCGTTGTGTTATTTTTATATAAACAGAAGAAAAAAGCTTGTAACTATTCAGGACAGTACTTCGCACTTGCTGCGAAGTACGTATGAAAACGT
>JAJQHQ010000075.1 GCA_021199655.1 Lachnospiraceae bacterium | reverse complement strand
TATACCATATTTTTATCGATTTCGCAAGGGAAAAATCGAATTTTGATGAAAAATGATGTGTTTAAATTGCGCAAAATTTGCGTTCTCCACGTATAACCTGCATTTGCTTTTTTTAGAGAGATAAAATATCCAAAAGCGTATTCGGATTAAGCGAATCGCCACGGACGGATAAAAGTTATTGCTTTTTTTCAAAATAAGCTTTTTTACGTAATTAATATTGCAAATGCTTTGGAATTTTTTGTATAAGTTGCTTGACCATTTATTTACTCAATCCATTGCATCTAATGAAAAAACTATACTTCTCAAAATCATACGAGGAAGCCGTTAGTATACTGACTTTTTCTGATTAACTGAAATCGGTTATTTCCGCTCTGCTTTGAGAGGTTGCTTCCGTACATCTGCCATACAAGGACAATTATATGTATATTGTCTCCAAGCTAAATCTGGTAATAATACCGTCCTGTAAGATGTTTCTTTTTAATTGCACCTTTATCTTCTAAAAAGGTCACAATATTTTTAATTTCTACTTCTGTCAGACAGCAGCATCCGTCCCCTCTCCTGCAGTGCAGATAATGGTTGTTAAAGCACTCTGTTTTATTTTTGTTGTTTACTCCATAAATGTCCAAAATGCCATTCAAAGTAATTCCTCGAGTCTTATTTTTTGCAAATTCCAAAAGCACACATTTAACCTCAGGATGATCTTTCAAATGAATAATGAATTGTTCTCCCTGCAACATGGCACAGCCAACATCACGCAAAGCTCCCGAAACTGAACCGTCCTGCAAACTCAACAGGAAGGTCAGGATGTATATTCCCACTGTTTTCAGACAGACATAGTACGTCATACTGTCCGTTATAAATCCAGAAACGGCTTCTTCATTTTCAATATCAGAATATCTGAATATCGCCTCATCATCCGAAAGCATTTCGCTATTTTCCAGGAGAAACGACAGACACCCTTCCGCAGTTTTCCATGTCAAATGCAATTCTTCCGACATCCGATCAATGATTTCGTCTTTAGTACCTTTCTTTACCTCAAAGAATTCATTCTCGTTCATCCCAGTTTCCTCTCTCGTATACTAACTTCTATATTTCTGCCATGGTCCTACCACTCGATGCGTATTGCATACCGGAAATACTCCGACATTCCCCACTTCTTCCCTCTCTGAAGTTCTTTTATACGATATTCTGCATCCGGGTGCGTCTTACTCTTTTTTCCAACTCTATCCGTTCTAACTTTGTCGTCCCGGTCAGTATCAAGCAGCAGTGCAGCTTCAATCGCTGCCCTTGACGCACCGCTGATTTCTGCTGATCTTCTGTCCGCACGGTACTCACTCACATAATTTCTATAGCAGTCATTCATGGCATTTTTCTGGAACAGCCACGCAATCAACAGTAAAAGCAGTAACAGGCAGGCTCCGGGAAATGTCATCGAGTCCGGCAGGTGTGAGATTGCGACAACACATGCTGCAATTGCCACAAAAACCATCGTAAGCACCACCAAGGCTTTTGCATAGCTTCTCTTTTTGCTATAATCCTTATACCGAACGTGCGTCAGCTCATGCCCGATTAAAAACCGGACTATGTCGTATACCATCTGCGGAGAATATTTTGTCCGGAGTTTTCCAATCACTCTCGTAGAAAGCACTACAATCGGCACGCCATCCGGATCAACCCCAGTCATTGCAATCCTGCCAGAAAACCCGTCTGTCACAAACGCCTCTGAAACGACGGCCACAAGCCGGATATCCAGCACATTACACATACGGGTAACAGCATCTTCCCACTCTGCCAAGGCTGAATCCATATAAATACCTTTTCCAAAACCAAGGATATTGCGAGCCTTCCGCTTTTTCCCATCAATATATTCAACAGCCCGCTCCTTTTCTTCCTTCCGAAAATCTTTATCGCTGAACAGGTAAATGAACATCGTAACAAGCAAAACTGCTGTGAAAATATAAAAAACAGTATTGTGCGTTTCCGAGGCAAAGAACATAAGTGGGGAACTCCGCTTTCCAAACATTCCGTTTTTGACATCAGCGATAATTCCGGCAAACAGAGAAATTCCCCATGCCAGAATCACTACGCCGAGAGGGATGAGTTTCAGTCTGGCTTTTCTGAGTTCTTCCTTCGATAATGGGGTTTCTCCGTTCTGGAAACATTCCTCTTTTCTGTTCTGATTCGAAAAGTAATCATTTTCTTCTTTTTGCTGCCGCTTTCGTGTGGCTCCATTTTTTTCGTCCTTAAACACTGACCGACACTCCGATGAATATAGGAAGCGTATCCACCGACTGATTTGTATTTCCGTCAGGGTTTTCTCTTCACGGAACATAAATCCCTCCACAATGCCAATTCCGACAAAAAATGTCACGCATCTGATTATCAAATTATCGGTAAGCGGAATAAAAATTGGAAATACGACTGGCATAACTATAGCAATCAAAAGCAGCAAGGATGAAGATTCCGGTTCTCCCGCAGGAGTATTTCCAAACAGGTGCTTTATACGGTAACGATAGTATTGAAGCATCTTTTTGAAAAAGGTAAGATAGCTTACACTGCTTTTGCAGTACTGCCTGTACCATAATCCAAAAATCAGAAACTCACTGATATACATGCATATAATAAGAAAAACATACCTGATGATATATGTAATGTTCATGGATATTCCTTTCTAACTGTTCAAAAGCCGGGGTTTGGCACATAAATATGGCCACTTTCTCCTGTTCTGTATCCCTGAAAGCCGAATAAAATACACATTCAACTACAATAGTGACTTCTGATAAAAATAACACATTGTTTTTCTCTTACCACTCTACCATCATTTCATCATTTCGCTATCATTCTCATCGATTTCAGCTTGAACACTCGCCATCATATCTCGTGTACTTGAAAAGTCTAATTGAGTGAATACTGATTGATCATTCTTTCCAAGTTAATCGTATGTAATTATTTTTCTTGTTTTCCATTATGATGAATTCTGTGCACGCCAATAAATCAAGCCATCGATCGCACGACCGATAACATTGTAGTGGAAAAATGAAATTTGAAGCGTACCTAATGAAGTATTGCCTATAGAGCTTCTATCGAGAAAAAAACGCTACTGTGATTTCCAGTGCAGAATCTCAGAAATGACCGTACTGTGTCTTCCTTAAACATCTTGTATCTGTGTATGCCCAAAATTGCAGGATTGTGAATGATACAAAGATAAAAATATTATTCACAAGCTAATGATCCACTGAACCATAGGATGTTATAATGCTTCAGCCACCGAACGACGCTTCAAAAGGATGTTGGTTCTTCTGAAATCAGCTGTTCAAAGGTACTTGATTTATAATCATGTAGGTAAATATGTATACTTCTTAAAGCACCTAATTTCCTTGCCTCATTATACCTTATTAAGAGGGGTCTTGTCAATGCTTTTTTTGCATTTTTCAAATATTTATTTCTGTCGGGTGAATTCTCAAAGTAAAATCCACAGTGGAAATTGTGGTGGAAGTAAGTGTGAGAAGAAAAAGTGTGGTAGAAATAAGTGTGAGAAAAGAAACAGAAGGGAGACTCAGACGATGAGAGAAACCACGAACAAGAAGAACAAGCATATGACGCTTGAGAATCGAATAGAGATTCAAGAATGTCTGTCAAAGGGGATGACTTTTAAGTCCATAGCAAAGAGGATTATAAAAGATCCCACGACCGTATCGAAGGAGGTGAAATTACACGGGAATACATATTCAAAAGGCTTTACCAAGACCGACGAGAAATGTCCAAGGTTAATGAAAGCCCCGTTTGTATGCAACGGCTGCAGTAAGTGCCACAACGCAGGCTGCATATATCCAAGAAGGAAATATTCAGCAAGACAAGCGCAATCGGAATATGAACGGGTGTTGTCAGAAGCAAGAGAGGGCATTCCTTTGAACAAGGAATCGTTTTACAAAACAGAAGAGATAATTACAAGCGCCGTGAAAAACGGACAGCATATTTATCATGCGATTGTCGCGAACAACCTTCCCGTTTCAACGGCTACGGTGTACAGACATATCGCCAAGGGATATTATCGAATATCCAAGATTGATCTTCCGAGAGCCGTTAAATTTAAGCCGAGAAAGTCAGCTCATCCGGAGTACGTTCCGATGGGAAACAAAGCGGGAAGGTCATATTCTGATTTTCTCGAATATATGTCTCAATCGAAAACAAGCAGATATGCCGAAATGGATACCGTTATCGGAACTCCCAGCGGTAAGGTGATTATGACTTTTATCTTTGCCGAGCTTGATTTCATGTTTGGTTTGCTTCTTGACAACAAAACCGCCGCCGAAGCTGCTTATCGAATCACAGAGCTGAAGAAAAGATTGGCTGTTGCAGGATTTTTTTTCGGAGATATATTTCCTGTGCTGCTTACCGACAACGGCGGTGAATTCAGTAATGTTGCCGCCTTTGAGAATGATTTGAGCGGAAGCCTTGAATCTCATATTTTCTTCTGCAATCCAAATGCACCTTATCAAAAACCTCACGTTGAGAACAATCATATTCTTTTTCGTGATATTGCTCCGAGCGGAACGTCCTTTAATGACTTCACACAAGAAGATGTCAATATGATTTTTTCTCATGTGAATGCTGTCAACCGTAAACAGTTTAACGGCAAAAGCGCATATGATATGTTTACTTTTGCATACTCCGATGCGCTCGCCAATGCTTTAGGCATATCGTTTGTACCTGCCGATAGGGTCATTCAATCGCCCTTGCTTCTAAAAAAGTGAGTTAATTCTTTCTCACAGTAAATTCATCTACCATGGAATTTAGTCTGAGAATTTTTTCCCTCAGGCTTTTTCGGCATACTCTTTTTTCTTCTCTCATCGGCATATTATTGCCGTCTTTTCTGTTTTTCCTCTTTCTTCTTGCTTTTTCTCAAACTTATTTTTGCTGTTTTTCTTACTAAATTCTGTTGCCTTCCTACTGTGGATTTTACTTTGAGAATTCACCTTTATTTCTATCGATTGCATAATTAATCCGTACGTGATATTTTAATGCATATATTTCTCAGTGCTACAGTCAGATTATAAAGAGACTGCGGTTCAACAGATTTTTTGCCTTCCTCATGCATATAACGAAATTCCTCAAACGTTCTGTTATGAATTTTGATGCACTCATCAAAAGACAGCATGGAATTCCACCTATTATAAAGACCAATGTTCCCGGAGTACATGAACACGAACTTGTCTTCCAGCCCATACTGTTTCCGAAAAGCCAAGACCTTTTCATTACCACTTTCCAGTGGATAAATTTCCTTCTCATTGATGCTCCGGACAGACTGCTTCATTTCTGTTCATTGTGTAATTTCCGATAGTCAGCGTTTTGGTGCTGACCCCTCTCTTCTTCATCATGAACCGCCTTTCTGCTTCGGCTCCTTTATCAGGAAACCAACTGCCTTAATTGCCTGCCGTTCCAGCTCATCGGCCTCTGCTTTCTTCCCTGCTGCCTCGGCTTTGAGCGAATCTGCCTTCTGTTCCAGCTTCTTCACAAAATTCTTGATTTCTTCTCCGGAATATTCCCCATCTCCGGTCACTTCCGGCACCGTGCCGCCGTTTCGGAGTGCCTCCGCCTGTTTCCTGCACTTCTTTGACTCCAAAAGAATTACCTTCCATTCTTTTTCCGCAGCCTCTTTCCGGACGAGGATGCGCACCCCGTTGATCAGCCGCTCCCCATCCAGGGATGTGAGGGTTGTGTACCAATTTGAACGGAAAAAACGCTCAAGCCTCTGCGCCTCATGCATGGCACTGGTACTCTCCGGATTTTTCAGCAGTTTATGGAGCTGCTCCTTGTAATCCACAACCGCCTGCTTTACGATGGCGTTTGCAAGGTTCTCATACGGCTCAATGCCGACATCCTTCAGCTCGCCCAGCTTCTTGCCCTTGGCAGACGGCTTCATTCTTGCCCTGCCATCTTTTTTCTGTGTAGTTCTTCCTGCCGCCATATTATTTGCCGTCACCATTTCAACATCTCCTCCCAGGGGATCAGCCGCGCCCCTCTCGCTTTTTCCAGTGCCTCCTCAGTAACCTCAAACTGCCAGTCCTCAATGTAGCAGCAGTCGTCCCCGCACAGCATGAACTCCTCACAGTCCGGTTCTTCCTCCCGCTTTGCAATGACGCAGGCGCAGGTGTCGCCATCCACGTAAGCAAACGAAGTGACCATGTTGCTGAACCAGTCATTCAGCTCGTCCGGGAAGGGAGGGAGGACGATGGCGGGGTTTACGATATAGCCGTGGGAGCTGCCCTGGCAGAATTGCCACATATTCTTGTAAAACTCCCCGTGGTCCTTCTCCTCGTTCCAGTCGAACGCTTCCGTCACCGCTGTCCAGAGGACATCCGAGCTTTCTGAGCCACGCCCTGTGAAGCCATACAGCTTGAAGTTCGGAATGAATCTACTGCCGTCCTGGAGCACGAACTCCTGTGGCATATATTCGAAGCGGATGTTCATGGCATCAAAGAATGCCGCCCATCTTGCTTCAAGCCGGCTGTGGTAACGGCTGCCGTTATAAAAAGTTTCCTGTGGCTGTTTTGGTGTTCTGAATTTTGTCATGTCGTCCTCCTTTTCCTTATCCGTACAACCGTGCTTTCACGGCGTCGATCAGCTTCTCCTGTGTAATGTCTTTCTGTTCCAATGCCGCCATCACATCCTCGTCCACGGTATCCTTCGTGATGATGTGGTGAATGGTGACAGTCTGTGTCTGTCCCTGCCGCCAGAGGCGGGCGTTCGTCTGCTGATACAGTTCCAATGACCAGGTCAGCCCGAACCAGATGAGGATGTGGCCGTCGCTCTGAAGATTCAGCCCGTGTCCTGCTGACGCGCTATGGATCAGCGCCACAGGGACGTTCCCCCGATTCCAGTCCCGGATGTCCTCCGAGGATTTCAGGTCGCGCACCCTGATCCTGAGCCTGTCCAGATGCTCCGTGATCCGCATCCTGTCGTGCTTGAACCAGTATGCGATGAGGACCGGCTGACCGTTCGCTGCCTCAAGCAAGTCTTCGAGCATTTCGAGCTTCCTGTCGTGTATCCGTCTCGGCATTCCGTTCTCGTCATATACGGCGCCGTTCGCCATCTGCAGGAGCTTGCCCGTCAGTGCCGCCGCATTCGCCGCATCGATGTCGCCGTCTTTCAGCGGAATCAGCAGGTCACGCTTTAACGTGTCGTACAGGTTTTTCTCCTGCGCGTCCATCTCTACATAGTGCTGTGTGCTGATGCACTCCGGCATGTCGAGGTAATCCAGAGTTTTCATAGAAACCGTGATGTCGGAAATCCTCTGGTATATCTGCTCCTCGGCACCCGGCTTGGGGATGTACTGAAACACAACCCCGGTCTGTGGGTTCATGCTGCCCGGACGGAAATATGCCTCCCTGTATCTGCCGATGAACCGTCCGAGCCGCTCCCCGCCGTCCAGGATTCCTACCTCACTCCATAAATCCATGAGGCCGTTGGATGCCGGCGTACCGGTCAGCCCAACCCACCGCTTCACAAACGGACGGACTTTGCGCAGCCAGCGGAACCGCTCTGACTTGTAATTCTTGAAGGACGACAGCTCATCGATAACGATGCAGTCGAAATCGAACCGCAGCCCGTTCTTCTCGTAATACTCCACAAACCATTTCACGTTTTCCCTGTTGATGATGTAGACCATCGCCGGGTGGTTCAGAGCGGCGATCCGCTCCTTCTGGGAGCCGACCATCACAGACACATCCAGGTCTTTCAGGTGATCCCACTTCTCAACCTCTGCCGGTCAGGTATCCCTGCAGACTCTTAAAGGGCCGATGACCAGCACTTTTGAAACCTCGAACGTGTCAAGCATCAGGTCTTTGATTGCCGTAAGCGTTATGACTGTCTTTCCTCAGCCCAAGCCCATATCAAGGAAAAGCGCCGAAACCTTATGCTGCTTGATGTAATCAATACAGAAAGTCTGGTACTCGTGTGGTATGAACTTCATAGCAGCATCACCTCCTCTTTCTCGCCGAATGTCTCTCCCGGCAACTCCCTCATTTTGATTTCAGGAATCTGTGCGCCGACGCCCGTGGGGATCGGGTCTCCGGGGTTCCATCGTTTCAGTGCTTCAATCACCGGCTGTATCTGCTCCATGCGGTCTACACAGAACACCGGGAAGCCCAGCTCTTCCAGTTCCTTGCGCCGTTTACGCTGCAGCGGCCGCATCTGCTTTCCCGGTGCTTTCAGTTCCACGAACGCGCACTTCCCTATCTTGAACAGGATCAGCCGGTCAGGTACACCGTTCATCGTCTGGGATGTGAACTTCATTGCCATCCCGCCCTCAGCGTGGACGGCATCTACAAAGGCTTTTTCAATCATGCTTTCACGCATCTGACTTACCTCCTTCACTGCCTTCTGTCCTATAGGCTTGAGAAATGGGGTTTTAGTGGTATCAAGAGAAAAATAATTTCAAAAAATCCCCTGCCAGCGTGGCAGGGGTGCGTTTTTGTCAGAGTTTCAATTCAGGTTCAATTTTTCTTTCTATCGGTGTTTCTCCATACGGAAGTCCTCGGTTTGCCGGTATCCTTCCGTTGGTATCCATTCTTTGGCCGATGCTTCTCCTGGCGCTGTCTTTCCTTCCTGCGCCGTTCCCGTTTTTCTTCTGCAATGATGTGCCCGATGGCGGCATCCGCAGTGGGGTCTGCATGACCCCTGCTGCGCACCGGTTCCGTATATGGCTGTACCGTTTCTCCCGGTTCAGCCCAGCGGAATTTAAAATCACTCGCCATGTGCCTGCGCCTCCTCTGCGCGTTCATCAAGCTGGCTTTGGATTCGCTGGGCGATTTCCAGCACCTCGTCCGAATACGGAGAGTCTGTCGCTCCCTTGTTCCAGTAGTCCCTGTATGATCCCGTCACTCCGTAGTGGTAGGCAGTCAACACCATCTCCTGCGAATCGAACCGCTCGGACAGCTCCACCAGGAAGCTGATGCCGGCACCAATGTTCAAATAAGGATTGATAAACGCCTCGTCCGACTGCGGGATTGACAGCCGCTCAGAGTGATAGGATGGAACAACCTGCATATATCCGAGTGCCCCGGTCTTGCTGACCGCATCCCATTTGTACCCGCTCTCCGCCTCGATGATGGCAAGGACCATCGCATAATCTATATTGTTCTGTGTACAGAGCGCATAAGTGTAAACCTGCACGGCATCCGGCAAATATCCGCCCGTCTGCTCGTATTCCTCCGGGATGTCATAATGCCACCAACCTTCCAGTGTGTCCTCACCCCAATCGAGCGACATTGTCGTGAATGGGAATTCCAGGTCTGAGATGTCCGGGATGTCGTGGGTGACAGGTGTTTTTGTGACAGTCTCGGTTTCTTCTTCGGTCTCCGTTTCTTCTGCTGCAATCTCTGATTCGGTTGCTTCCTCAGTTTCTGCCCTGCCTTTGGTCTCGGTTTCACCCTCTGCAATAGCCTCTGCTGCCGTCTCAGCCATCTGCTCTGTTTCCTGCTCCTTATTTCTGCCACAGCTTCTCACAAGAAGCACAATCAGCAGCACCACCACTGCTGTGCAGCAATAAGCAATCCATCTTCTTTTCCTTCTCAAATTCCTCATGCGTTGTTTACCTCCCTCCAAAGTGCCGGCTCCATGGTCGCCACCTGCCATCCGATGCCTTCAAGTGCCGTTGCACGGTCATAGCTCTCCACGTCCTGGCTTGCCCTTGTCACTGCATTGGATAAGCCGTACATAGAAAGGTCGCCGCCCTCAATCAGATATTTGAGTATCCCTTCCTGCTCCGCCTGGTTGATGCCGAACGTCCTGCTGGTCAGCTCCACCACGTTCTGCACCGAGCCGGTAATCGGAACACCCACGCTCTCCTGCAGCCTGCCGACCACCTTGTGGAAACGGCTCTCATCAATCGCCGCCATCGTCGTGTCCCGCAGTTTCAGGAGAAACGCTTTGTCCTCCGCTTCCATCGTTTCGTCCGAATACAACTCGAAGCTGTCATCCATGGCTTTCGCCTGTCTGCCCACATGGTGCCTGCGCTCACCGAAATCGTTCACAGTCATGCCGTTGGTGCAGACCAGACGGTAAAGAAGCGGCTGCACGGATACTGCGCCAAGCCCGACCTCGGAATTGGAGATCATGACGCCTGCCTGTACGTAATCCCCCGGCACCACTGCGGTCTCCAGCTTGTGGTTTACGATTTTCAAATACAGCCGGTTCTCCGTCACCTCGCAGGAGACCACCTCGTACTGCTCCGTTCCGGCAAACAGCGGGAGGACTGCCGCCGCAATCTCCATGTTGTCGATCCTGCGGTAACGCTCCGAGAGCAGCGCCCTCGCCAGTCTCGTGTCCCCGTACTGCATGGAGCGCACCATATAGCTGTTCTCCTTATCGGCAAACCAGCTGTTCACGTTTTCCGCCAGCAGGTCCGGCTTCCGCTCCTGCATCACATCGTAGTACTTGCTGGGGATTCCCAGCGCCGACGCTACCTGCCTGTGGAACAGCTGGGAAGTGCCGAACACCTCCTGCCCGCCTGTCCCCGGATGATTGATTTCAAAGGTGTGTCCGTCATCCCACAGACGCATCCCCGCTCCCGGACCGATATAGTCCCGCTTTGCCTTGCTCTGGCGGTCCAGTTCCACCATCAGCTCGTTCAAATTTCTTCCTGACTTCATGTTTCAATACCTCCGTTTTCCTGAATTTGTCCTGACACCGGAGCTTCTTCCGGTATCACATCAAAAGCGTGGGAATCCATCCCCGCCTTCTCTGCCGCTAAAATCTGCAGGAACCGCTCACAGCTGCCGTAGTAGCGCGTGACCAGATCCAGTTTCCCGACCGCTATGAGCGCCTCCATAGAAGCAACTCTCTGTTCCCTCGCCTCCCCGCCGTCCCTGTAAAATGGGCAGGGCCCGCCTCCAAAATCCGGCTTCTCAAGTGCGATGCACTTTCCTGCGCGGTATGCATGGCAGTTTCCTTTGCAGGATGGGCAGTCCGCAAGTGTCTGCTCCGCTGTGCCGGGTAAGCCTTCCCCGCACGGCTCTGCGTTCCCTATGGTTTTTTCCTGAACAGTGGCTGCTTGTGAGGCTGTGCTGCGGGTCGGCACTGCTTTGTTTGTACCTCTGCGCTTCAAATCAATTGACCTCCTTTCGGTGCCTCTGTCCTATAGGCTTGGGAATCGGGGTTTTAGTGGTATTACGGAGAAAAAATTTCAAAAAAATCAGCGGGAAGTTTTCTGCCTCCCGCCGACCTTTTACAGTTCATCATTCGCCTTGCGCCAGTGCCGTCCACGGCCTTCCTTAACTTCCGTCGGTCAAGCCGGTCTGCATCCAGCAAATCACTGACTGTTTCTGCCTCTTCACGGATATCGCACAGGAGGGAGTGCTGGCGATCCCTAGCCTGATCCAGTTCCTTCTCGTAGGAATCCGCATCTTCCTTATAACCATCCAGTTCCTCCTGCAGTCCGGACATCTCTTCTTCGAGAAAGCAGCGGAGTTCATGTCCGCCATATTCCTCTATCAGTTCCATGCCATCACGGAGACTAAACACCGTTGTAATCCTGCCATCCTTCAGCTTTAAAACCTGTCCCATCGTACCCTCCTAATCCTTGAAGTAATACTGCCCGGAATAGCCTGCGGCATTTAACAGCAGGTCAGGACACCACTTAGGGCTTTCCGACATCAGGCCGCAAAGCTCCTCCACACTGCCAACACCAATCGGAGCCTCAACAATCACTTCATCGTGGACCGATCCGACAATGTCGTATCCTGCTTTCTCGATCCGCAGCATGGCTTCCGCCAGAAGGTCTCGCGCAATGGCCTGTGTCGCATTCTCCACCAGCTTGCCCCCATATGTCTCCTGCCGGCACCACTTGTTGTTCGTGCCAACACCCATGAAGGTGAGCGACATCCGTCCGAAACGGTTCGGCTGCAGCTTGGGGCTTAAGTAGGCCAGCCTCCTGCCGGAAGGAAGAACCATCCAGAGCGCATTCCCATAGAATTCAAAATGAATCTTCCCGACCTCGGTTTCTTCGTGCGTCCTTACGGTCTCGGTTGCGGCCTTCTCCACATCCCACCAATACTTTACGATGGCAGGATTGGCCTCCCGCCAATCATCAATCAGCCCCTGCAGTTCCGATTCCTTCAGACCCATATCCAAAGCGCCCATGCTGATGAGTGCGCCCGCCCCGCCCTGATAACCACAGGCCAGCTCCGCTACCTTACCTTTTTGCCGCAGGTCGCCGTTGATGCCGTGCTTCACAACAGGCACATGAAACATCTGGCTTGCCGACTCGCAGTAGATGTCCTTCCCATCCCGGAAAGCATCCAGCCGCCACTGCTCCCCGGCTTCCCAGGCAAGCACCCTCGCCTCGACCGCCGAATAATCTGCGATGCGGAATTCGCATCCGGATTTCGGGATCAGCATTGTGCGGATCAGCTGGGACAGGATATCGGGTGTGTTCCCGTAAAACATGGACAAAAGTTCAAAGCATCCCATCTTCACCAGATCCCGCGCCTCATCCAGTGTGTCGATGTGGTTTTGTGGCAAATTTTGTAACTGGATTAAGCGGCCACTCCACCGCCCTGTCCTGTTGGCACCGTTAAACTGAAACAAACCACGCGCCCTTCCGTCTTTACAGGCTGCCCGTTCCGCCGCCTGGTATTTCTTCACGGAGGACTTCGCCATCTGCAATCGGAGTTTCAGCATGTCCAGGGCTTCCTGGTCAACACTGTTTTTGTCCAGTTCCGCAATCAGCGCGGCAACATCCTTCTTCCCAAGGCTCGGTGCGTCAATACCCCGTTCTTCCAGCCACATCTTCAGCTGGGACACGGAATTCGGATTTTCAAGCCCTGTCAAATCATATGCCCGCTTTGCCATCTCATCCGACAGCGTCAGGTCACAGGTGATAGCCTGCTCCACCAGTTCCATGTCAATAAGGACTCCCCGGTCATTGATCCTCTGGTCCATGTGGTAAAAGTCCCACTCGATATCCGGCATGGGGAACCGCTCGATCTTCTTGCGGATGTCCTGCTCGGTTCTTACGTCCTGCAGACAGTAGTCCTTAAACATCTGCCAGCCCGCCGGATCATCCTTCGGGTATGTCCGCTTCACTGTTTCCGTGCTCTTATTGACCTTCGGCACCGAGAATTTGCGGATCAGCGCCTCACCTGCACGGTCCTTCTGCTCCCCGGTCTTCAGCGCCTTTGCCGCCTCTTTCAGGGAGAGTGGGAGCGACAGGGAAGCCGCATGAACCATCGAGCAGCGCCAGGAATCTGGGGAAAGCTGATGCCCAAGGTAACGGCTTAAGCATGTCCGCTCGAACTGTGCGTTCCACGCTGCCTTAATGATGTCCGGCGACTCAATGGCGTCGATGATTTCCTGCGGCAGTTCCTCCCCACAAGCCATGTCGATAATCAGCACCTCGTCATCGTCAAAGGCGTAAGCGAACAGGAGGATCTCAAAATCGTCCGATTCGCAGTATTTGTACACGCCGCACTTACCAAGGTCCACGGAACTATACGTTTCCAGGTCTATGGACAAAACGGTCTGTGTTCCTGCTTTCTTTTCAGCCATATCGCGTCTCCTTTCCATCGGGAAAACCGGGGAAGGAATCCCTCCCCGGCGTCCGTTAAGCTGTGTACTCTTACTTCAGATAATCCGGCAGATCCTCGTCATCCATGCCGCCCAGGACATCTTCCTCTTCCTCCTCGACCGCTTCGAAGTCCGCATCAGCAGATGCCTTTCCGGAGAGGCGCTCGCCATCCTTCAGAAACTGAATATTGCCAAGGCCCATCGCTACACCGCGGTTCCCGGAGACAGAAAATGCGTAGGCGTTCACGGAAACATTGCAATAACAGCCGGAGTAAACGGTCATCGGGTCAGTGATCGGCTGCACACGGCGGTCCACGATCTGCGGTGCGTCCTTGCTGGATGCATTGAAGAACATGGCGTCCGCATAGCTCTCATCATCAGGTCTGTCAATGTCACCGTCTCTGAGCGGAAGTTTCAGGTTCGGCGGAATCTTGCCGCCCCACTTCTTGGACTTGCCGTCTTCCTTTGCGGCTTCGATGGCCTTGTGGATTGCCATCAGCGTCTTCTTATCCGACTTCGGGATGATGCAGGAGACGGAATACTTCTCTTCACCGCTCAGTGTCGCTTTCGGGGACCAGATATTCGCAAAACTGATGCGGCAGGGGACAACAACCTTCGTTGCGGGTAACTTCTTCTTCGTAGTAGTAGCCATAGTTTTTTACCTCCATAGATTATGATTTTTTGAATGGCTTATCGGTTCTCGTTTATGGCTGTCAGCATCTGTACCTCCCGGCACTTCTGTATGCTGTCAGTCCAGGGCTTCAAAATCGTCCTGAGCAGTGGATAAGTCCACAGCGGGTCTTGGGTCGGATTCCGGCACCAGGGTTAATTTGCCGGGCGGCTTTATGACCAGCTTTCCAAGAACCTCTTGGAACTTCTTCTTTCCCATCAGCTTCTCTATTTCGGTCAGCGACATCATCTCCTGTTTGTACAGGTTGGTGTAGCCTTCCACTGCCGCCGCGTCCACGACGGCTTTCGGGTCCGAGAATACCCTGCGGCTCCTGCCCTCGACCACCTTCCAACCCTCCCAAGTGACACCGTGATTGATTGCCTCGCTGCTCACGTAGGCGAACACAGCATCGATCCATGAGGAGATTCGGTTTAAGGTCGGCAGGATATCCTCGATGTCCTGCTGTGAGAGCAGCCCCGGCTGTTTGAATGTGGGCGCGGTATCGTCTCGGTTATAAGCCGCCGTCGCATCCGTCTCCTCCGTATCATCCAGAACCGGCTCGTTGGCATCCAGGTCGAGGAATTCCTCTTTTGCCAGCGCCAGGGCTTCATCGGCGCACGCCTTGCACACAGCCCTTGCCTTGCAGAACCGGCACCAGTCGCCGGGCTTCTGCTTTCCCTTGCCCTCGAACGCCATCTTTGCGATCGGCTTGATGCTCTCGCCCCATTCCAGCAGTTCCTCCGCCGTGATGGTGTAAGTCGAGATGTTCTCAAGTCTTGGCTGGATGATGGTCATCGACACCTTCTGGATGTCGTAAAGGTAAGAGTAAGCGTGGTAGGCGCCGCTGGCATACAGCAACATCTGGGTGTTGTGGTCGGCATTGACGAACACCCCGGCGCCGGTCTTGAAGTCACAGATGTGAAGGAGGCCGTTGCCCTCGGCATCCCTGCCGATAATGACCATGTCACCTGTGCCGAAACCGGACGGTGCGAGGTGGCTATAGTCCAGCCGGTCCTCTACTAGCACCAGAGGAGTGCATCCGTTCTGCTTCATCTCTTCGATGATGCCAATGACGAATTCGGCATACACGTCCGTCAACTGTTCAATCTCCTCCGTCAGGTATTCCGACTTCGGACGCTGCATGGGTTCATGCAGATACTTTTTGACCTTATACTCGCACAATTCGTGCGCCCAGGTCCCCTCCTCGGCATAGGTGGAACCCCCGGTGTCCGGGAAATTCTCCTCAAGCCTTGCGGAGGGAGTGCAGTTGAGCCACCGCTTCGAGCTGGAAGCGGAAAGTATCGCGTGTTTTCCCATAGCGCACCTCCCTTACAGCTGGGAGATGTCGCTGAGGAAGGACTCGTACTTCTCCGGCTCCATGTCACCCAGGGACTTCACGCCGTAGGCTTCGAGGAGGGACTGGACAGCTTTGCTGTTGTCGCGCTTCTGCTTGATCTTCGCCACGACAACCTTGCGAATGTCGTCTGCCGTGAGGGCGGTCTGGGCTTTCTTCGCAGGCTTTGCGGCTTCTGCGGCCGGTGCTTCTTCTACCTCATCATCGACAGCCTCGAACTCAGAAGGTGTGACCTGCTCCTCTGCCTGTGCTTCCTTTGCCGGTGGTTCTTCCGCAGGCGGCTCCTTGGTCTTCCTGGTGGAAGCCTTGCGCGTCCCCTTTTTCGCAGGGGCTTTGGTCTCCGGCTCCGGCTTTTCTTCCGGCTCCTCCTTGGCAGCGACCTCCTCCACAGGCGGCTCCTTCGCCGCAATCCCCCTGGCGGTTTCTACCCCGCTGGCAACAGCCTCAAGCACATCATTGGCGGCTTCCACCTGCTCCGTGATGCCCTCGAACATCTCGTGCAGGCCACCGAATACTGTGGTCAGGCCGCGCACAATCTTTGTCGGGTCACCAGGCTTTGCCTTACTCGTCTTTTCCATGCTTCTGCTCCTTTCTTTCAGCCTTATCAGAATGGAAGATGTCATCGAAAACCGCTCCCAGCAGACCCATGCACAGCAGCCCCGGCATAACATCGCCCATCACCTTGTCCAGCAGCTCGTCCAGTGCTTTCTCGTCGGGCCTGCCGTCCTGCTCTGCTTCATCCTTCTGCTCCGGCTCGGTCTTCTGGTCTGCCTTGGCCTTCTGCTCCGGTTGCCCAGTCTCATCAGCCTTGCGCTCCGTTTCAGTGTCATCCTCTCCGCCATCATCTACCGGGAAAGCAACACCGATTTCTTCGAGATACTCCGTCTCGGCCGCCAGCACCTTCTCAATGGTGGTGCGGTCGATCCCGGTCTTCTTCTCCACCCAGTCCGCAACTACGTCATTGTCGACAACTGGCATGTCCGCAGAGCAGCCACAGCCATCACAGCCGCAGGTTCTGGTGCAGGATTCCTCATATTCTTCCTCGACATCGCCGCCCATATAGGTGGTGCTGTTGCAGTCACCGAAGTGGAAGTTCACGCTCTCGATGTTGGCCGCTCCCTTCGTCAGCCCGCTGATGATGCTTTCAAAATTGTCCTTATTCATGGTCTTCCTCTCTTTCTGCGCCGTCCGCAGCGCTACTGTTTTCTTCTTCCACATCCTCTTTCTCGTCTTCGAGGTAGCAGAGGTAATCGCGGATTAAATCCTCCGGGTCTGTGAACACCCGCACCTTAATGCCCAGCTTTTCTGCCTGGTTAATCTCGCGCAGCATCCCCTCGGAGATGTTGTTGTGGGAGCCTGTGAACGCCCACACTTCGTCCGACATTGCCAGCCAGTCCTCGCCCAGCTTCATGCCCTGCTCCCGCGCCGCCGCATCACTGTCGTCAAGGAACTGTGTGAAATACAGGTGCGGAGCAAGCGGCTCCATACCGGCGAGGGCGATAAACTTGCAGGCGATGGTTGCCCTGCGGATGTTGGATGCCAACTGCATCTTTCTCTCGCTCTCGTCCTCCGCTGTCGGACGATACGGCGAACTGACAAAAATGCGTCTGGGCTTTTCCTTAGCCTTCGTCTCCATCGTGGTCTCCTTTCTGTGCTTTACCTTCATCCAGCGGCTCAAAGGAAATGCTCTTCACACAGTCCTCCGGTGCGATGATCAGCAGACGGTTCTTCCCGCCGAAGATTGCGTTCAGCACCTTGTTGCGGATGCCCCTGCTCTCTATGTCGCACAGACGGTTACCGAGACCTTTGGTCTGAAGGTTCAGGTTATACTTCGTAGCTTCCATGGCTTTCTGCCTCCTTTCCTAGTCTGAGTGGGAGGGGAACCCCGCCGAGATGCTCCTATTTGGATGCTCCCTTTGGGGTCCCTCTCATCCCCTCTGTCCTATAGGCTTGGGAAGTGGGGTTTTAGTGGTATCCCCATAAAAAATTTCAAAAAATTTATTTCTCCAGTTTTTTCAGTGCCGCTTCTATATGGTTCTTGACGGTACTCTGAGAGATGTGAAGCTCATCCGCAATCTCCTGCTGAGTCTTATGCTCAAACACATACATTTCTACAACCCTACGCTGCTTGTCCGTGAGCTTACTAAGGTTCCTTTCCTTTTCTTCTTCCCGCTCATAATCCGCTTCAATATCAACACCGGCATTCAGCTCCATGTCCTCGCCTTCTTCCCCATCCTCATCACAGTGAGCATTCCCGGCAGTAGGAGCCAGCCTCTTCTTGTATTTGTCGGCATATTCATCCTCGATTCGCTCCTCACCACAGAACATCACGGCATTGCCCCAACCGTAGTCCTCCAGACTGTAGGTCTTGTCCTTAATACCGACCTCGGAATCGCCGTCGTATTTTTCCTTCCCGACATACTCCATGCGGAGAACCGCCTCGTGATCCCCATTGCGGTAAGCGGCGAACCCGTTGCTGTAAACCTCCATCCGGCAGTCGTGGAGATTCCTTGCCGCCACGAGTACACCGATTCGTCTCAGACCTTTTACTGTCATGATTTTCTTGCCCCTGGTAGAACCGATCAGTTTCCTTACATCGCGGAGCGCAAGCTCCTCATTCAAGGAGACGGTCTTGTTGAAGCTCACACGCTCCTCGTCCGTCATCCCCGCATAGGTGTCGGCAGTAATGGCTACTGTGTCCGCAGTTACATTGATTGTCGTGGTTACGTTGATGCTGTTGATTTCTTTTTTCATGATTGGACTCCTGTTCCCCGCCTGGGATGGCATGGGCGATGGAGTCCAACAGAAAAAGCCGGCGCATCTGACTGACACACCGGCTCATGTTTCCTTGCCAAAGAAGGGCACGACGAAAAAACGGTGGGTGTCAGATTTTTCAAAAACCGCGGCTGTGTCCCTTTATCAAACACTGCCTGTCTTTGGGCTTTTGATTCTCTGATGAAACTCCACCGCCTGGTTAACGCGCGTACTTCCCTGGCGGAATCGTATTATTTTTTAGTGGTGCAGCCATTGGCTGCTGTGGTTAATGGGTTACGGTTCTGGCGGCTCGCCCGCCGCCTTTATGTAGGTTAGCTGCTGTCCCACATAGGCCTGTCCTCCTCTCCTGTGCTGCTGTTTGTGTGTTCCCTCAGTTATATATAACGATTGTGCTTTCTGGGAACTTTTTGTCTCTTCTCCGCTATATATAACGATTGTGTGTTCCGGGAACTTTTTCTCTCCCTCTATATAACTGGCGGTAGATGTAGTAAATTATCGTGTTCCCTCACCTATAACCAGGGAATTCACCCCTCTTTACTCTCTGCTGGACAAGATTTATCTTTTTGAACGGCTTTTTTGCCCTATAACGACAAAAAAGCCGGAGCAGATGGATATTTTCATTCTGTCTGGTACGACCCAAAAAGCATTCCTGCTCCCTGGGTTCTGTACCCTGAATAAAATCCATTCTGCTCCGGCTGTGCTCGTATACATTGAATCCGGCTACGCTCAGATGCAGATATTATATTGTAGACCCTGTGACTGGCTGCCTACATAGCTTGAGGTGGCAGCCTAGACTCACAGGCATCCTCGGAATCTAAGCTGTCTTTATCCGACAGCCTCGTCCTTAAATTTGATGTCCAGCTTATCAACTTCCCTTCCGTAAAGGGTGCCGACAACTTCTTCCGGTGTCATATAGTCCGTCTTCTTCCCTTGGATCAAGACCATCATCGGGGTTTCCCCGATCATCTTCTTGTCCGCATAGTGGATGCTCTTCCTTGGTGACCTGAGTGGTTCTGAGGCATCCTTTATCCCACTTATATTTTTTACGTTACTTCTCGCCATCTAATTTCCTCCCCGTTATTTTCTATCTTTGATTACGAAGCTATTCAGAAATTCCTTCAGTGAAGAACTGATTCTCAAATCATCTTCATGTGTCTTTACCACTTCAACAAGCCGTTTAACAGGTTTCTCAAGCCTATTATCTTTCCCATATGTGCTGCACAAAGGCTCAACCTGCCAAGAGTAATCACCCTCACTCGGACAGCCGTAAGAAAAATCAAAGCCTGGAACTACCATCCAACGCTCAAAGTATAGATCGTAATAATCATAGCTATATTCCGCCAATCCTTTATCTGCATCATCTATGACTTCATTCGTACATAGGTGAAAAATGTAAAATCTCGTATCATCATCTAACTGAACTTTGTAGCTGGTTCCAGCCACACTTATATTTTTTCCTTTAGCTCCAATTGACTGAATATAAGGAACCGTAAACGATTTATCTGCTTCAGCAGATTTGATCACAATAAAAATTTTATTTTCCCTTCCAATCAAATCTTCTTCGAAATCGCCCTTGGTTATGTTGTCCCATTCAATCAAATTCGCCTCGGTCATATCCTTCAATTTTTCCAGGAAGGTTTCTACGAGCTGGTAGTTGTCCGTAACCTTAGAAAAATTGCCCTCAATCAGCATGTCCGTACTGACACCAAGTGCCTTGGCAATCCTCCACACAATATCCGCCCCCGGTGCTGTGTCAGTTTCCTTTTTATTCAGCCTGGAAAGATATCCTGTGGAAATACCGGCTTCTGTCTCGACCTCGCCGATCTTGAGACCTTTCTGTTGTATCAATGTAAAGATGTTATCCATTAGTTTTTGTCTGTTAAATTCTTCCGCCATATAAGTCACCTCCAGCATTCTTTTCATTATTATAGTTCAAGCAGTCGAATGTGTCAATACTTTTTTGAACGCTCATTCAATTAAATTTCTATTGGTTCAATGCGTTTTGAATGCTTTTGAACTCTTATCAAGTCTTTTGAAGTCTTGCTACATCTTTTCAAGCCTTATGACGCCTTATCGCGTCTTTTGGAGCTTTATCAGTACTTACTGCCTCTTATCAGAAGCAGTAAGAAGCATTTCAGAGCAGACCAGAGCCTTGAGCCGTTTTAATATGCGTCTTATTTCCGTTGAACACCGCTGAACTTATTCATATCTTCTCTACGTTTTTCTCTTCTCCATTTCTCCCACTTCCTATCTTTTTTGTCTTTCCTCTTGACAAAGTGAAGTTTCAAGTTTATAATCTTCACATACATCACAGAACTGATGTTTGTATTATATAGCGTAAACTTCACGCTGTCAAGTGAAGTTTGTAAAAATTTTTGACTGCGGTTCATTTTATCCAGACACCGCCTGTCCTAACAAAGATGAAAGAAAGAGGGTAACCATTATGACACGCTTTGCAGACAAGATACGGGATAACAGGGAACGGCTGGAACTGAAACAGGAGCAGCTGGCGGAACTTGTGGGGGTATCCAGGCGCAGCGTTATTGCTTACGAGACCGGCGCAGCCATTCCAAGGGAAAGGACCATGCGCAAGCTCGCTGAAGCTCTCGGCGTGACACAGTATTATCTCACCCACGATGACTGCGATGATCCGGATGCCGGGATTGATGAAGAGCCATTCGTCCAGGCAGCCAGAGACGCCTTTGGAAAAAAAGGTGCAGACGAAATGGCAGAGCTGTTACAGAAGAATCAGGCTCTGTTCGCCGGAGGAACGTTATCTGAATCACAGAAGGATATGTTTTTCGAGGCTATATCGAAAGCATACTTTATGAATAAAGAACACGCCCGTGAGAAATTCGGACGGAAGAAGGGAAAACGCAGTAATGCGGAAGAAGGCAGTGCTGAAGACAGCAGTGCGATTGAAAACGCTGATGACAGCGGGGACGGTAGCAAGAAGTAATAAGCAATCTCTCGCCGATTGGCGCAAGTCCGTTTTATTGGACATCAATTTTATTATTATATAGTAGGGTGGGCAGCTTTCACCTTATACGATTATTAAGTGCCGATTATCTACTGTCGGCTATAAAAGTGTCGCTGACTATGAGATTGCGAGATGATTAAGATGATAAAAAAGGAACTGATTACTCAAACCGCGCAGAAACTATGGAATACTTACCATGAGCGCAACCCCTATAAACTGTGCGATTTGCTTGGAATAAGATATGACTTTATGGCGCTCGGAGATGATCCGGAGAGCATCCAGGCTTGTGTCGTGAAGAACTCAAGATGCTATGCCGCCATTATAAACTCGGACATAAGCCGGGTTAAGCAGTATTATGCGCTCTTCCACGAGGTTTCTCATATTGAACTGGGACATGCCGACCAGCTTGGAGCCTGCACCTGCAACAACCTGTTCTCTTCCAGGGAGACTTCCGTGATGGAGATCGAGGCGAACGAATTTGTAGCGGAATACTATATGGACACAAAAGAAACGCTTTATGTTCTCCGGGAGACGAACGACTTTTTCCAGACGGCAAGCATCATGCACGTGCCGCCGGCAATCATGGATTATAAGTACAGAATGCTGAAATACTATGAGCTTGTCAGCCGCGAATGCCCAATCCAGACACGAAGCGACTGTATGAAGAATCTGGACTGTGGGGACGAATGGGATCTACCGGAATATTTCGATAGTTAGATATGACTAACCACCACTCAAAAAGAAAACCTCTGCGGAAGAAATCCGGTTCATTTCCTGGAAATCTCCTGTAGAGGTCTTTTTTACAAAAATGCGATTTTCCGTTTTGCTGCGGATTAGCTCTCTCTAATCCCAATAAAGATCCAACTCATCCAAATTGCAGCTAAGCTCATCCTGCGAGAGCATATCGATTTCCTTCGCTTTTTCTTCTCCCATCTGTATTGGTGCTAAAAACTTAATGATCTCCCTGCATAAATTCTGATCAGGGCAGGTCATGATAAAGCCGCCGACCGTGTCCAGAACGAGCGTATCAAAAAAGGTCGTCAACACAATTTTTTTAACATCAAACTGGTGTGCGCCGAGAAAATTAGCAATGTTGTACGGTGTCAGACGAAATACACAAATCTCTACGTTTCCGCCGTCTGCAGGATACAAATACGCGTACCCAAGCTCGCCCTCCGTACTTTCAATGATTCTCATTGCCCTTTCCCTCGTGCTCTCCTTAGTGCTCATATTGCTCATATTAGCCATCCTTTCCGGGGTTATTGCTCCTTTGGAGCATTTCCCTTGTTTTTTTGATGGCTTCATATTACCGTCACTCAAAAATTATATCCAGTCAATTATGCGGTTTATCAGCACCATAAACTGCACAAAGATGATGTTCATATTTGGGCTGTTTTACTGTTATTAACTCTTCTCATATATCTCCAACCCGCAGGTCAGCACGTTCATATTCTTCTTATTACTTACATTCCCCATGCCAATTCTCCCTATATTCTCCCCCAGCCTGACCCAAGCCAATCTTTTATGTCTGTCTACCTTCACAATCCGATCATCGTAACCGCCCAAAGGTCCTTCTGTTACATGGGCTCTACCGTTTTTAATGATACCACGCGACATACGGATAATGTGGTTTGGATCGCAAAAGGATGTTAAAATTCCAGACGCTTCTTCCGAAAGCAACACGATTGGGAGTTTCTCCCCGTCCGTTCTGTCGTCCTTCTCAAAAAACACAAAATCCGAGAATACCTTGTCAGTCAGCACTCTCCACGTTCCCCGGACTTTACTATTATCTATGCTACTATCAAAATCCTCAGCCTCATATATCTTCCGTACCTTCTCCACTCTTATCTGAAAAACATTCGGGATATGCGAATAGCAATTCCATTCATACGGGGTGAACGCTGCGGCAGCTCGATCACACGGACGGGTTATAATGTATGTTTTAAGACGAGGAGATTTAGCTGTTCTATGTGAACGAGACGAGCGCAGTGATATATTTGAATTCAGCGATGTCTTCTCTCCCACACTTCTCCTATCATATATATAGCAGGATATATTATTTTCGAGGTCGAGCAGTTTCCCCACAACCACCTCATCATCTACATGCTTTGGACAATATAATGCATACACTGACTTATTCCTCTCTTTATCTGCTGTTTATACCCTGTCTAATTCCGGCGAAACTCCGAAGGCGAACATCCTTCGACTTTTTTAAATATTCGGCTAAGGTAATTTGTGTCCTGGGGATTTCTAATTGACAAATTAGGCCACCGAATTGAATTATAATCATAATTATTTCATGTGAGATTTCTAACACTTTAGTTTTATTTAACTTCCACAGTAAAAATTCTGAAAACATATTGAACATACAAAGCCATAGGCAAAAAAATAATGCTTATTATGATCTCCGCAGAAGTTTATTTGGTGGTTAAAAATGACGGCTTGAATGCACCATGACAGAAACACAATCATTCGTGAAGAGGTTATTTGTTTTTGTTTAATTAGCTATTTACACCTCTCCTGTGGATGTACACACTCCTTTTCCATGTCATGTTTCTTCTATATAAGTAATGACTTCTTTCTCAAGTTTTCCCCAGAAATCTTCTGGCAGCCCACGAAAGCTATAATACATTCCAAAAATGGTTCCACCGTTATTCTCTGGTGCAACAAATGCCGTTGTCCCGGTTTTATCATCGTCTACAGCATGTCGATGCATCTCCTTGATCACAGCCATTAAGCCTTGAATATCTGTAATGCCGTTTCTTTTAACATATACCTTCGTCGCAATCTTCGCGGCTTCTATATCTGCAGGCCGAAAATATGCGCCAACATCACATGTCCCCTCTACACGAAATTTCTTAGAATTCAAAGATATATCAGAATACTTCTGGCATAATTCGTAAAGTCCAGATGCCTCGGCAATCTCCAATGAATCACCGATGAGATTTTTTATTTCCTCCGGCGGTTTTTTTATTGCCTCCGGTGTGTATTCATCCGGTGGGGCTGTATGTAACAGCTTCTGATAAAAGCCCTCTCTTGCGTAATGTGTAGCCATAGCTTTCCTCCCCTCATTCGTCAATGCGAACTTCGCATAAGCAGTAAATTTAAAGTAACCTTATAGTTCAATTGTTTCATTGCCGGTAAAAATGGTATTTCCGTTTATCCGCCTGAAATCATTCGACAACCATATATATTTTTCCCTAATTGATAGAGGTTCATAGAAATCCAGATGTCTATTAATGAATTTAGCGAATCTTTTGATTTCAGGTATATATGGATCACTTTTTTCAAAATACTCTTTCATGCAATCGATATAAAAGTACCTGTCAGATTCATCAAAATATAGCAGCTCGTATAAAGAAATTCTATCACCAACGGATTCTACCAATTCTTTACTCACGATTATTCTTGGATATTTAGCATAATTCTCCTGACAAACATAAGCATCAACCAAAGCCGGACCAAAAGCAATACTATCTTTTTGATAAAACTCTCCGCAAGCTATAGCACCTCGTAATAAAACCGGTTCCCCTTCAATGTCGTGCTTATGATCCTTAGTAATAGCATTCACCTTACCAACAGCATAAAGCTGACACTGCAAATACAAGCAAGCGCGAATTATTATCTCAAGTGCATAGGGTTTATTGCTTGGAACACTTATAACAACACTATCAGACATAACGTGAAAGCAAACATGAATCAACGTTGTACTATATTCTGTGCATGCATTACAATTCGACTTTTCAAGAGCTGTAAATAGTTGCTCCTTATCACTAAGCTTTTCAAAAACTGAAAGAATATTTTTGTCTTTTCTCTTTACCATTTCTTTGAAGCCGAGTATATCAAGAAAAGCAACGTAACAATTTTCATAAGATGCATTCATATTAATTTCTTCGTTCTTCCCTAGTTAGTTCTCGCTGATTTCCTTCATGCCGCCCATATCAGCCTGTCCTCAAAGATGCCACCCCCATTTCTTCGTCATTCCTACAAGAAGCATGTATATCTTATCCTTATGAAAGGGATAGCACGCTGTTCAACTCTGCCATAATGGAAATAGTCTCTGAATCAAACTACGGAATTTAGTCTGTTCCGATTACTTAATGTGGTTCCTTGAACAGCATCTGACGTGAATAAAAGCCACCACTTGATCAGCAGTGGCTGAGTTACCAAATGTACCTATGCGGAGCATGTTGGAAATGGTTTTACTGAAACTGCTTTCATATAATCTTATAGGAGCACTTCATTATGCTGTTAAGCAGCTTTTACGTATGTCCTCGCACAATAAGCCGCACTACCGTATCGAAGTTAATAACATCGAACGCTGCTCAAAAACATCACTTTTTAATTAGTGTTTTGAACTCGGCAATCAAATTCGTAGTATTCAAAATACTTTGCCGCGCTAATCGGTACACATACGCGACCGGCAAAAGCAGCGGGAAACGGCAAAAGGGATAGAATTCTCTCATAAACCGCACGCTCGGAAATAAACGTTTCAGCACATACGCCGCCTTTACGCCGTCGGCAGCCTGTTCCCATTTTAAAGCCTGGAGCCTGTTCTCTACTCGGTTTTCGACAATTCCTCCCGTACCGCTTACGATAATCTCCTCCAGGAAGTCCCTGCTTTCGTCATCCATGCTTTCTGGTGAAAATCCGGGCAGGAAAATGCATTCCGTCAACCGCTTCATTCTACAGCCAAAATCCGCGAGTTTTAGGGCCGTAAGCTGCCGCTCAATATACTCCCAGTCCAGCTCATCCTTCTGTGCCCTGACAAACAGATATAAATCTAGCAACATCCTCAGATCCACGCCTTCCCCGCAGCCATGCTTATACGCATGGGCCATCATGTAAACATACAGATCCTCATCGCGGAAGCAAAAACGCCATTTGCTGTCCTGTGCCGGAAGCAACCGATCCTTTACGTCATAATAATATTTCCAGAATGCATCGCCGTCCTGCGTTCCGAAAAGTCTCTTGTGCATTTCAAAGCAGATCTCGTTCTTGCAATATACATCATGATTTCCATGTTGATAAGTACGGACGGTGTATCCATGCCCTACAAACCAGTCATGCACTTGTACAGCATATTTCTCATCAAAAAGAATATCGTTGTCCGACATTTCACGCATTCCAAGATATGGGTAATATTCTTTCAGAACGATACCTTTCAAAGGCATATACCAGATTCCCGATTCTTCACAAAACTGCTGAATAGATTCCCGTGCTCTATTGAAACTCTCCTCTCTGTATAATGACCCAATCTGTTCTATTTCCCATTTTTTCAGTAAAGCTTTATCTCTCTCCGAAATGAAGTCTTGCGAGTTACCGTTCAATCCGCACTCAAATGCAGTATAAATTAGTGCTGAAATCTTTTGAACATGGCTCTCTAAATAAATGTTTTTAATTGAAAATGAACTCATACGAGCCTGTGATACTGGAATATCATTAATGATGCAAGATGCCAGATATAGTATATCTTCCGTATTACTATCAAATACCACAGTTTGTCTCGTTCCTTTCATTTTTTCTCTACTGTTGTCTACCAAAATAGCATTCATTAAAAATCTCATCTGCCATCTTTTCCATCGTTTTAATTTGTACCTCATCTACTATTATCTTATTCATCTTTATAAGCTCTTCCATGCTTATATTTAGTAAACAATTATATAAGCCAGTTGGTGATATGTCATCTAGTATAATTCCTGCTCCGGGTGGTAAAATGTCTTTTGCACCAACGCGATTTGTAATTAAAACAGGAACTCCGTAGCTTAAAGCTTCCAAAACAGTGTATCCAAATGTTTCATACCATATACTTGGAACAATCAGCAAATCTGTTCTGTCCATTACATTTGATAATTCAGAATAATCGTATCTATCATGTATTTTCATGTACGGTGATGGGCAGTCTGGTTGAAAATAAATATTCAATTCAAATCCATGAGTATCATTCCACATTTTGTCTAATGCTGACTGTAATAAAAAGAAACCTTTTGCGCCGCCTTGGGGACCCAAATATGTGAATCGAAAATATGGTGAGAATTTCTTAATGCGTTTTTGATCTTTTATGCCAGAGTGAGATATTGTTATTGCTTTACTATCATGTACATTAAAGAAGTGCTCAAATATCATTTTTGTGTTTTTGCTATTATAATGAACAAAATCAATTTTATCTAGACATTTAGCATAATATTGGCGAAGTCTAATATAAGACATTCCAGATTGTATATCATGTTCTAATAAAGTACCCTTCGTTTTATTTTGGTCATTAAAGAAATCATTTCGGTGATTTTTTCTAATCCTTTTAACAGCAGAACTATCCTTAATAATACGATATAAACTTGATTGCAAAAGATAAATTTTCTTAATGGATAATGCTGTTTTATTACATATCACGCATTCTTCACACTTCTCCGATGTTCTACACACATCGCCATTTTTATATAGAGTGACTTTGGGGCATATCGTAAAGTAATCATGTACAGAAAAAACAATGCGGACTCCTAACTTCTTCGCTGCACGTAAAAATTCCTGATGCAACCCCATAAATGTATGTATATGAATTACATCTGCATTATATTTGAATAAAAACTTCATAAACGCTGAATCTTCACACGGTTGCATGTAAGCATTTACATTTTTAATTCCTTCATCATAAGATACAGGAAGAGGATTGATAATCTCAAAACTTTGAATCTCCCCAACGCTCTTCCTCTCTATGATTTTGACCTTTCTATCGATGACCTTAAACTGGCCCGGCCATAAAAGGGCCACTTTATGGCCTTTGCTAACTTGCTCATTCATTAAATCCATGCAGAATTTAGTTAGCCCTCCAGTTCGATATGGGGGAAAACCAAGCGAGTAATGCAATATTTTCATATATTTTGTCACCTGTCTATTTTTATTAATATTTGTTTATTATTCCAAACTCTCTTTTCTGATCCACTGAGCAGTTCTTCTAATTCCCTCAGTAAAACTTACTTTGGGTTCAAACCCGGTGTCATTTCTCAGCCTAGTAACATCGAAGGTCTCTAACGGAAGATAAATAACGTTTTGGCTTGGTATTTTTCCAAATCCAAGCGCTACATTATGTCCGCTAAGTTCATTGGCAACTGCACCAACTTCTACTAAGAATTCCTTCAGCTTCCTTGCCTCGCCAGATCCAATAGTATAGTGTGTTCCATCCACCCCCCTTTCAGCTATAAGGTACAAGGCGTGTGCAACGTCCGACACGTGGACAAAATCATAGAACTGCTCTCCAGCCGACAAATCCGGTGATTCTCCGGCAAACACTTTCCTAATGATTGTATTTACCAGTCGTGCGGATCTTTCTCCCTCGCCATATGTGTTTATCAACGGCCAGAAGAACCGAATGCCATAATTGCCCGCTTTTGCTTTGCCAATCCAATGAGCTGCAGTCTTAGATGCCTTGTACATAAAACCGAGATTCGTGATTACCTTATCCTGCGCTGTTTCTACCAAGGCTTCTGCCTCATGCAGACTTCCTGCGCCGACAAACGTTCCAATGCCCATTTCATGCATGGCATCAATCAAATCGAGAGTTGACTGCAAATTCTGCAATTGGACTACCTGATTTCTTGCATCTGCATCAGAAGCACCCTGCCATGCAATGTGAAACACCGCATCTATGTCTCTATCGCTAATCAATTCTGGCAGCGTGGATAAATCTTTAAGATTACACTCGACGACCTTGACTGGTAAGTCTGCAACTTTGCAAATATTCCGGCTATTTGGGCGTACTAAAGCATATACTTGAACCCCTTGTTCTATTAATTCATGAACAACATAATTTCCAATAAATCCTGTCGCACCAGTTACTATTGCTTTCTTCATACTCTCCCCACCTCTTTAAGGCAACGCGCACCGCTTTATTTTCGGTTTTTTGATATACTCCTCAAGCGTTGGCCAATTCATATCCTTATCTGTTGCTATTACTTTTGTGACTCCGTACTCTTCAAGCGGCCAAGAAATTGCTAATCCCGGATCATTCCAGCGGATACCGCCACAGGCTTCTGGGATATATCTTCCCGAACACATATAAGAGAATACTGTATCATCTGTAAGAGAAATAAATCCATGTGCGAAACCTTCTGGAATAAACTCCATGGCATTTTCTTCTGCTTTAAGCAACTCCGCATGATACTTTCCGAAAGTCTCAGAGCCTTCTCTCAAATCAACCGCAACATCATAAAGAATGCCGGAAATAACATGTATAAGTTTTGCCTGTGATTCTTCTGTCTGATAATGCAATCCACGGAGCGCACCTTTTTTTGAATAGAGATCACTACTCTCTGTAAATTCACAAGTGATGCCGTTTTCAGCAAATATATTCTTTTCATACCCCTTCTTGTATAGACCCCTGTCATCAGGATACATATGGGGTTTTATAATCATCAAACCTTTTATCTCAGTCTCTTTAAACTCGAATGCCACAGCATTCACCTCCTACTTTGCGAGGAATTCTTCAATCTGCTTATCCATACACGCTCTTACATCGCCGCCAGACATCCAGCACTTATTCCACTCCACAACTTTCTCAATCGCTATATCAAGATTCCAGTGCGGTTTCCAACCGAATATAGCTTTCAGTTTAGAGCAGTCCAATTTCAGGAAATTTGCCTCATGAGGGCCACCGTCATAGCGATTAATCCACTTTAGGCCATCACCCCACTTGCTGACAAATAAATCGACCAGGGCTCCTGTCTGGAAACAATCCACATCATCTGGTCCGACGTTGTACCAGCCAGAAACCTCGCTGTTCTCATATTGCTCTGCAGCAATCATCAGATAAGCATAGAGCGGCTCAAGAACGTGTTGATATGGTCTTGTTGAGTATGGATTCCGAACGATAATGTCCTCTTTTTTTTGCGCTGCACGGATGCAGTCCGGAATAATCCTGTCGTGAGCGAAGTCACCACCACCGATAACATTACCGGCTCTGGCTGTGGAAATTGCAACGCAACCATCCGCAAAGAAGCTGTTCTTATACGAATGCGTCACAAGCTCCGAGCAGGACTTTGAGTTGGAATACGGATCATAGCCATCCAACTCTTCATTCTCCCGATAGCCCCAGTTCCACTCTTTATTAAGATACACCTTGTCAGTAGTTACGTTCAGAAATGACTTGACACAGCTACTGTTGCGGACACATTCAAGAATGTTGACAGTTCCCATCACATTGGTTTCATATGTATAAGCAGGATTTCTGTAACTATCACGTACAATCGGCTGTGCCGCCAAATGCAGAACAATTTCCGGCTGTGCTTCATCAAAAGCCGACTTTAATGCCTTATAGTCTCTAATATCTCCGATGACAGAATGAATATCCGATGCAATGTCAGCAATATCAAACAGCGATGGTTCTGTCGGCGGATAAAGAGAATATCCAACAACTCCTGCCCCGGCATTCACGAGCATTTTGCAGAGCCATGAGCCTTTGAAGCCAGTGTGGCCAGTTACAAAAACTTTCTTCTCTTTATAAAATGATAAATCAAGCATAAATCAATCCTCCCATTTTTTCCAAGGAGCCTTATTCGAAGCCAAGAGTGATTCTAACTTTTCCATCTCTCTCTTAGTATCCATAAACTGCCAGTATCCATCATGTCTGTATGCGCACAGTTCCCCTTGGGCAGCAAGAGTCTCCAACGGTTCTTTTTCAAACACAGTTGAATCTCCATCTATATATTCAAAGATGGCTGGCTCCAATACCATATATCCACCATTTATTCTTGCTCCATCCGACCGGCTTTTTTCACGGAATGCCCGAACATCGTCTTCATCGGACAAATCCAGGTACCCCTTTGTTTGCTCAAACATAACCGATGTGATTGTTGCAATTTTTCCTTTTTTTCTATGAAATTCGAGCAACTTGTCAATATCTACATCCGACACTCCATCACCATATGTCATCATGAAGGTCTCGTTATTCACATACGGCTGTATTCTTTTGATTCGACCACCAGTCATGGTATTAAGTCCTGTGTCCACAACTGATACTTTCCAGGACTCACAGTGCTGATTATGGACAATCATGTCATTCTTACCGCTGGTGAAATCGAAAGTTATATCGCTGTTGTGTAGGAAATAATCAGAGAACCACTCCTTGATAACTTCCTGTTTATACCCAGCACAAATGATAAATTCATTGAATCCATAGTAGGAGTATTCCTTCATAATATGCCACATGATTGGTTTGCCACCGATTTCTATCATTGGCTTGGGCTTTAAATGCGACTCCTCAGAAATCCTCGTTCCAAAGCCACCAGCTAAAATTACGACTTTCATCTACTTTCTCCCTTTAATTTTATTATAAACAGAATAAAATGCATCGCAAACAAGGCTATTCTTTCTAAAAAACAAAACTATAAAATAAATAACAGCGCCAATAAAAACAGCTACAAATGTACGTATATATATATTGTCAATAATACAACTAATTAATAGAACTGCAATGCTCATAATTACACAGCCACTTAAAGCGTCAGGCAAAAATCTCGCAAATGAGAATATTTTGGCATTTTTATCAGCAAAAAATGCAGAAATAGCCATAACAACAAAATGTGAAACCAATGTAGTACAAGCAGCCGCAATACTTCCAAAACGAGGGATAAAAATAATATTTGTAATAATGTTGATAACTGCTGCAACTACGCAACCATACAAAAAATACTTTTCATTTCCTGAAGGAAGCAAAATAATGTTACCGATCAGTCCAGTAATAAACATTAATATCAAAGATACAGAGAGTATTCTAAGCACTGGAACAGCTCCAAGAAATTCTACCCCTCCAATAATGTATATAATTTCATAGCTTAAAAGGTTTAAGCCAAAAATACATGGTAAACCCAAAATGATAATAAATTGTCCAGAATATAGATAAAGTTTATTAATTTCTTCGTATTCTTTTTTTGCGAAAAGATTAGACATCTTGGGCATAACAACGTAAGCAATGGAAGCAATAACCGTGTTAACTATATTATAAATTTTAACAGCAGTACTATATAATCCGACTTCTACATCTCCACAAAATAAACCTAAAATAGTTTGATCAGAACTGAGGAAAATATTTTGGGACAAAAGCAAGACAAACATTGTAACAATAGATTTCACATGCGCCATAAAATGGACATGCGTTGTAAATCTAATTTTGCAGAATTTTCTCCTATAAAAAATATTAACTAAGCTTGCTCCACCAGAGGAAAGGACAACAATTCCCGCATATTTATAATAGTCGCCAGTTTCACGGACAAAAAGAAACATTAAAGCTAACGAAAATATTTGAAAAATCATTGTTCTTATAGATATATATTTAAAATCCTCCATAGCAGAATTTAACCAATCTGCTCCAAGTGTTGTACATACGATAGATAAACTTTGGATGCTAATCAGTAACCGATAATCTTGTAGGGGTTTTGCAAAAAGAAGCGTAATTCCAAGCAAAGTATATGAGCAAAAAGTCATGATCATATTGATGCTAAATAGCTGGCTAGCAATATTAGATAGTTCTTCCTTGTTTTCTCTCCTTTTCGAGCACTCTCTAATTGCGTAAGTTGAAATACCCAGACTCGCCATAAGTGAAAAATAGCTTACTATCGAAGATCCAAAATTAATTTTACCAACATTTTCTGCAAGCAACGTTCTTGTAATATATGGGAACGTAATCAGCGGGAAAATTACTTGAGAAAACGTTTTAATCATATTGTATATAGTGTTCTTTTTTATACCTGCACGCATTGTCATCATCACTTTCTACATAAAAACCGGAAATAGACCCTCCCAAGTTGGTAGTAGACCTTAAGGAACGGTTTCGGACATTTTAATAAAAGAAAATACACCCAATATATATCTTTGAATTGTTTTACATTTTTACGCAAATAACTTTCATTCCACGTATAAGCATTATCGCATGAATTTCGAAAATGACATACAAACCAAAATAAGGATTTTTTTAGAGAAGTACGATATACTTCAACAATAGTTGATTCATTAATTCCGCCTAACTTACCACCTTCAAAAAGCAATTTGCGATAGCTTTCAAACCAAACATAATACAAATCATATGATACTTTATCATTGGCAGAAGGGTGAATACAGTCAAAAGTGTTAATAACATATATCCCTTCTCTGTTCATGGTTTGAAATACTCCGTAAGCAAAAATAAAATATGAGCCAAAGTAGTTCTCTAAGTTTGTGTAATCCTCAATGAACTCATTTCTGATAATTAATGTGGAAATAAATGTGATATTAACCCCTACTTCTTTTAGTGCGATATTTTTATCTTTGATAATATAATTGCAATCAGGTAACATTTCAGACCGAATGCTTTTCTTCTCTGCCTTCTTGCCAATCTTATCGCGATTTATAAAAAGAACAATAGGATCAAGCCTTAAACCCTCGATGATGCTTTCAACAGCCCCTGGTTGTAAATAATCATCATCTCCTAAAATATAAATATATTTTCCACTTGCATATTGAAAGCATTTCATGAAATTTCCATCAAATCCAAGATTATTGTTGTTTCTATAGTATCTAACCTCAGGGTGTTCTCTTGTAAAATCTTTCATATATTCTTCTGTTCCGTCAGTAGATGCATTATCTGAAACAATAAGCTCGACATTCCTATTTTGAATCTGCGGATAAATTGCAGCCAAGTTTTTCTTTAGTTCATTGCATCTATTAAATGTAGGTATCGTAATCGATAGGATTATCTCCGACATAATTAATCACCTCTACAAGTTATAAACATTAAACCATCAAATCTTCAGTATAAAAGCCGTAAAACCTTAATATATTTTCCAACATATACAACGGTATAAGCTAACACAACACAAATTATTACAGTTATAAAATACACCGTACAGTTTAGGAGATTTGGTACTTGGAGAATAAGTACTAATTTTTTCACAAAAATTGCAATAAAGAAATGCGAGCAATAAATAACGGTACTCATCCTTCTCAAAAGCATTCCATTCTTGATCACATCATTTCGTGACAGAATAGATATAGCAATTAAAAATGCCACAGGAACAGAGAAAATATAACAGTCATTTAGCGTATCGGACCAAACTCCAAATATTTTTAGCTCAAAGTGTTCTATAAGTAATAATGACAATGCAACTGTCAAACCAATTAGTATGCTTCTAGTTTTCCACTTTTCATGTAGTCTATATTTTGCTACCGTTTTCCCGCACATAAGCCAAATCAAACTTACGCAAAAATTATTCTGCGGTGCCCCCAAAAGATCAATCAGCTTTTTTACAGCACCCCCTTCTTCAACCATAAAACTATAATTTGTTGAAAACAGGCAAATCAAATAAAATAGTAATGCAACGGCAAAAATAATGGCATCATTCAGATACTTATTTAGAAATCTGATAGCAATAATCCCTATGACTGTCGCCATAATATACCATGAAGTAGGCCATGTCGAACCCAGAAAAAAATCCTTAAGTAATAGAGTTACTTTCACCCCCCCACAGAGTCAAAATAACTCTTGAGGTAATTCGTTGGCAAAAGCAAGACAAGAAACCAAGCTGCATATAATTTTACATTTCGTACAACCAGTTTTTTTAAGGGCTTGTTCTCTTCATTAACTTGGCTATCTTTATAAAAGAAAAAGAAACCTGAATAAATGAAAAAAATCGGTACAGCTAATCTTAGTATAGGATTAGCAAAGCCTTCAAGAAAAGAAGTATGCAAAGCAACAACCATAAGGCTAAGTATTAATTTTGAAATATCTACAGCATCATAGTTTTTGGTATCCATCTGTCATTCTCCTCTTAAATGTTCATTATAAAAGTCTGTTTTTATAAAATCCTCAGGTGGCATATAAAACACTTTCGCAGATGTCGCAATATCTGTATCTGTTAGGGCAGAATAATTAAACATAACCATCTTCTCGATTATATTTTGATTAAACCGATATTTTAGAATACGACCACCGCCATAAACAGCATATGGGGGGGACATCTTTTGTAACAACACTCCCGGCCGCAATGACAGCTCCTTGTCCGATAGTAACACCTGAAAGTATTATGGAACTCTCTCCAATCCATACATCATCACCAACGATAATAGGTCCTTTTGCAATAGCTTCAGACTTTTCAGAAAGATATCTTACTTTAAATGGATAACTGCTTGCATTGCTAATATTGTGGCCTCCATCCGCTATAAATCTAACATTTCTGGCTATAGAACAAAAATTTCCAATTTCAACATATGTATTGGATTTCTCTTCATATAACTCTATATCCAAAGAACCATACGTTCCTTTTCCAACAGTTACTTTATCTATTGGAAATATGGTTTTTATTGTTGTGAAATTATGTTGGTTTCTCTTTCTCCATTTATTATTAAGAATCTCTTGTTTTATTCTAATTGTAATGTCATATCGTAAGCCCATTCTAGACCTCCCATTCTGGGAATTCGTTGTTCGCCTCAAGCGCCTTTTTTAATGCCTCAAGGTACCCATAGGCAAACTTCGAATCCGGCTCCATATACCCACACTCACCCCACTCATTCCAAGCAAATAAGAAAAGATATTCCTTTTTATAGATATCCCTAGCCCTCTGAATCTGTTTTGTCATGTATTTTTCGAATTTTTCAGGTGTAGCTTCTGTAAAATAGCTACCTGATTCATGTTTTCGACAGGTATTGTCCCAGTCAACAAAAGCCCCTGGGAACATATTGCTTTCGTATGGTCCATCCTGTAATACTTTGTTCCACATGTCATCATACGACAATGTTTCTGCCTGCTTCCTCTTACAGTGCAAATAAATATGTAAATGCTTTTGCAGGAAATGTGATACCTTGACAAGACTGTCATTTATAACATCTCCAGCTTTTTTTTCGCCAGCAGCAGGACCATATCTTGTAAAGCCCGGTTGAAACTCTACCCCATAATCAAATAACTGTTTTTGAAATCCTGGAGTCATGTATGATTTTACACTTTGGTAGAAAAATGTAAGCCCTGGTAATCCATTCTCTAATGCCAATTCCCTCCAGCATTTGATAAAAGGCTCCAAATATTTACCCATCAGATCCGGAACATAAAGACCCACAAGTGGTTTCTCATCTACTCGAATGTATCTTTCATCCATGAAGAATGGTAAAAGATAATTAAAATGGTTCACCCAGTCATCATAATCTGAAAAATCATGGTCTATCAACACGCGGTTTTCACTCGAGACCCATCCATTTGTCCACTTTTCATTTGCCCAGCATACGCAAAATGGGAAATGTATCGTTTTATCTTTTAGCCATTTCTCCATTGGCTTTTCAAGTAAAAGATGTCCATTAAACCAATAGTGATACATACAAAAACCATATACACCATATTTTCTTGCCAAATCCACCTGCCAATGAAATGTTGTATTTCCTTTGTCAAGCAAACAATAGTAATTATTATTTAAAGGAACTCTTGGCTGGTAGTGATTTAAAGCCATAGGTTTTGCTTTTTTCACATTTGTCCATTCAGTAAACCCTTTCCCCCACCATTGATTATTCTCTGGAATTTCATGATACTGTGGTAAATAGAACGCCAAAACCTTCATTTATTTGTACTCCCATCTATAAAAGTAAGAAACAGCAACTCTGCCCTTTCATTTGCAAAGTTTATATCTTCTGCCGTTCCTCGTTGGATATACAACGAAATTATGTCTAATAAATATTGTTTAAATTCATTGTCATTTTGTTCATCTGAAAAATGTCTCATGAAATGGTTTGCAATCTGTCTAATACTATATTTCTTTTCAAAATATAAGCTTTGAACGTAAAAATGCCATCGGTCAATTCCATATGGTCCTGTTTTATACGCATACTCAAAATCAAATACAAACAGCTCCGAGTTTATATTGCATGTGTTCCACGGAGTAAAATCTCTATGGCAAACTCCCCATTCTACAATGGTATTTGCAAGCCTTCCATTGATACTATCTATCATGTCTAAAATTATATTCCTGTACTTTGGCTGCAATAGATATATGTTATTTTTCAAGAATATAAGTGACCTTGAAAAATCGCTTTCTTCGTAGTGTAGCTTTTGTTTTGTACATGCAAACAGCATTTTCAAAAAACACTTTTGCCGTGTTCCGAACCTATGATCAACTTTCGCTCCACTCTTCTTCTGTGTTGTTTGGACAAACATGCGTGCTCCATCTTGTAGTTCATTCAAAGCGAGGCACTGAGGTACATTCTTCACCATCTTCTTATTCAAATAATCTAATATTGTCTTTTCATTTTTGAATAAATTGAATACATTTTCCGTGAAACCAATTTTGCAATAGCCAAGAATTGTTTCCGCTTTATAGATTTGCACAGTTATCTTCTGATCTACACAAGGAGTCCCCCAGAAAATCGAAACGCAAAACTCTCTTCCATAAAATGATTCCAATATTGCGCTCATCTCTGAAGATACGTTAATAGATGTATACTGGCCATTTATAAATGCAATTAAGCTTTTGCTTTTACTCATTACAGGAAAAAAACTTTTCAAAATTTTCCCTTTTATGCCAGACGGCTCATATATCTCCAACGCAATACCAGAGTCTGCTTGTGGAATGCTCCACTGTTTTCCATCATGATTACTAAATGTAACATAACAAGTCTTTGACCTTGAGCATGATTTCTTTACAATGCTATTCATATTTACTTATCTTCGCTCCTGTTCGTCCAAGCATCTTCAATCCTGTCACGAATCAACTTTCCTTTTTTCTCCCAAGTTATCTCATTGGCACGTTTATGCATAGCTTCACTCATTTTGTTTCTTAAATCATAATCAAGAACTTTCTGCATTGAGTCTCGAAGTTTTTTGATTGTCTCTATTCTCGAACTCTTTTCTATGATGATTGCGCACTCCGAGTCGAAATTTCTTGTATATCCACCTGTATCAATACAGATTAATGGTTTTCCCCATGCCATACAATCAAAGGCGTTTGTTACCCCTCCCTCTTTAAGACATGCATTGACAACGACATCACACTCTTTCATGGCGTTATTATACTCATCCATTGATACTTGGCCAGTCATTATAATTTGCCTATCCATTCCCGCATCAGAAATAAGTCTTTTTAAATGTTTGCGTTCCGCTCCATCGCCAATAATCTTCAGTTCTATCTTTGGATTGTTAATAGCCAATTGGGAAAATGACTCAATAATCAAGTCAAACCCCCGCCAGCCATCTAGTCGTCCAACTGTGATGAACATGATTTTTTTGCTATAGCTTTTATGATTTTGAGTCTCAACCGGTGACAGATCAACTGCAACATCTGTGAATATCTCTGCTTTATATTGGTGCCGTTTTGGTATTATATCCTTCATCGACTGTGATTTACAAAAGATTAGATTAGCATTTTTACATTTGTTATAGAATCCCGGAGCGAGCCGTAACGAACTTACAATTACTCTTCGAATTTCCTCTATACATCTCTGTTTAAATCCGTAGTGCTTAGAGAAATCTCGCGGGATTGTGTCTACACCTCCAGTTGGTCCCCAAATAAAAAATTTTCTTTGCCCATGCTTACTCACGTACCAAATTGAATTTCCATATGTTAGCAAATGAAAAATCTCTATATTGTTTCCGGCCATAGTTTTTTTTACAATATTATCCGACATAAGCTCCCATAGCGTGTAGTAAAATCTCACGCCTTTCATCTGATGCTTAAATCGTCTAATATAATCAGGGCAATCGAAATATATCCAATGTATATTGTCCTTGTTACTGGGATAATCTTCGAAATAATTATCAATAGGAATCTGATTGTTTGCACGGGTTAATACCCAAAGTTCAAAATACTTGCTCATCTCGAGTACCCAATGCCAGCCTACACCTATTTCAGAACCTTTCCCTGGTTCACATGCATATGCAGATACAAATATTTTTAATTTTTCCATACCCTACTAATCACCTCAAATACCTACTGTTTTGTCCAGAGTATATTATACCAAGTACCTCTTCGAGTGCTTCTTCTGCACTCCCGTTATTATTTATCAGATAATAGCCGTTTAATTCTCCTACCTTCGAAATATTTGCCTGTATTTTATCTATTTCTTCAATTTCAAGTTCCTGTTTTCTCATAATAATTCTATTTTCATCTGCAGTAATCAGGAAGTTATACCGAAGCTTTGGTACAAAAATACGCATAGCTTTTAAAAACTTTATGGGCAAAAAAATTTTACTGCGTTCACTATCAGTAATTATATCCGTGTAATAACGATCAAAAATAACTACATGTCTTCTATATATAAGATGTCTTATTTTTCTGAAATATCCTATTATATAGTCTGCAATATAATATAATAGTCTAAATAAAGAACTGATCACATTTGTCTTTCCTCCACGATGAGGTCTATTATAGTCATGATCTACCTCTTTTTTTAAACCCACATCATGAAGTGCATCCCCCAAATTTGCAAAAACAGAAGGTCTGAAATGAAATACATCTACAGATGAAAATGTTGTCTCTAACTCATCAACAAGTAAGTTTAGAATTGTTGTTTTACCAACACCATCTGCGCCAGTAAAGCCTACTGATATACCCTGTGGAAATATCCAGTTTTTCAGATTTGTACCGAAAAATCTAATTTTATTTCCAACATGATTGATTAAACTTACATGTACACTATGCGCATTGGCTTTTTTTCGTAAACTATAAGTTTTTTCGCTTTCAATTGTTTCAATATTATCACAGCCGAATACTTCAAATAGAATTTTTTTAACTCGTTCGTTTGTTTTGGCTTCTTCTTTAACCTTGCAATACTTTTCAGGGTATTGCTCACCGCAAGAGATATTAAATAAAAATTTGTCAAGAAATTCCACAGCTTTGTCAACATGATAAATTTCATCTTCAATAATTCTCTCCTGAAGCATTGTTTGAGTGTCCATTAGTATAATTCCATGGAAAGAACAATGAAAGAAAAAGTCTAATTGTATAATTTCATGTCTTTTTGCATTCGCAAATATCAACGTGTTAAATCTTTCGCTTTTAAACCTCTGAATCAACATCATGGTATTCTTCTTAGCGATCTCGATAATATCTTTTTCGACACATTTGTAACTCTTTCTATCTAATATAATATCTATATCCCTGCTGCTACAACGATCTGGTAACCCCTCCCAATTACGGAGTACAGCGTAATTATAATTAGAGTTTAACATTGAAAATACATCTTTTAAAAAGCTCATTTTGTCCCCCCCATTTGGAACAGCTTAGAACATAAAGGTTTTATTTTGTCTGTAACATACTTTGGAGATGATACAAAAGCAGTAGTCAGCCAAAACACGCCGCGTAAATATTCCTTTCTAACCATAGAAAAACCAAATTTACGAAACGCATCTGTTGCTTTACATTCGTGGTTAAGCCTCCTGTTTTCCTTTTTTTGACAGTGTATTTTCAAAATTTATAAATGCGATCTCCGGCTTTCCTTGACGTCGTAGTTTCAGATTTCTTTTTATATGCAACATCCTTAACTTCATCGCTCTTGTGTTTGTCGACATGGTATTATCCATTTTTCTATAATATGCAAGGACTTCTGGAATAACTATCATAGCTTTTCCATTAATATAAAGATCAGACATGCGTGTCCATAAATCGCAGTCTTCACACATATCCTGATAGTATGGCTTTCCTTCTGGAAACCCTGATACGTTTCGCCCTCCGACACTAAGTGCTGCTTCTCTATCAAAAATAGTACTTGGATGCATAAATATCAATTTTTCAGCTTTAGCTTTTTCAAAGAACTCTTCTTTCGTTTTGGCTCCAATATAAAGGCCCCCAACTAATTTTTTTCCTTCTGCATCTATGTAATCCAAGTAACACCCTACGGCAATTAAATCGTCATCGCCATTGATTTCAAAAACAAGTCTCTCTAACATATTAGGAAGCATGATATCATCTGCGTCAAAAAACATAATATATTTTGTATTGATATGTTCCTCCGCAAATCTTCTTGCCCGTGCTAATCCCCCATTTTCTTTTAAATGATATATTGACCAAGAGAATTCTGCTCTTTCAGCAAGAAACTTTTCTGCAATTTTAATTCCATTATCCGTTGACGCATCATCCACAATGAGCAAATCAAAATCTTTATATGTTTGTTTCGTTATGCTTTCTAGTGTTTCAATTATATATTTTTCGCCATTATAAACGCATATACAAACTGTTACCAATTTCATAAACATACCCTTTCAATCCATCTCGGAATTTAGTATCCTCCTGTATTCGGTTTCACAATAAAAACCAAGTGCAACAACAGTCCACATTACTGCAAAATAAAACGCACTAGAAATAAAGTCCAGCACAAATACATAAATTCCAATTGCCATTACTTGTTCAGAGAAAGATACATCACTTGCATCTGATTCTATAAAATTTAAAATGTTGGATAGTTTTTTTGCATAAATTATGGGGAGTATTAGCATTGCAACATAAGGTATTTCTCCAATTATACCGGTACCAGGAAGTCCGGCCAAAATGCCGTTTCCTGCAACCCTTGTATAATAATAGCCATTAATTAATGCATATGCCTGTCCAGGCCCATGTCCTACTAAAAAGGTCTTTACTGATTCTAGCCAAGAATCTATGCTTGCCATAAGAGCTGGAAGTCTGAAACTACCCGAACCATCATCTAACACATCATCTATATTAGTTATAAACAGATTTTGTAGCTTTTCAGTACTCCATTCACCAAGCCTTAAAACCCCGGAATTAATCAAAAATACAGCAACACCTACTAGTACTCCGCATACGAATAATATCTTTATTAGTTGGTTTCTCACATTTCTTTTGGGCATGTAATAACAAAACATAATAATAGCTGTCACAATTATTGAATATAATACATTTCGAGCAATCGAAATAATCATTGTGAGTGCCGACAAGGTAAACAGTAACTTGTATTTCTGCTTACATCTTCCTGGTTCCATCCTTACTAATGCTGGAAATGAAAAAGCTAAAGCCATTCCCACAATCTTTCCATGTCCATTTGGCTCATTACTTACCCCTGATATTTGTCCTTCTGATATTCCTTTCAATAGACTAATCCCTGTTGTATAATAAATGATATATTGTATCAATCCGAATATAATGATAAATAATAATATATTGCACAGAGTTTCTTGAATTTCATTAGCTTCAAAAATTCCTGCTACCATCATTAAGCATATCGCATATGCTGTACAAATATATAAAATATTTGAACAAGTATTCGTAAATGCGCCACTTACTGAATCCGAAAAAATTGTTGATATAAATAATGCCATGATGTATGCTACGCTTGCGATTATAATATTTCCATTAAGATATTTAACATTTGGAAGCAATATAAATATCGTTAGAAGTGAAAAAATAAAGTAAATACGAAAGCTTCCGCCAAACAATTGCAACGTAATAGTTTCCATTAAAAAGAAACTCCAAATCACCGCTTTATATATGGTTTTTTCCGATATATATATACCCATATTCCCTCCATTAACACATAATTATCAAAAAGTATCTACAGCAAATTAGCTCTTTTGATATGTGGTATTATCATGTGGAATGTTTCATTTTTTTAGAATAATAGTCTATTGCTTTTTGATGTAGACACCTATATTTGGTTCTCCTTTCATTGCGGATCAAGAAATTTGCTATTATATAGTCCAATTCACTTTACTTCTAACACATTTTGCTGGAATCCCAGCAACAATTATATTCCCCTCTTTAAAATCATTGGACACTATAGCACCATATCCTACGATTGAATTCTCTCCAACCTTGCTTCCCTTTAAAATAGAACAATATGAACAAAGCCACACATTTGACCCGATATAAACATCATTATTGGGGTTAATATGAGTACCATTTAAATCATATATATTATGCCCATCTCTATCCATCAAAGTTACATTCCATCCAACCAAGCATCCAGATTCAATTGTTATTTTCTTTTGGGCAAAGATATGCAAATTAGGGCCGCCTTTAAACCCATTCCCTATACTAATACCCCCCCCGAAGATATACGGATAATACTTCCTTTAGCAATTGTAACGTCATGGCCAACTTTGAGGGTACAGTTTCTATCAATACTTATAACTGTGTTCTTATCTTTTGCCATATGCCCTGTTCCATCGTAAAATCCCACCTTAATAGATGCAAACTTGACTGTATCATCAAGTAATTCAATACAATTCTTTCTACAGCCCTCAAAAATTACATCATATGAAGCAACTATAGGGAAGCGGACAGCTTTAAAAAAAGGAAATATTCTTAAATTTATATAAATTGTTTTTACTGTACTCCTAGCCAAATTTATAATATTCATGTATCAGCACCTCATGTCGCAGCTATTGTTATTGTTATTCTTACTCTTCCTCATTGACTATCATCTAACCATATCTCTTCATATTCATTACATATGTATTCCCAATTATACAACTGCCTAATCCTCTGATGTGCCTTCTGTCCAAGTACCGCTATTTCGCTCTCACGCATTGAATCAACTTTATTAATCAATGAAGCTAGATTTCCCTCTTCCTTGTTCCAATATAAAGCACCATCGTCAGCAACCTCAGAATTAAAACCAACATCAAGTAATAGATTTAATTCTGTACTTCCTAGTGCTTCCAGCAGACTTGGATTTGTTCCTCCAACCTCATGTCCATGCAAATACCCATAAGCATTTTCTCGGATCTTCATCAATAATTCTTCGTCATATACGGTTCCTACAAATTTTATCCGCTTATCTGATTTAAAATGAAATTCATCTTCAATCTTTTCTAGCAACACATCATTATGTGTAGTTATAATAGCGAAATCTCTTTTTGAAGAGCTTTTCATGAACTCGCGTATCATAGTCTCATAATTATTTTCGGGAACAAACCTACCGACAACAAGATAATACCCTTTCGCCGATAATCCTTTTTCTTTATACCAATCCAATAGTTTTTGGTCGTCATCGGACAATTTGCTCTTTCTGGTTTCAGCTCCGTAAGCTATAAACGTCGTTTTCGGATTTCGCCCTTTAATTCCCTTTCCGTCATAACTCTCATGTATATATTTCTCAATCGTTATGGAATCACAAACTGCAAGATCACTGTACTTAACCATTCTATGTTCAGACAATTTCCAATACCTACGAACTGGCTTGCTCCATTTTGCTCTCATCCATTCATGTCCATCCGGATTTAGAAAAATCTGTCCACCTAGCTTATGAATTTTCTTGTAATAGTGACCTATAAATGGACCAATCCTGCATGCCATTATATACACTATAGGATGTGGAATATTATTCTTCTTGATGTAATCGCAACATGCCCTCAACGCCGCAACGTCATAGTAAATCGCCTGTGCCGGACCCAAAATTTCGGGAATATGTATCTGAATGCAGTTTGCGTTATGATAAACAAATTCATGGTCAGAAACTATAGCAGCCCCATCTGTCTTGCTTGGATCCATGCTGCCGTCCCCATTTGCTTTGCATGCCACATGATATTTAATTTTCTCATTATTCTGGTGATATTCGGTTAGCTTATTAATGAATGTCTCATATCCACCATAAGCACCAAGACTCTTTGCGCCCACCAAAAAGACGTGCTGAACATCCTGTGCCATATTTATCCCCATTCTTGTTAAAACTTAAATGTATCCTTCAGTCCAAGCCACTTCTGATCCTTATCGCTAAGATTCAGGCACTCGCCACTCTCTAACCTATATCCTTCAGCACTTGCTGTTCCCTGATACTTTCCAACTACACCCGGCCATTCAATACCTATCTCCGGGTCATTCCAAGCCATGCCACCTTCGTCTCCGGGATGATAGAAATCTGTACACTTGTAGCAAAACTCTGCAACATCAGAGAGAACCAGAAAGCCGTGTGCAAATCCCTCTGATATATAGAACTGCTTCATGTTCTCAGCATTCAGTTCTACTCCATACCACTGACCATATGTCTTGCTGTTGCTTCTCAAATCCACAGCCACATCAAAGACGCTGCCCTTGATAACACGCACCAGCTTGCCCTGTGGGTACTGCTTCTGGAAGTGCAATCCTCTCAGAACACCTTTGGTTGACATGGACTGGTTGTCTTGGACAAATACCATATCCAGTCCTGCTTCATGCATATCATTCTGGTTATATGTCTCCACGAAATAGCCTCTGCTGTCACCGTGAACAGTTGGCTCTATCACATACAAACCCTCTATTGGTGCCTTCGTTACTTTAATCTGTCCCATTACTCTCCACACCTCATCTATTGCAATTTTCTCAATACTCAATCTCTTTCAAATACCTGCTCACCGCATCCTGCCAAGTGGGCAAAGGCTCAAATCCTGCTTCCACCAGCTTGCTCTTATCTAATCGGCTGTTGAATGGACGTGCGGCCTTGCTTAACCCATACTCCTCTGTGGTCACAGGAATAACTTCCGTCGTATAACCAGCTTGTCTATAAATTTCTTTTGTGAAGTCATACCAGCTGATGTACCCGCCCTCATTTGTGGCGTGATAACAGCCATACTTTTCAGTCTCTACCATATCGACCAACAATCTAGCCAAATCATATGTATAGGTCGGTGTCCCGATCTGATCATTGACCACTCGAACTGTGTCGTGCGTCTTTCCGACGTTCAGCATCGTCTTGATGAAGTTCTTACCGTTAAGACCAAACACCCAGGCAATGCGGACAATGAAGTACTTATCCAGTGTTGACGAAACTGCAAGCTCGCCCTCAAGTTTCGTTTGACCATAGACATTGAGCGGTTTGTAGTCCTTGCAGTCTGGTTGCCATGGCTCTGTTCCCTGCCCATCGAACACATAGTCGGTACTGATATAAACCATCTTGCAGTCAAGCTTCTTGCAGATCTCTGCGATATTCTTCGTGCCGTTAGCATTGACTGCTCGTACCCTCTCAACTTTGTCATCATCTTCAGCCATGTCCACAGCTGTCCACGCAGCGCAGTGGATCACCACATCCGGATTGACTTCAGTGATTGTCTTATCAACAACTGAGACATCTGTAATATCCAAAGACACATAAGGAGCCGTGGTCACAGCAGAACCGTCAGCAACACCGAAATAGTTTTCTGCGACATCGGAACCAATACCCTCATGGCCACGTTTATATAATTCATTCATCACATCATGTCCGAGCTGACCTCCGACACCTGTTACAAATACTTTCATCACTTTCTCCTTACCTGCTTTACCGGTTAGCGTACATCTTCTCATAGTAGTTCTGATACTCCCCGCTTATAATG